>JBJXFB010000004.1:0-23653 GCA_046155895.1 Planctomycetota bacterium | reverse complement strand
GCGGCACCGGGCCCTTCACCTACTCGTGGACCAAGAACGGCTCGGCAATCGCGGGCGCGACCGGCAGCTGCTACACGGCGACTGCCGGAGCGGGTGGCACGGTCGACACCTACTGCGTGACCGTCTCGGGCGCCTGCGGCGCTCCCGTCACGCGCTGCGCGAACCTCACGGCGAATGCCAACGTCGCCGCGACGGCGCTCTCGTCGGCCACGGTCTGCCAGGGCCTCACCCACCAGTTCTGCACGACCGCAAGCGGCACCGGACCGTTCACCTACTCGTGGACGAAGAACGGCTCGGCGATCGGCGGCGCGACCTCGAGCTGCTACACGGCCACCGCCGGAGCCGGCGGAACGGTCGACACCTACTGCGTGACCGTCTCGGGCGCCTGCGGAGCTCCCGTCACGCGCTGCGCGAACCTCACGGCGAACACCAACGTCGCCGCGACGGCGCTGTCCAATGCCACGGATTGCGCAGGCCAGTCCCTCACGTTCTGCACGACGGCGAGCGGCACCGGGCCCTTCACGTACCAGTGGTCCAAGAACGGGACGGTCGTGCCCGGTCAGACCGGCAGCTGCTACACCTTCACACTCGCGGCGAATGACTCCCAGGTCTGCGTCACGGTCAGTGGAGCGTGTGGACCCAGCGTCACGCGATGCGCTTCGCTCACCGTCCAGAGCTGCGGCACGCGCCACATCACGCTGACCCAGGGCGCCTACGGCAACGCGGGCGGTCAGTTCAACGGGATGGGGCGGCTGGCACTCATCGAGGACCTGCTCCAGGGCGGAGTGAGGGTGGGAGTCGCAGGTGTCCGTTCCCTGCTGTTCCAGGACAGCGCGCACGATGCGCAGTGCATCATCGATCGGATGCCCTCGAGTTCGACCCCCGACATATTGCCGAACTTCGGTGACGAGACCCTCGAATCCGATTGTCAGACCTCGCCGACGGCACTGCCTCTCCAGAACGGGAGATGGCAGAACAACCTCCTCGGTCAGGTGCTCACCCTGTCGCTGAACCTCCGGCTCAGCTCGGGTGTCACCAGCCCGAACGGCTGCACGACCGCCAGCACCAACCTCTCGGCGCGGCAGCTGTGCGGCAGCATGACGAGCCGCGGGCTGCTGCCCGGACCCGACGGCTGCCGCGGGACAGCGGACGACGTGCCGAATTCGTCGGACACCATGTCGATCACGATTCCCCAGGCGGTGCTCGATTCCCTGGCGATCCTCGGCCTGCCCAACACGGTCGGCGGCCTGCTCACGCTCGGCAACCGCGCTCTGGCGGGCATGAGCACGGGAACCGCGAGTCTCTCGGAAGTGAACACCGCGGTGGACGGGATCAACAACCTGTTCGACGAGGGACGAGAGCTCGTCACCTGCAACTGATCCTGACCAGCTAGTTCTTCGAAGCGCGGCTCTCGGGCAGACGCTCGGGGGCCGCGCGCGTTCGTGGTTTGCACGTCGTGGAGATGGGTACGGACCGACGCGGACGGCGACTTGTCGAGCCGGTGGGAGCAGGACCCGAGCGGGTGCGAGGTGGCCGCCCCGCCGAGCTGAAATGCCCTGGCGATCAAGCACCACCTCGAACTACCGCGCATGTTCGGGGTGAGGGTGGGCCAAGCTCGGTCGTCGAGCCCGATGAAGACCTTCTCCCGCGACGACTCGACGCCGGACAGGGTCGGGAGACGGTGAGCGGAGTGCAGGCGGTTCCGCTGCGTGCCCGGAGCTCGCTCTAGGACCCGCTGAAGACGATCTCCGTCTCCCCGTCGCCGGCGGCAGTCTGGACCTCGCGTTCCTCGCCCCCACCATCGGGCGTCGTGAAGCGCACGAGGAGGCGTCCGACTGGAACCGGGAGCAGCGCCGATGTCCCGGGCCGCAGGGACTCGAGGGCGACGAGTATCCCCTCGGCGAGCACGGTGACCCGCCCGCCGGCCGATTCGCCGAGGCAGCGGACCCTCAACTTCGCTCCGGGCGCCATCGCGATCGCGGCGCTCTCGTTGTCTACGCCGCTGCGCACGAACACGCCGCGCAGGATCCCGATGCGTCCGTCCTCGCTGCGCGCGCTCAAGTCGTAGGTGCCGGCGCGCAACCCTCGGAACTCGAAGGCGGCTTCTCTTCCAGCCGAGGCCCGCCGCGGCGGCAGGTTGGGGTCGGAAAGGAGCAGCACCGTAGCGGCGCAGGGCCGGCCGGTCGCTTCGTCGTAGACTCGCCCGCGCAGCGTGCCTCCCGGGGCCAGGCGCAGGAGGACCTCTTGCTCGTTCGAGCTCGCCTGGACGGGATCGGAGTCTGCCATCCCCCACCGGCCCTGCGCCCGGAGGCTGAACAGGCCGGGTGCGAGAGGACCCAGCGTGAAGCTCCCGTCTTCGCTCGAGCGAGTCGTCAGGACGTCGGCGCCTCCTTCCGGCGACCCGCTCACGAAGACCAACGCGATACCCTCTCCGTTCGGCCCCACGACGCGGCCCCGGAGGTGGAGGCCTGTGTGGGCTCGGATCACGAGCTGGATCTCGGTCTCATCCGGCTTGATCCGCACGCCGGTGGCCCGCGTGGCGATCTCCAGCTGACTGGCGACCTCCTCCTCGGAGGAGAGGGCGCCCGGCCCGATCCACCAGTCGCCAGCCTCCAGACCATCGAACCTGAAACTACCGCCCGAGTCCGTCCGCGCGGTGGCGAAGACCTCCTCGGGTGTCGCTCTCTGGAAGTACCTGTCGGTTGGTCCCGACGCGGGGCCTGGAGGCGCGCGAACGAGCCAGATCACGACATCGGGAACCGGTTCCGAGCTGGGACCTAGGAGCAGGCCCGAGAGCCGCGCCCCGGCGCCGAAAGCGAAAGTCCGCTCGGCGCGCTCGCCCGGCGCGAGCACGATCGGCTCCGCGATCCGGAGCAGCAGGTCCTCGCCACGCCGGATCTGGGCCCGCAACTCGGCCTCGGGAGGCAAGCCCTCGATGGCGCAGCGCCCGTCCGGGTCCGTCGAGGCCGACCACTCGGGATCGTTCCCCGTCAGGCCCGTGCCCTCGGGCCGGGCGATCGAGGCCGTCGACGTGCTCAGCGCGACTCGCAGGCCGGGCAGCGGGCTCCCCTGGGCGGACAGGACGACGATCGAAAGCGACGCCGAGCGCGACAGGCGCAGGACTTGCGCGTGCTCGGGATCGGGATGCCCCTGCACGACGGCGGTGACGACGGGCCCGAAGCCCGCGGCTTCCACGCTCGCGAGGACGCTTCTCCACGAAGGCACCCGGATCCGCGCCAGGCCTGCCGCGTCCGTGCCGACCTCGGAGAAAAGCCTCTTGGGCGGAACGCCTGGCGGAGACGAGATCGACGGTCCGCCGGCCAAGAGCAGGATGCGCGCACCGGCCACGGGCTCGCCGTTTTCGGCGGACACGACTCGAACCCAGAACTCGAGATCGAGCCCGGAGGGCAGGTCGATCGAGAGTTCGCGCTGCTCTCCCGGCGCGAGCGCAGGAACGGAGACGCTCCGGTTCCCCACGTCCGGGCCGGTCCCGGTGACGAGGAGGCGCATCGAGATTCCGCTCGGCACTCCCAGGCGACTCTCCCCGCGCGCATCCGTGAGCGCGTCGGCGTCGAAGGCGGGATTGCCGAGGATGCCTGCGGGTTGCTCCTCCGGGGAGGAGTCGGCCGCCTCGAGAGCGAGCGAAGCTCCCTCGACGGCGGCGCCGCCCCGCCTGTCGGTGACGCGAATGAGCAAGGACGCGGTTGCCGCGGGGGCAGAGGCCTCGGTTCCAGCTTCCCTGGCTGACGGAGCAACCGTCACTGCGGGCGAAACCGCCGCGGGGGCGGCGAACTCCTCCACGGGCTCGTTCGTCGCGGTCTCGCCCGGGGCGATCGGGGACGGCATGAAGGGCCGCGCCCGCGCAAGAAGCAGGAGGATGCCGGCCAGGATGGCGAGGAGGAGGGTGGTGAGCGCGGTCCTGTGCATCGTGTCTGGTTCAGCAGAGGCACGGCGGTGGGCGGGCCGGGCCCTGCGGCGGTTCCCATCATGCGGGGAACCACGAAGCCTGGGTAGGTTGCCGCGAGAGTGAGCGTCCTGAGCACGCTGACGCGGAACCCGCATGCGTGGCCGATGCGTAGCGAATCACAGTGCGCGGAGACTGCCTCGCCGAGGGTCGCCGGAGGCCACCGGCTCATCCCCGATCCCGGCGCCGCCTACTCTCTCGACGGGCGGTCCCCCGCGTCGAGGGAGGAGAAGGTGGTCCAGATCCCGGGATCGGGCGGCAAGTCCCTACCCGTGATCGCCTTGAGCGAGGTCATTGCCTCGGACGCGACCTCCAGATCCGAATCTCCCATGCATCTCGTGAGGGCAGGGATGGCCGCCTTCGATCCGAGGCGCCCCAGGGCCGTGCAGGCGAGTCGGCGGAGGGGCGCGCTGCCCCGGTCGAGCACGGCGGTGATCCAGCCCGCGACGAAATCGCGGCGATACCGCCGGCGGCTGAACTCGTTCAGTGCTTCCATGACGATCGCGGGATCCCGATCGCCGAGACCGCGCACCAACCGCGGCGCAACGGACTCCATCCATTCCTCCTCGGTCGCCAGCCAGGCGCGCCACGCGGTCGGATCGGGTGGGTAGGAGAGCCCGGACATGCGGCTCAACGACCATGCGGCTGAGCCCTGCACGACTGGGTCGGCGTGGCGCAGCAAGCCGATCAGCGGCTCCAAGGCGTCGAAGTCCTCGAGCCGTCCGCTAGCGATGGCAGCCTCGCTGGCCTCCCTCGGCTCGTCCGAGTGCAAGTAGGAACGCACCACGGCCAGGACGGGCCTTCCAGCCGGGGCTTCACAGACAGCTGCGAGTCGACCGACCTGCCGCAGCAGAACCGCATTGAACTCCCCCTTCCAACCCAGGAGCGTGGTCAGCGTGTCGAGACCGCGCGGAAGGCCGGCGTCGGCGACGGCCACGGCGACCGTGTAGGCGACTTCTTCGTCGGCTCTCCGCAAGAGCTCCGTCATCGAGGTGTAGCCGCGCGGATCGCGGCCAAGGATTCGTCGAACCGTCTCGCGGAGGGCTGCGTGGAGTCCTGGCTCCATCCCTCCGGCTTGCTGACGGGAGTTGGCCGCGTGCACGGCGAGACGTAGATCCTCGGAGTCCCCGTACCGCGCCAGGACTCGCAGGATTCCGAGCGTCGTGCGATCCGAGGCCGAGGAGCGGGCGCACGAGTCGAGTTCGCGTGCGAGCGTCCTTCTGTCCAGCTGCCTCAGGCTGTCCAGGATGGCTCGAACCTGGTCCTCGTCCAGGTCCGCCACGTCGTAGTTTCCGTCTTCGCCCGGCACCGGACCGATCCCGGAGAGGACCCTCACGACAGCGCGAACTGCACGCGGGCCCATGGAGCCCAGACGATGGAGCAGAGGTGCGAGCGTCGGGTTGTCGGGCTCGCGGGACTGGGGCACCCCTTCGTGTTGCGGGGCAGCGCCTAGTGGTTCAACCCGCTCCAGGGACCCGAGGGCGCTCGAGGCGCGAGTCGCCGGCAGAAGGAGGACGAGGGCAGCGGCATGCGCGAGCCCCCCGAAGACGAGCCGGCCTCCCGCATGGATCTTGCTCATCCGTGCCCAATCCACGTCGCGGCTGATCGGCCGTCAGAACCAGGCCGGGAAACCACCCGCGTTCCAGGCATCGGCGGGCTTGGGGAGGCTGTTCGCTTGCACGCCGAGCAGGCTGAAGGGATCCGTGCGGTCGTGGAGCAGATCAGGCACGGGAAAGGCGGCGGCATTCCAGTAGAGAGTGTCGACCTCGACAGGACCGCTCGGGGTGACGGCGCCGATGGCCCTGTCGTAGTGCACCTTGACCTTGGGGTTCTGGCAGAAGACCCGGTTGCCGGTGATGGCGCCGAACGCGACGAAGTCGTTGCCGAGCTGGATGGTCGCGTTCGGTCCGTACACGGTCCCGTAGAAATCGCCGTGGGGCTTGAACACCGCAGTCTGGGAGGAGCCGCCCGTGAGGTACATGGAGAACGCGACGGGGCTGGCCGTCGGCGTCTCGATGCCGGCCTTCGTACCCACGGACACGTCGCCCCCGGCGTAGAGACTGACTGCGCCCGTCGTGGCCACCCGGATCTTCCCGTGGTTCCCGATGGTCACGGCCCCGTCGACCACGATCGACGATGGTCCGCGAATGACGAGCGCCGCGCCGTTCGCCACGCTGATCGACGTGTAGCGGTGATTCCCGGGCGGGAGGGTCACGGTTCCGCTGCCCACCACCAGCGCGCCGCCCGCGGGGAGAGGAGGAACGGTCACGGGAGCGAGCGTGACGAGGCTCGTGGCCGGCGTCGTCGAGCCGGACACGGTGCTCCCACCCCCGATGATGGCCGTGCCGGTGGGGCCAGGCCGTAGGCTGCCCCAGATCCTCGACAGGCCTCCGACGTCGATGCTCTGGTTGCTGCCGATGACCGCATCGCTGCCGGCGTAAGTGGAGCCGCCGGCCACCTGAGAGGCGTAGGTTCCGAGCCTCGAATCGTAGGAGTCCAGGAAGAACTGCCCCTTGAGATCGGCCGTGAGGTTCGAGAAGACCCCGTAGGCGCGCCAGGGATCGACGCGGATCCTGACGACCGCGTCGAGCGCGGCGCGGCCTTGGCCAGACATCCCTACCGAATTCAGGCGGACTTGCTTGTTGGCGAGGAACGTGGCCTCCACCCAGAAGAGCCCACTGCCGAGGCGCGCCGGCGCCGCCTGCGACGCCACGATCCCGTTTCGTCCGTTTCGAATCGCGGTCACCGCTTCCGCGATCCCGGCTTCCGCCAGGATCGCGGCCTGCGCCTGGTCGGATTCCGCGCCCAGCTCCTGCTCGAGGGCAACCCCCCGCTTCATCATGACGAATCCGATGACGAGCATGGGCACGAGGATCACGACGCACATCAGGAGGGCGCTGGCGCCCCGCACTCGACGACGTGCCCGCAGGAGAGAAGCGTGAATCATGTGGATGTCCGTGGGCCTAGATGTTCCGCAGGGTGATCATTCGTTGGGCTGAGCGGGTCGACTGCCGGCTGGCGTTCAAGACTCGCGAAACGGTCAGACGGACGGTGACGCTGCTTCCCTGGAAATCGAACGAGAGACCGCGCTCGTCGATGAGACCGTTGCCGTTCTGATCCGTGGCGTCCTGGGTCTCCCCATTCGCGAATTCCGTCACGCCTCGACAGAGGATCATCGATCGCTGCGTGGGCAGTCCCAGATCGGTCGTCCAGACCACCGCTCCGTCGTCGATGATCCCGTCGCCGTCGTTGTCGAGTCCGTCGTCGGGATCCGTTGGGCTGTACTGGAACTCGATCCGCTGCGCGGCACCCCAAACGGCGGCTCCCCCCACGAACGAAGTCACCGACGTGAAGTCGACTTGAGAAGCGCTGAAGGGCGCCTGGGCACCCGGACTCGCGGGAAGGACGTTGCTGCGACGAGAACGCTGAAGGAGGTCGGCGATGCGTTCCAGCGTGCGCTGCACATTGGATTCCAGATCGACGTCGGTCGTCGTGGCCTCGTGGACGCGCCTGGTGGATTCGAATATCGACACGGCTCCCACGAGCAGCACGCCGAGCATCGACACGGCGATGCCCAGCTCGAGGAGAGTGAACCCTGATGTGGATCGAGGCTGGTTCACTGGCGATTCACGAGTGTGGTCACGTACTCGGTCTGCCGGTTGCCCGTCTTGCCGCGCCAGCGAATCCGAACTCGCAAAGGCAACACCACGTAGTCGCCCGCGTGATTCGCAGCGTCGACGACTCCATCCCCGTTCAAATCGCGGGACATGCCCAGCGGCAGGTCGACCACGTTCTCCCGAAGCGCGCTCCCGTCCCCTGGGTAGAGGATCTCGCCCGCGAAACCGTCCGGATCCCCCGCTTGCGGGGCCAGACCCTGTACCGCGAAGTTGGAGCCGGGCGCCGTTCCTGCGCCACCCGGATCGTCGGCCGGGTTCGCATTGAACGTGGCGAAGACGCTGGAGAAGGTCGTGCCGCGGATCCGCTCGATGGTGCTCTCGGCAGCCAGCTTCGCGAGGCGGCTCTCTCGATTCGTGACGTTCAGCGCCAGTGAAGTCAGGAGCGTGCTGACGATGCCTCCAAGGCCGATGGTCAGGATCGTGGCCGAGATGATCAGTTCCAGCAGCGTCAAGCCGCTCTTTGGCCGCTGATGGCGACTGGAGATCGCCCTCCCGACTCCGGCCCGAATGGTCGTTTCGTCTTCCCCCCCCATGGTGACTCCCCACGGATCGGACGGGCCCCCCACCGCTCTTGATACGAACCCCCGGTAGGGCGAGCAGCACCGTCGTCGCCGCGCTGGTGGGAACAACATTCCTGGTGAGGAACTCGTGGGGCGTGCCGTGGGGCCGCCCCGTGCCCTGGGATCGAGTCCGGGCCCCGATCCCGCGAAGGTCGCAGGTCGGACCCCCACCGCGCGGGCGCAGGGGTAAACTCGGAGGGAGGAACTGCAGGCGGGTCATTCCATCGAGTTGGCCCGCGCCTGCGTCCCAGGGATGCCTGAGTCCAGAACACCTCGCGAAATCCACTGAATCATGTTGAACACCATCCTTCCCGCCGTCGGCTTGTGCCTCCTCCTCGCCTCACCGCAGAGCGCGACTCATTCACGCGACTCCGTCCGGGAATCGCCCCCCTCCGCGAGCGCCTCGGGCACCTTGACCATCACTCTGTGGCCGCCCAACCACAAGCATGTCGAGCTCGACCTCAACGAGATCCTCGGACTCGGTGGTGAGGGCGGAGGGTCCGTCACGATCACGGACATCACGCAGGACGAGCCCATCAACTCGACCGGCGACGGCAACACGGTGTGCGACGCCTTCGGAGTCGGAGGTCACGTCGCTTCCGTCCGGGCCGAGCGCCGGGGGCCGAGCAACGGTCGCGTGTACGCGATCCATTTCGACATCGGCGGGGGCGAGGGGGGCGAGTTCGGCAGCGGCGTCATCTTTGTGACCGTCCCCCACGATCAGAGCGGCAGGCCCGCCATCGACGACGGCCAGAACTACGACTCGGGCCAAGGATGTCCGTAGGCCTGCCGGCCCGCCACGTCCCGCGGCGCCTCGAAGGCGCGTGCCTGGCCGTCGCCCGCGAGTCGCTCCGTTGAGCGCGAGCGGCTCACTCCGATACTCCGATCGGGAAGGCGGCCGCTGAAAAAGGGGCATCCACCCGCGCGGCCAGAAAAACTGCGCTTGATCCGTGACCGTCGGTTGATCCAATCGGTCGGCCGTTCGTGTCGACCCCTCCTCATACCCTTCCCCGAGCCCAGGGCCCGACGCGAGATGACGTCCCCCTGGAGCCCGTCCTCGAGCTGATCCGCCGCACCTTCGGTTTCGAGAAGTTGCGGCCGCTCCAGGACCGGGCGATCCGTGCGGCCCTCTCCGGCCGCGACGCGCTCCTCGTGATGCCGACGGGAGGAGGCAAGAGCCTCTGCTACCAGGCCCCCGCCCTCCTGCGGGACGGCCTGACCGTCGTGGTGAGCCCCCTGATCTCCCTCATGCAGGACCAGGTGGACGGTCTCCTGGCCGACGGAGTCCGTGCCGGGATGCTCACGAGCGCCCAGGAGGCCGAGGAGCGGCGCCAGGTCGAGCGCTCGCTCGCCAGCGGCGAACTCAAGCTCCTCTACGTCTCGCCTGAACGCTTGATGAGCCAGGGCTTCGTCGAGCGTCTCGAGCCGCTAGGCCTGGCCGCGCTCGCGATCGACGAAGCCCACTGCATCAGTCACTGGGGCCATGATTTCCGGCCCGAGTACCGCCAGCTCGGCGAGCTCCGCCGTCGGCTCCCTTCGACGCCGATCCAGGCCTACACGGCGACGGCGACGCCGCGCGTGCGCCAGGACGTCGTCCAGGAGCTCGCCCTGCGCGACGCCGAGATCATCGTCGGGAGCTTCGACCGCCCCAACCTGACCTACCGCGTGCTCCCCCGCCGGGACCTGACCGGTCAGGTCGCGGGCGTGATCGCGCGGCATCGCGGCGAGGCGGGAATCGTCTACTGTCTCCGCAGGAGCGATGTCGAGGAGCTCGCGAGCGATCTGCGCGCGCTGGGGATCCGGTGCGAGCCCTACCACGCCGGCCTCGACGCCGCGCACCGCAAGCGGACGCAGCGGGCGTTCCAGTCCGAGGACCTCGACGTCGTCGTCGCGACGGTCGCGTTCGGCATGGGCATCGACCGGCCCGACGTGCGATTCGTCGTGCACGGAAGCCTCCCCAAGGGCGTCGAGCAGTACAGCCAGGAGACGGGCCGGGCGGGGCGCGACGGGCTTCCGGCAGAATGCGTGCTCTTCTACGGAGGCGCGGATTTCCACGGCTGGAAGAACCTGATCGAGCACAGCGCGCGCGAGGCCGCCGAGCAGGGCGTCCCGAACGCCGGCGCCGACCTCTCCGACGCGCTCGACCGGCTCTCGCACATGTGGAACCTCGCCACCGGCGCGCAGTGCCGCCACCGCGCCCTGTGCTCCTATTTCGGCGAGGAGTGGTCCGAAGGCGCGGCCGCCGCCTGCGGCGCCTGCGACGTCTGCCTGGGCGAGATCGCCCGCCTGCCCGAGGCTTCCGTGGTCGCGCAGAAGATCCTCTCCTGCGTGGTGAAGACCGGACAGCGCTTCGGCGCGGCGCACGTGACGGACGTCCTGCGGGGCGCGAAGACGGAGAAGATCCGCCAGTGCGGACACGACGCGCTCTCGACCTACGGGCTGCTCGGCGATCAGGGCGCGCGCGAGATCCGGCAGTGGATCGAGCAGCTGCTCGGCCAGGGTCATCTGCGTCTCGCCGACGGACCCTACCCGACGCTCTTCCTCTCGAAGGAGGGAGTCGAGGTGATGAGGGGCGAGCGGGAGGTGACCCTGCTCGCTCCCGTGCTGCCCCAGGCCGCGCGATCCGGTTCGCCCCTGCGCCGGAAAACCGTCCCGGTGGGCTCGATCGAGACGGGAGAGCCCGCCCCGGACGAACGACTTTTCGAGCACCTGCGGGAGCTGCGCCGGGAGATCGCGCGAGAGCGCGGCGTCCCGCCCTACATCGTCTTCAACGACAAGACCCTCGTGTCCCTGGCCTCGCGCAGGCCGAGGACACCCGAGGAGTTCCGCTCGATCAAGGGCGTCGGGGACAAGAAGGCGGCGGACCTCGGTCCGGCGTTCCTGGAGGCCATCGCGGGATTCCCACGCGAACCGCCTCCGGCGTGAAGCGCCGGCTCGCATCCCCCGCGGCGGAGCCTAAGCTTCTCCACCATGCCCGAATCGACAGCAGGCCCGAAGCCGAGCGTCCTCGACGTCACGACTGCGACCTTCGAGCGCGAGGTGATCCACCGCTCGCGCTCCGCGCCGGTTCTCGTCGATTTCTGGGCCACCTGGTGCGGGCCGTGCCGGACGCTTTCGCCGATCCTCGAGAAGCTCGCGGCCGAAGCGCAGGGCGCGTGGACCCTCGCCAAGGTCGACATCGACCGCTCCCCCGACCTCGCCTCCGCGTTCGGGATCCAGAGCGTCCCCACGGTCGTCGTGGTGAAGGACGGCCAGGTGGTCGACGGTTTCCTCGGGGCGCAGCCCGAGTCGAAGGTGCGAGCTCTGCTCGGCAAGCACGTGCGGCCGGCACGGGATGCCGTGGCGGAAGCGCTGGAGCTCGAGCGCGCGGGCAAGCCCGCCGAGGCGATCGCGGCCCTGCGTGATCGAGTCAAGGAATCGCGGGACGACTGGAAGGCCCGCGGCGAGCTCGCGCGGCTCCTTGCGCTCGCAGGGGCACTGGGAGAAGCGGAGCGCCTTCTCGACGCACTCCCCGAGACGGAACGCGAGGGAACCGCGGCGCAGGCCGCGCGGGCGGTCCTGTCCGCCCAGGAGCACGCGGGCGACCTCGCGAAGCTCGAGAGCGCCGTCGCAGCGACACCCGAGGACCTCGATGCGCGCCTGAAGCTCGGACGCGCGCTGATCGCCGCCCGCCGCCCCGCGGACGCCCTGCCCGTCCTGTTCGAGGCCGCCCGGCGCGATCTGGCTTTCCAGGGCGGCGAGCCGCGCAAGGCCCTGCTCGAGGCTCTCGCAGTCCTCGGCGAGGACGATCCCCTGGCGACGGAGTACCGCCGAAAGCTGTCGGTCCTCCTCTGCGGCTAGGAGCCCTTCCGAGCCTCTTGGGCGATCGCAGGGGGTGCCTTCCCCCTCGGACCCTGCGAATCTCTATTCTGGCAGGGTCCAGAAGCACCGCAGGGGCTTCCTTCGTCGGAGACCTACCCCTCTGATCCCCAGGAGTCCTCCCTTGAACCCGCTCGTACCCCTCGTCCTGTCCGCCCTGTGGGGCAGCCTGCCGGCCCAGGAGCCCAAGTCCGCCGAACCGACCCGCTCGGCCCGCGTCCTCCTCGTCGGCTGCACCGAATACCCCTACCTCAAGAAGGAAGGCGGCAAGGTCGCCGGCTCGAACACGATCGAGCTCTCCGGTCCGGTCAACGACGTGGAGCTCTTCGCCAAGACGCTCGAGCAGGTGTTCGCGGTTCCCCCGTCCCGGATGACGAAGCTCGCGGGCTGGCCCGAGGAGGAGTCGGCGCGGCCGACGAAGGCCAACATCGTCCGCGCGCTGCAGGAACTCGAGCGCGCTGCTCAGAAGGGCGAGTGGATCGTCATCTACATGGCCGGGCACGGATCGCAGCAGCCGAGCAGCAGCGAGAGCTTGAGCGACGAGCCCGACGGGCTCGACGAGGTGTTCCTGCCCGCCGACGTCCGCCCGTCGCCGGACGGCGAGAAGATCCCCCATGGCCTCTCCGACGACGAGATCGCCGATCTCGTGCGCCGCATCCGCGCGAAGGGTGCCGACGTGTGGCTCGTCATCGACTCCTGCCACTCCGGGACGATGCTGCGCGGGGGCGGAGCCGACGACGTCGTCCTGCGCTTCGTCGCTCCCGACCGCCTGGGCGTGCGTGGCGCGGGCGGGCGCAAGAGGAACGAGGCCCCGGCCGCCGCGAAGCCCTCGGACGCGCTCACGACCGACGGCATCGTGGCCTTCTACGGCGCGCAGAGCTTCGGCTCCGCGCCCGAGATGAAGCTCCCGCCCGACGCCGAGAATCCGGAGCCTCACGGCCTCTACACGTACCTGCTCGCGCGCGAGCTGCACAAGCTGGGCTCGACGGCCAGCTACCGCGAGCTCTCCTCGCGCGTCACCGCGGCCTACCAGGCTTTTCCCTGCAATCTGACGGTTCCGCTGGCCGAGGGCGACCTCTCGCAGATCGTCGGCTCCGGCGCTCGAGCGGCGACTCCGCCCCTGCTCCTCACGATCGGAAACGCCTCGCTGCGGCTCGATCACGGCATGCTCGCCGGCATCGAGCCGGGAGTCGTCCTCGAGGTCCAGGATCCCGCAGCTCCGGCCGGTCCGGCGGTCGCTCGGGTCGAGGTCGCGCGCGCCGGGCTGCACGACGCCGAAGTCGAGCTGAAGAGCGGCACGCTCCCCGCGGCGCCCGCGACGTGCATCGCCAGGATCCATTCCCGCAGTCTCTCGGAGTTCCGTCTCTCGATCGCCCTCGTGGCGGCCGACGAGAAGCCCGTCGGCATCGAGAAGCTCCCCGAGGCCGCTCGCCTCGTGCTGCAGGAGAAGGCCTCACGCTTCCCGATCGTCGCCGACCCAAAGGCGGCGGATTGGCGCATCGTGGTCGACGGCGCCCGGATCCACCTTCGCGCCGCGGGACACGTCGGATCGGCGGACATCCTGGACGTGCCGCCCAGGGGCCTCGGGGAGAAGCTCGAACAGCTCCTCAAGGTGCACAACCTGCGTCGGCTGTGCGGACTGTTCCCCCCCACCGGGGAGGCGGTCCAGGTTCGCGTCGAGTGCCGCGCACGCGCGGGCGAAGCGGCCAGGCGCCTGAAGTCCGGTGACCAGCTGCGCCCCGGCGAGGAGATCCGAGTCCTGCTGCAGAAGAGCGCGGACGCGATCTACGACGTCACGGTCCTCTACCTCGACGCCAACTGGAACGTGCTCTGCCTCTATCCGGAGAGCGGCCGCTCGGCGCGGCTGGAACGCGAGGCTCGCGCCGAATTCGAGCTCACGGACTGGGTCACGGTCACGGACGACGCCCTGGGTTCCGAGAGCGTCTGGGTCATGGCCATTCCCCGCGGCCCGAGCGACCCGGAGGTCAACCTCTCCTGGATCGCCGGGCAGGAGGTCCTGACCCGGGGTGCGCTGGAGCAGGATGCGGCGAGGAAGGTCTTCGGCGACCTCCTGAAGGGACCCGTCACCCGAGGGCTCGGCTCGGGCAAGGCCGCCCCTCCGGATGGCAGCCTGTTCCAGATCCCGATCACGACCTCCTGGCCGGGCCTGGGCGCCCCGCCCTGGGGAAGGGCGGCCAGGAAGCCCATCGAGAAGCCCCTGGCCTGCCTGGCGGACCTGCCCCTGCCCGTCGAGTTGGGGACCTTCTGGTCGAAGTTCGAGAGCGCCGCCCGGGCGGGCAGCGAGGGAGTCCTCCTCATCGGCACCGAAAAGGCCCCCCAGGCCGTCCTGATTGACCTCCGAGGGAAATTCGAAGGATCCGATCCTTCCGCGTTCCATTCCCAGGCCGCCTTCCTCTTCCCAGAGAGTGGCACACGTCTGGCTCTCTACGACCGAAAGGAACCGGGGGGCTTCGACCTCTGCCTCGAGGATGGCGATGGGGACGGCATGGCCGAGCGGCGCTGGACGAAAACTGGTTCGACCTGGACCCTCGAAGAACGAGTCGCGGTGCCATGGCTGAGTCAGTCGTACATCGGAGCCGTCCCCGACAAGGTCAAGGCCACGGCTTGCCTGCGAATCCTCGCACGTGAATGAGCACTCCTTCGACCCACTCACCCTGAAACCTCACGCGCATCCCATGCGGATCCCCCTCCTCCCCTCTGCCGCTCTGATGGTGGCCCTGGCCCTCGGCCCCTCGGCCTGCAAGAGCCAGGGGGATGGCTTCCACCGCGCGACCCGGGCGACTACCCAGCGAGACGCGGGCTCGGTCCACGTGACGGTCCTGGCTGTCGCGCCCTGGTCGCACTACGTCGACGCCCTCCAACCGCGCTTCCAGCTCACGGCGGACGAGGCTCGCAATCTCGTCATCCGGGACACGCGCCAGCAATTCGAGTCCAACCAGCGCGGCATGGGACTGGGCGCATCGGCCACGCAGGATCCGGACACGACCGGGCTGCCCGATGGTCCCTCTCCGACGTTCAATTCGAAGGTCACCGCGCTCCCGATCGGCGTCGAGGGACCCGACGCGATGATGGAGTACTGGACGGCCAATGGCCTCTACCAGGAAGTCCAGATCATGAACCGGGTCATGCGCGACGCCGTGATCCCGCAGGGGTTCCGCCCCTACCTCGTGCGCCTGCAGATCAGCCTGATCCCCCGCCGCCGTCACCAGCCCTACGACGCCTACACGACGCTCTCCTTCTTCTCGCCCGACGCGCCGGCGCTCGCCTCGGGGCTCGGCCAGGCGGGCACCCCGGCAGCGCCTCCGGAAGTCTCGCTGCGCGCCGCGGATCCCTCGGGGGCTTCGACCGGCGGCACGGGCCCCGTCGTGCTGCCGCTGCTCGTCACCGACAACCTCGAGTCGTCGCTCCAGCACCGCTCCTCGGAGGAGACGACGCGCCTGGCTCTCTCGCTCCTCTCTCTTCCCGGCGACTTCGCCACCAAGCTCTCGGCGGACATGTTCAGCCAGCAATTCCAGGGTCAGGTCGCCGGACGCGACCTGAACGCGCTCCTGACGGTCGCGCGCATGTCGCAGAACACCCTCCGCGTCCGGATCGGCGCGATGGCCGAGTCGACGGCCGACTTCGCCATGGTGCCGCGCAACCACAACGTGACGCTGCTCCTGATGGTGCCCGAGAAGAACGCCGGGGAAGTGGAACTCGTCTCCCGCACGACGCTCGTCGACACGGACACGGGCGAGGAGCTCGCGGAGAGCACGAACGAGGACGTGACGAAGCTCCTCGCGCAGATCGGCGGACGCTACGGGCTCGACCGCGTCGACGAAGCCGGCCTGCGGGAGCTCTTCCGCTTCGCCCAAGTCAACGACCAGGTCGGCTTCCGCGCACGCCTGGTCGAGATGATGGGAGCCGACCACTCCGCGGTGCGCCTGTCGCAGTCGCTCTGGATCGAGTTGGTGAGCCTCATGGGCGGCAGCCAGTTCGCCTCGGGCCGCTTCCACCTGCCCGGGCACGGGGAAAGCGACTCCTTGTCCTCGTCCTTCTACGATCAGACCCTCGTGGTGATCGACTACGGCGGACGCCAGGGCAGCGAGACGCTGGTACGCAACGCGGTGTTCCCCGAAGGCTCGAAGCTGCAGGCCACGCTGTCCCTCCAGTCCGCCGGCCAGAATCTCTCCCTCCCGGCCGAGGTCGTCGATTACGACGCGGAGATGCAGACGGTCCGCCTCCTCTTCCCCTCGCTGTCGCAGCTCGGGCTTTCCGACGCGGCGTCGGAAGTCGGCAACCTGCGGATGTCTCTGTGGCTGGGAACGGAACCCCAGCCGCCCTTCGACGCGCTCTACATCCCGCCGCCCGCTCCTCCCCCGCCGATCCAGCCGGCCGTCCCGGGCGGTCTTCCGGCGGGCGCGGTGATCATGCCCCCTGGTGCCGCCCCGGGCGGCCCGAACGCGGGCGCGGTGCCCCCGCGCTAGCGCGGGGACGGCAGCGAAACGGACGCTCTCACTTCAAGCGCCCGACCGCGCTCCACAAGGCGCGCCCGACACCGGAGTGGACGTCGAGGAGAGGCGCCGCGCGCCAGCGGCCAAAGCGCTCGAGGAACCAGTCGATCGCCATGTCGTCGAGGCCCTCCTCCGGCGGATAGGCGCCGCGCCCCGTCGCGACCCCGGCCAGGATCCGCCGGAACCCGATCCGCTTCATCGACTCCATCCGCGCCGTCACGCTCGCGCCGGGCGAATCGGTCCGCGCGAGATCGATCTCATCGGGCGAGAGCCTCGTCGCGGCGTCCCCGGCGCGGAAGCCGACGCACACCCCGTTCTCGAGGATCGGGGCGAGGTGTGTCCCCTCCTCCGGGGTCTCGAGGCGATCCGTGACGAGCCCACGCGCGCCGACGACGACGAAGCGGCCGAGCGAGTAGTCGCGCGGCTCCAGAATGGTCGCGCGCGCGATCGAGCCCGATCCGTCGCGAGCGAGTTCGAGCTCGCGGCGCGAGCGGCCGCCGTCCATCCTCACGCGCCGAGCCCGCGTCACGGCTCGCGCGCCACACAGGGCCTTCGCCTGCGCCAGGGCGTGGTAGGCGTAGGCGGAACGGTCGAAGACGACGCTCGCGATCTCCCCCGCCGCCGCTCGAGCGGTCTCGTACCAGGGCAGATGGATCGTGTCCTCGGCGACGCCGGCCCGGTCCCAGCCTTCGAGGAGCGAGCGGTGGCGCAAGTGCTTGAAGCGGAGCACCGGCGTGTCGATCAGGAGCTCGAGGTGCGCGCGGTCGAATCGCTTTAGATGCCCGAGGACCTCCGGAACGGCGTCCTTGCCGACGGCCACGTAGACGAGGTCGCCCCGGGCGAGGTCCTGCGGCCGCAGATCGCCCAGCGCTCGCACCGGGAACCGCCGGCCGGCGGCTTCCATGTCCCTCGAGGTCCGGGCGAGCACGCCGGCCACCTCAAACGATTCCGGCATCGAGAGCAGCGCCGGCAGAGCGGTCTCGCGCACGCGCTTGCCGGCGCCGACGATCCAGACGCGGCGGGCGCTCACGCGGCGGGCTCCCGGAGCGGATTCGGAGCGGCGAGCACGCGGCGCAGATGCCGCGCGAGCCGGATCGAGAGCGCCACGATCGTGTACGTCGGATTGGCGCAGCCGGACGCGGGGAACACCGAGGAGCCGGCGATCCAGACGTTCTCCGCGCCGTGCAGCCGGAGATCGGGATCCACGACCGACGAGCGCGCGTCGGTTCCCATCCGGGTCGACCCCATGTGGTGGGACGCGTCCTGGTCGATCGGCCAGGGATCGGCACGCTCGAGATCGCCCTCGAGCTCCCCGATGCCGTTCGAACGCAGCTCGTCGCTCAGGATCCGATGGAGCTGGATCAGCGTGCGCCGGTCGATCTCGCCGCAGCGGTGCCGGACGCGCGGGAGCGGGACGCCGTGCGGATCGAGGGTGTCGGAGAGCGTCACGCGGTTCTCCGGGTCGGGCCTCATCTCGAGAAAATTGCGCAGCCGGATGCGATGGACCCGCGGCTTCTTCCGGCCCAGGCGGTACCGGGCGTAGTGCGCGACGCTCGGCGCGTGGAGGAGGACGTTGCCGAGGAGCGAGAGCTTCCTCGACGCGCCGGGGCGGCGGTTCTGGAGCTCCGAGTCGTCGCCGGTCTCGGACCAGTCGCGCAGCTCCACGACCTGGTCCGCGCGACTCTTCTTCCAGCGCGTGAAAAAGCCGCGGCTCTGCTTGACGAGCGCGACGAGCGACTCGACGCCCTCGTCGTCGGACCAGGGGAAGAGCGGCTCGAAGCGCGCGTAGGAGTTGAGGAGGCCGAGATCGCGCTGCACCGGCTCCTTCAGCCGCAGGCCCGCGTAGCCCGCGAAGCCGGCGTGGAGGGAGCCGAAGAAGTACGGGAGCTCCGAGACCGGCCGCGCGAGCTTCACGACGCCGAAGTAGTTCTTCGGGTGATTCATGAATCCGATGCCGACCTGCCCGTGCTCGTTCCCGAGGCGGGAGAGAAGGAGCAACCGCGCGTTCTCGATGCCTCCGGTCGCGAGCACGAACGCGCGCGCGCGGACGCGCAGCTCGCCGCGCGACGTGCGGACGACGCCGGCGCGCACGCGACTGGGCCCGGATCTCCCGCCCGTCTCCAGCCGCACGAGCGTCGCATCGAGGAGCAGATCGATCCGGTCCGACCTCCACGCCGCCTCGCACTCGCGTCCGAAGTCCTGGGGCTCGGCGCAGGCGAGGAACACCTTCTCCTCGAGCATCCCCCAGTTCGGCTGCAGCTCCCCGCGCGCGCGCAGCTTGCCGAAGCCCTCGGGTCCGAACGCCGCAGCCCCGGGGAACCGGTAGCGGTTCGACGCCTCCTCGTAGAGCGCGAGGAGCTCCTCGCGCGCGATGGGCCAGCCCGGCGAGTCGGCCCAGGGCCGCGGCGCGAGATCGATCGGGTCGAGCGGGCTCGAGAGGCCGGCCCAGGTCGTCGAGGCGCCGCCGAGGACACGCTCTCGCGACCAGTCCTTGACGAGGAGGCCCTCGCTCTCGACGCCTCGAAGCGCGTCTCCGCGCGCCGTCGGCCGCTCGCGCCCGCTCTCGAGCACGCACAGACGCAGCCCGCTCGCAGCGAGCTCGCTCGCGAGCGTCGCGCCCGCGGGACCGGTCCCGACGACGCACAGGTCGTATTCGGGCAGCTCCGGAGCGTCGGACTCGGAGAGATCGTGGATCATCGCAGGTCGCCGCACTGCCCAGTCTGTTGCCTCCACGGCCCTCTAGCGAGGGTCATCTGCCTCACTAGGCCGCGCTTGTCCTGCCCTCCGGGGGCGGCGAGAATGCGGGAGTGCGCACCCTCTCCCTGGAGATCAACGGCGACGCCGTCGAGGTCGCAGCCCCCGACCACTGGACGCTGCTCGAGGTCCTGCGCTACCGGCTCAACCTCACCGGCAGCAAGCAGGGCTGCGACAAGGGCGACTGCGGCGCGTGCACGGTCCTCGTGGACGGGAAACCTTGGCTCTCCTGCATCACGGTCGCGGGCATGGTCGAGGGGCGCTCGATCACGACCATCGAGGGACTCATGCCGCTCCACATCGCCGCGGGGGGCTCCGGCCCCGACCCCGTCCAGGCCGCGTTCGACAAGTGCGGCGCGCTCCAGTGCGGCTTCTGCCAGCCGGGGATGATGCTGTCCGCCCGCGCGCTCCTGAATCGCAATCCTTGCCCGACGCGCCCGGAAATCCGCGAGGCGCTCTCGGGAAACCTGTGCCGCTGCACGGGCTACACGCAGATCTTCGAGGCGGTCGAGCTCGCGGTGGCGGAGGCGATCGGCGTCGAGCCCGCGCCGCGCTCCTGGGAAGCCCAGAGGATGTCTCCCGAGGAGGCGCAGCGCCGCGCCCGCGAGGCGGCGGCGAGGCTTCGGGCCGAGCGCGAGAAGGAGCCGGGCTGATGGCGGCGCGCGATCTCCACGGACCGGGAGCGCCTTGGGGCGACTTCTCCGTGATCGGGAAGCCGCATCGGAAGGTCGACGGCATCGCCAAGGCGACCGGCGCGGCGGTCTACGCCGACGACATCGTGCTGCCGGGGATGCTCCACGCGAAGACCCTGCGCTCCCCCCACGCGCACGCGCGGATCGTCTCGATCGACGCCTCGCGCGCGCTCGCGCTTCCCGGCGTGCACGCGGTGATCACGGGGCGTGACATGCCGATCAAGTACGGCGTCATCCCCTGGACACCCGACGAGAACGCGCTCGCGACGGACAAGGTGCGCTTCATCGGCGACGAGGTCGCCGCCGTCGCCGCGGTCGACGAGGACACGGCCAACGCGGCGCTGAAGCTCATCGACGTCGTCTACGAGCCCCTGCGGGCGTTCCAGGACCCCTTCGAGTCGCTGTCCGCGGGCGAGCCGCGCATCCACGAGGACTCCAAGGGGCCCGGCAACGTCAGCAAGCACGTCGACCTCTCCTTCGGCGACGTCGATCGCGAGATCGGCACTTGCGAGGTCGTCGTCGAGGACGAGTACTTCTTCCACGGCACGACGCACACGCCGATCGAGCCCCATTGCGCGGTAGCGCAGTTCTCCGGCGACGGGCTCCTGACGGTCTGGTCGGCCACGCAGATCACGCACTACGTCCAGCGCGCGCTCGCGCTCGTCCTCGGGCTCGAGATCGCGAAGATCCGCGTGGTCCAGCCCGCGCTGGGCGGCGCCTTCGGCGGCAAGTCCGACCCCTTCAGCCTCGAGTTCTGCGTCGCGAAGCTCGCGATGATCACCGGTCGGCCCGTGAAGATGCTCTGGACGCGCGAGGAGGTCTTCTACGCCCACCGCGGCCGCCACCCGATGCACATGCGCTACCGGACGGGTGCGCGGAAGGACGGCCGGATCCGGGGCGTCGACGCGAAGATCCTGATCGACGGCGGCGCGTACAGCTCCTTCGGCCTGGTCACGGCCTACTACGCCGGCCAGCTCCTCACGGGGCCCTACGACTTCCCCAGCTACCGCTTCGACAGCACGCGCGTCTTCACGAACAAGCCGCCTTGCGGACCCAAGCGCGGACACGGCAGCGTGCAGCCGCGCTTCGCCTTCGAGGTGCAGCTCGACCAGGTCGCGGAGAAGCTCGGGATCGACCCGATCGAGATCCGCCGCAAGAACTTCCAGGGCGAGAACACGACGACCGTCAACGGCCAGCGCATCACGTCCAACGGTTTCTCGAGCTGCCTCGACGAGGTCGAGCGCGCGAGCGGATGGAAGGAACGGCGCGGCAAGCTCCCGCGCGGCCGCGGCCTGGGCGTCGCCGGCTCGATGTACATCTCGGGCACGAACTACCCCGTCTACCCGAACCCGATGCCGCAGGCCGGGATCCAGCTCGGAGTCGAGCGCTCCGGCCGCGTCACGGTGTTCACCGGGGGCAACGACATCGGCCAGGGATCGAACTCGGTGGTCGCCTACCTCGTCGCGGAGGAGCTCGGCGTCGACGTTTCGAACGTCCGCGTCGTCGCGGCCGACACCGACCTGTGCCCGGTGGATCTCGGGGCCTACTCCTCGCGCGTCACGTTCATGGTCGGCAACGCGACGATCGACGCGTGCCGCAAGCTCCGCGCGCAAGTCGTCGCCGCGCTCGCGGAGGCGTGGAAGGTCGACCCCGGGCGCGTGCGGCTCGCCGCGGGGCGCGCGATCGACCTGGCCGACGCGGCGCGCTCGATACCCGTCACGGAGGCGTTCCAGATCGCCGAGGAGCGGTTCGACACGCTCGGATCCACGGGCTCGTACAACACGCCGACGCTCGGCGGCGACTACCGCGGCGGGACGATCGGAGCGGCGCCGGCGTACTCGTTCACGGCGCACGTCGTCGAGGTCTCGGTCGACGAGGAGACCGGCCGCATCACGTGCGAGAAGTGCTGGATCGCGCACGACTGCGGCCGCGCGCTGAACCCGATGCTCGTCGCAGGGCAGATGGAGGGCTCGGCGTACATGGGGCTCGCCGAGGCGCTGCTCGAGGACCACGACGTCAACCGCTTCGGTCTGCACGCCGGGCCGAGCTTGCTCGACTACCGCATCCCGACCGCCGTCGACACGCCCGAGCTGTACGCGCTGATCGTCGAGAGCGTCGACCCGGAGGGACCGTACGGCGCCAAGGAAGCCGGTGAGGGCCCGCTGCACCCGTCGATCCCGGCGATCAGCAACGCGGTGTTCGACGCGGTCGGCATCCGCCTGAAGCACCTGCCGTTCACGCCCGGAAAGGTGCTGAAGGCCTTGCGCGAGCGCGCGAGCTCGCACGCACCCGCGGCCGACGCGACGGCCCGGGCGAGGCGCCGCTGATGCTGCGCCTCCCGAAGTTCGAGCTCGCACAGCCGAAGACCGTCGGCGAAGCGGTGACGCTGCTCGCGCAGGCCGGTCCGTCGGCGATGGTCGTCGCCGGCGGCACGGACCTGCTCCCGAACATGAAGCACGAGCTGTTCACGCCGGACCTGCTCGTGTCCCTCGGCGCGATCGCGGAGCTGCGCGGCGTGCGCGAGGTGAACGGCTGGCTCCACGTCGGAGCGATGACGACGATCGCGGAAGTCGCCGAGCATGCGCTGCTACGGAAGAGAGCGCCCGCTCTCGCGCAGGCAGCGAGCGTCGTGTCCGGACCGCAGCTGCGCAGCATGGGCACGCTCGGCGGCAACGTCATGCTCGACACGCGCTGCCAGTGGTACAACCAGACCTACTTCTGGAGGCAAGCGCTCGGCTTCTGCCTCAAGAAGGACGGCGAGCTCTGCCACGTCGTCGCGGGCGGGAAGAAGTGCGTCGCGGCGGCGAGCAACGACACGGCGCCGGCGCTGATGACGCTCTCCGCCGTGCTCGCGATCGAGGGACCCGGTGGCCGGCGCACGATCCCCGTCGACGAGTTCTGGGTCTCCGACGGCATCTGGAACAAGAAGCTCGAGCCGGGCGAGATCCTGGTCGAGGTGCGCATCCCCCCCACCGTCGCCGGACACCGCGGCGCGTACGGCAAGCTGCGCGACCGCAATTCGATCGACTTCCCGCTGCTCGGCGTCGCGGCGCGGATCGACCTCGACGAGCAGGGCGCCGTCGCCGACTCCGATCTCGTGATGACGGCACTCGCTGCGCGTCCGTTGCGGATCCAGAAGGCGAAGGCGCGGCTCGCCGGCGCGCGTCCGGGCACCACCTCGTTCGACGAGGCCGTGGAGTCCGCCGCATCGGCCGCGTACGCACAGTGCCACCCCATGCCGAACATCCCGGGCGACGCCGAGTACCGCCGCGAGATGGTGCCGGTGTTCGTGAGGCGCACGCTGCGCGCCGCGGCTGCGGGCCAGGGCCCGGTGGGCGCGGCCGAAGGCCCGACCGGCGCGAGCTGAGGTCAGCGCCCCGGCGCGGGCGCACGAGCGCGCGCGAGCTCGCGGTGCACCCGATCGAGCAACTCGCGCGCTTCCGGGCGATCGGGCTCCAGTTGGATCCCGCGACGCAGGCAGTCGGCCGCTTCCGGATGACGACCGACGCCGGCGTAGGCCGCGCCGAGGTTCAGCCACGCGTCGCCGAAGTCGGGCCGCAATTGGACCGCTTCGGCCAGATGCTGGATCGCCTCGCCGTTGCGGCCGCGCTTCGCGAGCGCGACGCGGTAGTCG
>JBJXFB010000173.1:0-5541 GCA_046155895.1 Planctomycetota bacterium | reverse complement strand
TCTCCGGCCTCGCGCCGCACCCGGACGAAAAGAAGACGGTCTTCGCTGTCCACGACAGCTACTACCGCAGCAACCGCATCTACACGCTCGACGTCTCGAACGAGCCGGCCGTCATCGAGAGTGAACTCACGATCCGCGACGTCGACGGCGTGCTGCGCGACGCACTCGACGACCTGAAGTCGAGCCTGCCCGCCACGCCGCTGTTCGTGCCTGCCGTGTTCGTCAACTCGGACGACACCGTCAACCTCGACCCTGAAGGCATCGCTGCGCTCGAAGACGGCAGCTTCTGGATCGCTTCGGAAGGCGCCGGCAACCTCGTCGGCGGCGTCGTGCCGTCTGCCAGCGCGTTCGCGTCGCCGAACGTGCTCCTGCGCGTCGACCAAGATGGCGTGATCGTCGACGCGGTCCTTCCGCCGCTCGACGTGACGCGCGAGCAGTTCCGCTTCGGCTACGAAGGCGTCGCCGTCGTCGGCAACCACGTCTACGTCTGCTTCCAGCGCCAGTGGGCCGGCCTCGGCGATCCGCTGAACCGCGCGCGCATCGGTCGCTTCGACACCGTGAGCCGCACCTGGAGCTACGCGTACTACCCGCTCGAAACGCCGACGTCGCCGAACGGCGGTTGGGTCGGTGTCTCCGAGATCTCGTACGCCGGCGACGACACCTTCGTCGTCATCGAGCGCGACGACCAAGGCGGCCCGGACGCTTCGATCAAGCGCCTCTACAGCTTCAGGGTCGCCGGCCTCGCCTTCGCGCCCGACGCGAACACGCCGCTCCTGCCGACCGTCACCAAGACGCTCGTGAAGGACCTCCTCGCCGACGCCGTCTACGCCAAGTTCGCCGGCCTCACGCCGGAGAAGCAGGAAGGCCTCGCCATCCTGAAGAACGGCGACGTCCTCCTCGTCAACGACAACGACGGTGTCGAGGACAACAACGGCGAGACGCTGCTCGTGCGCCTGAAGAAGCTGCTGAAGTGACCTGACTCGACTCGGAACGGCCGGGCTCCGCCTTGCGGGGTCCGGCCGTTCGCTGTTCGGCGGTGACCGGAACGCCCCGACGGAGCCGCGGGCCGCGGGCACTCCCCACCGGGAGCAGGCCGGACGACCCACTGGACGGGCGCCGTTGGGTCCGTTATGAAAGGTTCGAGGCTGAACCTTGAACAGCGCGCCGCCGTACGAAAGAACTTTGCACACGGGAGTCGCGCCGTGAAGCGCGGCCCCACAGGCACCTACCCGCGCGTGCCGTCCTTCGGCGGCGAGACGGTGCGGGCGTTCGTCCCCGCGGCGCTGCCGCCGAGCCCGGCGCTCGTCATCGACACGGCCCTGCGCGAGGAGATCGACCAGGCGCTCCTCGCCCTGGGGCGCCTCGACAGCGTCTCGAGCCTGCTGCCCGACACGCGGCTGTTCCTCTACACCTTCGTGCGCAAGGAGGCCGTGCTCTCCTCGCAGATCGAGGGCACGCAGTCGTCGCTCTCCGACCTCCTGCTCTTCGAGATCGAGGAAGCACCCGGCGTGCCCTTCGACGACGTCCGCGAGGTCTCGAACTACGTCCGCGCGCTCGAGCACGGCGTGAAGCGCGTGCGCGGCGGCTTCCCGATCTCCAACCGGCTGTTTCGAGAGGTGCACGGCGAGCTGCTCGCGCAGGGACGTGGCAGCAAGAAGCAGCCCGGCGAATTCCGCACTTCGCAAAACTGGATTGGCGGAGCGCGCCCCGGCGTGGCGACGTTCGTTCCGCCGCCGCCGGACAAGGTGCTCAAGTGCATGGCCGAGCTGGAGAACTTCCTGCACGACAAGTCGGAGCACACTCCCGTCCTGCTCAAGGCCGCGCTAGCGCACGTCCAGTTCGAGACGATCCACCCGTTCCTCGACGGCAACGGCCGTCTCGGTCGCCTGCTCATCACGCTGCTCCTCGTGTCCGAGGGCGTGCTCCGCGAGCCGCTGCTCTACCTGAGCCTGTACTTCAAGACGAAGCGCAAGACCTACTACGAGCTGCTCCAGCGCGTTCGCACCGACGGCGACTGGGAAGCGTGGATCTCGTTCTTCATGCGCGGCGTGAAGGAGACGGCCGAAGGCGCAGTCGCTACGGCACGGCAACTCGCGCAGATCTTCAAGGAGGACCGCGAGAGCATCGGGGCGTTGGGCCGCATCTCGGGCTCCGCACTGCGCGTGCACTACGCGCTCCAACAGCACCCGATCCAGACCATCACCACCGCGAAGGCTCGCACGGGCCTGACCGTGCCGACCGTGACCGCGGTGATGAAGAGCCTCGAGACCGCTGGCATCGTCCGCGAACGAACAGGCAAGCAGCGCGGCCGCGTCTTCGGATACGACCGCTACCTCGAGGTGCTGAACGAAGGCACGACCACTCCGCCACGCCGCTGACCTCGAAGCGGCGCATGCTGCATCAAGTGTCGAGGCGCGCCTCCACGGCATGGGGGTGACTGACGGCAGAACGACGTCGATCTGCTGCGATGAGTGGCGCGCGGCCTGTCGGCACGCCGCGGTCCGGGAGATCCGGGAACGACGCGAGCGCCGGACCGCGGGGCTCGACGTTCGCTCGATGCCGCGCGGGGCGCCTCAGAACTGCCAGCGGGCGCCGAGGCGGATCTCGGCGACGTCGCCGCCGAACTCGGTGTCGGCGCCGAAGCTGAGCTGATCGTTCGCGTGGTAGCGCCCGCCGATGACGATCGCGAAGTCGTCCTCGAACACGTCGCGGTAGGCCAAGCGGCCGTTGAGCTCGACCTGCTCGGCGACCCACATGCGGCCGCCGCCGGTGAGCTCGAAGCCGGTTTCGTCGTCGTCCGCGGAGCCGGCGTCGATCTCCTGGCGCAGCAGCGAGACAGTGCCGACCAGGTCGAGCTTGTCGCTGATCGGGTGCACGTATCCCGCTCCGATCTCGAACTCGTCGAAATCGAAGTCGTCCCCGAGGTTGCTCCAGCTGCCGAAGACGAAGACGCTGCGCAGGAACTCGTTGTCGACGCCGTCGAACGCATAGGAGCCGCGTAGCTGCGGGCCGTCCGTATGCGCCTCGGTGTCTTCGACGTGGACCCCCCGGTAGTTGAGCTCGGCGTAGGTGTAATCGAAGTTGCGGTCGTGGGTCGTGCCTCGCAAGACCATCGGCAGCGGCGCGATCGCCGCCGCGACGGGGTCGAGGACCACAGGCTGGACCGGGGCGGGGTGGAGGGCGGCCAGCAGCAGGGTCGAGAGCAGGGTCATCGTGGACACTCCGGAGGGTTCGCCGCGCCGGGGGACGCGCGGGCGCGTCGAGCGGGCTGGACCGGGATCTGCCGGAGCGCGTGGCCACCGGTGAGCCGTCTGTGGCGGGAGTCTAGCGCAGGTCCGCCCTCACGCTAGCGCTTGGGGCGAAAGATGCGGGTGCATGTTGCATCAAGTGTTGACGCCATCCCTCTACCATGAGCTCCAAGTCTCCGTCGGGGGCCGCGTCCTGAAGTCCATCGTTCGACGCTTCCGCGTGGGCGGCGGCACCCAATTGAAGATCTCTCTGAACGAGAGCGGTCGGTCGAGGATGTTCGCCTGCATCGCTGGAGTCCATGCATCCTTCCCGAGCGCCAACCTCGAGTGGGGACGAGGGTGTTGCGCCACCCACCTGTCACGAGTTCCACGTCTCCATCGGAGGCCCCGAGACTAGATGCAGGCGAGGGGCATGGCGGCGAGTTGAGGAAGCAGGATTGTGATGACAACCGGTCTGGGATCGAGATCACGCAGTCGGTCGGCGACCGGGATGGACGCGGCTTGACCGCCCGGCGGAAACCTAGACGACGAGGGCCCCGCGATCCTAAGGACAAGATGTCGGTTCTCGGAGCCCGTTCGGGAGGAGGTTCCACCCGCGACGCCCGGTGCCGGCCGCCTCCCTCGGACCCGGCCTGCCAGATCTCTGAACCCCCTCCTCCTCGCTCGGCGGAGGCCCTCCGAGGTGCCTTCTGGCAACGATGCGCCACCTTCCTGGTCCGCTCCTGATTGGTTTTGTCCGCTCCTGTCCGCCTCGCCAAGTGGACAGGAGCGGACAATCGCGGCCAACTGCGGACAGGACCGGTCAGGAGCGGACAACGAATGTCAGCCTTGCCTCAGCTTCCCAAGCTGAATGTCGCGGGTTCGCACCCCGTCGCCCGCTCCAAACCTTTGCGTGTGCGCGGGTTCTGCGTGCACGCCGCTGTCACGATCCGCGTAAGGGTCGCGCTCATTCGCACGCGCGAACGGAGGGTTGGACCAACCCATGCCACCCGACCCCGCTCAAGCCGTCCCGCGTCCTGCTTCAGCCCGGGCAGCGAAGGCGGGATCGCTCAGTGCATGAAGCACGTTCGCGGTAGGCGAGCGCCTGACAGGCGGGACTTCAACGGCGACTCCTCACGTCCGGGATGCGATGCCGAAGCGGGGCGAGATCGCGGCGAGCCGGGTAGCGACCGGGTACGGTGGGCGCTGCTATCGTTCCGCACCAATGCCCTCCAAGCCCGCCAGCTCTTCCTTCGAAGGAGACTTCTCCCCGGGCGAGATCCTGATCGGCCGCTATCGCGTGATCGCCCTCGTCGGCGAGGGAGGGATGGGGCAGGTCTACCTTGCTGACGACCTCGTTCTCGGCCAACCAGTCGCGCTCAAGTTCCTGCCGCCGCATCTCGCCGAGCGCGAGGGCGGGCTGGAGCGCTTTCGGTCCGAGGTGCGGCACGCGCGCGAGGTCACGCATCCGAACGTCGCGCGCGTGCACGACATCGGTGAGGTCCAGGGCCGCCACTTCCTCTCGATGGAGTTCGTCGACGGCGAGGACCTCGCAAGCCTCATACGACGCATCGGGCGATTGCCACGCGAGAAGGCGGCCGAGATCGGCCAGCAGATCTGCGCCGGTCTCGCCGAGGCGCATCGGCGCGGCGTGCTGCACCGCGACCTCAAGCCCGCCAACGTGATGCTCGACGGCGAGGGGCGGGTGAAGCTCACCGACTTCGGGTTGGCGGTCTCCGCACAAGCCCGCGACGCGAGCGCCCTGGCCGGGACGCCGCAGTACATGGCGCCCGAACAGCTCGCGGGCCTGCCCGTCGACGAACGCTCGGAGGTGTACTCGCTCGGCCTCGTGCTCTACGAGCTCTACACCGGTCGCCGGGCGCTGCGCGGGCGCACGATCGAAGAGCTGCGGCGCGAGCATGAAGAAGGGCCGCCGAGCCCACCGTCGAGCGTGCTCAGCGAGGTCGAGCCCCTGGTCGACGCGATGCTCACGCGCTGCCTCGCCCGCGATCCGTTGCAGCGGCCGTCGAGCGTGCTCGAGGTGGCGCGCGGCATGCCGGGCGGCGATCCCCTCGCCGCGGCGCTCGCTCGCGGACAGACGCCGGCGCCGGAGGTCGTCGCGGCGGCCGAGGTGAAGGGCCGGCTGTCTCCGCGCGCGGCGCTGATCCTCGCGGTGGGGAGCCTCCTCCTGTTCGTAGGCTTCGCGTTCGCCCGCACGTGGTACCTCGATCGCATCGGTGTCTCCTATGGCAAGGCGCCCGCCGTGCTGGACGAGCGCACGCGGGAGCTCTTCACCCAATTGACCGGTGAGCCG
>JBJXFB010000167.1:0-73686 GCA_046155895.1 Planctomycetota bacterium | reverse complement strand
CGGGGCCCCCCCCCCCCGCCCGTCGCGCGACCCTCCGCGGGGGAACGGCCTTCCGGCGCTTTCGCGCCGGGAGGCCGCCGTCGTTCCAGCGCCCCGGGGACGGGGAGGCGCGATGGGAAAGAAGTTCCGTCGACTGGAGCGCGCTCCCGATCGACCGAACAACCAGGTGGACCCGTGGCGCGACGCGCTGGGGCGTCCGCCGTGGAGGCGACGAGAATGGCGAGTCCGATCACGTTCGGGGGCCTGGCATCAGGGCTCGACACCCAGGGGATCATCGCGGCGCTCGTCGGCGTCGAGGGGCGCAAGGTCGACCTGCTGCGCTCGAAGAGCGACGGCTTCCAGAAGAAGATCAACGCGCTCGACGACCTGCAGAAGAAGATGGGCGCGCTCGAGACGGCGCTGAAGAAGCTCGCCGATCCCGCCAAGTTCGTCGCCAGCAAGGCGAACCTTCCCGAGGGCGCGTCGAACTACCTCTCGCTCACCACGCGCAGCGACGCGAAGGTCGGAACCTACTCGGTCGAGGTGATCGCGCTCGCGCAGAGCAGCTTCATCCGTTCCGACGGCTTCGCCGCCACGGACACCGACCTCGGCGCGGTCGGCACCCTCACCATCGACGTCGGCGGCACGCAGTTCGACATCGACATCGACGGCACCAACAACTCGCTGAACGGCATCCGCGACGCGATCAACGACGCCGACGTCGGCGCGGTCGCGACCACCGTCTTCGACGGGACCGACTGGCACCTCGAGTTGCGCGGCGCCGAGACCGGCGTCGCCAACGCGGTCTCCATCGTGGCCGAGCCCGGCCTGCCGCCGCCGCAAGGCGACGTCCTCAACCTCACCTCGCTGCGCACCGCGACGGACGCCAGCTTCGAGATCGACGGCGAGTCCTACACGTCCTCCAGCAACACCGTCGAGGACGCGATCCAGGGTGTCACCCTGCAGCTCCTCGAAGCCCACTCGCCGATCCAGTTCACGATCTCCGAGGACTTCGCGTCGATCCAGCAGCAGCTGCAGGACTTCGTCAACGAGTACAACAAGGTCGTCGACTTCCTCAACGACCAGTCGAAGCCGCGCGCGAGCGGCGATGACGCGACCAAGCCGCTCGCCGGCGACAGCTCGCTGCGGTCGCTGCGATCGGCGCTCGGCACCGCGGTGGGCGGGTCGAGCACGGTCGTCCTGAGCGGCAACTACCCCTCCCTCGCGACGATCGGCATCTCCACCGACAGCAGCGGGAAGCTGTCGCTCGATTCGACCAAGCTCAGCGCCGCGCTGGCTGATGATCTCAACGCCGTATCGAAGATGGTCGCCGACCCGACGACGGGCGTCGGCGCCAAGCTGCTCGAGGTCGTCGAGAAGCGCACCGACACCGTCGATGGTGCGATCAAGACGCGCAAGGACGCCTTCCGCGCATCGATGGACGACCTCGCGCGCCGGATCACGCGCGGCGAGGACCAGCTGGTGACCTTTGAGGACGCCATGCGGCGGCGCTTCGCGGCGATGGAGACGCTGGTCGGAAGGCTGCAGGCGCAGGGCGGCTCGCTCGGATCGCTCGGCTCGCTCTCGCTCGGGAACCGTTGATCGATTCATGAGGAACGAACCAGTCCACGGGAGGGATGGATGACGACTGCGTATCAGGCGTACCAGCAAGACTCGGTGATGGCGATGCCGCCCGAGCAGCTCCTGCTGCGGATCTACGACGCGCTGCTGCGCCGCATCGAGGAGGCGCGCCGCGCGTTGAACTCCCGCGATCGCGCGCGGGCGGGCCTCGCCATCAGCAAATCGCTCGAGATCGTCTCGGCGCTGCGCGAAGCCCTCGAGCCGACGACCGGCGCGCCCTGCGTCCCGAAGCTCGACCAGCTCTATCGCACGGTCAGCACCTGGCTGGTCGAGGCGAACGTGCAACAGTCCCCGCAGCTCCTCGATTCCAGCCGCCGCGTGATCGGAACGCTGAAGGAGGGCTGGGATGCCGCCGTCCTCTCCCTGCGCTGAGCTCGAGCAGCTCTACGGCGTCGAGTCGGAGTGGCGCGACGCGCTCTCCTACGTGAACGCCGGCGAGGTCGAGGCGGCCGCCGCGGCCGTCGAGCGGGCCGGCGCGGCGCTCGCGGCGTTGCCTTCGGCGACGGAGCTGCGCGTGCGCCTCGACGACGAGCAGCTGACCGCCTTCGCGGCGCGCACGGAGCGGCTGTTCGCGCTCCACGCGCAGCTGCTGAAGCGGAGCGACGAGCAGATCGAGTCGCTGCGCGGCGAGCTCGCCGGGATCGGCCGCAGCCGCGCGACGCTCGCGGCGTACGGTGCGCACGTTCCGGCACGCGATCGCTCCTGCGACGCGCTGGCATGACGGGCTGACCGCGCGGCCTCTCAGCGGCGGGCGTAGAGCAGGAACACCGCCTCGTTGCCGTCGTCGAGCTCGGCGCGCAGCGCGAGGCGGTCGGAGCGCGCGAAGGCACGCGAGCCGAGCGCGAGCGCGGTGACGCGGCGGCCGGCGAGCAGCGCGCCGACCGGGAACAGCTCGGTGACGTGCGCGGCGTCAGGGGCGACGCAGAGCGCCGCGCTGCCGTCGGCGCGGCGCCCCACGAAAGCGATCCGGCCGGCCGGATCGATGGCGACGTCGGGGCTGAAATCGACGAAGCCCGCGGCGCGATCGAGCACCACCTCTGGCTCGCTGCGGCCGACGACGCCACGGCAGACGCTCGCGATCCCTTCGGCGGACCAGCGCACGAAGGCGACCTCGCCCGCGCCGTTCATGGCGAGCGGGCCGAAGCGCTCTTGCGGTGCTCCGCCGGTCGTCGCGATCGAGCGCGCGAATGCGCCGCCGTCAACGCGCACGCTCCAGTGGCCGACCTTCGGCGCCGCGCGGTAGGCGATCGACCCGCCGTCACCGAGCGCGAAACCGTCGAGGACGTCGAGCCAAGGCTCGCTCGTCCGCCCGACGATCCTCCCCTTGCCCCCCCGCTCGACGAACAGGCCGGCCTCGAAGGCGGCGGCGCTGCCCGCGAAGGTGAGCCGTTTCGGAGGCGCGAACCGTTCCGGTGCGTCTCGAACATCCTGCCCGTCGACGGGCGCGAGGCCGTCATCGCGATCAGGGTGACCCGGCGGATCGACGGTCGCATGGAAGGCGACTTCACCCGCGCGGTTGATGGCGACCGCCGGGCTGAATTCGCGGAACGCCTCGGTCGAGTCGGCGATGAACTCGAAGCGGCGCTCGAAACCGTCCGCCACGACGATCGCGACGCTCCCGTCCGCGAAGCTCGCTCGAAAGGCGACGTGCTGGGCGTCGTTGACGCCCGGCTCCGCGCCGATCGACTCGAGCACGAAGCGGCCGCGCGCCGTGCTCAGCTCGGAGCCGGTGGCGATCAAGGTGGTCGCGCGCCCCCCCGACGAGACGAGCAGCGCCTCGCCCGCGCCGCGTCGCGCGGCGTGGAAGACGGCGAAACCGCTCTGGCAGGCGGCCGGCGTCCCGAAACGCGCCCACTCGCCGCCGCTCTCGACCAGCACGACGGTCTCGATGCGAAGCGGCGCCGGCGGCGGCGCCTCTTGGGCCGACGCCGAGGTGATCCCTGCGAGGAGCGACAGCGCGGCGAAGGGTTGCTTCACCGCGCCGCCCCTCAGCCCTTCGCCGTCTCGACCGGCTTCTGGGTCTCGACCGCCTCGAAGCGCAGTTCGTCGCCCTCGAGGGTGACGCGCACGAGGTCCTTGCCGCGGAAGTCGCCGCGCAGGATCGACTCCGACATCGGATCCTCGAGCATCCGCTCGACCGCACGGCGCAGCGGACGCGCGCCGAAGTCGAGGTTGGTGCCCTTGTCGATCAGGTGCTCGCGGGCCCCATCGGTCAGCTCGAGCGTGAGCTGCTTCTCCGCGAGCCGGTCGCGCACCTCGATGAGCTGCACGTCGAGGATCGCCGCCATGTTGTCCCGCGTGAGCGGATGGAAGACGATCACCTCGTCGAGGCGGTTCACGAACTCCGGGCGGAAGAACTTCTCGATCTCCGACATGAGCTGCTCGCGCATCGCGTCGAAGGCCTGCTCCTCGCTGGTCTTCCGGAAGCCGAGCGATGCCTGGTTCTTGATGATCGAGGCGCCGATGTTCGACGTCATGATCAGGATGACGTTGCGGAAGTCGATGTTGCGCCCGAACGAGTCGGTGAGGCGCCCCTCCTCCATGATCTGGAGGAGCATGTTGAAGATGTCGCCGTGCGCCTTCTCGACCTCGTCGAGCAGCACGACGCTGTAGGGACGGCGGCGGACCTTCTCGGTCAGCTGGCCGCCCTCCTCGTAGCCGACGTAGCCCGGCGGCGCGCCGACCAGCCGCGACGCGTTGTGCTTCTCCATGTACTCCGACATGTCGATCTGGATCAGCGCGTCCTCGTTCCCGAACATGAACTTCGCGAGCTGCTTGCAGAGATGCGTCTTGCCGACGCCGGTCGGGCCGAGGAAGAGGAACGAGCCCATCGGGCGCTTCGGGCTCTTCAGCCCCGAGCGGGCACGGCGGATCGCGCGCGAGATCGCCTTGATCGCCTCGTCCTGCGAGATGACCGCGCGGTGGAGCTCTTCCTCCATCCGGAGCAGGCGATCGGCCTCGCCCTTCTCGAGGCGGGTGACCGGGACGCCGGTGATCTTCGCCACCGTCTCCGCGATCACGTCCTCGTCGACGGTGCCGTCGACTTCCTTGCTGTTGGCGCGCCACTGCTTCTGCAGCTCGTCACGCTGCTTGCGCATCTTGTCGGCCTGGTCGCGCAGGTAGGCGGCGCGTTCGAAGTCCTGCGCCGCGACGCACTCCTCCTTCTCCTTGTCGAGGAGCGCGATCTTCTCGGCGAGGTCCTTCAGGTCGGTCGGCTGGGTGAGCGCCTTCAGGCGGACGCGCGCGCCAGCCTCGTCGAGGACGTCGATCGCCTTGTCCGGCATGAAGCGGCCGGTGATGTAGCGGTTGGCCAGCTCGACGGCGAGCTCGAGGGCGCCGTCGGTGATCTGGACGCGGTGGTGCGCCTCGTAGCGATCGCGCAGCCCCTTCAGGATCTCGAGGGTCTCCTCGCGGGTGGCCGGCTCGACCATCACCGACTGGAAGCGGCGCTCGAGGGCGCCGTCCTTCTCGATGTACTTGCGGTACTCGTCGAGGGTCGTCGCGCCGACGCACTGCACCTCGCCGCGCGAGAGCGACGGCTTGAGCACGTTGCTGGCGTCGATCGCCCCTTCGGCGCCGCCGGCGCCGACGAGCGTGTGGAGCTCGTCGATGAAGAGGATGATGTTCTTCGCGCGGCGGACCTCGGTCATCACCGCCTTGATGCGCTCCTCGAACTGGCCGCGGTACTTGGTGCCGGCGACCATCATCGCGAGGTCGAGGACGACGATCCGCTTGTCGGCGAGGATCTCCGGCACGTTGCCCGCGACGATGTCCTGCGCGAGCCCCTCGACGATGGCCGTCTTGCCGACGCCCGCTTCGCCGAGCAGCACCGGGTTGTTCTTGGTGCGACGGCAGAGGATCTGCATCACCCGCTCGATCTCGCGCCGCCGGCCGATGACCGGGTCGAGCTTGCCTTCGCGGGCGAGCGTGGTGAGGTCGCGACCGAAGGCGTTCAGCGCCGGCGTCTTGCCCTTGCCGCCGCCCGCGCCGCTGCCGGCCGCCGCCTCGCCGCCGGCACCTTCACTGCCCCCTGCCGCGCCGCCGCCCGACTCGTCGTTCGCGCCCGAGCCGCCGCCGCCCTCGCTACCGCTGCCGCCCGGGGCGTTGCGCGGATCGGCGCCGAGGAACTCGAGGATCTCGTCGCGCACTTCCTCGAGCTTCACGCCGAGGTTGAGCAGCACGCGCGCGGCGATCCCCTCGTTCTCCTTGATCAGCCCGAGCAGCAGGTGCTCGGTGCCGATGTAGTTGTGGCCGAGGTTGCCGGCTTCCTCCATCGAGAGCTCGAGGACCTTCTTCGCACGGGGCGTGAAGGGCAGCTGGCCCATCGTGACCATCGAAGGTCCGGTCTTGACGATCTTCTCGACCTCCGTGCGGATCTTGTTCAGGTCGATCCCCATGTTCTTGAGGACGTTCGCGGCGACGCCGCTGCCCTCCTGGACGAGGCCGAGCAGGATGTGCTCCGTGCCCAGGTACTCGTGGTTGAATCTCTGAGCCTCCTGGCGGGCCAGGTTCATCACCTTCTTCGCGCGGTCGGTGAAGCGGTCGAACATGGTGCTCTGGGTTCCTCGTCAGCGGCGAAACCGCCGGGGGGATGGGGACTCGCGTCGCTCGTGCGATCCGCGGAGGGACTGGGTAGCTAGCCCTAGCTTTTCGTCGTTCAAGGGCCGTGGGGTTTACCACCCTTCGGCCTTGGCGATCAATTGCAGGCGGCCGAAGGGGCTCCTGGACGCTCGAGAACGCGATTGCCTCGTCAGGAGGCGGCCGGCGGGTCGATGGTCTTGATCTCGTCCCGCAACCGGGCCGCGTTCTCGTAGGCCTCGGCCTTGACGGCCTCGTCGAGCTGCTGCTTCAGGGTCGAGAGCCTCTGGGACCGCAGCGAATCCGCCTCGGAGGTGCCTGGGACGCGACCTACGTGAAATCTCGCACCGTGCACGCGTTCGAGAAGGTCGCCGATGTGGTTCTTGAACACCTCGTAGTCCCGGGCGCAGCCGAGGCGCCCCTTCTTGCGGAATTCGTCGAGGCTCATGCCGCAGTCCGGGCAGGCCGGGCTCGGACGCCGCTTGGTCTGCTGCGCCGAGATCTGGAGGAGCTTCCAGATGTCGGCCGGCGACTTCTTCAGTAGGGGGGCGTGAGGAAGATCGACGCTGGCAGCGCAGGACTCGCACAGATGGCGCTCGTGCACTTCCTTCTGGCCGGATTGCTTGGCCCCGACCTCGCCGGGGATCTCCACGATCTCGGTGACGTGCACCGACGCATGGTTCTTCTGGCAGATTTGGCAGATCATCGAGGTCGCGGACTCACCGTCGGGTAACCACCACCTATAACCCCGGTCCTCTCTATCGTCGAGCGGGGTCGTCCTCACGAAGGCCGTCCGGGTCCCGGAAAGCCTTTCGCGCGCGGTCGAGGAGAGCCGTCGTGACCTTGGAGCGGACCAGGATCTGCGCCAGCTCCGGCGTGCCGCCCGCGTGGAAGCGCGCGAGGAGGGCCAGGCTGTCCGAGCCACCCGGCAAGCCCTCCAGGAACTCGATCAGTGAACGGTCGGGCGGTAGCGACCTCGCCGAGGGCGCGGTGTCGTCCCGCGTCGATCCCGAGAGGAGCAACCGAGCCTTGCGGAAGTTCACGCCCGTGCTTGCTGCCAAGCCCTCATCCTCCTGGAGGCAGGCGAGGAAGAGGTGGACGTGGGAGATCGAAGGCGACCGGTCGCTCGCTGCGAGTCGGTTGGCACCCGACAGCACCCGCTTGGCGGGCATCGAGAAGTGCCTGAAGAGCCCCGGGCCCGGGATGGCGACGGCCTCGATCTCTCTCGGGATCTCGGCCGAGAAACCTGCCCCCTGCAGCGTCCGCTGCAAGCTTTCGTCGAATGCGGCCACTGATCCAGAGAGGAGCCTGGAGACCGAAACCGCCTCTTCACCGGCAGCTTCGGCCGCTGCGCGGGTCCTCGTGAGGACCTCCACGGCGCGCACCGAGAAGGCCAGGGTCGAGCCCGACGCAACGACCAGGAGCCCAGGGGAGATCGCGAGCACCTCTTCCGAGATCGTCCCCGGATCGGCGAAGGCGTGCAGCACGGCGGCGTGGGCCGCCGAGTGGGGGTCCTCCATCAAGGTCCACAGCAGGTGCTCCGGCGAGACCGCCTCGGCGTGGAGGCGCAGCGCATGCGTGCCGGCCGTCCGCAGGAGGCTGCGGGCGTAGGGCTCGAGGCTCATCGGGTCGAGGCGGCCGTCTCGACGTCGAGCGGAGGCAGCGCGCGCCGGAAGGCCAAGGCCCTGTCGCGGAAGTTCAGGTAGGCGTCGAAGCTCGCGGCCGCGGGCGAGAAAAGGAGCTCTTCGCCCTCCTCCATCTCCTCGAAGGCGGCCTCGACGGCGGCCTCGACGGTGCCTGCCGCCCGCACCTCGATCCCTGCAGCACGGAGCGCCGTCCCGAACGTGTCGGCCGAACGACCGAAGACGATCGCGCGGCGCGCCCGATCCCTGGCGACGAGGGCGAGCTCGTCGAGCGGCAAGGACTTCGCCTGGCCGCCGCACAGGAGCGTGCAACCGGGCTCGATGGACCGCAGGACCGAGATCGTCGAGTCCGGGGTGGTCGACACGCCGTTGTCCCACACTCGGTGCCCGCGGCGCACGCCCAGATCCTCGAGCCGGTGGGGGAGGGACCGCAGGCTCGGAATCGATGCCGCGAGGAATTCCGCTGACGCTCCGAGGCGGCGCGCCATCCCCAGGGCGACCAGGACGTTCTCGCGCTGGAATTCGCCGGGGATCCGCAGGTCGCCGACCCTTCCGAGCGTCTCCTCGCCGAGACGGAATCGGCCGCCGCGCAGGTTCAGCCCGACATCCGAAGCGCGAGTGGGGAAGCAATCGATGCGTTCCAGTCCCGTCTCGGTCCAACCGCGGAGGCGGGGATCCTCGGCCGAGAGCACCGCAGCACCGCCTGCCGCGGCCGCGAGAGGAAGGATTCTCCGCTTGGCCGCTGCGTAGGCCTCGATCGACCCGTGCCTTTCGAGGTGATCCGCCAGCACGTTCGTGACGGCGACCACCTCGACTCGGGGAGGGACCGCCGGATCCCCGACGGGAAGGGGAAGGCTCTCCAGCTGGTAGGAGGACAGCTCGACGACCGCGATGTCCGCCGGAGCCATGACCTCGAGATCCTCGAGCAGGGAGCGACCGATGTTCCCGCCGAGATGAACGCGGAAACCGCTCGCGCCGAGGATCTGGGCCAGCGCGTAGCAGGTGGAGCTCTTCCCCTGGGTCCCCGTCACCGCGGCGATCCGCGCCGGGCAGCGGGCCAGGAAGAGCTCGGTCTCCGAAGTCACGGGTACGCCTGCCGTGCGCGCTGCTTCGAGGTAGGGATTGCGAGGCGAGACCGCGGGGTTCGCGACCACCAGGGCGGCGCCGGTGAAGTCGGCGTGGCGGTGCTCGCCGAGGACGAAGCGCAGATCGAGACCCCGCAGCGCCGCGATCGCGGGCGCGAGCTCCTCGCTCGTGCGGAGGTCGGTCACCGTGACCCGTGCTCCGCGCGCGACCAGCCAGCGCGACACGGCGACGCCGCCTCCGAAGAGGCCGAGCCCCATGACGGTCACGGGGATTCCCGCGAGTTCGCTCGTCGCGGCTCTCATTCGGGTTCCTTCGGTGGCGGCTTCCGCCCAGGACCCTCCGGACCGGCCGTGCGCAGGACCTCGGCCTCGTCGAGGACCCTCTCCAGGTCGGGTGCCGTCACCGAGCCGCTCTCGGGCTCGAGATCGACCTCGACCTCCTTCGAGTACTTCCAGCCGAAGGGCAGGAGGACCTCGCTGAAGAGGTCGAAGGGGAAGATGGCGTACCAAGGGGCTTCGATCGGGATCGACTCGGACCACGTCTGGTATCCCTGTCGGTAGAGCGTGACCCGGCGAGTCCCGAAGGCCAGGAACTCCGTGCGGAACGGCGTGTAGCCGGCCATCTGCTGATCGAGGCGGACCGAGGCACCCGGCGGACGGGAGACGATCACGAGCTCGCGGCGAACGGCGCATCCGGTCGCGAGGACACCCACCGCGATCACCGTCCCGAGGACGCCTCGCGATCGATCCGGCGGTTTCTCCATCCCGAGCGCAGGATGCCACTCTCACCCGCGCGGGTCGAGGTCCGGGCGCGATGCGGGGAGCTGGCGGAGAGGGAGGGATTCGAACCCTCGGAGCCCAATAAAGGACTCACCGGCTTAGCAAGCCGGCGCATTCGGCCACTCTGCCACCTCTCCGCGCGGGGGGCGGGGAGGATACCCGTGGTCCGATGGCCCGGCAAGCTGGGCGCGCGGCGGGTGCGCGAACGCGCACGAGGTCCTCACCACACGAGCGCTCGGGCGTGGACGAAGGAGTAGAAGAAAACCGCGTCGGGATCGTGCGCGACCTCGGCGAGCTCGATCTTCATGCCTTCGACGGTCTCGGACGAGACCTTCCCGGCCTCCACGAGCCCCGGCGCGCCGGACAGGAGGAGCTCGGACCAGTAGGCGAGGAACTCGGCGCGTTCGCCCGGCGCGCGGTTGTCGAGATGGATCGTCCTCACCTCGGTGACGATGTCGCGGTAGCCGACGGCCTGCAGCAGGTTGCCGAGCTTCGCGCCCACGAAGGGATCGCCGCCGATCTCGAGCTGGTAGTCGTTGAAGGCCATCCAGTAGGCGAGGGTCTTCGGGCTGTAGGGGTCGAGGAAGAACGAGGCGTTCTGCACCTCGTTCACGACGATCGGGGATCCGGGACGCAGCACGCGTCGCGCTTCGGAGAGCACGAGCGCGGGATCGGCGACGTGCTCGAGGATCCAACACAGGAAGGCGGAATCGAATCGATCGGCCCCGAAGGTCAGCTTGCCTGCGTCGGAGAGCACGAATTCGTGCCGGCCTTCGGCCCAGGACTGCGAACCGACCCGGCGGCGAGCCGCCTCGAGATTCATCTCCGATCGATCGACGCCGGTCACATGGATCTCGGGGAAGTGCCGCAGGAGGATCTCGGTCTGCGCCCCGACGCCGCAGCCGATTTCGATGAGCTGCTTCGACCTCCGGAACGGGAGCCGGTCGTGCACCCGGTCCTCCAGGAACCGCGCCTGCCGGTAGAGGCGTTCCTGCTCGGCCCCCGTGAAGCCGTGGAGGTAGCCGGAAGTCTTTTTCTCGGGCATCGTGGTGAACTCGACGGACCTGGCGGAGGCGGGAGGATTCGAACCCCCGGTGCCTTGCGACACTTCGGTTTTCAAAACCGACGCATTCGGCCGCTCTGCCACGCCTCCGTCCGATCGGGCAGCCTACGAGCGGGGCGTGGACGGGTCCAATCGCCTCCCGCTGGCGCTGCTGGGCCCTTTTTCACTCGCCCTCCGGCTCTTCCTTCTCGGGTTTGCCTTCGGATTCGGGCCCGGACGACGAATCGGGATCGGGGCGGAGTGGATCGGGCCCGGACGGGTCGGTCCGCACCAGGTCGAGGACGGACTCCGCGACGCGGATCGGACACTGGGCCCGCAGGGCCAGGGCCACGGCGTCGCTCGGGCGCGCATCGACCACGGCGGTCACCTCGCTGTCCTTCCTGTGCAGCACGATCTGCGCGAAGAACGTGTTGTCCCGCAAGTCGACGATGTCCACGTGCGCGATCTCGGTGCCGAGGGCGCGGATCGTCTCGAACGCGAGCTGGTGCGTCAGGGGCCGAGGCGTCGGCACCCCCGCGACGACCCGGCGGATCTCGCACGCTTCGCTCGTCCCGATCACGATCGGGAAGCCGCGGCCCCCGCCCTGCTCTTGCAGGAAGATGTACTGCTGGTCCGAACCCTCGCGGATGACGATCCGCGCGAGGGCCATGTCGACCATCTTCGCGCCGTCCTTCGGGCCCTTCATCGCCGGAGCATCCTCTCGCGTTCACGCTCGCGCACGACCAGGGGCTCGAGCGGTCCGTTCTCCTCCTCGGCGAACAGGAACGAGCTTCGTTCCGCGTCGGAAGCCCCGCAAGCCGAGCACAGGACTCCGCGCGTCGACGCCGGGTCGAGCCGCTTCAATCCATCACGACCGCACTCGGAGCACGTCCGATCCGGTGCGCCGGGCCAGAACACGCAGACGAGGATCCAGGCGATCGATACCGCGATCAGCAGTGCCAAGGCGGCACCGAACGCGCGGTCGGCGCCGCGCACGACGAGCAGCATCGCGCAGGTCGTGGCGAGGAGCATCGTCGGTCCGATGAACCAACCTGCCCTGCGGTCTCTTTCGGCTGTGGACGTCACGACGGCACCAGTGTAGCTAGGATGGACCCAGGTTCGCGTCGGCTCCAGCCATGGTCCATCACGCCACTCCCGACTACCCCGAGAATCCGGTGCTGGTCCGCATACGCCGGGGCGATGCGGTCGAATCGCAGCACCGCGGAGCGTGGGTGCTCACCGACTCGAGCGGCAAGGTGCTGGAGGGCATGGGCGAATTCTCCCGGCCCGTGTTCGTCCGCAGCTCCGTGAAGAGCCTGCAGGCCCTTCCGCTCCTCGAGACCGGCGCCGCCGAACGCTTCGGCTTCAGCGACGTCGAGATCGCGCTCGCTCTGTCGTCGCACAATGCCGAGGCACGCCAGACGGACGCGGTCGCCGGGCTGCTCGCCCGCCTCGGTCTCGCCGAATCGGATCTGCAGTGCGGCGCGGAGGCCCCCCGGGATCCCGAATCCAGCGCGCGCCTGCGGGCTGGAGCCGGAAAGCCCTCGGCGATCCACAACAACTGCTCCGGGAAGCACGCGGGCTTCCTCGCCCTCGCGCTCCACCTCGGCGTTCCCAAGGAGCGGTATCTCGACCCGAGCAGCGCCGGGCAGACCCTCGTGCGGGAGGCTGTGTTGGCGATGAGCGGTGTGGAGGAGGCCGATCTCACCACGGCCGTCGACGGCTGCAGCGCCCCGACGTTTCGGATGCCGCTGACCGGGCTGGCCACCGCCTTCGCGCGCCTCACGAGCCCGGGGGGGCTCGAGCGTCCCCGGCGCGAGGCCTGCGAACGCATGATCGCTTCCGTGGCCGCGCACCCGGAGATGATCGCGGGCGCTCACAAGCGGATCTGCACGGAGATCGCACGGGTCACGCGTGGAAGAATCTTTCCGAAGATCGGAGGAGACGCCGTCTACGGGATCGGCATCTGCGGCGCGGATCGCGGGCTCGCGATCAAGATCGACGACGGCTCGAATCGCGGCCTCCAGCCCCTCGTCGTCGCGCTCCTCTCGAGGTTCGGGTTCCTCTCGAGCTCCGAGGTCGGAGCGCTCGCCCCCTGGCGGCAGGAGACGATCCGGAACTGGGCCGGCCTCGCGACCGGGAGTACGGAGGTCCTCGTCTGATCCCGCGTCCGCCTCCCGCCCTCGCGCTCGACGCCCACAAGGGAGATGCGGGCCGGCTCCTGCTCCTATGCGGCAGCGCAGACATGCCGGGAGCCGCGGTTCTCGCCGCGCGGAGCGCGCAGCGCGCAGGAGCCGGCCTCGTCGCGGTTGCGTGCCTCGACGCGAATCTGCGGACGATCGTGCCTGTCGCCGCGCCGGAGGCCGTCCTCGTCGATCTGTCCGGCGGCCACAGCGACGCAGCCGAGCGGCTCGCGGGACGTTCTGACGACGTCCGCATCGTCGGTCCGGGACTAGGGGCCTCGCGACGGACCCACGACCTCGTCCGGAGCCTACTCGCCGACGGCTTCGACGGGGCCTGGGTGGTCGACGCCGATGCCCTCAACGTGATCGCCGGCGAGATCGAAGTGCTCGCGCCGCGCCGCGGGGCCATGGTCATCACGCCGCATCCCGGGGAAGCGGAACGGCTCCTCGGCCGGAAGATCTCGAGCGACGACGCCGAGCGGGCGTCCGCTGCGAAGGAGCTGAGCCGCCGGGCTCGCGCGATCTGCTGCCTGAAAGGCCATCGGACGGTAGTCGCGGAGGGTGAGCGCGTGTACGTCAATGAGACAGGCAACCCGGGGATGGCGACCGCCGGCGCTGGAGACGTCCTGGCGGGGATCCTGGGTGCCTACCTGGCCCCCTGTGCCCATGGCGATGTCGCGAGCTGGACTCCATTCGACGCCGCAGCGAGTGCGGTACACGTCCACGGTCTCGCAGGCGATCTCGCGGCCGCCGAGGTCGGACGACGCGGTCTCGTCGCTTCCGATCTCATTGCCTTTCTGCCCTCGGCGCAGGCGAGGCTACACTGACCCGCATGACGACGACGCAGCTCGGGCTGCCGCAGGGCGCTCACGAAACGCTCGAGGACGGGATCGGATTCGTCGCGCTCGTCGACCGCATGCAAGCCGACCACGCCCTCAAGGTGGTGAACGCGGCGCGCATCTCCTACGAGAAGCAGAAAGGCGAGTTCGACGACAAGGACCGGAAGCTCTGCAGCTTCCTGTGGGAGCACGGCCACACATCGCCCTACCGCCATTCGTACTACACCTTCCACTGGAAGGCACCGCTGTTCGTCTTCCGCCAGGCGTTCAAGTACCAGGTCGGGAGCGGCTGGAGGACCTACGAGGTCGACGGGGAGTCGGTGCGCCTCGAGGTGTTCGACGTCCTGTTCGACACGGACAAGGGCTGCAGCTGGAACGAGGTGTCCGGGCGCTACGTGCAGTGGACGCCCGAGTTCTACGTGCCGAAGGTGATGCGCGGGAACCCGCCGCACGGGAACAAGCAGAGTTCGGTGGCGCTCGATCCCGCCTTCGATCACGAGCGCGAGCGCGAGCTCATGATCGAGGAATGCCGCCGCGCCTACCAGCTCTACGAGGAGCGCCTCGCGCGCGGCATCGCGAAGGAGCTCGCGCGTCTCCTGCTGCCGCAGAACGTCTACAGCCAGGCCTACTGGACCGTGTCGCTCCAGGGCGTGCTGCACTTCCTGGAGCAGCGCTTGAAGCCGGACGCGCAGCACGAGATCCGCGCCTACGCCGAGAGCGTGTACGAGCTCGTGCGCGAGGATCTCGACCGCATCGGCGTGCGTCGCGAGGCGCTTCTCGCGGGCGGGATCTAGAGTTCACTCGCGGACCTGGATGGACCACGAGGGGAGCATGAGAACGTTCTGCGTCCTCGCGATGGCGGCCCTGCTGATGCAGGGAACCGGGGATGCCGGATCCGCGCAGGAGGTCGAGCGGGGCGCGCCGGATCTCCAGAAGGCCTTCCTCGAGCACGGCATCCACCTCGACGTCGAGCGCGGATTGTGCTCCATCCCGGTCACGGTCGGCGTCCGCGACGATCTCCTCGAGTACCTGCTCGTCAACCCCCAGGGAGCGCAGCACGAGAGCCTCTTCCTCACCGAGATCGTGCCGAGCCGCCTCAATGCAGCGCTGCTCGCGCTCGGAGTCGCCGAGGGCCAGAATGCCCAGTGGAAGCGCAAGGACCCTCCGCCGACGCCCGGGGATCTCCGCAACGGGGTCCTCCCGTACACGGTCGAATCCCCCTCGGGCGACGGCTTCCTCCTCTACGTCGCCTGGCGCGAGGGGGGCGAGGCGTTCTTCTTCCGGGTCGACGATCTCCTGCGGAACCTCGAGACGGGCCGGAGCCTGCTGCGGCACCGTTGGGTGTTCCTCGGCTCCCGGATGGTTCGCTTCCGCGGAGGCGAGGAGAAGGAAGTCTTCGCGGCGGATGTCGAAGGCAATCTCGTGAACATCACCTTCTTCGAGCAGGGCAACACGCTCCTGACCGGGGCGCGGCCGGAGTGTCTGAAGCAGAACATCTGGCTCGCGAACGGCTGGCTCCTGCCGGGTCGGGGAAGCCCCGTGGAGCTCTTCTTCTCTCGCGGGCCGCTGACCTCGCTCCCCGCGGAGATCGAGTCCCGACTCCCGATCGTTCCCGAGGCCGATGAGCCCGATGGCAGCGACCACCGTTAGCTCGAAGGTCCGCGCGGCACATCGAGGACGGCTCTTCCTGGTCGCGATCGAGAGCTCGATGGTCGGTCTCTCGGCCGGGATCACGGCGTTGGCCGCGGCGGCGAGCGTGCGCGTGGATCCGGGCGATCCCCAGACGAAGGCGCTCCTCGCCCTCGTCGGGATCCTGGGCGCGCTTTCGTGGTGGATGGAGCGCAGCCGCGATGCCGCTTCCGTAGCCCGGTCGATCGACCGGCATTCCAGGGCTGGAGGCGCCGTCACGACGGCGTTCGAGATCGAATCGATCGGAGACCGTTCGCCGGTCGCCGCAGCGCTCGTGCAAAGCATCGCCCCGGCCGTTTCGCTCCGCCGGTTCTTCAGCCACGAAGCCCGCTCCTCGGCGGCGGTCCTCGCGGCGCCGTTTTTCGCGCTCGCGCTACTCGCGGCCGTCACGGAGGAGAGGCGGCAGCCCCCGGGTCCTTCGGGGACCGTCTCGAGCGGTTCGACCTTCTCCGCTCGCTCGGCCGGTCTGCAGGATCGGATCCGTGAACTCGCCTCGGTTCCAGGGCTTGCCAGCCAGGACACCGAGGCCCTCGGCGCACTCGCCAAGCGCGCCGAGCGCGTCGATCCGGGGGGCCGGGAGTTCGTGAACGAATCCCTGGAGGCCCTCGAGGCCGAACTCGCGGACCTGGCGCGACGGATCGAGGCCGTCCGCGGTCCCGCGTCCGGCGCGGGAGTGGCGTCCAGCGAGGGGAACGGCACAATGGGGAATCCGGCTCCCCACATCGACCGGCCGTCGGACGGTTCCATGCGAGATACATCTGCCTCGAATCCGAGCCCGCGGCCGGATGCGTCCGCCGCGCCGGCCTCCGGTGCCGAGGGCGGCGTCGGATCCCCGCGCTGGTGGCCGGAGCGTTACGACGGCGTCGTCGAGCGTTGGATCGAGGCCCGGCGCGCAGCCGCGGCCGGCCGATCCCGATGAGCGCGGACGGGCGGAACTCGAGCCCGCGCAGGGTCGGCCTCTGGCTCGTCGGGGCCCGCGGATCGATCTCGACCTGCGTCGCCTTCGGGCTCGCCGGCCTGCGCGCGGGGATCCTGGAGCCGGTCGGACTCTGCACGGAGCGTGACCCGCTCGCGCGCCTCCCGTTGGCGTCCCTGAGGAATCTCGTCCTGGGCGGCCACGACGTCTGTGCGCGGGATCTCTGGGTCTCCGCGGCCGAGCTCGTGAAGCAGCGGATTCTCACCGAGTCCCTCCTCGAGGCCGCCCGCGGGGAGGTGGACGCGATCTCCGCGCGGATCCGGTGCGGGACCGTCGACGTCCACGACCGCGGGCTCCCCGGAGTGGACCCGGCGGCCGTCGCCTTGAGCCAGGCCCCACCCCGCGAGCAGATCGCGCGGATTACGGCGGATCTGGCCGAATTCCGTGCGAGGGAGGAGCTCGATGCCGTCGTCGTCGTCCATCTCGCGAGCACCGAGGCGGCGCGGCCCGAGCAGGGCGAGTGGGCCAAGCTCCCGCGGCTCGAGAGCGCGCTCGACGAGGGTCGTTCGCAGCCGGCTTCGGTCCTCTACGCCTACGCGGCGCTGTCGCAGGGCTGCGCCTACGTCAATTTCACTCCGAGCCTGGGATCGACGATCCCCGCGTTGCGCGAGCTCGCGCTGAAGCAGGGAGTGCCGCACTGCGGAAGCGACGGAAAGACCGGCGAGACGCTCATGAAGACCGTCCTCGCGCCCATGTTCAGCGCACGCAACCTGCGCGTCCTCGCCTGGCAGGGCTACAACATGTTGGGCAACCGCGACGGCGAGGTGCTCGCGGACGGCGCGCATCGCGCGGCGAAGCTGAAGAACAAGGACGAGGCGCTGCGCTCGATCCTCGGAAGCGAGGAACTCCACACCCACGTGGGGATCGATTTCGTGCCGTCGCTCGAGGACTGGAAGACGGCCTGGGACTTCGTCCACTTCGAGGGTTTCCTCGGAGCGCGGATGACCCTCCAGTTCACGTGGTCGGGCAGCGACTCCGCCCTCGCGGCGCCGCTCGTCCTCGACCTCGCGCGCCTGGCCGATTTCGCCCTTCAGCAGGGGGAGACGGGGGAGATGTCCCACACCGCCAGCTTCTTCAAGGCGCCGATCGCCGGGGGGGGGCACGATTTCCGGACGCAGTTCCAGGCGCTCCTCGACTACGCCCACCGGCACCTGGAGAAGCCCCTCCAGACCCCTCCGGAGGCCCCCTCGACCCGTTTTCGGGCCGGAGGGGGGGTGCGGCGACCCTCCGAGGCTTGATCCCTGGGGGAATCGGGTGGAATATGGGTGTATCCAACACGTTCTAAGTGTGTAGGAAACACGTCTTGCGATCCGCCCTCGATCCTCTCCCGCGATTCCTCTCCATCCGGAGCCTGGCGGTCCTCGTGACCATGCTCGTCGCCGGGATCGCGATCAGCGTCCACGAGTACCTGGAGAGCGGCAGGATCGTCCGGCGCGTCCATGCCGCCGACACGTTGCCGGAGGGGACGCCGATGGAGTTCGAGCTCGAGGATTCGGGCTCGGAGGCCGCCTGCCTGCCTGCCGACAGCGCGCTGGCGTCCCCGGAGGGCGGCTCGGCGTGCGACAGGTCGATCGAGGGCGAGCCGAGCGCGGACGCGGCCCCGGGTCTGTGGATCCCGGACTCCAGCCCGACCGGCAGCTAGCGCGCCCTGAATGGGTGCAAAGCCTCCGCTCAAGCTCCAGACGACCACGCTCTGGTACTACCCCTCGGCGCAGTACGGGGACGTTCCCATGGGCACGCCGGCCTACGCCGGATCGACGCCCGCCTGGGTGATCTGGAACCTGCTCGAGCGCTACACGCGCGAAGGCGACCTGGTCGTCGATCCTTTCTGCGGCGGCGGGACGACGATCGACGTCGCGCGCAGCCTGTCGCGCCGCGCGCTCGGCTACGACGTCGCGCCCCCTCGTCCGGACATCTTCCGCGCGGACGCGCGCAAGCTTCCCCTCGAGGACGCGAAGGCCGATTTCGTGTTCATGGACCCGCCGTACTCGACCCACGTCGAGTACTCGGGCGGTGAAGACTGCATCGGCGAGCTCGACGCCTTCGAGTCGGAGTACTTCGAGGCGATGGGGGCGGCCTTCGCGGAAGCGGGCCGCATCCTGCGCGATCGCCGCTACCTGGCGGTGTTCTGCGGGGACAGCTTCCGGAAGAAGCGCGGCTTCGTCGGGATCGGGGCCGTCTTCTACTCGATGCTCGCCCAGCGCTTCCGTCCCGTCGATCACATCGCGGTCGTGCGCGGGAACCGCAAGCTCGAACGCCCGAACTTCCACCGCGCGGCCGCGGAGGAGAACTTCTTCCTGCGCGGCTTCAACCACCTCCTGATCTTCAAGAAGGACCGCCCGGCCGGCGCGGAGAAGCGTGGCGCGCGCTAGCTCGTCGATCATCGGCCGCCGGATCCTGCGGTCCTTCTTCCTGCGGCCGACTCCGGTCGTCGCGCGGGACCTGCTCGGCCAGGTCCTCGTCCACGATTCCCCCGAGGGGAGGACGGCCGGCATCATCGTCGAGACCGAGGCCTACCTGCGGGACGATCCCGCTTCGCACTCGTTCCGCGGGCCGACAGCCAGGAACGCGTCCATGTTCGGGCCTCCCGGTCGCGCGTACGTCTACCTGATCTACGGAATCCATCGCTGCCTCAATGTCGTGACGGCGGAGGCGGGCATCGGTGAGGCCGTGCTCCTGCGCGCCCTCGAGCCGATCGAAGGTCTCGAGCTCATGCGCTCGCGCCGCGGGGATGTCGACGACCGAGATCTGTGCAGCGGCCCGGGGAAGCTGGTCCAGGCCCTGGGCATCGAGGGGGCGCACGACGGCCTCGATTTCGCGCGCGGGCCAGTCGGGCTCCGGGAGTCGCGGCTCCTTCGTCCTGCGCGAGCCCGAGTCGTCCGCGACGTGCGCGTCGGGATCAGGAAAGGGATGGACCTCCCGTTGCGCTTCTGTCTGCGGGAGAGCCCGTTCGTCTCGCGGAGGTGAAGCCGGCGATCAGGAATTCTCGAACCCCGGAGGTTTCGGTTCCAGCTCGGGTTCGAGAGTCTTCTCTTCCTTCGGCGGAGTTCCTTCCGAGCCCTGCGGCTCCGGCGGCGCGGGAGTCGTCGTCTCCTCCGGCATCGACGATTCGGGAGGGGCGACCGGGGGCGGAGCCTTGTCCTTGAGCAGTTCGCTCTTCACCTTCTGGAAGCTCGACTTGTTGTAGGAAGGGACGACGAAGGTCCAGGCGCCGAGACGGGCGTTCAGTTCGGCGGCCTCCTTCTCGACCTCCTCGCGAGACTTCTTGTCGGCTCCCGCCGCCATCTCGGGCGTATCGGCCGTCTCGGCCCCCTCGGTCTTCTCCGCGTCGGGCTCGGCGGCTGGAGTCGGGGGCCCGGGGATCTCGGGCGGAGCCTCGTAGGAAGCTTCGAAACGCGCGTAGGTCCGGTCCTCGACGTTCTTCGTGGTGACCGTGACGGTCAGCCCGTCGAAGCAGGAGAACTTCGCCGTGGCCGTCGCGCCGTCCTTCACGTCCATTTCGCCGGCCGGCTTCACGTCCTCGAGGTTCAGCCATTCGAGCGCGCCGCCGAGCGATCCAGGCGCGGACGGATAGGAGAGCTCCTTGCCTTCGGGGATGTCGTGGAGAGTGAAGTTGTCCGTCTCGGGCTTGTCGCGGTCGACGAGGACGACCTGGCCGTCGGCGTGTTTCACCTCGACGGCCCGGATCCTCTCGCGCTTGATCTCGAGGATCTTCTTCTCGAGCCAGTCCGTGCCCTCCTCGGGAAGGCCGAGGTCGCCGTTCACGAGCCACGAACGGGCCTCGTCGGACTTGCGTGCGTACACCTGGCGGACATTCCCCTGGCCTTTGCCGGTGCGCTCCTTCCCGACTATCAGCGCTGCCAGCGTGGCGCCGCTCGCGTCGCGGACGGTCACGAGCGTCGAGGTCGCGCCCTCGGCGGCGGGATCCTCGACGCCGAGCTTGGCGTACAGGGCGGGATCGGCGGTCTTCTCTTCCGCGGTGGTCATCTGGGTCATGCCGATCAGGCATTTCCGCACGGCCGCCATGTCCACGGGGTAGCCGTTCTTCTCCGCCAGGCCCCAAGTCTCCCCGGCCTTCTTGAGCGTGGTCACGCCGTCCTGGCGCTTCACTTCGATCTCGGCGGCATCGTTGATCTTCGCGGTGAGCGCGGGAAAGAGCTTCTGGCCGGTGGGAGTGGCCTCGACGGCTCTCTCGCGCTTCTGCAGCGTCACGATCGCGAGGACCGCCACCAGCGCCGTGACGATGCCCAGGATGGTCAGGGATCTCGTGTTCATGCTCTCAACTCCGGGCGCCAGCCGGGCTCGCCGCCGACTTGGCGCGGCTCCATCGCACCAGCGCCAGGCCGATCGCCGTGACGATCAGCAGGCCGGGGATCAAGAAGATGTTCACGAACTTCAGGATCGCGCCCAGCGCCTCGATGTCCTTGTCCCGGTCGTGCTTGATCGTGCGCAGCTCCTTGCGCGTGCGGCCGCGCTCCTCGCGGAACCGCTCGACCTCCTGCTGCTGCTCGGGGGAGAGGATGAGGCCGCTCGCCACCCCCTCCTTCTGTCCCTCGAGCGCGTCGATCCGGTCCTGGGCGTCCTTGAGCTTCGCTTCGAGCTCGCTGACCTTCTGCCCGTAGCGGGTGTCGGCAGCCCGCCGGATCTCCGCGACTTTCTCGAAGGGTCGGGTCGAGCTGCCGCGGCTCCGCAGGCTGATCAGATCGTTGCTGCCCGAGAGGTTGTCGAGCGCGTTGACGACGAAGTCCGCGTTGTTCGCCACCGGCATCGCGATCTTCTGCCCGAAGATGTTCTGGGCCCGCGTCCAGAAGTTGTCCTGGAGCATGTCGCAGTCGGCCACGACGATGACGTTGATCTCCTGAGACTCCTTCAAGGAAGTTCCGGGCTCCTCGGGCTCGCCGTTCTCGGGGGCAGCCGCGTCGGGCTTCCCGTCGGGGAAGGCTGTTTTCGCTGGACCGGTGACGCGCGCGGCGAGCATCAGGTGCGTGTCGCCGGACACGAAGCTCTCCTGGAGCTTGGCGGGGTCGGGGCCGAACTGGATGCCCGCCCGGGCGACCCGCATCGAGTTCTTCGTCGTTCGGATGAGAGGCGTCACGGTCGTCGTTCCGCCATCCGTCGCGGCGAGCACGCCCGCCGTCGCCATGTTGACGACTCCCAGCTTGCTGCTGACGAAGTCCTCCTTCGCGAAGCAGTCCTTCTCGCCGCGCAGGCCGAGATAAACGATGTAATCGACTGGCACGCCGCCGTAGCCGACGCGCAGGGCGCTCTCCCGGTCTCCCGCGATGTCCTCGGGCGGGAACTGGAGCCCCCAGGCGGCCATCAACGGACCGAGGTCCGAGGACTTGTTCGCCATCATCGCCGACATCGGGTTGGAAGGATCCCGGGGGACCTGCTGCGACTCGCAGAAGGGGTCGACGAAGGCGAGGACCTTGCCGCCGCGCAGCACGAACTGGTCGATCGCGTACTGCGTAGCGGGGGTCATGCCCTGCGGATGAGCGATCATCAGCACGTCGACGTCCGCGTCGATCGTCTCCGCCGTCGGGGCGATCGACTTGACCTCGAACATCTGGCGCATCGCCTCGAGCATGAACCACGGATCCGAGGCTTCGCCCTGGCCCGTGAACCGCGCCATGGGATTGCCTTCCATCGGAAGCGTGGTCATGAGGCCGACGACGCGCTTCTTGGGATTCGAGAGCGTGTAGATCATCCGCGTGACGTCGTACTCGAGCGAGTCCTCGCGGTTCTCCTGAAGGAAGGGGATGACCTCCTCCTGGTCGGTCGAGTTCGTGCCGACGAGCCCGAAGTACAGCATCTCGCCGCCCGTGTTGACGACCTGGCCCCGCAGCCCGAAGGCGACGGCCTGGTCCTCCTCGTCGGTGTAGGGCTCCGGATCGATCACTTCGAGCGTGAGGCGTCCCCGCGAGCGCGCGGCGTACTGTTCGAGGAGCTCCTGGACCCTCTGCGCGTACGTGTGCAGGGCCCCGATCTCCGTCGCGAGCTTCTTGGAGAAGAAGAGCCGCATCCGGATCGGCTCCTTCATCTCGCCGAGGAGGTTCGTCGTGCCCTCGGAGAGCGTGTAGAGGCGGTTCTCCGTGAGATCGACCTGAGTCGACTTGAGCGCGGCCGAGGCGAGGATGTTGAACACGAGGAACAGCACCAGGGCCAGCAGAAGGCCGGTCGTGGACAAGAAGTGCTTCTTCATGAGGTCAATCAATCCGCCTTCTTGAGGTCGAGGACCACCGCGTTCGCGAACAGGCACATCGCGATCAGCGAACCAAAGAAGAGGAGGTCCCGCGCGTCGATCACGCCCTTGGTGATCGAGGTGAAGTGCGCCAGGAAGCTGAACGAGCGCACCGCGTCGACGACGGCCGTGGGCGCCCACCCGCTGATGAAGTCGAGCACGGCCGGGAAGCCGAGCAGGATGAAGACGAGGCACAGCGTGAGCGTGAGGACGAAGGAGATGACCTGGTTCCTCGTCAGCGCCGACATGCACGCGCCGATGGCCAGGAAACCCCCGGCCATCAGGAGGCTCCCCGCGTAGCTCGCGAAGATGACGCCGTTGTCCGGCTTGCCGAGGTAATTCACCGTGATCCACATCGGGAAGGTCAGGACGAGCGCGATCGCGGTGAATGCCCACGCGGCGAGGAACTTGCCCATGACCGACTGCCCGATCGTCACGGGCAGCGTCATCAGGAGCTCGATCGTCCCGCTCTTGCGCTCCTCCGACCACAGGCGCATCGAGATCGCCGGGATGAGGAACAGGTACAGCCAGGGGTGCCAGCCGAAGAACGACTGGAGGTCCGCGCGCTCCTGCTCGTAGAAGCCCGTCAGCGAAAAGGTGATCCACCCGGTCAGGAACAGGAAGATCACGATGAAGACGTACGCGACGGGCGTGGCGAAGTAGCCCTTCAGCTCGCGTTTGAACAGGATCAGCGTGTTCCGCATGCCTCTCTCCTCGGACCGTGTCTCTTGGACGACTCGCGCTAGCTCGCGGGGACGCTGCCGCCGGTCGTGATGCGACGGAAGACCTCGTCGAGCGGGCCTTCCCTGGCCAGCTCGCTCGGCGTCCCGTCGAACAGGATCCGGCCTCGGGCGATGATGATCGCGCGCGTGCACACGGCCTCGACCTCCTCGAGGATGTGCGTCGAGAGAACGATGGCCTTGTCCTTCGACATCTGGCGGATCAGCGCGCGCACCTCGTGCTTCTGGTTCGGATCGAGACCGTCCGTGGGCTCGTCGAGGACGAGGACCCGCGGATCGTGGAGGATCGCCTGGGCTAGACCCACACGGCGCTTGTAGCCCTTCGAGAGGGTCTCGATGCGCTGGTGGAGGACGCCTTCGAGGTGCACGAGCCGGACGACCTCGGCGATGCGCGCGGTCATGGCGCTCCCGGAGAGCCCCCGGATCGCCGCGATGAACTCGAGAAACCCCGCGGGAGTCATGTCCGGGTAGGCGGGAGCCCCCTCCGGCAGGTACCCGAGGCTCTTCTTGGCGCCCATCGGGTCGCTTCCGATGTCGTGGCCGCAAACGCGGACCGTCCCCGAGGAAGGGGTGAGAAACCCCGTGACCATCTTCATGGTCGTCGATTTGCCCGCGCCGTTGGGGCCCAGGAAACCCAGGACCTCCCCGCGGCCGACCGAGAAACTGATGTCGTCGACGGCCCGGAGCGGGCCGAAGTTCTTGGACAGGTGCTGGATGTCGATCATCGCTCTCGAATGTCGCTGGGCCCTCGCGTCGAATCTCCCCGGCCGGGGAAGGGGGGCAACTAGTTAACTCGCGAGCCCGGAGGAAGCAAACCCGGCGCGGGAACCGAGGTGCGCGCCCCCTACGCAGGGCCGGCCCGGACCGTTGGTGCGCGGAGCGGACGCTTCGACCTGGGCCGCCGACGCGGATCCCCCGCGCTCGGGACGAGGCGCTCCTCCCCTGGCTATATATAGAGGATCGCACCGGCGTATTGCCTTGGACTTCACCCCGCTCCAGACCGCGCTGCTCCTCTTCGCCGTCAGCCTCGCCGGCGCGCTCCTGCCGCTGCTCCGCCGCTGGTCGGAGCGCGGACTGCACATGTTCGTCTCGATCTCGGCGGGGGTGTTCCTCGGCACGGTGTTTCTCCATCTCCTGCCGCACCTCGCCGGTGTCGACCCCGACGGTCACGCGCACCATGCGGAGGCAGAGGGCGCCGGCCCGTCCCTCGCTCCCTGGATCGCGGCGCTCTTCGGGCTGCTGCTGCTCTTCTCCCTCGAGAAAGTCTGGCTGCGCTCGGTCTCCGAGGGCGCCGCGCAGGATCCGCACCGAGCTCTGTGGGCGGCGACCTGGCTCGGCCTCGGCATGCACTCGATCTCGGAGGGCATGGCGCTGGCCGCGATCCTCGAGGATCCGGCCGTGAGGACGCAGCTCCTGGTCTCGATCCTGGCGCACAAGGCGACCGAGGCGTTCTCCCTCGCGACCGTGATGCGCCTCGCGCACCTCGGCAACGCGCGGAGCGTCACGTTCCTCGCCCTCTTCGCGCTGCTGGGTCCGCTCGGAATCCTGATCGGCAGCGAGCTCGCTTCCGAGGGCGGCGTCTTGGGACAGGTTCTGACCGGCTTCGCGTGCGGGACTTTCCTGTACGTCGCGCTGTGCGACCTGCTTCCCGAGGTTTTCCACGGCGTCGAGCGCGCCTGGATCAAGCTCGGCGCGGTCGCCCTGGGAGTCCTCGCCACCGCGGTGACGCTGCCGAGGCTCGCATGGGCGGTGGAATTCGGCGGGCGCGTCTTCCAGGAGAGCCTCTCGATCTTCCTCGAGCTCTCGCCGTTCCTTCTCCTCGGCTTCCTGATCGCGGGGGTGCTCCACCAGGTGCTCAAGCCGAGCTGGATGACGCGCCATGTCGCCGGCGAGAGCATGAAATCGGTCGCGGTCGCCTCGCTGATCGGGGCTCCGTTGCCCTTGTGCTCCTGCTCGGTCCTTCCGGTGGCCGTGTCGATGCGCAAGCACGGCGCGAGCAAGGGAGCCACGTCGTCGTTCCTGATCGCGACACCCGAGACCGGTGTCGACTCGATCGCGGTGAGCTGGGGGCTGCTGGGTCCGTTCCTGACGGTGGCGCGGTTCCTCGGGGCGATCCTCTCCGCGATTTTCGTCGGGGGCGCAGTGAGCTGGTTCGTCCGGATGGGATTCGATCGCCCGGAGTCGGCGGCGAAGCCGCGTGCCGCCGCCGCCGTGGACGCCTGCGCGCATGCCGTGACTCCCGAGCCTCCGCGCGCGGTCCGAACGACGGCCAGCCACGCACATTCACTCAGGGAGCGTTCCTTCGTGCAGCGCGTGCTCCACTACGCGTTCGTCGAGATGATGGACGACCTCGCCGCCTCGCTGATCGTCGGCATCCTCCTCTCGGGAGTCATCGCGGCCGCGATTCCCCCGGAAGTGTTCGAGTCGCCCATTGCCCGCGGCTTCCCCGGCATGCTCCTCATGCTCGCGTTCGGGATCCCGATCTACGTGTGCGCCGCCGCTTCGACGCCGATCGCCGCGACGCTGCTGCTCAAAGGCATGAGCCCCGGCGCCGCCTTCGTCTTCCTCCTCGCGAGCCCCGCCACGAACCTCGGATCGCTGGCCGTGCTCTCGCGGCACCTCGGGAAGCGCGTCGTCCTCGTGCAGGTCGCGGCCCTTTCGATCGTCACGCTCGCCCTGGGCTGGATCGTGGACCTTCTGTGGCGGGCTTTCGGTCTCGAGGTTCGCGCCACGCCCGCCCCGGAGGCGTCGCACGCCGTCGGCTGGATCGCCATCGCCGCCGCCGCGCTCCTCGGCGCCTTCCTGGTCGTGTCCCTCGTGCGCACGCGAGGATTGGCGAGCCCCTTCGGCCGGTCTCCCGACGAGCCGCAGCCCGTCGCGCGTTGAAGCGAGGATTTCAGGGAATCGACATCTCGATGAGCTCGCAGTCGATCGACCCGTTCTTCAAGCCCGTCCGGCGCTCGGGCTCCAGGCCCAGGGCCTGCGAGAGCGCGGGATTCCCCGACAGGACCGCGACATGGAATCCGCTGCAGCGCTCGCGCAGGAGCGCGCCGAAGCGCCTGTAGACACCCTCGAGATCGCGCTCCCGGCCGACGCGCTCGCCGTAGGGCGGGTTCGTGACGATCCACGCGTTCCATCCGCGCTTCGGATCGAATTCGGCGACGTCGCGCACTTCGAGGAGCACGCGGTCCGCGACACCGGCCGCGGCCAGATTCTCGCGCGCGCCTTCGACGGCTCGTGCGTCGGAATCGGATCCCGCGAGCACGAGCTTCTTCGGAAGGCGCACCTCCGCGCGGCTCTTCTCGACGAGGGCGCGCCAGCGCGCGGAGTCGTGACCGATCCAGCGTTCGAACCCGAATCGCTCGCGGAGATGGCCGGGCGCGACGCCGCTCGCGATCCACGCGGCTTCGATCAGGATCGTCCCCGACCCGCAGAACGGATCGAGGAGCGGCGAACGCCGGTCCCATCCGGACAGGAGGACGATTCCCGCCGCCAGCGTCTCGGCGAGCGGTGCGCGGCCCTGGAATCTCCTCCAACCCCGCTTGTGCAGCGAGTCTCCAGAAGTGTCCACGGACAGCGTGCAGCGGTCGCGGAAGAGATGCACGTGGATCGAGAGGACTGGATCCTCGAGGTCGACCGACGGCCGCGTGCCGTGGATCGAGCGGAAGGAGTCGGCGACGGCATCCTTCACACGCTGCTCGACGAAGAGCGTGTGGTCGAGCGCCGAGGAGTTCGACTGGGCGTCGACCCGGAAGGTGCCGTCGGGACGCAGGAAACGCCCCCAGTCGACGCCGACCGCTCCCGCGTAGAGAGCGTCGGCGCTCGCCGCCTCGAATCGCGCTAGCCGCAGGAGGACCCGGACAGCCGTCCGCGACCAGAGGTTCGCCCGCCAGGCGTCCTCGAGGCTGCCTTCGAAGCGCACGCCCCCGACCTGGCGCTCGAGCTTCGCCAGGCGCAGGTCAGCGAGCTCGGCATGGAGCACCGGCTCGAGCCCGGGCGCACAGGTGACGAAGAAGGTCTCGCGCATGACCGACATGGTAGAAAGATCGATCCATGATCTTCCTCGCCACGGCGGTCGGTTCCCTCGCCCTCGCGATCCCGCAGTCGCCGGCCGCTTCGCCGGCCGAGTCCTGCCCGATCCTCCAGAGGGTCGTCGTCCTGGGGGCGAGCTTCTCCGCCGGTTTCGGCCTGCAGCCGAACGCGGCCTCGAAGACCGGCTTGTCGGAAGTCGTGGACGCCGCCATCCTCGCCTCGCACGAAAGCGTGCGCGCGACGACCTCGCTGCTCTTCTTCACGAATCCCGATTCGATCGGGGAGAAGCTGGTCGCGAAGACCGTCGCGGCCGATCCGACGCTGGTGGTCGCGCTCGACTACCTGTTCTGGTTCGGATACGGCGTCCAGCCTTCCGACGGGGAACGGCTGAAGCACTTGGAAAAGGGACTGCTGTCGCTCGAGTCGATCCCTGGCCCGCTCCTGCTCGGAGACATCCCCGACATGCGCGCCGCGTCCGAGCCGGCAGCGCGAGGAGGAGTCGCGCCGCTCCTGACCGCGGAGCAGGTGCCGTCGGCCCAGGCGCTCGCGCGGTTGAACGCGCGCATTCGGTCCTGGGCGGCGGTACGAAAGGAAGTCGTCGTCGTCCCGGTCGCGGATCTGATCGCCCGGCTCCGAGCGGGAGCAGAGATCGAGATCCGCGGCAACCGCTGGGCCGGGGGAGCGGAGGGGAATCTCATCGGACCGGATCGCCTGCATCCGACGCTCGAGGGCGCGGTCGCGCTGTGGATCGCGGCGCTGAACGAGCTCGTGGCCGCGCGCGACGACCTCCCGGCGCGGCACTTCGACTGGGACGCGAAGTCGATTGCGCAGCGCGTCCTGGACGCGAAGGCGAAAGCCAGAGCTCGGTAGGCCGCGCGATCGATCAGACGCCCATTACGTGGAAGCCCGCGTCGACGTAGACGATGCTCCCCGTGATGCCGCGCGCGAGCGGGCTGACCAGGAAGAGGCAGGTGTCCCCGACCTCGTCGGCCGTGATGTTGCGGCGGAGGGGCGCGTGCTTCTCGACGTGGTCGAGGATCTCGGTGAATCCGGACACTCCCGCGGACGAAAGCGTGCGGATCGGTCCCGCGCTGATTCCGTTGACGCGGATGCCTCGCGGCCCGAGATCGTTGGAGAGGTAGCGCACGCTCGCCTCGAGCGCCGCCTTGGCGACACCCATCACGTTGTAGTTCGGCACGACCCGCTCGCCCCCGATGTAGGTCAGGGTCACGATCGAGGCCGACCTCCCCTCCATCAGGGGCAGTGCGCGGCGCGCCAGGGCCAGGAGAGAATAGGCGGACACTTCCTGGGCGAGCGCCCAGCCCTCCTTGGACGTGTTGAAGAAGTCGCCGGCAAGCTCCTCGCGTTTCGCGAAGGCGATGCCGTGGACGAGCCCGTCGAGGCCGCCGAACTCGCGCTCGACGGCCGCGAAGACCTGATCGAGCGATTCGGGCTGGGTCACGTCGCAGGGAAGGACGATCGAACCCGGAAGTTCCGAGGCGAGCTCGCGAACGCCTCTTTCCATCCGCTCGCCCTGGTAGGTGATCGCGAGCCGCATCCCGGCGTTCGCGAGAGACTGTGCGCAGGCCCACGCGATGGAGCGCTTGTTTGCCACGCCGAGGACGAGACCGGTCTTGCCGTCGAGGATCCGTTGCAAGGAGGAGCTCCGTTCGTGAGGGGAGGGGGCCCGTGCGGATCCTAGCGAAGGCGGCAGGGGCTTGGACCACCCCCGCTCCGGAATCGGAATCGGTGAAGTAGCCGGCTCGGGAGAGTCGACCGGGATCGACGATCGAGCGTTCGAGGGTTGCAGCGGGCCTTCGGGCCTGGCGCAGGCCTTTCGCGCGTTGTGCTCCCGCCCGCGGAGATAGACTTCCGCTCGTCGGTCGGCGGCGTCCGGCCGGACAGGAGGGAGTTCAGCGTGGACCGTAGCCCGCCGGCCACTTCGACAGACTCAAAGCTCGCGGCCGATCCGCGGACCGCGGCGGCACCCGCTTGGCGCACCGTCCTTGCCGGGACTCCTCGAGAGGTGCTCGCGCGGCTCGTGCACGGAGACCCGCTCGGAGTCCGCGGCGCAGTCGCCAGCCGCCTCCGCTCGGGATGCGTTCTCCTCGATGCCGACCGCGTCCATCTCCGCGTGATCGCCCGGATCGCGCGCTCGGCCGGTCGCTACCACGGCCGCCCCGGCGTCGACGAATGGGTGGACAGCCACGTCCTCCGGATCCTCGGCGAGGTCATCCGGGAGGATCATGAAGCGGCGCGGGGAAGCGCCTCGATCGAGAAGGAGGCCTGCGACGCGTTCACCGCGCTCGCTGGGCCGCTCGGGCTCGATCCGCGATCGATGCGGAAGGCCTGCGCGTGCTTCAACGTGCTTTCCCTGGCCGACCGGGCGGCCTTCATCGATCTCGTTCTGCGGAACCGGTCCCTGGATGACCTGGCCCGCGAGCTCGGCGAGGGTGCCACGCAGATCGCGAGGCGCGCGCGACGCGCACTCGACGTGATCCTCGAAGCGGCGCGGCCGCTCGCTGGAGCGAAGGAGTCGACCTGATGCGCCGCGAACTAGACGGCTCGAAGCGCTCCTCCCTCGCGGCGGCCATGCGCGAGCTGGCGATCGTTCACCGTCGCGACCAGGCCCGGCTCCTCCGCGTGGCCTGCGCGCTCGTGTGCACTCGCTCGCGGCTTGGACGGCTCTACGTCGCCGGCTTCGCGCACGGGCCGAGGATACGCTGGGATCGTGCGTGCGCGGAGGAGATCGAGAGCGCAGGGGCAGACGATTTCCAGGTCGATCCGCTGCTGCCTCGGCTCCTCGGGCTCTCCTCGGAGCTCTGGCCGCGCGCCACGTCGCTGGCCGAGGCTGCCCTGGCGCTGCTGCCGTGCCACGAGGGGCGGATCGATCTGGCGCGCGCCAAGATCGCCGAAGCGGACGCCCCGGGAGCGATCGGGGATCTGCGCGAGCTCTTGAGGGACGGGCCGTTGCCGGATGTTCGCGGAGCCGCTCTCGAAGCGCTTGCGCTGGCACTCGAGCTCGAGGGCGACTCCCGCGCGTCGATCGCCTGTTACGGAGCAGCGGCGCAGCAGAGCCGCAGCGATCCGCGCGTCTGCGTGGCTCTCCTCGCGCTCGCGTTGCGTGTCGAAGACCGGCCCGGGATCTCACTGGCGGCGCGAAGGCTCGAGGCTCTCGACCTCACCGTGTCCGGGTCTCGACTGCGCTTCGACCGGGCCCTGAAAGCCGCCCGGGGGCGCGCCCGTCGGGCGCCTCGTGACGAGATCGGGTGGCCGATCCTCGAGATGGCCTTCAAGGGATCGGGGGCCTGCTCCGAGGTAGCGCGGGGATTGCTCTGATCGAGGAGGGGGGGAGAGATGGTCCAGGCTTGCGATTCCCTCGAGATGCTCTTGCCCAAGTCCGGCGAGGAGGTTCTGCGCCACGCCCGATCCGTCGTCCAGTTCCTGCGCCTCCTGACCAACGACGCCGGTTCGATGCGCGCGGGAGCGGTCGGCGTCGGCCTGGACCAGGCGCGAGCGGAGCTCGAGGCGCACGACCGCGGCCGGGTGACGAGGGCGCTCTGCGATCTCCTGCGTCACTATCTGCGCGCGCTCGCGGGCCCGGGTTCGTTCCTCTCCGTGGGGGAGCCCGCCCTCGCGCACGACGAAGCGTGGCGCGAGCTCGACGATCTGCGCGGGGAGCTGACGGGGCTGGCCGGGCTCCCGGCGCCCGGCGAAACGAGCCTCGAAGTCGTTGCGCGGCTCCTCGCAAGTCTCGGGGAGCTCGGCGCATCCCCCTCGACCATGGCGCTCTGGAAAGCGCGGCTGGCGCGCGTCGCGGAGGGTCCACGCGCGGCCGAGGTGATCGTCCGGACGCGCCTGGCTTGCAAGGAGGAGGACGGAACGCCGATTCATGCTGAGGATTCAGCCCGATGCGACCTGATCGCCTGTTTGGCCGAGTGCCTGCTCGATCGAGGAGCCGCGCGCGAGGCCCGCGAATGGCTGGCCGAGACAGTCGATGCTTCCGAAGGGGACGCGCGCCTCCGGCAGCTCCTGTCGTGGAGCCGACTGGTCCTCGGCGACTACGCGTCGGCGAAGAGCGCGATCGTGGGGCTGCCCTCGAGGACCGGCGTGCTTCCCCTCGGATTGGCCGAGCTGCGCGAGCACAAGCCCGAGTGGCTGCCCTGTCTCGCGGGCCGCGCGCCCACGGTGCGGGCTGGACTCCCGGAGAAAGACGGCGCGCGGGACGCATGCACAGCCGTCAGTCGGGTGGAGATCGGGGCCTCCGTGCTGGGCGTATTCGCCCTCTCTCCCGACGGGAGCACCCGCTCGGTGCACCTCGACGTGGCGCCCGGCTTGCGCTCGGCGGTCGAGATCTGGCTCGAGGAGAGGGACGGCGCCTGTTCAGTGCCCGGCGAGAGGGAGCACGAGCTGATGATCTCTGCGCGCGCGATCGTGGTGCACCGGGACAACGAGCGGCCGATCCACGGAACGCTCGGCGCGGGGAGCACGCTCGCCTTGGCCTTGGCCCCTCTCTTCGACGCGGAGGGCGAGGTCGCCGGTTGGCTGCACGTCGAATGCGAGCACCACCTCCTGCCCCATTCGGATCGATTGGCGGCCCTGGCCCGTGCCTGGGGAGACGAAGCCCTTCTCTCCCGCGGAACCGCGGGTCTTGGTGGGCCGGAGGCGAAGGTCGGAGCCTCGGCGGCTTCGCGAGGATCGCCTGAAGATCCCGGATCCATGGCGGCCGCGGAGGTCTTTCGGGAGCTGGTCGCCGAGCTGGCGATCAAGACGGCGCAGCGGCGCTGGTGGGGATTCGTCCACGAGACGGGGCAGACACGACTCGTCGCCTCCGGCGGCGACGCCGCGGAGCTCTCGGCGAAACCGGAGGGGCGCGGCCGCGCCTTGACGAGGGCGGTCGCGACGCGTGGCCACGTCGCGTTCGACGAGCCGGATCCCTTCCTCGCGCTCGACCCGCGCGCGGGATCGGGGACCGTCCTGCCGCTCGTGGCCGGCGGTCGGATGTGCGGTCTGCTCGCCGTCGAGTCGATTCGCCGCCGCGATTTCGGCGAGACGGAGTGGACCCGGCATGCCGACACCGCGCGCCGATTCGGGCTCGCCTTGCAGATCGCACGGTTCCGGGGCTGGCACCGCGTGCGAAACGGCTTCGACGTCTGGTTCGACGCGCGGCGCGGCGACTTCCGCGATTTCGCCCTCCACCTGCTGGCCGCGGCACGATCACGGTCTCCCGTCGTCCTCTGCGGGCCTACAGGCGCGGGAAAGAGCATCCTGGCCCGATGGGTTCACTTCGAGAGCCGCTTCCGTGACGGTCCACTCCGGTCCATCGACTGCGGTTCCAAGACGACGCGCGGGAGCTTCGCGAGCTGGCCCGACTCGGCGCGTGAGGGAAGCCTCCTGCTGGCGGACCTCGAGCTCCTCGATCTCGAGAGCCAGGAGGAGCTCCTGCGCTTCCTCGAGGACGGCTCGCGCGGTCCGGGGACCGAAGTCGAACACACGCGCATCCTCGCCACGACGCGCTGCGGACTGCAGTCAGCCGTGGAGGCGGGAGCGATGAGGAGCGACCTCGCTCAACGGCTCGATCGCCTCCAGTTTCGCGTGCCCCCGCTCCTCGAACGCCGCGAGGACATCCCGCCGCTCGTCGCCTGTCTCACTGGACGTTTCGCCGAGGAGGAAGGCCTCCGCGTGCCGAGCTACGAGGACGAGGCGCTCGCGTTTCTCTGGAGGCAGCCCTGGGCCGGGAACGTGCGCGAGCTCGAGAGCTTCGTCTACAAGTTGGTCCTGCTCGCCCGAGCGGACGGGGCCCTGCGCCACCGACCGATCACGGCGGATCTCGTGCGCGAGATGGCGCGACGGTTCTCGATGCCGCTGGTCTCGCGGATCCCGTCGCGGCACCCGCGGCCCGGCGACGTGATCGCGGCTCTCCGCGTGACGAGGATGGCCGGAGGTCGGACGAACAAGACCCGCGCGGCCCAGTACCTCGGGTGGGATCCCGACACCCTGGTCGCGCGGATGAAAGACTGCGGGATCGCCGACGAGGTCCGGGACGAAACCGTCTGGGCGCCCCCCCAGGAAGCCTCCGAGGAAGAACCGGCCTAGCGCGCATCTCTTACCGAGAGTCGGCTTCTTCCTCGCGCCTGGATCCAGCGTGCCCGGCGCTCGCCCGGCATCGGAGCGGTGCTTCGACTGGCCTCCGGGGTGTCGGCGAGTCGCGCAAAGGGAAGGGCCGCGGGCACTCCACGTTGCCCACGGCCCTTGAATGACCTTCCGGAGAAGGAAGGTCCAACCCCTTCCGTGGCCCCCCCGGGCGCGGATCGGGGTTGGGGAACCCACACGGCTCCAAGATGCTATTACGGCAGCATTTCGAGCGCCGTGAATCGCAACTTGCCGGATCTTTGAGGCTTCTGCATGCGAGATTCCAGAGTCCGGCACGCCTCCCCATCGGAAATGAGCCTGGGAAAGGCCGCTTTCATCGCGGCCCTGGTCCCCGTCGTCGGCGCCATATTCCTTGTCTCCGCATCGGGACGATTCGCCTCGAACGGGCCTGCGCTCACCCTCGCTCTCCTAGCGGGAGGCGCCGCCTGGCTCGCCGCGGTCTTCCTGGCCCGACGGGGCTTCGGCGAGCTGAAGGTGGTCGTCGCTGGCTCGATCGCCCTGCGGCTCCTCGCCTTCGCGAGTGAGCCCGAGTTGTCCGACGACGTCTACCGCTACGTCTGGGAAGGCGAGGTGGTGCTGGAGGGCGCGAGTCCCTACGCCTTCTCGCCGGACGACCGCCGGGTGCCGGAGATCGCCGCGCTCACCCAGGAATTCCCCGAGCTCCGGGCTCGAGTCAATCACCCGGACGTCCGTGCGGCCTATCCGCCGCTGTCTCAGGCGCTGGGCGCGGGGACGGCAGCCCTGTGCCGCACGCTCGAGCTCGCTCCGGAGAAAGACGGGGTGCGCATCCTCCGGGCGATCTACGGCTTGTGCGACCTGCTGGTGCTCTGGCCTCTCGTGGTCTTGCTCCGGCGCGCGCGCCTTCCGCCGTCGGTGTCCGTGGTCTGGGGATGGTGTCCACTGCCGGTGATCGAGTTCTCCGGATCGGGGCATCTGGACAGTCTCGCGATCCTGCTCCTCCTCGGAGCCCTCGCGCAGCCTCGACGGACGATCACGGCGGCCGTCCTCTGGAGCGGAGGCATCCTGACGAAGTATCTCCCGCTGGTCGGACTGCCCTGGTTCCTGCGCGGACCAGGCGGCGCACGTCGCGTCGTCGTCGCGGCGCTCCTCACCGTGCTCGGGTTCTTGCCCTTGCTCTTCCTCCGCGGAGCGGAGGTCGGCTTCGCCTCGGGGCTATCCGAATACGCCAGGCGCTGGGAGGCCACCAGCCTGCTCCACGGGTGGATCCAGGGCGCTCTCGAGGGCTTCTTCCGCCGCGACGAGAGCCTGACGGATCCGCGCTACCTCTCGCGGGGGATCGCCGCCGTGGCCTGGCTCGCGTACGCGGTGACCGTCGCGCGTCGCGTCTCCGATCCCGTGGCCGGCTGCGGGCGCCTGATCGGAGCCTGGATCGTCTTGAGCCCGACCCTCCATCCCTGGTACTTGGCTTGGATGCTGCCCTTCCTGGCATTCCGGCCTTCGGCGGCCTGGGGGTGGCTCGCCCTCGCCGCGCCGCTCCTCTACTGGCCGATCGCGCGTTGGCAGGCCCAAGGGATCTGGTCCGAGCCCGAGTGGCTCTGGCCCGCGGTCGCGCTACCGTTCTTCGCGCTGCTGGTCCTGGAATCGTTCCGATCCAATCGCCCCCCTCCGAGTCGGGCGGCTCCGTTGCCGTGAAGCTCTCCGAGTTCGACTACGAGCTGCCCGATCACCGGATCGCGCAGCGTCCCGCGGAGCCGCGCGACTCGGCGCGGCTGCTCGTGCATCAGGTCGGCCGGGACGAGACCGAGCACGCGTTCATCCGCGATCTGCCCGAGATCCTCCGGAGCGGGGACCTCCTCGTCGTCAACGACACGCGCGTGCTGCCCGCGCGCCTGCTCGGCCGGCGTGTTTCGGGGGGCGCGGTCGAGGTGCTCGTGCTCGGCCGCGCGGAGGAGGGTGGACGTTGGCGCGCGCTCGTGCGCCCGGCGAAGCGGCTCTCGCCCGGGGAATCGATCCACCTGGAAGGGGGATCGCTGCTCGCGCGAGCTTGCGAGCGGCTTCCCGGCGACGACGGGAGGCCGGGCGCGGAGTGGACGATCGAGCTCAGCGAACCACGGCCGGGCGAGCGATCGGTCGAGGAGCTCCTGGAACTCTTCGGACGCATGCCTCTGCCGCCCTACATCCATCGAGAAGTGGACGAGGATCCTCGGCGCGAGGCCGACCGGACCTGGTATCAGACCGTCTTCGCGCGCGTTCCGGGTGCGGTCGCGGCGCCGACGGCGGGACTGCACCTGACTCCGGAGCTCTTGGGGCAACTCGATCAGCGCGGGATCGCACGAACTCAGATCACGCTGCACGTCGGCATCGGGACCTTTCGACCCGTCGTGGCCGAGCGGATCGAGGATCACGCGATGCATTCCGAGGAGTTCGTCGTGTCCGAGGAGGCGGCCGATGCCGTCGCGCGCGCCCGGAACTCGGGCGGGCGCGTCATCGCGGTCGGGACGACGAGCGCGCGCGCTCTCGAGACTTGCAGGACCCCGTCAGGCGGGATCCGGGCGGGCTCCGGGCGGACGGACATCTTCATCAAGCCCGGCTATGCGTTCGCAGCCCTGGACGGCCTGATCACGAACTTCCACCTGCCGCGCAGCACGCTCTTGATGCTCGTCTCGGCGTTTGCGGGACGAGAGCGCGTGCTGCGCCTCTACCGCGAGGCCATCGACGAGGGCTATCGCTTCTACAGCTACGGCGACGCGATGCTGCTCCTGCCCTGATCTTCGAGGAGACTTCGGATCTCCCGCGCGGCGCGGCCGGGATCCTCGGCCGAGAGGATCGCGGATCCGACCGCCGCGCGGCCCACCCGCGCGAGATCCGCGGCGTTCGAAGCGTCGACGCCGCCGATCGCGAACACGGGGAGGGAGCTCCCCGCGCTCGCGATCCAGGCCGTTTCGGGGCCGAGACCGTGCTCGTAGCCCCTCGTCCGGGTGCCGTGGATGGGCCCGAACCCGAGGTAGTCGATCTGTTCTTCTCCAGCATTCGCGACCTGGAGCATGTCGTGCGTCGAGAGCCCGATCACGGGGCCGAGTCCCAGGCGCTGCCTCGCGATCCTGACAGGACAGTCATCCTGGCCGAGATGGACGCCCGCGCAGCCGCGGTCCCGGAGAGCTTCCGCGACGTCGACACGGTCGTTCACGATCACGGGGATGTGTCGCGCGCCTTTCGATTCGAGGAGATCGAGCACGCGCACGCACCAGTCGAAGGTCTCGCGGGCGCCGCCCGGAGCAGTCGATCCGAGCGCCTTGGGCCGGATCTGGATCGCGTCGATGGATTCGAGCGTCCGCTCGAGCGCGTCGAGAGGAGCGTGCCGCCGGCAGAGCTCCGGGGTGAACAGGAGCATCAGCCGCGCTCCCGACAACCACGCGCGGTCATTCATCCGTGATGATCTCCTTGCGGGGGATGCGGGTCAGGATACGCTGGTTGCGACATCGAATGGAACAGCGCCGACTCCTCAGCATCGCGACCGCATTCCTGGCCGCGAGCACGGGCGCCCGGGCGCAGCAGTTCCAGCAGGTCACGAACTTCCCCGGGCCGACCCGATGGGCCGAGGGAGTCGAATGCGCCGACGTCGACCACGACGGGGACCTCGACGTCTTCTTCGCCGAGGGAGACGGTTTCGACTTCGCGGGTACCAAACGCCAGAACATCCTGATCATCAACAAGCTCGTCGAGACCGGGCCCTGGATCTTCGCCGACGAGAGCGTCGCCCGCCTCGGTGCGCACGTGTCGAATGCGAAGGGCGTGACGACGGGGGACGTCGACGGCGACGGATGGGTCGACGCCGTATTCGCGAACGCTTTCTCCACGGATCCGCCCTTCCTGTACATGAACCAGGGCGCGGCGAACCCGGGCTTCTTCAGCCTGCAGAGCTCGACGCGCGGGCTGACCACGAACCATTCGTCCGGTGCGGCGGGGTTGGGCGACGTCGACGACGACGGCGACCTCGACCTGATCCTGAACGACGCCTACAACATCGTTTCTTCGGCGAGGCCGCACCTGTACAGGAACGACGGCACCGGGTTCTTCACGGAAGACGCGGCTGCCCTGAACGCCCCGCTGAAATCCGGACAGATGGACGTCCTGTTCGTGGACGTCGACGGCGACTTCGACGCCGACTTCTTCGGTTCGAACAAGTTCACGAACTCGGGAGGCAACCACTACCTGCTCCTGAACGGCGGCACGGGCACGTTCACGGACCAGTCCTCCCTGCTCGCGGTCGGCAACGGGGACGTCTACGAGGCGGAGGTCGGCGATCTCGACGGGGACGACGATCTCGACCTGTTCTTCGTTTCCTCGAGCGGCTTCCAGGAAGGGGCGGTGAGGAACAACCTCGTGCCGAGCGGGACCCTCTCGTTCACGAACCAGCCGCTGCTCCCCGGCGCGGTCGACGACAACGAGATCGTCCTCTTCGACTACGACATGGACGGCGACTCCGACGTCCTCGTCGGCTCGCTCGGAAGTCACGAGTACCTCTACCGCAACGACGGCGGGTTCGTCTTCGTGGACCAGAGCGTCCAGATCCAGTCCGTCTCGGATTCCACCCTCGACTGCACGGTCGCGGACCTCAACAACGACGGCCGCTACGACATCCTCACGGCGCAGGGAGAGTCCGGCTCGTTCATCAACAAGTTCTACCGGAACACGGGCCCGATCGACTCGATCCCGCCGCGCGTTGTCTCGCACGAGAACGTCTCGACCGCCCCCGCTGGCGGCTCGAAGGTCGTGCGCGCCCACGTGGCCGACCAGATCCAGGACGACGGGATGGACTACGTCACGGGCACCGTGACCTACGTGATCGGGACAGTCCCGCAGACGGCCTCGATCTCGATCACTGCCGGAGGATTCGTTCCGCCCTCGCCGAGCGTCGGCACGGGCACGATCGTGACCTGGACCAACAACTCCGGGGCTCCGCGGACGATCGAGAGCACGACGGCGCCGTACACCTACGCCTCGGGCTCGATCGCACCCGGAGGCACGTACTCCTACACTTTCGTCGCGCCGGGGACCTACGGCTTCGCGAGCACCCCCGGTGCGATCTCCGGTCAGGTCCTCGTGACAGGCTCGGCCTCGACGGTCGCGGGAACCCGATCGGGATCCCAGTTGCACCGCTTCGAGATGCCCGACACCGCTTCGGGCCAGGGGATCCAGCTCTGCTACGAGCTCCGCCTCGAGGATTGGCCTGGCAACGTGACCGTCACGGAGAGCCGTTGCATCACGCTCGTTTCCCCGCCACCCGGGATCCCGTTCTGCTTCGGCGACGGATCGCTCTCGACGTGGTGTCCCTGCACCAACTTCGGCGCCACGGGGCGTGGATGCGCGAACTCGATGGCGGGCAGTCCCGGTGCGCTCCTCACGTCCCACGGTACGGCGGTGCCGGACACGGTGGTCCTGACGGCCTCCGACGAGAGACCGACCTCGATCTCGATCTTCTTCCAGTGCACCGGTCAGGATGCGAATGGACTCCTTTTCGGCGACGGGCTCCGCTGCGCGAACGGGAATCTGAAGCGGCTCTACGTGAAGAATGCGAGCGGGGGCGTCGCATCCGCTCCCGCGCCCGGGGACCTCTCGATCACCGCGCGCAGCGCGGCGGCCGGGGATCCGATCTCTTCCGGCGCGACGCGCTTCTACCAGACGTACTATCGGGACGGGGATCCGTCGTTCTGCCCCGCGCCCGGGGGAAACACGTTCAACATCACGAACGGTCTCTTCATCACCTGGTAGGGTGCGCCGATCGCGCGAGAGGTACGATCTCTCCCGCGTGCTCCAGGCCATCCTGTCCGCCGTCCTCGCGACCTCTGCCGATCCGCTTTTCCGCGAGATCGGCCAGCGCGCCCTCCCTGGAGTCGTGACCCACTGCGGCTCGCCCGCCAAGGACTTCATCGTCGAGGCGAACGGGGGCGGCGTGATCCTCGGCGATTTCGACGGGGACGACCGGGTCGATCTGGTGATCGTCGACGGCTCGACGCTCGAGCGCGTCGAGAAAGGCGAGCCGGGGTTCCCTCCGCGCCTTTTCCTCGGGCAGGGAGACGGCACGTTCCTCCCTGCCGGGCCGACTTGGGAGATGACCGGAGGCCGGTGGGGCATGGGAGGGGCCGCCGGGGACATCGATGGCGACGGCTGGCTCGATCTGGTCGTCACGCAATGGGGGCCCAAGCGCGTCTTCCTGAACGACCGGGGTCGAGGGTTCCGCGAGATCACGGCCGAGGCCGGCCTCGTCGGAGACGAATGGAGCTCCAGCGCCGCCTTCCTGGACTACGACCGGGACGGGCATCTCGACCTGGTCGTCGTGAACTACCTCAAGTTCGATCCCAAGGCGGTGGCCCGACGCGGGGAGGCGGGCTGCAAGTGGAAAGGCATCGACGTGATGTGCGGGCCCGAGGGCCTGGTCCCGACGCACGATCGCCTCTTCCGCGGGAGGGGCGACGGCACCTTCGAGGAGAGGACGAGCCCCGCGGGCTTCCGTCCCGCCGCCGCCGCCTTCGGCCTGGGAGTGATGACTCTCGACTACGACGACGACGGCGACACGGACGTCTACGTGACGAACGACTCGACCCCGAATCACCTGTGGGAGAACCGCGGCGACGGAACCTTCGCGGAAGTCGGCTTCCGGCGGGGAGTGAGCCACGACGCCAACGGCAAGGAGCAGGCTGGGATGGGAATCGCCTGCGGCGACTGGAACGGGGACGGCCGGGACGATCTCCACGTCACGAACTTCTCGGCCGAGAGCAACGCGCTCTACGTCTCATCGAAGAACCTCGGATTTCGAGAGCGATCCGCCGCGGCCGGACTGTCCGGGCCGAGCCTGCCCAAGCTCGGTTGGGGCACTCACTTCGCCGACTTCGATCTGGACGGGGACCTCGACCTCTCCGTGTTGAACGGCCACGTCTATCCGGAAGCCGACCAGCCGGGGACGGACACCCGTTACGCTCAGGAGAGCCAGCTCTACCGCAGCGCGGGAGACGGCCGCTTCACGGTGGAACCGCTTTCCGATGCGCTTCCCGCGGTCTCGCGCGCGAGCGCGTGCGCCGATCTCGACGGCGATGGGGACCTCGACATCGTCGGCCTGCGGATCGAGGGAGCCGTCCAAGTGTTCCTCAACTCGGTTGCGGCCGGCAAGCACGGCCACTGGCTGCGCGTGAAGCTGCGTTCCCGGAAGGGCAACCGCGACGGGATCGGCGCGCGCGTGATCGCGGAGTGGGAGGGCGGAGTGCGCCGCGCCGAGATTCGCACGGCTGGGGGGTACCAGAGCGCGATACCGGCCGAAGCTCACTTCGGACTGGGTGCGACCGAGCGGCTCGAGCGTCTCGTCGTGCGCTGGCCTTCGGGGCGGGAACAGGTTCTCGAGGGAGTCAGCGTGGATCGCGTCCTCGTCGTCGACGAGGCCGATGAGAAATGATCGAGCTGCTCCTCGTGATCTCGGCGCTGGCGCCGGGTTTGGTCGCCCCGAGCGCGCAAACGCCCACGGCCGCTTCGGCCGGAATGGAGGCTCTCCGCCGGGATCCGCGCACGCTCGAGAAGGCGGAACCCGGCCGATGGCGGGATTTCGGCGTGGATTCGGACGAGCAGTCCGGGGTGGTTCCCGCCGGGATGCGCGATGCCGTCCTCGCGATCCACCAACGCGACTTGCCGCTCGCCCTCGAGCGGCTCTACGGCGTCCTCGAGAAGGAACCCGACTACCCGCCGGCGCTCTACGAGATGGGGGTCGTCTACTTCCGCCTGCAGCGCTACGGAGACGCGGCCGCGACCCTCGAGCGACTCCTCGAGGCGGCGCCGGCCCTGCTCGCGAGGACGCGCGTGCTCGGGCACTGCTACTACAGCCTCGGGGACTACGCTCGCGCCAAGGAGCACTACCAGCGCGTCCTAGCCCTCTCGCCCCGCGAAATCGAGGCCATCCGGGGTCTCGCACTGAGCGAGCTGCATCTCGGCGCTCCTGAGCAGGCCGAGAAGCTCCTCGACGAGCTCCTCGGGATCGATCCTCGCCACGCGGAGGCCTGGGCTTGGAAGGCGCAGGTTCTCTTGGACCTGGAGCGTCCCGACGCAGCGCTCGCCGCGGCATCGCGCGCTCGCGACCTCGATCCCTGGCAGCCTCGCCCCTGGTTCCTTCTCGGCCGGATCCTCCTCGATCTGGGCCGGGAGAAGGAGGGGGTCGAGGCGCAGGAGCGCTACCGTGCGCTCTCCGCGGCCGCGCAAGAGGCGCACACGATCGAGAGCCGACTCGAGTACGCACCCCACGATCCGGTTCTCCTCCGCAGGCTGGTGGACATCCACGCATCGACCGGTGACATTCGTTCCGCGCGCCGCGCGCTCGCCCGTCTCGTCGTCGAGAGACCTACCGACGTCGATCTGCGGATCCTGGCGGTGGACGTCCTCGAACGCATGCGTGACGCGGAGGGGGCGCGGATCGCCGCAGAAGCGCTCGCCGATCGTTGCTCGGGCGAGTGGAAGACCTGGGAGCGCCTCGAACGCTACTACGCGCGCACGGGTCGGCTGCAGGAGCGCCTGCAGGCCGGGGAGAAGGCTCGACGCCTCAAGCCGGACTAGGCTCGGCTTCGCGGTTCAGGCCGACTCGCGGTCGCGCTGGTCCTTGCGGGGACGTCCACCCTTGGGGCGATTGCGCGTGAGGTTCTCGCTGAAGGAAGTCCAGTCGGTCTGGGAGAAGAGGCGGACGCGACCCCCGCACTGCGTGCAGTAGGAGTGCTCGACTCCCATGAGGTAGGTGACGTACTTGTCGCACTTCGGGCAGTGCTTGAGGTCGCTGTAGAAGTCAGAGGGTTCCATCCGGTATCCGATCCTGCCTGTGGGTCTGTCTTGGACTGGACCCAAGAGCAAGCGCCCTGCCAAAGCGGGCAGTCGCGACTCCCAAGATGGCAACTTCCAAGCAGACAACGGCTTGCGTGACCGTGCGAATCTCCATCCGCTGGGGAACCGACCGGTCCGAACGTCGTCCGAATTCGACACGGGCGACGAGGCTCGGCCTCGACTCGACCTTCTTGGACGAAGTGCGGGCCCGGGAAGTTCTCCCGGCAGGGAGTCGCCCCGGCGCTTGGATCGCTCTATCTCGTTATACAGACTAGGCTTGTGGGACTGCCATGCATGACGATAGGCTCCCGCACAGGGCACGTTCTCGAATCTCGACATCCGGGACGACGTGTCGCGAGGAATCGACGCTAGCCGCAGTTCGATCGCCAGGTCTGGATGGCCGCCCGGATCGGCGCTTCCTGCTCCGCGAGGGAGGCCCTCTCGAGAGCGGCCTTGGTCACGGAGTCCGAGCCATGCGCCTTCGAGAGGGACCAAGCCGCCGCTTCACGCACGATCGGTGACGGATCGAGTTTCAAGGCATGCAACAGGGCCCGTCGACCGGCATCGGAGGGCAGGTTGCCGAGCGCGATAGCCGCGTTCCGGGCGAGCCCCTCCCGCCCCGGCCGTTGCAGGGGGGAAGCGGCCACCCAGCCGGCGAGCTCCTCGCCGGCCTCCAGCCACTCGACCAGGCCGATGTCGGCGACTGCGCTGTGGACGCCGAATCGCGCGGAGTGGTCTTCGGCCCCGTGACCCCACGGACAGACTTCCGAGCAGATGTCACATCCGAACACCCAGGGCCCGATTTGGGTTCGAATGCCGGCCGGGACGACCCCCCTGTTCTCGATCGTCTGGTAGCTGATGCAGTCCCGGGCGTCGACGCGGCCCGGTTCGAAGATCGCCCCGGTCGGGCATGCGTCGATGCAGGCGGTGCAAGTGCCGCAGGATCCGGCCGCAGGGCCGGTAGTCGGCTCGAGATCGGCGTCGAGGAGGAGCTCTCCGAGGAAGAACCAGGGTCCGAAGCTCGGATGGAGGAGATTGGCGGCCTTGGATTCGAAACCGAGGCCGGCCTCGGCCGCGTGTGAGCGTTCGAGCAGGGGCCCAGCGTCGACGATCCGTCGGCTCGTCCCCGCCAGACCCGCCCGACGGAGGCCGCTGGCGAGCTTCGTCAGCATCCGGCGCACGACGTTGTGGTAATCGCGGCCGGCCGCGTAGCGGGCTACTCGGCCGCCACCAGGCAGGGAAACATCAGGCCGGGAGTGGGCCAGCCCCAGGACGAGGATCGACTTGCCTTCGGGGAAGTTGCGGCGGGGATCGACGATCTTCGCGCTCTGGCGCTCGATCCAGCCCATGCTCCCGTGCCGCCCTTCAGCGAGCCACTTCAGGAACCGGGAGGCTGCTCGGGGAGGTCGGAGGGGGGCCGTCCCGGCGAGGTCGAAACCAGCCTCCAGGGCGATTTCCAAGGCCTGGGAGGAGGGTTGCACCGGGCCCCATCATCGGTGCAGGAGGGGCCGTTCGGCAACCGGAGAGTCTCGGCTGCGTTGCGCCTCCCCGTGCCCGGCGCGCCTTCTCCCCCCGGGCACGCCCCACTGCCCTTCCCGGTAACGAAAAGTACTTGTTCCCTTTCTGTTACCTCTTCCGCGACCGCCCATAGAATCAGCTTCCGCAGCGTCGGCTCCTCGCTCCCCGAGGACCCTTCCCGAACCCGCTCCAGCGATCGTCTGCATGAAGACCCTCGAATCCCTCGACCCCGAGCACGTCCTGGGGAGTTCGGGATCCAGGGCTCAATGGCGGCTCCGCCTCGTGGAGATCGGCGCGGAGGTCGGGGCCCAGGTCCTCCGGCAATTGACCGAGATCCTCGATGGGGAGGGGGAAGCGGAGCTCCGGCGCGACGCCCTGTCGACGCGCCTCATGGAGGCTTTCCGCGAGACTCGCGGGAGAGGGTGCTTCGGGCTGCTCTACGAGCTGAATAGCCAGCACCTCCTCGTCCAGGTCGCCGGCCGGCTCCGACGCTACTCGAGCAAGGCCGACGCGCGGGACGTCCTCCAAGAGGTCTTCTTCAACATCTACCGGTACCCGCACCGGTTCAATTCGGAACGCGAGGATGCCTTCCGCGTGTGGTCGGCGATGATCGTGCGCAATACGGTGCTCAAGCACCTTCGCTCCCAAGGCCGGGGCGGAAGGGTCGAGGTTCCTTTCGAGGATCTCTCGGATCAGCCCGAGGCGCGTCCCTCGAGCCCCCTGTCGGGCGCGATCGAGCGCGAGAGCAGCGCAGCGTGCCTCCACGCCTACTTCTTGATCCTCGACAAGTACCTGAAGTTCTACGGCCAGCTCTCTCCGCGCGAGCGCACCGCGCTGTATCGAGTCGAGGTCGAGGACTTCAGCTACCGCCAAACGGCCGACGAACTCGGGATCAAGCTGGAGAACCTCAAGATGGTCATCTTCCGGGCTCGCCGGAAGATCTTCCGCGCCATGCGGCGTGAGTTCGACGGCATGTCTCCCGACTGCCGTCCCGCACGCGATCCGCGAGCCGGATCGGAGTTGGACATGGACGAGAGAATCGAAGAGGAATCGGACCCGGATCCCAACGACGACCGGCTTCGGTCTTCGGAGGTCGAATCATGAGCACTCGAGCCTGGAACGAAGGGACCAGCGCGGTCTGCGAGAGCTTCCAGCTGGACCTTTCCTGCCTGCTGGACCACGAGCTGGATTCCCAGGCGGCCGGCCGGGCCGTCATGCACATGGAAGCCTGCACTTCCTGTCGCGAGTTCTTCGAGGACACGCGCTCGCAGGTCCGCTTCCACAAGGACATCGCGGACCCCGACCGCCTCTTCGCGCGCGTCGCGATGCTTACGGGCTCTTCCCCGATCGGCGTCGAGGCCGTCGAGGGCATCGACCTCGTGCACCGGCTCGCGACGATCTTCTATCAGCTGGGCAAGGCCTACGTCCTCGCGGCGATCGACCCCGACTTCCGTGAACGCGTGTTCGAGGTGGCCGTGCCGGTCGAGGCGACGCAGGTGCACGGACGCGGATTCGTGGACGGAGTCGTGATGAACGGGAAGGACAAGATCGGCGGCCTCGACTGGAACCGGGCCCGCTCGATGTTCAACGGCCGGCTCGAGAAACTCGAGAGTCCCCTGGAGAAGGGCCGTCGCCTCCTGGAGGAGGCGATCTCCGCCGATCCCTCGCACGAGGAAGCCCAGCTGTACCTGGCCTTCCTGCACGCTCACGAGGGCCGGCGTCTGCTGGCCGCCGAGGAATACCAGCGGGTGTTCGAGACGGGCGTCGACGATCGCAATCGCGGTCACGCCGCAATCCAGCTCGGCCGTCTCCACTCCTCCGAGAAGGTGTATGACAAGGCGATCGCTCTCTGGCGTTGGGTGACGACGAGCGGGCTCGCGGACGCGGACGACCGTTTCTTCGTAGCCCGATTCAACCTGGGGATGGTCTACGCGCTGAAGGGAAACCAGCGCCGCTCACTGGACTACTTCCGGGAGTTGATCGATCGGCACCCCGACCGAGTCGGAGAGGTTGCAGACCTCTTCCGCCGCTCGTCGGGCCTGCGGGAGTCGATCGATTCCCAGAGAGGGTTCGCCGAGGCGCTGCTCCGGACATGTCCGGAGCTCTTCGCCGCGACCGCGAACCCGACGTCGCATGAGACGGATGGGACCGAGGACGAATGACATGAAGATTCACGCACACCATCGCAGAGGCAATTCGGGCCGGGGGCGTTTCACGAGGGCCCTCGCCGGCCTTGCCGTGATTCTCTTCGCGACTCTTCCCGCCTCGGGCGGGGCTGGTACTCCGGGAGGCAACGGACCCGGAGGCCATGTCAGCGGGGACGAGACGATCGGCACCCTGCCCGTCATGGGCGGCGGTCGCATCAACCTCCCGTTCACGCGGGGGTGGCGCGGGATCTCTCCCGCGTTCAGCCTCGAAGGATCCGCCGCGGACCTCTCGCTCGTGATCCAGTCCGCTCGGGGTCGCGGTTTCGTCAGCCGGGAGTCGATCGATGCCCGGACCGGACGAATCCGTCTTGCCTTCCACGGGGACGTGCTGGTGGCCATCGATCGTGAACTCGCGGCAAGCCTGCCGGTCGATCTCGGTATCGCCGTGCCGGCGAGCTTCGGTGAGGGTCGAATGGTCCTCACCTGGGGAGATCGCCCGGCTCGGAGCGCTCGGCTCGGACCGGGCATCCTGCAGTTGCCCCTGGGTTCGATGAGCACGCCGGAGAGCCTGGATCAGGCGCCGGCGCTAATCCGGACCGGAAACTCGGCCGGAGTGCGCACGACCCACACCCTCGCCGTCACGGGTGATCTGCTGATCCTCGGTCAGAGGGACTAGACGACACGGGGAGGCCGGCTGCTCAGGGAGTTCCGTACCATCGGAACTGCATGGAGGCTGGCCTTCCGTCTTTCGGCACCCGTCCGCTCCTGGCCCTGACGCTGGGTGATCCAGCTGGAATCGGACCCGAGATCGCCCTGCGCGCGCGGGAAGACGCGCGCGTCCGGGATCGGGTCCGCCTCGTGCTGATCGGTCCCGGCAGCCTGCGCCCCAGGGAGGTCCCTCTCCGCACAGCCGGCGATCTCTCCACTCCCAGGAGCCGTGGCGAGGACCGGAGCGCCGATCCCGTCTGGATCGACTCCGGCGGTCCGGGATCCTTCGAGATGGGGAGGGTCCAGGCCTCCTGCGGGCGAGCGGCGATCGCGGCCCTGCGCGTAGGTCACGATCTGGCGATGGACGGCCGCGTCGACGCGTTGGTGACTTGTCCCGTGAGCAAGTCGGCGCTCCACCTCGCGGGGGAAGCCGTCGAGGGGCAGACCGAGCTGCTCGGCCGCTGGGCGGGCGTCGAGCGCATCGAGATGCTCGCCATCGCCGGCCGAATGCGGGTGATGCTGCTCACGCGGCACCTGCCGTTGCGAGCCGCCATCGATCAGATCACGGTGGAACGCGTGGTCGACCGGCTGGAGCTCCTCGACCAGTCCCTGCGCCGGCTCGGGATCGGGGCCCCCCGTGTCGCGCTGGCCGGACTGAATCCGCATGCGGGAGAGGGCGGCATCCTGGGAAGCGAGGACGAGGAGATCTTGCGTCCCGCAGTCGCGATCCTCCGGGACCGGGGACTCGACGTCGTGGGACCCAGAGCTCCCGACACGGTTTTCCTCCAAGCGTCCCGCGGGGAGTTCGACGGAGTCCTGGCTCTCTACCACGACCAGGCATTCATCCCGATCAAGCTCCTCTCGCACGAGGAAGGCGTCACCGTCCTCGCGGGCCTTCCCTACTTGCGGGTGAGCCCCGTCCACGGGACCGCCTTCGACATCGCCGGACGCGGGAAGGCCTCGCATGAGAACCTCGTCGCCGCGATCCTCTTCGCCGCGGAGCGCTCCGGGCTTCGCAACCCAACGTGGTAGGCTGGGGCCCTACTGCGAGATCCATGAGGAAGAGCAACAGTTCCGCGCGCGCCGGAGTCGTCTGCGCGGTGCTTCTCGCCGCGGCCGCGACGAGCTGGGCCGGCTGTTCGGGCGATCCGACAGGGTCCGAGTCGAGAGGACCTCGTCCGAAGAACGTTCTTCTGCTCGTGGGCGACACGCTGCGGTCGAACCGCCTTTCCTGCTACGGGTATCCGCGGCCGACCTCGCCGAACATCGACCGCCTCGCCGGCCGGGGGACGCTGTACCGGCGCAATTACTCCCAGGCCTGCTGGACGCTTCCCTCGATGGTCTCGATGATGACGGGCAAGAGCATCGTCGACGAGATCAAGGCCCTGCCTCCGGACGCGCCGGTCCTCGGGGAGTTCCTGCGCCAGGCCGGGTTCGAGACCGCGGGCTTCATCGCGAACGGAGTCCTCGGCCAGGCCTCGGGATTCGGGCGCGGGTACGACGTGTTCGTCGATGCGAATGGCGCCGACGCCTTGACTCTCGCCGGCCATTTCACGACGTGGCATGCATCGCGCGGGGAACGAGGGGAGAAACCGTTCTTCGCGTGGGTGCAGTTCATCGACCCGCACCATCCGTACGAACCCGGCGCGGCGCACGACGTCTTCCACGAGCCGCGTCTCGACCACGAGCGGGTGGCGGACCACCTGCTCGGGGCCTACGACGAAGCCGCCGCGAAGTCTCCCGCGCGTCCGATCCCGACGCTCGAGGAATCGATCCGAAGCGCCACGCAGGACAGCAATCGCTACGACGGGGAAGTCCTCGCGGTCGACGACGGAGTCGGGAGGATCCTGGCGGAGCTGGAGCGCGCCGGGGAACTCGCGGACACGCTCGTCATCCTGTGCGCGGACCATGGCGAGATGCTGTACGAGCACCGCCAGCAGCCTTTGATCGTCGACACCATCGTGGAGAAGGAGGGCGGCCTCCCCAACGGCGTGCTCGACCTGTTCGGCCGCGGCCATCGACCCTGGTACTACGACGATCTGTGGAACACGCCGCTGATCCTGGCGGGGCCCGGAGTGCCCTCCGGAGTCGTCGAGGACGATCTGACCGCGAATCTCGACATCGGTGCCACGATCCTCGACGCGCTCGGACTGCCCGCGCGAGACGGCATGGAAGGGCGGAGCTTGTGGGGCGGCCGCGACCCGGGACACGACCGGGTCTTCGCCTACGGCCACCAGACGAGCGCCGTGATCGAGGATTCGCGCAGCAAGCTGGTCCTCTACCCTCGGCGGTTCTTCCATCTGCCCGAGGACGCTCCGGTACCGGCGATGCTCCACGACCTGGCCGCGGATCCGCTCGAGGACGTGGACCTGGCCGGGACCAAGCCGGAAACGAGGGATCGTCTCCTGCGGGAGATCGAGCGTTGGAGGGCACGCGCTCCCAAGCTCCGTCCGCCCGATCTGAGCCAGGAGCAGATGGAGCGGCTCAGGGGACTGGGCTACGTCGACGGCAACGAGTCGCCGCCGAAGTAGGTCATTTCCAGCCGAACCAGGAGAAGACCCACCAGGTCCCGGCTCCGACCGCGGCGGAAGCGGGGATGGTGAGGACCCAAGCCCACACCACGCGCGTCGCCACTCCCCACTTCACGGTGTGGAGTCCCCTCGTCGCGCCGACACCGATGATGCTGCCGGTGATCGTGTGCGTGGTCGAGACGGGGATCCCCAGGGCGGTCGCTCCGTAGAGCGTCAGCGCGCCCGCGGTCTCCGCGGCGAATCCGTTCACGGGCTGCAGCTTGCAGATCTTCTGCCCCATCGTCTTCACGATCCGCCATCCGCCCATCAGGGTCCCGAGTCCCATCGCCCCGTGGCAGGCGAGGACCACCCACATCGGCGGCTCGGCCTGATCGTGGGGGAGTCGGCCGGAGGCGATGAGCACGACGAAGATGATCCCCATCGTCTTCTGCGCGTCGTTGCCGCCGTGACCGAGGCTGTAGGCCGCGGCGGAGAGAAGCTGGAGCCGCTTGAACAACTTGCCCACGCGGTTCGCGGGTGCTCGCCGGAAGATCCAGTAGGTGGCGACCATGAGCAGGAATCCCATGGCCAGCCCGAGCACCGGGGCCACGAAAATGAAGATCGAGATCTTGACCAGGCCGGCGGCCACGAGCGCCTTGGGTCCGGCCGCGACGATCGCGGCTCCGGCCAGCCCGCCGACGAGTGCATGCGAAGAGCTCGAGGGCAGGCCCCACCACCACGTCAGGAGATCCCAGACGATCGCGCCGACCAGTCCGGCCGTGACCACGGCGAGAGTGACGTACTCCGGATCGACGGTGCCCTTGCCGATCGTCTTGGCCACGTGGAGGCCGAAGAAGAGGAAGGCGATGAAGTTGAAGAAGGCCGCCCAGGCGACCGCCGCTCGCGGCGAGAGCACCCGAGTCGAAACGACCGTCGCGATCGAGTTGGCCGCGTCGTGGAAGCCGTTGATGTAATCGAACGCGAGCGCGAGCGCGATGATCGACCAGACCAGCCAGGCTTCAGACATTCTTGAGGACGATCCCTTCGATCACGTTGGCGACGTCCTCGCACCGGTCGGTCGCGGTCTCGAGGTTCTCGACGATGCTCATCCACTTGATGATGTACTTGGGGTCATCGCCGTCCTCGAAGAGGCTCGCCAGCGCCCTCCGCTCGATGCGGTCGGCCTCGTTTTCGAGCCGGTGAACCTCGCGCACCTTCTGACGCACGATGTCGGCGTCCTTCATGTTGCGCAGAAGCGGCATCATGTCCCGGATCAGCTCGGTGGAGCGAACGAGGCACTGGGCGAGCTCCTTCGAAGCGGGGATCGGCTTCTCGATCCTGAACAGCACAATCCGATCGACCGCCGTGTCGACGAGGTCGAGGATGTCGTCGACGCGGCAGATCAGCTCGTGGATGTCCTCGCGATCGATCGGCGTGATGAAGGTCTTGTTCAGCTGCCCGATCGTCTCGTGCGTCAGCTCGTCGCCGATGTGCTCGAGGTCCTTCACCCGCCTCGCGCGATTCCCGAGATCGTCGAAGCGCTCGAGGAAGGTCACGAGCTCCCCGGTGCAGGCGTGGGCGTTCGCGGCCGCCTTCTCGAAGAGGTCGAAGAAGACGGTCTCCTTGGGGATGATGTTGAACATGGCCTGTTCGGCTCCTGGGGGGATCCAGAGTCCGCTTCCCGAGGTTGGGGAGGGGCAGTCTCTTCGCGGAATTTTGGTGAATCGTTGATCCTAGGGACCCGCCGCGCCGGCTCCAGGGCGCTCTCGGAACGGGGATCCTAGGGCACGACCTCGTACAAGCGGAAGAAGTCCGCGGGCGACCCGTCGCTCTGACGAATCGAGGCGGGGCTCCGGTAGAGCAGGCGGTATCCCGGCACGCCTCGCAGGCTCTCCTCGTCCTGGGCGAGAAACGCGGCCGCGCAGGTCCCCGGCTCGGGGCCATCCCAGTCGGCCGGGATCCCAGCCGCGTAGCGCGAGGCCTGCAGGATCCCCAGCGTGAAGCGATCGAAGACCACGTAGCGGCAGCGGAAGCGGTCCCGGAGCAGCGACTTCAGCTCTTCGGGCGTGCCGTGGAAGAACGAGGTCAGGAACTCGGCGGCCCGCTCGCGGCTCCGCTTCGACTCCCACTTCGGCTGGAAGACGATCCCGCGACCCGTGTGAGCGAGGATCGCAGTGGAGTTCATGAAGTCCGAGGCAATCGCTTCGCCTTCAGGGACGAGCGTCGGTATCGCCTCGACGAGCGCGCGGATCTCCGCCTGCCTCTGCACCGGCAAGTACCAGGAGAGCGGACGTGCCTTCAGGAAACGCACGGTCTCGACGCCTTGCAGGATCAAGGCGAGGAGCGCCAAGCCGCCGAGGATCGCTCGAGGCCGGGATCGGGAGAATCGGGCCATCGACCAGGCGGCGACGCAAGGGAGGAGGATCCCCGGGAGCAGAACGGTGCGCTCGATGAGCCAAGCCGAGAGGAGGGAGACGCACGCGAACGCGCTGGCGAGCACTCCGGGCTCTCCCCGCGCCTCCCGGAGGCCTCGCCAGGCGTACGCGAGCGCGGGAACGATCGCGAGCGCCCCGATGCCGAGCGACCGCAGCCCGGCCTCGAGCCCCAGGGTGGCGAACGGACCCTGCCACATCATCCGCGTCTCGATCGGGAGCACGCCGGGATCGTCCGGCAGGATCCCGAGATGCCGGACCTTGTGCACGAGGAGCGAGAAGACGTGTCCGTAATCTCCGATCCCCGCACCCGAGATCCGCGACCACAGGAAAGCCGCGGCCGCGAGGACGACCCAGACGGCGATCGCCGCGGCGCGCTGGCCGTTTCTCGGCCACAGCGCCGCCGCTCCGAGCGCCCAGGTCATCTGCATGGGGATCGACAGCGCGAACGCGGTGCTCCGGAGCACGGGAACGAGCGACGAGAAGGCGAGCAGGATGATCGGGAAGATCCACGCCGCCCGCGTTTCGAGCGGGTTCCGCCCGGTGCGCAGGAACCACGCGAAGACGCACGCGGCCTCCAGCGCGAAGACGAAGCTCATCGCATGCCAGGTCGAGACGGCCGCGCCGAGCGCGAAGCTCGCGAGGAGGATCGAGACCGGGCTCCGAACGCGCGCCGCCCGGACGATGAGCCAGAGGTGGAGGGCGAACCAGGGCACGCTGAAGTCCTCGCTCATGAGGATCCAGCCGATCGTCCGGTAGCTCGCCGGCATGGCGGCATGGAGCGCGGCGGCCAGGACCGCCCAGCGAGCGCTCGCGGTCAGCTCGAGCGCGAGTCCGAAGACGCACAGGGCCGAGAGGCTGGCCCAAACCGCCATGATCCAGACCGAGAAGACGTGCAGGGGCATTCCTCTCCCGAGCAGGAGGTAGCCCCACGCGACGGCGAACTCCTGCCCGACGGTGAACTTGGCGGGGATGTCCACGGCCTCGGGGTGCTCCACGCGCGGATCGGCCCGGAAATCCGCCGGCGGCCGTCCACCCGCGGCCACGATGCTCTCCGTGAAGTAGTAGAGGAGCCCCGGATCGCTCTTCAGCAACCCGACCGGGCTCTCCCGGTCGAAGTTCGGGTCCGTGAGCGCCACGTGCGCCCGCAGCGCCGTTCCGAAGGCCACACAGAGGACCGCGACGATCCACCCGAGGAGGATCGCTCGACCGGAGGGCGGGCGGGAGGCGGCGAGACCGGCTGCGGGCATCGCGCCGGGAGCATAACCCTCCGCGCGAACGCGGAAGGCGTCATACTTCCGGGGATGCTCCTCGGACTCCTCCTGCCGCTCGCCTTCCCCTCCCTCCAGGAACCTCGCCCTTCCGCCCAGATCGCGGCGGGGCCGTTCCTGCGGATCGAGGACCAGGACGTCTCGCTCGACGAGTTCGGGAAGTGGCTCCTCGAGGTGGAGGGAGAGCACCAGGCGCAGGAGTTCGCGGAGAATTTCTGGGTGGCGGATCGCGAGGCGAAAAGGCTCGGGATCCTCGTCGAGGACGAGGAAGTCGAGGCCGAGGTCGAGCGGCAGTTCCAGGAGAGGATCGCCGGCGCCTTCCTGGGCCGCCGGGAGGACTGGCTGGCGGAGCTCGAGCGGACGGGCCGCACCGAGGAAGGCGTGCGCCGGCAGCGTTTCGTCGAGAACCGCCCCGAGATGCAGGCACGCGCCATCGCCGCGCGCGATCGAGTCGTGCCCGAGCACCTGATCCGCCGCGAGTGGGAGCTCCGGCACGGCCGCAACGGGCGCCGCTACGACCTCGCGATGATGCAGTTCAAGGTCGTGGTTCCCAGCCGGGCCGACATGAGCCGCGAGGAATGGAAGGCGGGCCGGGAGGCCGCGATGGAGGAGGGGCGGAACCGGGCGCTCGCCGCGCGCGAGCGCGTCCTGAAGGGCGAGAGCTTCGGCATCGTCGCTTCCCACGCGAGCGACGACCTCGACACGCGCGAGCATCGCGGGAAGCCGAGCGGCGGCTTCAGCCACGTCGGGTGGCCGGTGTCGTTCCTCGACGCGCTGGAGGCCCTCGCACCAGGGGAGATTTCGCCCCCGATCTACGGGCGGGGAGGCTGGTGGCTGGTCGAGGTGCGCTCGGTCGACACGACCCCTCTCGAGCGGGTGCGAAACGAGATCGAGGCCGATCTCGTGGCCCGCGGTCCGGAACCGTACGAGATCGGCCTCGTGCACGATCGCCTGCGCGAGGGCCTAGAGGTCCGCATCCTCCCCGCGCTCTTCGAAGGTCCCGCGGGCGACGAATGGCCGGACTCGCTGGAACCCGTGATCCAGATCGACGGCGAGCCCGTGGCGCGCGCCGAGTACGCGCGCTGGCTCCTCGACGCGGTCGGCGAGTCGTCGGTGGATCGGTTCGTGACGGAGTGGCTCCTCTCGAAGCGTGCGCGCGAGGCTGGCGTCGTGGCCGACGAGGCGCTCGTCGCCGAGCGGACGCGCGAGACCATCGAAGCGCTGGTCGACCGGGGCTACCACGGCGATCGGCAGGCGTGGATCGCCTATCTCGAGCTCGGCGGGCGCAGCGAGGAGTCGTTCGTCCGACGGATCGCGCGGCGCTCCCGGATCGACTTGATCACCGAAGCTCTCTTCATGCGCGAGCGCACCGTCCGACCCGAGGAGGTTCGCGCCCGGTTCACGGACTCTTTCGGGGCGGACGGCATCCGCCGTGAGGTCAGGATCATCGTCTGCACGGCCCAGGCTCCCGAGCTGCGCCCAGGTCTATCGCGCGAGGAGCTGCAGGAGCTCCTGGAAGAAGCGTCCACGGCGGCGCGGCGGCGTGCCGAGGCCCTGGTCTCGCGTCTGCGCTCGGGGGAGGACTTCACGGCGCTCGCGCGGGCCGCGAGCGACGATCCGCTCACGCGGGACGCCGGGGGAGCGATGCGCGACCGCTTCCGGCCGGACCGGTGGCCTGCGAACGTCGCGGCGGCGGTGACGGCCCTCGCTCCACTCGAGATCACCGATCCTCTGCAGTACGGCAACCAGTGGTTCGTCTTCCAGCTCGCGTCGATGCGTCGCGTGGCGATCGAGGAGGTGGAATCCGAGCTGGAGCGCGAAATCCGGACGGCGCGACCCGCGCCGATCGAGCTCGCCGGCTACCGGAACGTGCTCCTCAAGCAGGCGCGGGTCGAGAAGCAGTCGATGTCCGGGCGCTGACCCGGCCCGTCACCGCGATTCGAGCAGCCTCGAGATCAGCCGCTCCGGATCCGTCTCCTCGATCCATCGAACTCGGCTGGCCGCGGGAACGAAACCCTCGCTCACCGCGCCGTCGAGGAAGGCGAGCAGGGGAGAGAAGTAGCCGTCGACGTTCAGGAGGCCGACTGGCTTGGCGTGGAAGCCGAGCTGGGCCCAGGTCAGGATCTCGAAGGTCTCGTCGAGCGTCCCGAGGCCTCCGGGGAGCGAGATGAACGCGGAGGAGAGCTCCACCATCTTCGCCTTGCGCTCGTGCATCGTGGTGACGACGTGGAGCTCGGTGAGGCCCTCGTGCGCGAGCTCTCGGTCGACCAGGGCTTGCGGGATCACCCCGATCGCCGCGCCTCCCGCTCCGAGCGCGCCGTCGGCGACCTGGCCCATCAGGCCGACGGATCCGCCGCCGAAAACGAGCGGAATGCCCCGACCGGCGAGCGCGGCGCCGAGGTCGCGGGCCGCGCGCGCGAACACCGGTCGAGCTCCGGAATGCGCGCCGCAGAAGACGCAGATCCTGGTCGACCCGCTCACTTGGGCGAGCCGGGAGCCTTCGAAGAACTCTCCTCGCCGAGCAGCGTCTCGATCGTGTAGTCCGAGAGGCTGGCGGGGTGATCGTGCCAGCGGACGCGCCCCTCCCTGTCGATCAGGATGAGCTCGGGAATGACCTGCCCGGAGTACGCCTTCATCGTGCTTCCCTTGTCCATCATCACCGCGAAGGGGATCCGATGCTCCCCGCAATACTTCTTGGCCGACTCGACCGTCTGCCCCTTGTTGTGGTCGATCACTCCGACGAGGACGAAGCCAGCGGGCGACAGCCGGCGCTCCAGATCGAGCAGGAACGGGAGCTCGGCCTCGCACTTCTCGCACCAGGTCGCGAAGAAGTAGACGCCGACCACGCGCCCGCGCAGCTTGTCGATCGAGTGCGGGCCGCCTTGCACCCAGACTTCGGCATCGAGGGCGGGCGCCGGCTTGCCGTTCATCGCCGCGAACTGGATGTAGCGCGAGACGGAGGCCGTCTCCTCGCCCTGCGGGTACTTCTCCAGGTAGAGACGCAGGTCCGCCAGCGCGAGGTCGTCCTGGAGCAGGTGGCGTCGGACCGTCGCGCGGCGCTCGAGCGCCTTCGGAGCGTACTTCGGGTCGCCGGGGAACTTCTCGAGCACGGCTCCGTACGCGTTCTCCGCGCCGGCGAGGTCGCCCTGAAAGAGCGCGGTCGAGCCGAGCATGTACTGCGCTCGACCGGCGGCCGGGTCGCTTTTCCGGTCGGTGCTGACGCGCGCGAACAGCTCGGCGGCCTTGCCAAACGCCTCGTCGCTCTGCGGATTCGAGCGGTGGAGCAGCTGCCGGCTCTTCCCGACGGCGAACCATCCGACCCCCGCCTCGACGAGAGCCTCGCCGAGACGCGGAGACTCCGGATAGGCCGCCGCGATGGCCTCGAAGGCCGCGGCAGCTTGGGCGGACTGACCCTTCGTCTTGAGCCCGTAGGCCGCCGTGAAGGCATCCGACTCGGCGTCGGGAGCGGGAATGGCCGTGCCGAGCCAGAGCACGGAGCAAGCGGCGATGACGAGTGTCTTCATGCTAGTGGGGAGAGGGAGGAGGCGTCGCGCGCAGGCGCTGGGCCTCCTCGCCGTGCCGCCGCGCCGCTTCGAGGTCGCCGAGTCCCGCGCAGACCTCCGCGAGCATCCCGCGCAGGTCGGGGTGCAGGGGAGCTTCGGCCACGGCCCGCTCGAGCTCGGCACGCGCGCGGGCGAGATCTCCCTTGCGGAACAGGGCCAAGCCGAGCAGGGCTCGCGGCTCGACCGCGTGGGGAGCCCTCGCGAGAACCGACTCGTACTCGGCGATCCCCTCGTCGAGGCGGCCGACGTCGCACAGGAGGCTCGCGAGCTTGCTCTGCGCGTCCTTGTAGCGCGGTTCGAGCTCGACGGCGCGCCGGAGGTGCTCGATCGCCGGCTCGAAGCGGCCGGCTTGCGCTTCCCGGATGCCGTCCTCGTACGAGGAGCGCAGCTCGTGACGCGACCAACCCGCGTACGCCCCGAGCGCGCCGATCGGGAGCAGGGAGACCGCGAAGACCGTCCCGGCGCTCCTCCATTTCCCCGCGGAGAGCAGGACGTGCCGCTGGATCTTCACGTCGGAACGGTAGGCGACGCGCAGCATCTGCACCACCACGTAGGCGAGGATCGTCGAGAGCCCGAGCGCGAAGAGGAGCGGAACCCAATCCTTGTATCCTCGGAAGGCGTACATCGTCAGGAGGAACCCAGCTGCGAGCAGGACTTCCTCCGCACGCGCATACTCGCGCTTCCGGCGCGCCTTGCCGCGGAACACCACCGTGACGGCGAGCGAGAGCGCCACGAGGACGACGAGCAGATTCTGGACACCCGGGATCCGCGAGAGGTCCTCGTCGAAATCGAGCATCAGCGCGAAGGAGGCGGTGAAGAACGCAGCCATGAGCCCGAAGTCGAGCAGCGTTCCCGCGAGGCTGTCCCCGGGAACCGCCTTCAGCGGAGCGCGCGGCTTCGCGGCGATCGCCGGCATCCCGAAGCCGACGTAGAGGGCGTCCTTGGGGCAGACGCTCACGCAGTCGAGGTGCTTCATGCATCCCGGATCGACGACCGCGCCGTAGTCGCGCACCTCCTGGTGCACCTGGACGTTGCTCGTGCAGACCGCCGTGCAGTGGCCGCACCCGTCGCAGGCATCGGTGACGCGGATGCGCATCGGGGCGAGCTGGTCGGCGAGCCCGAAGATCCCGGCGTAGGGACAGCCGTAGTTGCAGAAGCCCTTCGAGCCGAGCAGGTAGACGGCCACGAAGCCGCACACGAAGAACGTGACGAGCGCGACGGGCCAGCCGGGGAAGGTCTCCCAGAAGGCCTGGGTCGTGAGCTCCGTGCCGCGCACGGAGACGTCCTGCCCGTGGAGGAGGCGCTGGGCGAGCGGCGCGAGGAACATGTAGGTGAACGCGATCCACGGCACGGTGCCGAGGATCCCGAGGTTCACCATCCGGGGCCGTATCCCCATCTTCGCGAGCAGCCAGCGGCTCCCGTCCTGCAGGGCGACGACGTGGCAGGCCCATCCGCAGAACCACCGGCCGAGGACGATCGTGCTGCCGATCGTCAGGACGAAGAAGATCAACCCCGCATTGACGATCGACTGCTGCGAGAAGCGCATCGCCTCGGAGGGCTCGAGCGGCGAGAGCGACTCGCCGGTCGCCATCCAGTGCCCGATGTGCGCCGCGAGCAGGACGTGGACGAGGAGCAGGACGATCGCACGCCACTTGCCGGACTTCGATTTCCGGATCGCGGATCGCTGCTCCTCCAGGATCGGAAGCGGCAGGTCTGCGAGGGGCTTCGTCCCGGTGCAGCGTGAGGCCATCGACGGGACATCGTAAGCCAAAGGAGGGTGGCGCCGCTCGCACGGCGCCACCCTAGTTCTCCCTCGGGCCCGGAGGATCTCGATCTCTCGCGAGACCGGGCTGACCCGGGGACGGCTACGTCATACAGGATCCGTGTCAGCTCAGGGGCTTGACAGGTCCACCCATGTCACGGAACCCAGCTGACAGAAACCGTGTTCGTCAGGTTCGTGCTGACCGCGCTGCTGCCGCAGGGACCGGACGCCTGTCCGTCGCGGTAGACGTTGAAGTAGTAGCGTGTCTCGGGAGCCACGATCGCATGACCGGGGAGCGAGGCCGAACGGGCGCTGACGCTCGAGTCGCCCATGCCCGGCTTCGAACCGGATCCGCCGAACACCTGCAGGGTGTAGAGGCGTTTCAGGTCTCCGCCGCTGGTGCAGCGCACGCCGGCGCCGCTCGCCACGCCCGTGGTCACCGTCCCCGGCTTGAAGCTGAAGAACACGTTCAAGACGCCGCCTGCGGGGCTGCGGTGGTTGCTCGTCGTCAAGAGTACCGAGTCGGCAGCGACGTACGCGGCGCCGCTGGCGCTCAACACGGCCCCGCTCGTGGAGCCAGCGCCGAAGTTGGCGCAGCCCCCCGTCGGATTCGCCGGCTGACCGCAGGGGCAGCTGATCACGCCTCCGACGCCAGGATGGCAAAGGGTCGTGAAGGGAATGACTTCGCGGTCGCGTACGAAGATGTCGTCGACTCCGTTGGTGTCTCCGCTGACCAAGTTGCTGGCATCGCTCTCGAAGGCCACGAAGCGGCCGTCGGAGGAGATCGAGGGGGCGTCCCCCAAGCTCCAGTCATTCGCTTGGGCGGCGCCCGGACCGACGCTCACGCGCTCGGTCGTGCCGAGCTGGCGGTCGCGGATGAACATGTCGGTGGTACCGTTCGAATCCCCGGGGACGAGGTTTGCGGCGAAGCTGCCGAATGCCACGTAGCGGCCGTCGGAAGAGATCGCGGGCAATCCGTTGCTGTGGTGGGTCCCTTGCGCTCCGGCAGAGGTCAAGCTCACGCGCTCGGTGCTGCCGGTCTGGCGGTCGCGCACGAAGATGTCGGTCCTCACGTTCGTATCGCCGGGGACCAGATTCGTGGCGAAGCTCCGAAACGCGACGTAGCGACCATCGGCGGAGATCGAGGGGCAATCGCTCCAGTCGTTCCCCTGCATCCCGGCCGAGTCGAGGCTGATGCGCTCGGTGATCCCCAGCTGGCGGTCGCGGACGAAGATGTCGCTTTCCGCGTTCGTGTCGCCGGCAACGAGGTTCGTGGCGTCGCTCTCGAACGCGACGTAGCGACCGTCGGCGGACATCGTATTCGCGAATCGCAAGGAACTGTGGCCGTCCGTCTGGGCCCCGCCCGAGCTGACGCTCGCGCGCTCGGTGCTACCGCTCTGGCGGTCGCGGACGAAGATGTCCCATACACCGTTCGTATCTCCCAGAACGAGGTTCGTGGCTGAGCTCGTGAATGCGACGTAGCGGCCGTCGTCGGAGATCGAAGGCTTGACTTTGCTCTCGAAGTTCACTTGCGCACCGCTCGAGTCGACGCTCACGCGCTCGGTCGTGCCGCTCTGGCGGTCGTGTACGAAGTGGTCGCTTGCAGCGTTCGTGTCTCCCGGAACGAGGGTCGTGGCGGCGCTGACGAACACCACAAAGCGCCCGTCAGGGGTGATTCTCGGGGCCCAACAATGTTCATCCCCCTGGGCGCCGGCCGAGTCGACGCTCACGAGCTCGGTCTGGCCGGTCTGGCGGTCGTGCACGAAAATGTCACGCCACGCGTTCGTGTCGCCTGGGACGAGGTTCGTGGCGAAGCTCGAGAATGCGACGTAGCGGCCGTCGGCGGAGATCGAGGCCTGGTTGCTCTCGTCGTCCCCCTGCACCCCGGCCGAATCGACGCTCGCGCGCGTCGTGATCTGTCCGGCCGCCGGCGCCCCCAGCGCGAGGGCGAACAATGCTCCCGCGCCTACCCGACTCGTCGTCTCAATCACAGTTCTCGTTTTCATGGTCTCTCCTCGAAGTGGAATTTGGTGAATCTCGCGTCGGTAGGGTGGTTCACCCGCCTTGACGCACGCGCACACCGTTCGTCTGGTGGAACGTGGAGCCTGTCGACGCCGGACCTACACGACGCCGCCCATGGCGCGCCCGCATCTGCCGGATGCTGAATATCGACTCCGAGGCTGGCTCGGCGCGGGGCTCTGCCATGCCCGAAGCTGAAGGAGCTTCAGGAATCGGGGATACTCCCGGATCTCTCTCCATCGGGCCGCGTTCTCGACTTCCAGGACGTCGCGTGGGCCTGCGAGCGAGGCGTCCTGGAGGGGGGGAGAGGAACCGCGGGTCCGCAGCGCCGAGGTAAATGGGGAATTGCTGCGGAGCGGGCGGAACGTAGGCGCGGAGCCAGGAGACGAGCGACCGCGGGGCGAACGGGACATCCTCCAGAGTCGCCCGGATGTGCCCCCATCGCATCGCTGCCCCACTGGCCGTGCGAGGCCGAACTGTATGTTCCAGCTCAGCCCCGCACGACTCTGGACGTGATCCGAGTCAGCTCACCGGATGAAAGGGTTCACCTACGTCACGGGAACCACTGGATGGCGAAGGCGTTCGTGGCGTTGAAAGTCGCCGGGAACGGGCACGCGAACGCCACCCCATTGCGGTAGTAGGTCTGGTAGAAGCGCATCCCCATCGGCGGAATCGGTGCGCCGGCTGCGGCCGCTCGCGCCGGGATGCTCGGGCCGGCGGTGGGGGGAACGGTGAACGTCCCGCCGGCCGCGTTGCCCGTGTACAACCGGATGAAGGGAGACCCGAAGCAGCGCATGCCGTCGCCGAAGGGGACCGCGGCCGTCCGCGTCGACGACTGGACCACGATGCACAGCGAGGTCGCCATCGTTCCCGACGTCGTGAGCGTCACCGTGGGGGCCCCGAGCGACGCGGCTCCGGCCGCGTTCAGATTGGCGCCGGCCGGGTTCACCGAGTTCGCGCAGCCGTTCGGCGCGACGCCGTTGTTCCCGCACGGGCACGCGACCTGGAATCCGTCGGCGATGCAGAAGGGAACACCCGTCGCGGGGATGCCACGGAAGTCGAGGCCGTCCAGATCGTCGCCGAAGGGGACAGCGAACATCCGCGCCGTAACGAGGCCGAGCCATTCCGCCGCGATGTAGATCGACGGAGGCCCTCCCGCGAACGCGGGGAGCGTCAGGATGTCACCCGGCTCGATGGGGATGCCGAAGAGGCTGTCGGGGACCCCGATGACCGCCGATCCACGGCGTACGGAGTAGTAGAGGACGTCTCCGCCGGGCCCGAGCTGCAGCATGGGAATCCCGTTCTCGATCAGGACGAGAGCGTCGAGGTCGTCGGTCATGGGACCCATGAGGTCGAGCCCGAGCGCCGGAGGCGGCGCGTACATCATCGGCGCGATGCCGGGACCGGGAGTGACCAGGACCGCCGCGGGCGGGAACCCGTTCACGGCCGCGGACCCGAGGTTCGGCACGCCGCGCAGCGGGTCGAAGAACCCGGCGTCGAGCGAGAAGTAGACGGGGAAGGTCCCGAACGGCGTGTCGACATCGATCGCGTCGACGTTGTCGCCGGGCGCCGCCGGCCCCATGACGGGAGGAAGGGGCTCGATGAGTCCGACGCCGGGGTAGCGGCCACCCGACGGGCTGATGAATCCGTTCCCGTCGATCAGGCCCGTGTTGCCCGAGCCGGGCCCGGGAGGCGGCGGGATCGGCCCGCCCGGAATCCCGAGCGCTTCGAAGACGTCGGCCGCCGCCTCGAACACGCCCGGGGCTGCTTCCGTCGCCACGTCGGGGGCGAGTCCGCCGGGGATGCCGGCCGCGAACTCGTCGACCGAGAAGACCCAGCGACCCGCGAGAGGCAGCACGACTCCCGCAGGGTTGAAGTCCGTGCCGTAGGAAAGCGCGTCGAGCTCGAGCGGGCACATGGCCGGAGGAGGGACGCACAGGCACGCCATGCCGGTTGGGATCGCGAGGCCGGGGAAGGGAACCATCCCAGCTGGGATCGCCTTCCCGGGGGGGGGCAGAGCGGGCGGTGCGTACGCGGGCATGCCGCCCGGCGGCGGCGGCGCGAGGATGTCACCCGCGGTGATGCAGGTGCCCGTGACCGAGTCGGGGATGGTGATGGTCGGACCGCGCCGGTCGATCGAGAACGTGTACTGGGCGTGCGCGGTCGCTGCGGTGCCGCACACCGCGGCTCCGAGCAGCAACATGACGTTCAGCGCGCGGGCGAATCTGCGGGATCGTGCTTTCATGGTTTCCTCCGTCTCCCCCGGGTTGAGTCGTGTGGGGAGGCACAGGGAGGTGACCCGCGGGAGCAGGTCTGGAAGCCAATCGCACAGAAAGTCGCGGTGGAATCAGGGCGTCCAGGTCACGTTCAACCCGTTCGTGAGGTTCGTCCCGGTCCCGCAGGGGCCGGCCGCGTTCCGGTACCAGACCTGGAAATTCCAGGTCGACGCCGGGCCGATGCAGTACGCCGCCGGCAGGGTCGCGCACGAGTTGGCGACGAGCCCCGGTCCCTTGCTACCCGTGCCTCCCGCGCCGCTGTTGAAGGAGCCGTAGCGCTTGAACGGGTTCGACACGCAGCGGATGCCGTCGCCGAGCGGCGCGAAGGTCTGCCCGGCCGCCATGAGCCAGATCCCGAGCTTGTTCGCCGGCAGCTGAGTCGCGGTCAGGACGAGATCGTCCTCCTCGTAGCTGGTCGTGCCCGTCGAGGAGAGGAGCGCGCCGACGCCGGTCGAGTTCGCGCAGCCCGCGCTCGGATCGTCGTTGCCGCAGGGGCCCGAGCCGGCGCTGCAGGCGCAGTAGGTGCTGTAGGTGATCTCGCACTCGTCCGGAATGCTGTTGCCGTTCGCGTCGGGCGAGGAGCCCTTGGCGATGTCGACCGAGTCCTCGACTCCGTTCCCGTTGCAGTCGTACACCGGCTCGTCCTTGCTCGCGCCCGCATCGAGCTCGTCGACCAAGCCGCCGCCGCCCGCCCTGGAGGTCGAGAGGCCCAGGTTCTCTCCCGCGATGAAGACCCCGGGTTTTCCAGGTCCGAGCAGCGAAGCGGCGCCCGGGAAGGGCGGCAGGAGCAGGTCGCTCGGCATGATCGGGATGCCGAAGATGCTGTCCGACTGTCCGACGACCTGCGATCCGCGACGGACGGAGAAGATCAGCATGTCGGAAGACCCGTCGACCCAGTCGTAGGGGGCCAGAGCGGGCTGGTAGATGCCGTCTCCGTTGTCCCAGAGGATCAGGGCGTCTAGGTCGTCCATCCCCGGGCCCGCGAGGTCGAGCCCGAGCTGGCTCGCCAGCGCGAACACGGTCAGCCCGCCCGCGAGGTCCTTGCGGAGGATCGCGCCCGGCTCGACGCCCTGGAATTGCGCGGAGCAGCTGTTCGGGAAGCCGAAAGGGTCGGAGAAGCAGGAGTCGAGCGAGAAGTAGACGCGCCCGTTCGGCCCGGGCAGCGCGCCGAGAGCCAGGGCGTCGAGGTTGTCGCCCGCGTCCGGCGGGATCGTCGGCGCGTTGGGCTCCCGCAGGCCCAGCCCCCTGTACTTCGCCCCCGACCCGCTGATCAGGCCGTTCCCGTCGAGGACCCCGACGTTCTCGGGCGGCGCCCCGCCGGGAGGCAGCGGGCCGGGCGGAAGCATGAGCGCGACGAACACGTCGGCGCTGATGTCGTGCACGCCGGTCAGCGTTCCTTCCGAACGCACGCTGGGGGTCAAGACCGAGCCCGGGTGCCCGGCGGCGCGCTCCTCCACCGAGAAGTAGACGCGGGTGGCCAGCGATGTGAGCAGGAACCGGTCGTCGTTGCCGTAGGAGATCGCGTCGACCTCGATCCCGCAGGGAGTGCCTCCCTGGTGGCCGACGCAGAACGGATATCGCGTGAGGCCGAGCTGGCCGCCGTTCCTGAAGATCTGCGGATTCGCCGACGGCCCGAACGCGGGCTGGCCGGAGGCGGGCAGGAGGATGTCTCCCTCCGTCAACGGGATGCCCGGTGTGCTCGAAGGCAGTCCGACGCTGGGACCTTGCCAGTCGATCGAGAAGCTGATCGAGCCCTGCTGAGCCCACGCGTCCCGCCCGAGCAGGAAGGGGGCGAGCAGGCCGATCGTTGTCTGGAGAACGCGTCGTGCGAGCATGCTGATGCCGTATCGAGTCGCGGCTCCGTCCGGACGCGCCCGAATCGAGGCTATCCGAGCCTGCCGGAACCGGCAATCCAGGACGTAGTGCGCGCGGCTCCGGTTCCTGGAAATCCGTTCTCGATCAATCGAAGCGCAGAGGGAGGGCCAGCCGCCGCTCGCGCTCCTTCTCGAGCACGTTCAGGTCCCGCGGCTTGCGCAGGCGGGCCGCGGGGAGCGGATCGACCGGCCAGATCGAGACCGTTCCGTCCTCCCGGGCCGTGATGACGCGCGGATTCGAGGTCTCGCCGTCGAAGGCGCCGTCGAGGATCGCCGCGCCGCCGCCGCTGCGGTAGGCGACCGGACGGCCCGTGGCCGATTCCCACACGTGTGCCGTGCCGTCGCGCGCGAAGGTGAGGACGAGGGCGCCCTCACTGCCGAGGGCGCCCGCGACGACGCTCGCGGTGTGCGCGACCGCCGCGAGCACGGGCGCGCGCGTCTCGCCCACCCGGATCACGCCGGCCGCGCCGCCGCCGAAGCGCCCGGTCGCGAGCAGCTTCGATCCGTCGGGGCCGTAGGCGATCCGCCGCGCGTTGAAGGCGACGTCCGAGCGCCCCGGCTGGCCCGTGAGCGCGTCGAAGAAGCGCACGCGCTGATCTCCACAGGCTGCGGCGAGCTCGCGTCCGAGCGGATCGAAGGCAATCGATTCGACGCCCGCGGGCGCCTGGCCCGCGCGCGGGAACGCGATCTCGAGCGTGCGCTCGCCTGTGCGGGCGTCGAACACGTCGATCGCCGCGGAGTCCGTGCCGCAGGCGACGTGCTCGCCCCGCGAATCGAACGCGGCGCAGACGATCGCGCCGCGCTCGGATTGGAGCACGCGCGGAGGCTCACCGGAACCGCGGCGGAAGAGGCGCGCCCTTCCGTCCTCGCACACGGTCAGGATCAGCTCGCCGGACGGATCGAACGCGCACGAGAGGACGCGCGCGGGATGGCGGAGCGGATCCCCGCGCGCAAGTCCGTCGCTCGCGCTCCACACGCGCGCCGTCCCGTCCGCCGAGGCGGTGAGGACGAGCTCTCCGGACGTCGAGAAGCAAGCGTCCTCGACCGCGCCCTCGTGACGCAGGAGGTGGAGGAGCGCTCCCGGCTCGCGATCGACTTCGGAAGGCGATGGTCGCGGCGCTGGAACGGCCCAGATTCGCGCCGTTCCGTCCGCCGAGGCCGTCAGCGCGGACCGGCCGTCCGGCGCGAATCGCGCGCGCACGACGGGCCCAGCGTGCCCGACGAGGTCGAAGAGATCCGCGCGGTTGCGCGCGAACCAGACGTTCGCGAGCGCGTCGTTGTGCAATGTGATCAGCCGGTTCCCGTCGTTCGTCCACAGGACGGTCGTGGGCCGGGCCCGCAAGGGAAGGACGCGCAGCTCCGCGCCGGTCGCGGCGTCCCACACGCGGACGGTTCGATCGAACGAGACCGTCGCCACGCGCGAGCCGTCGGGGCTGAAGGACCCGTGGACGATCTTGCGGCCCTCGGGTCCGCGCAGGTCGTGTTGCGCGCCGGTCGCGATCTCGATCAGCACGGCGTCGCCCTGCTCGCCGCTGTCGGTCGACGCGAGCAGCTTCTCGCCGTCCGGAGAGAAGGCGAGGTGCGCAATGGGGCCGCCGAGACGGAACGGAGAGCGCGACTGTTGGCCTTCCGCGACGTCGAAGAGAAGCACCGAGCCATCCATGTACCCGATGGCCACCCGCTCGCGCGCCGGATCGAGCGTGGCCGTCGTCACAGGGCCGCTTCCGGTGCCGAGCCCGAGCTCCACGCTGCCGTTCCAGAGCGTCCCGTTGCCGGACTTCCACCGCGTGAGCAGGATGTCGCCCGCGCGAGTGACGAATCTGGCCCACTCGACTTCGTCCACGCCGCGGTCGAGGACGGACAGGCGTTCACCGCTCGCCGTGCTCCAGATCGACGTGCGGCCCGCGAGCCCGACCGCGGCAATCTTGGAGCCGTCCGGCGAAAGATCGGCGGCGACGATCGGGTCTTCGGCGTCCATCTCGCGCGCTAGAGATCCCGAGCGGGCTTCGAAGACCCGGATGCGGCCGTCGGCGCAGGCCGTCGCGATCCGTCCGCCGTCGGGGAAGTAGAAGATCCTCTCGATCCGGCCTCCATGGCCCGCGAGATCGACGAGCCTGTCGCCCGAGGCCAGGTCGTACAGGCGAGCCACCTGGATCGGCGGCTTCCTCGGATCGTCCTCGGTCGCGGCCAGCGCGAGATGTCGTCCGTCGGGGCTGACCGCCGCGTCGGTGACGATCCGCCCGGGTTCGCCCGACAGCACGCGCTCGAGCCAGCACGCATCCAGTGCGGCGAATAGAGCCGACCGCGTCAGGTAGTTCGCGCCGGTCTCGGCTCCCGTCTCGCGGATCTCGCGGTCGGCCGCCTCGATGCCGAGGGCGAGCGCCGCGGCGGGATCCGCGGGGATCAGGGCGACGCAGCGCTCGGCGAGATGGCGGCCGAGAGCGATCTCGAGCGCGCTGTCGGCCTTGTCGAGCAGGTGGAGCGTCAGCGCGAGGCCCGAGGACAGCGCCACGATCGCGCCGATGATCGCGACGGCGAGTGCGGGATGCCTGCGCGTCCAGCGCGAGAAGCGGAGCAAGACTCCGGCGGGCCGAGCGCGGATCGGCTCGTACTCGCGGATGCGCCGGAGGTCCTCGGCGAACTCGAGCGCGGTCGCGTAGCGGCGGTCGCGGTCGCGCTCCAGCGCCGTCGCGAGCACCACGCGGACGTCCTCCGAGAGCGCGGGATTCCTCGCGCGGGGGTCGCGCAGCGGCTCCTCGAGGATCCGGCGGTAGAGCTCGGGCCGCGACGGGGCCTCGAAGGGCCTCTCGAGCGTCAGCGCCTCGTAGAGCGACGCCGCGAGCGAGTAGACGTCCGTCCGCCGGTCGAGCGGAGCACCGCCGCCGGCGAGCTGCTCGGGCGACATGTACGCGGGCGTGCCGAAGACGTCGCCGGAGTGCGTGAGGGTCGCGACCTCGGACTGCTCGTCGCGCGCGAGCCCGAAATCGACGAGTACGGGCGCGCCGTCGCGGGCGACGAGGATGTTGCCCGGCTTGACGTCGCGGTGGACGACGCCGGCTTCGTGCGCGGCGTGGAGCGCGCGCGCGACGCGCTCGAAGAGGTGGAGGACGCCGCGGATCTCGAGCGGCCGGCGCGGCGGCCAGGTCGATTCGGGATCGGCTGCGGGCTTCGCGCGCGCTTCCGCGATGAGCTGCGCGACCGAGCGCCCCTCGACGAGGCGCATCGCGATGTAGGGCGTGTCGCCTTCGATGTCGGCGTCGAGGATGGCGCAGATGCCGGGGTGCTCGAGGCGCGCGACGACCTCGGCCTCGCGCCGGAAACGGAGGCGGCGTTCTTCCGAAACCAAATCGAAGCGAGACGCGAGCACCTTGAGCGCGACGCGGCGCGCGATGCGAGTGTCCTCCGCGAGGAAGACGGCGCCTTGGCCGCCGCGCCCGATCTCGGCGAGGATGCGGTACGGGCCTACGCGGCGCGCGCCCGAAACCGCAGGCGCGACGTCACCACCGGGAACGTTCGAGCGCGGTTCGTCGTCGCCGGGGGACTTGAGCGCGAGGTACTCGCGCGCGATCTCATCGGGACAGCGCGCGTAACGCGCGAGGTAGTGAGCGAGAGGGAGGTCCCGGCCCTTCTCGCGATCGGAGAGGAACTCGTCGACGAAGTCGAAGAGGTCGGCTCCGTGGGACTCGTTGCGCTCGCGCACGGAGATCGATTCTAGACCAGAAGCGCGTGTTAGGATGCGCGGCGATGGCCGACGGGACGGAGGAGCCGGTCGCGGGGGATTCGACGCGCGATCTGGCTCGCGGCGCGAAGCGCGGCGAGGAGGGACGCTTCGCGGAGCTGTACGAGCGGATCGCTCCGGCGGTGCACGCGTGGGCGAGCCTGCGGATCCGGCCGGAGATGCGGGGGCAGGTGGATCCCGAGGACGTCGTCGCGGAGGTGTGGTGCCGGGCGTGGAAAGCGTTTCCGAAGTTCGACGCGGAGGGCGCGAGCTTCCGCGCCTGGGTGTTCCAGATCGCGAAGAACGTGATGCTCGAGGTGTTCCGTAAGGCGCAGCGCGCGGCGCCGGGAGGCGCGGGAGCCGGGCCGACCACGCGCCTCTTCCAGCTGCAGAACGTGCCGGATTCGGCGACGGAGGTCAGCCGGAGGATGGCACGGCACGAAGGTCTGCAGGTGCTGCTCGAGTGGGTGAAGGGGCTCGAGGAGGACGAGCAGAGGCTGTTCCTGCACTGCGGACTCGAGGGGATGGGCTACGCGGAGGTGGCGGAGCGCATGCAGCTCGAGTACGACACGGTGGCGAAGCGCTGGCAGAAGCTGCGCGAGCGCGTGGAGCGGTTCGCGGTGCCGCGGGATCTGCTGGTGGCGTAGGCCGAAATCCCCTCACGCCGCCTCGAGCACCGGATCGTCGCGCCGATAGCGCCTCAACGCCGGTGTCTTCGCCGCGATCCATCCCGTCGCGACGAGACACCCGATCCCGCCGCTGATCACCGAGAACGGCGCGCCGAAAGCGCTCGCGACGAGGCCGGCCTCGATCTCCCCGAGCTGCGGGCCGCCCATGAAGAAGATCATGTTGACGCTCGTCATCCTCCCGCGCAGATGATCGGGCGTCGTCAACTGCCGGATGATGTTCCGCAGCACCGTGCTCACCATGTCCGCCGCTCCGATCGCTGCGAGGGAGGCGAAGGTCAGGAGGAAATTCCTCGACATGCCGTACACGATCGTCGCGACCCCGTACGCGACCACGGCCCAGAGCAGCGTCCGTCCGCGGTAGTCGATGCGATCGGAGGCGTGCACCAGGAACGCGCCCGCGAACAGCGCGCCGACGGCCGGAGCGGACGACAGGAACCCGTACTCGAGCGGTCCCACCTTCAGGATGTCCTGCACGAAGATCGGCAACAGGCCCGTCGCCGTCGAGAAGAAGGTCGCGAAGAAGTCGAGCAGCATCGTCGAGCGGATCATGGGCGAGCGAAAGACGAAAGCGAGCCCTTCCCAGGCCGACTTCCGGCTCACGTCGACCTTCACGTGCGCGCGCGCGGGGATGTCGCGCATCCGCACCAGCGCCCAGATCACCGCCAGGAACGACACGGCGTTCAGCGTGTAGACCCACGCCTCCCCGAGCGTCGCGATCACGATCCCGCAGATCAGGGGGCCGACCACCGACGCGAACTGGAAGTGGATCGTGTTCAGGCTGATCGCGTTGGGGAAGTCCTTCTTCGGCACCAGCGCGGGGATCATCGACTGCCGCGCGGGACCGTCGAAGGAGTTCGCCGCCGACGTCAGGGCCGTGAAGAGGTACACGGACCACAGCGCCTCGATGCGCAGGAAGGTCAGGAAGGCGAGCGCGGCGGCGAAGAACGTCATCAGGCACTGCATGATGAGCATCAGCTTCTTGCGGTCGACGGCGTCGGCGACGACGCCTCCGATCAGCGAGAAGACGACGATCGGGACGACCTTCACGAGGCCGACCATGCCGAGCGCCAGCGGGCGGTCCTTCTCGGGCACGAGCTGCGTCACGTGCCAGAGGACCGCGGCGTTCTGCATCATCGACCCGGTGGTCGAGAAGATCTGGCCGAGCCAGAGCAGGCGGTAGTTGCGGTGGCGGAGGGCGGTGAAGCTGGAGGCGAGGGACAAGGTGCGGCGCCGGATCGCGAGCGGGAGAGCCTAGCGAGCGCGCGGGCGGCGGGAAGGCGCGCGCTGCGCTCTACGGCCTCGCCAGCTCCAAGTCCGCCCAATACCAGGGATGCGTGCGCGCCGCGCCGAGCGGACCGCGGCCTTCGATCATCTCGAGCTGGACGGTTCTCAAGGCCGCGCCCAGTTCTCCGGGTTTCGCCGCCAGCTCATCCAGGCGTTTCTTCACGGCGGACCGGGTCGCGTCGTCGACTTCGGGGAGACCGTTGCATTCCGACCACCGGAGAAAGGTCGCCTCTTCGGCCAGGTATCGGGGTCTGGGTGGAGGCCCCGGCCATTCGTCGATGACGAGCGCGCCGAAGGGAAGTTGCGCCAACTCGGGTGTCCCCAGGACACCGATGCGCCCGCGCAGAGGCACGTTCAGGGGCCGCAGCAGCGCCTCGTAGGCTTCTCGCGCGAAAGTCGGATCGAACGGGATCGTGGGAGGCTTCCCCGCCTCGGCGCCGACCTTGTGAAGGCTCTGCCGCACCTGCTCGACGTGCGTCCGCACCGAGTTCGCCCCGACAGGGACGATGCATCCGCGAGTTTCCGGTGTGCTGTGGGTGAGCACGACCACCGTCGCGGCGCGATCGACGACCACCGTGAGCAGGCCGTTCTCGGCAGGTCCCAGGTTCTGGATCGTTTCACCCTCCAGCGACCTCCAGCACGCAGCCTGCCCCATTTCCCGGGCATCGTCGTAGCGTCCCATCCGCGCGGCGGCGAGAGCCCCGCGGCGCGCCGGATCAGGTCCGTAGAGAGCCTTCTCGACTTGCTCCAGCTCCGGAATCGCGGGCCGCAGACTCGTCGAGCTCTTCAGCGCCGTCTTCCACAGCGCGAGCGCCTCGACGAGGTTCTCCTCGTGCTCCAGGCGCACCGCGCGGAGCGATTGGACCCCCACGGCGACTCCCGGTTCGTCGGTGAAGGACTTCTGGATCTCCGTGAGCAGGCCCTCGAAGTCGGCGGGGAGCCGTTCGACGGCACCCGCGGCCTCCAGCAGACGGCGCACCTGACCGCTCGCCTCCGCCTTCCGTCCCGCTGCCTGCTCCGCCCGCAGCAGGAACGTCGCGCACCACAGCGCGATCTCGCCGTCGTGCGTCCTGTCGGCGATCGTCTGCACCTCGCGCGCGAGCGCGACCGCGGCCTTCCCCCGCCCCTTCGCCTGCGCGGCCTCCGCGATCCGCGTCAGCTCCTCGAGGCAGCTCTCGAAGCACCACGGAGGCGCGATGGGCGCCCGCAAGCCGTCGATCTCTCCGAGGATCGCCTCGTCCGTCATCTCCGGTCCCGACTGGACCGACGCCGCGATGTCCGCGAGCCCCCTCCGCACCGTGTCGAACAGCGCGCGGGCCTCGACGTCGTAGTTGTGGACCGTGATCAGCCAGGCGGTGGTGACCTCACCGTGGATGGCCTCCGCCAGGAACGCGGCGTGCATGTTCCACTTGCGCTCGAGCTGGACGTCGCCCTTCGCGCGCTCGTCCCCGAGCCGCAGGACGAACTTCCGGAGCTCGGTCCCCACGCGCCAGGGATGGCGCTCCTTCCACCGTGCCAGATCGGGGAAGGCGCGGTGCTCCAGCATCGACGTGAAGTCCTCGCCGTGGCCGTGCTCGTGGATTCCTTCCAGCGGCAGCTGCTGGGGGGAGAGCGGAGCGGGGAGGAGGAAGGGGATCAGGAGCGCGTGCAGCAGCATCGGAGTGGTTGGGCGGACCACTCTAGCCCGCGTCGGCGGGTTCTTCCGCCGCGCGGCGTCCGCGACGAAAAAAAAACAGTTTCACCCCGACACCGCCTCCGGCAGCCCTCGTCGCTCCCCATGCGCAGGCGCGCTCCGATGCGGAGGCCCGCCTCCGACCCGATGCACCAGCCGATCCTCTCTCTCCTCGCCGAGCGCGCGTTCTGGGTGGCGCTCGCTCTCACGACGATCCCGGTGGGAACTCCCGATCCGGCCCATTCGACCTCCGGGCGGCAGGATCGGAAGCGGGACGATCGCGAGCAAGCTGGGAGCGGCGACGAGGGGGGGAACCGGCCCGGGAGCCTCTCGGATCTGGAGCGCGACCTGCGCGCCCCGCGGCCGGAGACGCGGCGTTCGGTGGTCAAGAAGCTCGCCGCGCTGAACGAGCGCAAGGCCTGGGACCTCGTCGTGCGCGCGCTCGGGGACGACGACCCGATGGTGGCGGACGAGGCGCAGGTCGTTCTCGGCCAGATCACGGACAAGAAGCTCGCGGCGGACCTCCTCGGGCCCGCGGGGCTCCGGGCGAAGGACGATTGGGTCCGGCTGCGCGTCGCGGAGTCGTTCGGGCGCATGCCGATCGAGCTGGACGCCGAGGAGCTAGCTCGCGGGATCGTGCACGGCGACGTGCGCGAATCCGAGACGACGCGGGCGATCCTGTGGTCGGTCGAACGCCTGGCGCGCGCGAAACGACTTGCGGGAGAGGTCGGGAAGGCCTACCGCGCCGCGGACCGCATCGCGCGGTCGCGCGGGGATCCGGAGCTGCGCGGAGCCGCGCTCCAGGCTGCACACGCGATCGATCCGCTCGAGGCGCGCGCGATGGTCGTCGAGTGGATCGAGGAGAAGGATGGAGCGCTCCGCTGCGCCGCGCTCGTCGCCGTGGGGACTTGGCCCGAGCAGGAATGCCTGACGATCTCCTCGCGCCTGCTCGACGATTCCGATCCGCGGGTGCGCGTACAGGCGATCGAAAATCTCCAGGCGCAGTCCTCGCGCGCCGCGATCCTCGCGCTCGTGCGGCGGATGGAGGTCGAGGAGCGCGGGCGGCTCAAGTGGGGGATCCAGGCCTACCTGCGCGCGCGTTCGGGCGAGGATTTCGGCCTCGACGCGGAGAAGTGGAGGGCCTGGGCCCAGAAGATCGAGGGGCGCCTCGCGACCGGCGAAGGCGGCTTGCGCCTCGGACCGATCTCGCAGACGAACGTGTCCTTCGCCGGGATGAACCTGATCTCGGACCGCGTGTGCTTCCTGATCGACTTCTCGGGATCGACGTGGCAGACGAAGATCGGCGAGAAGACGCGCAAGCAGGTGCTCGACGTGAAGCTGCGCGAGGCTCTCGAGGCGTTGCCGCCGGGCACGGGCTTCAACGTGATGCCCTACACGAACGAGCCGATCCCGTGGGAGAAGCGGCTGCAGTCGAGCGACAAGAGCACCGTGAAGCGCGCGCTCGACTTCTTCGAGCGTTGCAACCAGAGCGGTCGCGGGAACTTCTACGACGCGGCGCTCCTCGCGATGGAGGACCCCGGAGTCGACACGATCCTCGTGCTGACGGACGGCGTGCCGACGGGCGGGCACCGCTGGAACCTGGAGCTCATGATCGAGCTGCTCGTCGAGCGGAACCGGTTCCGCAAGGTCGCGTTCGACTCGATCCTCGTCGACGCCCCGTGGGGAAAGCGGCAGCTGTGGGCCGACCTAGCGCGGAGAACGGGAGGACGATCGGTCGTCGCGGAGCTGTGAACCGGAATACGGTACCAACCGGAATACGGTACCAGGTCAGTTCTTGCGGGATCGCAGCAGCGTCGCGTCGTCGTGCGAC
>JBJXFB010000166.1:0-4775 GCA_046155895.1 Planctomycetota bacterium | reverse complement strand
AGCCGAGGCTCGGCTTCTGCTCTTTCGCGAGCGGCTTGCCGGCGAGGACCGCCTCGATCGCACTGCGCAGGTCCGAGCCCGTGACGAGCACGTTGTTGCCCGGGCGGCTTCCGTCGAACTGGCCGCGGTAGACGAGCTTTTGTTTCTCGTCGAAGAGGAAGAAGTCGGGCGTGCAGGCCGCACGGTAGGCCTTCGCGACATCCTGCGACTCGTCGAAGAGCACGGGGAAGCGGTAGCCCAGGCGCTTCGATTCCGCGCCGAGCTTGTCGGGCGCGTCGTCGGGGTGCGTGCGCGGGTCGTTGGCGCTGATCGCGACGATCGCGACGTCCTTCGTCTCGTAGTCCTTCCCGAGCTTCACGAGCCCGTCGCGGACGTGGATGACGTACGGGCAGTGATTGCAGATGAACATGACGAGCAGCGCCTTCTTCTTGGCGAAGTCAGAGAGCTTCACCGTCTTGCCGCTGACCGTGTCGGGCAGCTCGAAGTCGGGCGCGCGGGTGCCGATCGGCATCATCGTGGAGGGCGTCAGGGCCATGTCGGTCTCCTTCTCGTTGGATGCGAGGGGACCTGAGTCTAGCGCGCGGGCTCGGTGCTACCTTGTCGCCGGTGCGATGAGGAGGGACGTCATGATCGACAAAGTGAACCTGCGCCAGAAGCTCGGGCTCTTCCGCGAGCACTGGAGCCCGAAGATCGTCGGCGAGGTGAACGAGTGCCTCGTCAAGCTCGTGAAGTTCCAGGGCGAGTTCGTCTGGCACAGCCACGCGAACGAGGACGAGATGTTCCTCGTCGTGAAGGGCAGGATCACGATGCGCCAGCGCGACGGCGACGTCGACGTCGGCGAGGGCGAGTTCATCGTCGTCCCGCGCGGCATCGAGCACATGCCGGTCGCCGCGGAGGAAGCGCACGTGCTCCTCTTCGAGCCGAAGACGACTCTGAACACCGGCGACGTGCGCAACGAACGCACGCGCGCCGAGCTCGAGCGGATCTGAGCACGGACGGCTGACAGTAGGTCGCGCGATGGGAGGCACAGCGATGGAACGCCGCAACTTCGCCACGGGCACGCCTTGGGAACCGATCGTCGGGTATTCGCGAGCCGTGAGAGTCGGCCCGCACGTGCACGTCTCGGGGACGACGGCCACGGGGCCCGACGGCAAGCTCGTCGGCCGCGGCGACGCCTACGCGCAGGCCGTGCAGACGTTGAAGAACATCGAGGCGGCGCTCGTGAAGGCGGGCGCGAAGCTCGAGCATGTGGTGCGCACGCGCATGTTCGTGACCGACATCTCCCGCTGGGAGGAGGTCGGCCGCGCGCACGGCGAGTTCTTCGGAAACGTGCGGCCGGCGACGAGCATGGTCGAGGTGAGCAAGCTCATCGATCCCGACATGCTGGTCGAGATCGAGGCGGACGCGTACGTCGCCTGAGCGCGTCAGGCACTCCGTTCGACCAGCACGACGAGCGGCTCGGGCCCCGGCGCCGTCAAGCGCCCGGTTCGAGCGCGCCCGAAGTCTCGAGGCTAGTTGTGGAGCCCGACCCCGAACCCCACCTGCACGCGCGGATACTCGTCGTACTGCCAGTCCGAGCGCGCGAAGCTCGCGCCGGCCGTCACCTTGTGCGCTCCGTACGCCACCGTGAAGCGTAGGTTCAGCCCCGAGAGATCGACGTCGCGCGGTCGCTTGCCGGCCGGGAGCGGGAAGGCGACGTCGTAGACGCCGGAGTTGCCCGGCTGGAGCGCGGGGTTCGCCTCCCCGAGCACGGTCGGGGTCCCGAACGACTGCAGGTCCGCCGAGACGAGGCCGAGCGAATCGGTCTCGAAGGTCGCCGGCACGGACCCGAGGTTCTCGAGGCGGATCCTCACGATCGCGCGGTCGGGCACGCCGTCTTTCGCGCGCTCGATCCCGAGGACCGACGCGAGCGCCCGCATCTGCGATCCCGGGACCGCATCGGAGGCGACTTGGACTTCGTACGGCGCGGGTTGGAAGCGGTGGTCGTAGTACGGCGATGCCGTGCACGCGGCCAGACACGTGAGGACGGCGAGCGAGGCGGCGCGCGCGAGGAACCTCTGCATGGGTACACCCCCGCGCGGAGCATAGTGCGCTCTCCGACGACGTGGGAGGCGCCCGCTCGACCTCTCGACCCGCGCGCCGCGCTCCCTATGCTGGCGGGATGCTCGGGCTCCTCGTCGCGCTGCCGTTCGCTCTGATCGCCACGGCCGCGCCACAGGCCGTGCGCGAGGCCTCCTCCGGCTCGGTCAAGACCGCATTGGCGCCTTTGTTCGCGCGCGCGAACACGGACCCGGCCGGCCTCGTTCCGCTCCTCTGCGAGGGCAGCCGCGCGCTCGGCTCGCTCACGGGCACCGAGGCGCGTCTGCTCGGCGACACGCTCGAGCCGTACTGCCGCCGCGCGTTCTTCGGCGCCGAACGAGTGCCAGCGATGGAGGAAATCGGCCTCGCGCTCTACACCGTCCGCGCCGGCGACGTGCCGGAGCGGATCGTCCGGCGGTACAAGACCGGCGCGGGGATCCTGAGCTACCTGAACGAGGGTTACGACGAGCGCCGGCTGCGCGAGGGTCAGACGCTCAAGGTCCTCGACCTCTCGACGGCTTCCGGTGCGCACCTCGAGATCGCGGTCGACAAGGCGCTCTACCGCCTCGCGGCCTGGCGCATCGACGCGGAGGGTCGTCGGTCGCTCGTCACGTACGTCCCGGTCGGGCTCGGCGCCGCCGCCTCGCCGACACCCTCCGGCCGCACGTCGATCACTTTGCGTGCGCGGAACCCCGAGTGGACCGATCCGGTGACGAAGACCGTGTTTGCCGCCGGTGATCCGCGCAACGTCCTGGGCGGCTACTGGATCGCGCTCGACGCGGCGGGCCTCGGGAAGAGCGGCATCGGTCTGCACGGCTTCACCGGGGACGTGCCCGCGAACTGGATCGAGCAGCCGGCGTCGCAAGGCTGCGTGCGGATGCTGTCGGGCGACATCGACCGGCTGTTCTACCTCGCGCTCGAGGGGACGTCGGTGTCGATCGGACCCTGAATCGCTCCGCGCTCGCCGATCCGAGCGAACCCGATCGGGCCCCATCGAGCCCGATCGAACCGGGGCTCGACTCGACGCCCGCAGTCCGAGGCCCGCTCAGTTCTTGTCGGGGTTCCCGACGAGCGCCCGCTGGAACTTCACCGACTTGCGGATCGAGTCGAAGTCCTTGTCGATCTTCGCGCGCTGGAGCGCGCCCGGGGCCCAGCCCTCGGATTCGAGCAAGCGCGCGACGGCTTCGTCCTCGTGTCCCAGCCGCGCGTGCGCGCACGCGAGGTTGTACGCGATGCCGCCACGCACCGGCGCGGTCAGATCCCCGGCGATCGCGAGACCCTTCTCCAAGTGCGGGATCGCCTTCGCGGGCTCGTTCGAGTCGAGGAGCGCGAGAGCCAGTCCGTCCTCGCACGTCGCGTACGCGAGCGTCTCCTTGGCCGTGGCACCCTTCTTCGCCGCCAAGAGCTCGATCGCGCGCGTGTAGTACGGAATTGGCTCGGCAGGTGGAGCTTCCTCGTGGCGCAGGAGCTCGGCGGTCGCGAAGGGGATCGCGTAGTCGTCCGGCGTCTTCTTCGCGAGCTCGTCCATCCACGCGCGCCAGTCCGCGCGCCGCAGCGCCGAGTTCATGAGATCGAGCGCCTCGTCCGGCATCTGGTGCCATGCGCCCCGGCGCACGACCGCCAGGCGGAGGGTCTCGAGGATGCGCGTGAACTCCTCGCGTGTGAACGCCGCCTTCCGCGTGGCCGTCAGCGACTCCCCGGCATGGACGTCGATGCGGTAGCCGCCGAGGACCGCGAACGCGTGCAGATCGTGGCTGCCGCTGCCGTCGATCATCGCGGTGTGCTCGCCGCACGCCATTCCGGCCGCGTCGAACTCCTTCCAGCGGCTCCCCGAACCCTCGAGATTCTGGTCGCGCCACTGCTCGTTCGTCAGCTTGGAGTCCTTCTCGCGGTCGGCCATGACCTCGAACGAGGTGAACGCCGCGGGGATCGCGCCCGCGATCACGGCGCGCTCGCCGAGCAGGTTCTTCAGGATCTTCGCGTTGCGGTCGTCCTCGGTGAAGCCGGGGATTTCCAATCGGATGTGCACGAAGGATCCCGGCAGGCGCGCGATCACGGCCGATTGGCGCTCGCCCTTTTGAACGACGGGAGCCGCGGCGGCGGGAGCCGGAGGCGGCGATTGCAAGAGGATCAGCGAGATCGAGAGCAGCATCGAGACGAGGTTATCCGAGGTCGCCCACGTCCTCCACTTCCTATCCGCCGCCGTCCGCGGCGATGATGGAGAGCGTGGAAAGGAGCCTTCTGGAATCGCCGCTCCCGGATCGTTTGCGCGCGCTCGGAGCGAAACCGGCTCACGTGCGACGAGTCCTGCGCGCGTGGCTCGCAGGTGAGCGGCTTCCGCGCGAGAACCGTAAGGGGGACGTGGCGTTGTCGAAGGCGGTCCTCCGTGAGATCCCCGACCTCGAGGCGGTTCTCGCCGCGATCGCGACGCCGATTTCAGAGCACGCGGGCGAAGACGGGTCGGTGCGGCTCCTGCTGCGCCTGGTGGACGGCTCGTCCATCGAGAGCGTGCTCCTCCCGCGCGAGGGCCTGTGCGTGTCGACGCAAGTCGGGTGCGCCGTCGGCTGCACGTTCTGCTGCAGCGGTCGAGCGGGCCTCCTGCGCAACCTGACGAGCGCCGAGATCCTGGCGCAGGTCGTCCTCGCGCGGCAGCGCCGTCCGATTCGCCGGGTCGTCTTCATGGGCATGGGAGAGCC
>JBJXFB010000141.1:0-36010 GCA_046155895.1 Planctomycetota bacterium | reverse complement strand
CTCGCCCGAGCCGGGCTCCTCGACGCTCGCGACGGAAGCCTCTGCGGCCGCTCCGGCCGGCACCCGCGCGCCGGCACCCTTGGCCGTGACGAGCGCGGTGGTCGCGGACTCCGCGGCGCCGGCGATCCTGCGCGGGCGCGTCCTCGACGACCGCGGAGCGCCCGTCTCCGGCATCGCCGTCGCGGCGAGCGGCGGGAAGGCGGCGAAGTCCTCGCCATCGGCGACGAGCGGCACGGACGGCCGGTTCGAGATGCCGTTCCCGGAGGCCGAGCGACTCGTCAGCACGGACGATCGCTTCGTGACCGTGCTCGCCGGCGTCTGCCCCAACACGCCGCGCGAGGGCGAGATCGTCGTCGTGATCGCTCCGCGCGTCGAAGTGTCCGGCCGGGTCGTCGGAGAAGAGGGATACCCGCTGCCGGGCGCGCGCATCGAGATCGAGATGCCGGCCGACCTGCGCACGCGCTTTCAGACGGTCCTCGACCGGTCCGCGAACCTTTCCTGGAGCGCCACGGCCGACGAGAGCGGCGCCTTCGCCTTCCCAGGCGCTCCGCGTGTCGAGGGCGCGATCCTGCGCGCGGCGAGCGATGGCTACGTCGGTTTCTCCGGGGCGCTCGCCGAGCACAGTGGCGCGGGCATCGTGCTCACGCTCGCCCGCCCGCGCTCGGAGGACGGACTCCTGAAAGGCCAAGTCGTCGACGCGGGAGGCAGCCCCGTCGGCGACGCCTACGTCGCCTTCGGGATCGACACGACCCGCACCGAGGACGACGGCCGCTTCGCCTTCAAGCTCGTCGATCCGCAGTCCTTCGCCGCGCGCTTCGGTGCGCCCGCGCGCGAGCTCACGGCCGTCAAGAAGGGATTCCTCCCCGCGCGCTACGAGCCGCCGCTCGTCGAGGGCGAGCTCTCGTGGCCCGCGCACGTCGTTCTGCGCCTGGGCGAGACGCCGCTCGCGATCGAAGGCCGTGTCGTCGACGACGACGGAGAGGCCTTCCTCGGAGCCTCGGTGTGGCTCGCCGACCTAACGCTCCTTGGAGCGGGACGCCGGGGCCTCTTGCACACCGAAAACGTCCTCGCAGGCGCCGACGACAAGGGTTGGAGGCAAATCGAGACCGACGGAGACGGCCGCTTCCGCATCGACGGCCTGCTCCAGCGCGACTACACGCTGCGCGCAATGGATCCGGCGACGCTCCTGATCGCCGAAGCCGGCCCCTTCGCCGCCGGAGAGCTCGACGTCGAGATCCGGATGTCGACCGACGAGCTCTACCCCAAGGTCGCCGGACGCGTAGTCTCGCACGCCGGCAAGCCGGTCGCCGGCGCCCGCATCTTCCCCATGTGCGATGCGTTCCAGGCGAGATTCAAGGGCCAGATCATCAGCACGAACCACCAATCGCTCGACGGCACCACGACGGACGCCGAGGGTCGTTTCGAGCTCGCGAACGTGCCGAAGAGCCTCGTGTACGTGCGCGTCGAAGGCGAGGGGATCCTCCCGCTCGAGTACGGCCGCTATGTGGAGGGGGACGAGCGCTTCAAGGAGACCCAGGTGCGCGCACTGCCCAAGGACCGCATCGAGGATCTCGAGATCGCCGTCGACCTGCGCTGCCACTTGCAAGTGGAGCTGGCGGATCCGTCGACGGCCGATTCGCTCTCGGTGCTCGACGCGCAGGGGCGCCGGCTCATCATCAACATCATCGCCGGCAACAGCCGCCACGAGGACGAGCGGGCGGAGATCGCCGACGGGCGGTCGTCTCCGATGGCCGTGCCGGATTCCGGCCAGACCATCGTCCTGTACAAGAACGGCGTCGAGGTCGCGCGGAAGAGCGTCACGCTGGCACCCGGCGACTTGATGCAGGTGAAGATGTGAGGCCGGGAGCGAGACACCGAGCCTCCAATTGAACTTCGGGTTCGGGGGGGGCCTAGACCGGCCCGTCCCGAAGCCGGAGTTCGATTAACCTGCTCGTTGCCTCGGGCGACTGGGTTTTTCTCCAGAACCCAGTTCGGTCCCACCGATACCTCTCCCGCCTCGGTCGCTTGGGGAGCGATCGAGACGAGAGGTTGGCAGACCAGAACATTCGCCGCCGGCGAAGTCGGGGACTTCGTACGGCCAGGAGTGGCTTCACGCTCCTCGAGATCGCGATCACCATCGCCATCCTGATCATCGCGGTCGCTTCGACGAGCGCCGCGACGGTCTCGCTCTCGGCCATGCGCCGCCTGAATCGCGAGCGGTCGGTGGCGCACAACGCCGCCAGCGCCCTCTCGGAGCGCATCCTTTCGCTCGGGCGCTCGGAGATCGGCAGCCCGGGGAGCTGGGCTCGCAACGTGGCGGAGTCCGTCTGCCCGCCCAACACGCTCGGAGTCGCCTTCGACGTCCCCGAACTCGAGCCGCAGACGGGCTTCGCGCACGTGGGCTCGATCACTTTCCTGTCGGACGAGACGCGCACCGACAGCCAGCTGGGCGTCCAGCTCGGCATGCCGCGCGACCTCGACGGCAACGGCTTCATCGACGGCACGAACGTCATCGCGACCGCGCGCCTCCTGCCGGTCATCATCGAGCTGCGCTGGACGGGCATCCGCGGGGACCAGCGGCTCGTGCATCCCTTCCTCGTCGTGGGGTATTGAGAGCGATCCACATGAAAACCAACGCGATCTCGGGCAACGCACGCCGCGCCGGCTTGACGCTGACCGAGCTCGCGATCGTCTCGTCCGTCATGGTCATCGTCCTGTTCGCCGGAATCGCCGTCGTTCTCCGCGACACGCGCCTCTCGAACTCGACGATCGTCATCGGGACCGCCGAGACGCACGCGCAGCGGATGATCCGCAAGCTCGTGACCCACCTCTCCCCCGCTCGCGGCGAAATACCGCAGGCCACGCTCACGATCGACCTCAGCGCGGCGGACCTGGCGTCCGTCTCCGTGGACACGACGGACGGCTTCCCCGACCAGGGGACCCTGCTCCTCGACCGCGGCACGGGAGGGATGGAGCGCATCGCCTACACCGCGCTCGATTCGGCGGCGACGAGCTTCACCACGCTCACGCGCGGATCGGAGTGCACCACCGGCGTGGCGCATGCCGCCGGGGCCACGGTCCTCTGGTCGGGCACGGCGTTCGTCGTCGATCTGGCCGGCACTCCGCCCGCTTCGGCCTTCGACGGCCGCACGACCGAGCCCGAAGGGCTCGCCCACTTCATCGGCGACGGCACGGGCTTCTCCTACCGCGTCCCGACCGATCCCGCGGGCGGCGACGACGTCCTCGACGACGGTGACATCCGCTGGGGAGCCGTCGTGAACGGCACTCCGATGCTCACTGGATGGTCGGCCCTCGTCTACCAGCCTCGCGGCACGATCACCGAGGCGGAGGTGAACACCGATTTGAACCGGGATGGCGACCGGACGGACACCTTCGAGGTGGGCCAGATCCGCGCGCGCTCCTGGGACAGCGCCGACTCGACCGTCCCCGCCTCGGACATCGGCCTGGGCCCGTCGGTGATCCTCCAGGAGCGCTGCCGGCGCGGCGGCGACCTCGACGGCGACGGATTCGCCGATCCGATCTTCCTGTGGGACGCCGCGCAGAGGCGCCTGCACGTCCGCCTCTTCGTGCTGGGGCGTTCCACCGGGGAAGTCCCCGCGGTGCGCAGAGTGGAATCGATGATCTTCTTGAGGAACGAAACGGGGCCTTGACGGCCCCGGACGGGACGGGCGCCATCGAGGTGCGCGCGGCTCGCGAGGGATCCTGAGTGGGAGGTGGGCAGATGAAGAGTGCAAATTCGAGCTCGATCCGCACGAGACGCGGATCGACGCTCCTGGCGACGACGATCCTGATCTCGGCGCTGACCGTGCTGCTGCTGTCGATGCTGGCCGCGGGCGTGGAGGGGACGCGCGCGGTGGCGAACCAGGACGACGACTGGAGGCTGACCAGCGCCGCCGAGAGCGCGGGGAGCCTCGCGGCCCAGCACGTCTGGGCGGGCTACCTGCGCGATCAGGGCGGCGTCTCGGGCGACATCACGTCGTTCCGCCGCTACCTCGACGCGGAGGGGATCCTCGATGACGGTCCGGGAGGGATCCCGGCGCCGACCGCGGGCGTGGATCTCCTGCCCGAGGTGGGTCTGCCGAACGGAACCAGCGGCGGCCCGGAGCTCGATCAGGCGCGCGTCGAGGAGCTCCGTGTCGTGCGCCGCGACGACGGCGATGCGACGCAGCTCTTCGTCTCCGTCGCGGCCCGGACGCCGCGGGGCGATGGAATCGGGCGCGCGCAACCGGCGCACGCGCTCCAGATGGCGTACACGGTGGAGCCGGCGCCGTTCAGCGGCTTCGACTACGCGATCCTCACGAAAAACGTGAACTGCGTCTTCTGCCACACGGTGGTCGACTCGACCGAACGCGCCTTCGACACCGATCCGTCCCACTACGGGACCTTCGACAAGGTCAAGGTGGGCTCGCTGGAGAGCATGATGCTCCGCCACCTGAACCGGCCCGGAATCACGGACGCGTATGCCGACTCGCTAATCGCGGGGTCGGTCTACTCGCGCGGGACGATGACCGACCAGCGCGGCGTGGAGTTCGTGGCGGCGGACTGGCCGAACCTCTCGGCGCGCTCGGCGCAGTTCGACGCGGCCGGGCACCTGATCCAGACCGCGGTCGGCGCTCTGGTCCCCAACGCGTTCCGCCCGGCCGGAACGCCGCTGGGAGCGGGCGAGAACCTGTACCTCGACTACCCGACGGTCTACGCCGACCAGCCGGACGGGCTGCTGCCGGCGAGCTTCCCGCCGCCGTTCCCCGACGACGGGGGCATCGATCCGGTGTCGGGCGCTCCGACGAGCTTCGGGGCGTTCAACCGCTCGATCGACCCGAACGAGTTCTTCGCGGTCGCGCAAGACGCCGACGGGAGCGTCGCCTCGGGGATCGTGAACGTCTCCGCACCAGGCACGTCGTTCTCGACGCAGACGCAGTTCAACCGCGCGCTCGCGGTCGGCAACCAGACGAGCCTCGGGTCGGTGACGACCGGGAACGTGGTCCTCACGGGGACGGCGACGAATCCGATCGTGATCGACGGGACGATCGCGATCGACGGGGACGTGATCATCCAGGGCTGGATCCGCGGCAAGGGATCGATCGTCGCGAGCGGCAACGTGTACCTGCCGGGCGACCTGCGGTACCTCGACGGGCGGACGCACATGCCGGGAGACACGCCGGGCAACCCGACGGGGCCGGCGACGTACGGGATCGCGCAGGACGGGACCCAGAACACGCTCGGGCTCGCGGCAGGAGGCAACCTCCTGATCGGCGACTACTTGAGGCCGTCGAGCGCGACCTCCCCGGGCCCGCTCGACATCGTGACGGGCGATCCGACCGGCGCCTGGAACTTCGCGCTGGCGGAGATCTCGCTCTTCAACCGCGCGGAGTGGGCGCACACGCAGCCGATGCTGCCGGGGCGCGGCGAGGATCCTCACGCACCGTCGACGTGGACCGTCCCGAATCCGACGTACCTCGGGCCGACGTACGTGCCGCGGTACTACCAGTTCGGGCCCGGAGACGAGATCCCGATCTACAACCTGGGCGACCTGTACTTCGACCCGGCGACCGGGAATTGGCTGGGAGGCGAGGTCCCGCTGGCGTGGGACACGAGCCTGATGACGCTGGCGGATCCGACGAACCCGAGCGATCCGCTCCTGTACGACTCGTCGGGCGCCCCGATCGCGGCGGTCGTTCAGGCGACGCCGGACCGCGGCTGGGTGCCGGACAACTTCTACAAGCGCGCGTTGGAGACCTTCAAGGCCGCGCGGCCCGCGGGAGATCCGATGCGGGTCGACGGCCTGCTGTACACGAACAACGCGATCTTCGGGATGGTGAACCGGAACGACCGGATGCAGGGCAAGCTCGTCATCAACGGCTCGATCGTGTGCGCCGACCTGGGGCTGCTCGCACCGGGATACCGGGTGCCCGGGGGAGCGGACAACGTGCCGGGATCGCCGTACTCGGTCGGGTTGCGGCTGAACTACGACGAACGCACGAAGGGGATGCTCAACGTGCGCAATCCGTTCTCGGTGGAGATGCGAAGGACGCTGTGGCGGCCGACGGCGATGCCGTAGACCGATCGACGAGTCTGGCTCCGTTCGCTGGGCAAGCCGGCGAGCGATCTGTCGAAGGGACAAGGCTTTACGGCATTCTTGAAGCCCGAGGCTGGGCCGGGTGCCGCTCGGGGGCTGGAAAGGCTGTGTTCCCAGGGGAACGCCGCGGTGTTTGCACAGCGAAGGGTGCCAGCCTCCCTGAAGGGTCTCAGCCGTGCCCCTGCGCCTCGAGCCACCGCTCCACGTCGATCGCCGCCATGCACCCCGTTCCCGCGGCCGTCACGGCCTGCCGGTAGACCTTGTCCGCGAGATCGCCGCACGCGAAGACTCCTTCGACCGACGTGTACGTCCCCTTCTTCACTTTGACGTACCCCGTCTCGTCCATCTCGATCTGCCCCTCGAACAGCTTCGAGTTGGGCTGGTGTCCGATCGCGACGAACACGCCGTCGATCGGGATCTCCGTCACCTCGCCGTTCCGCGTGTCCTTCAGCCGCACCGCGCGAACCTTCTTCTTGTCGGGCAGCGAGAGGATCTCCACGACGCTCTTGTTGAGCGCCCAGTCGATCTTCCGGTTCTTCTTTGCGCGTTCCAGCATGATCTTGCTCGCGCGGAACTCCTCGCGCCTGTGCACGATCGTCACCTTGTCCGCGAAGCGCGTCAGGTAGTTCGCTTCCTCCATCGCGGTGTCGCCGCCGCCGACCACGATCACGTTCTTCTGCTTGAAGAACGCGCCGTCGCAAGTCGCGCAGGCCGACACGCCGTGCCCCATCAGCTCCGTCTCGCTCTCCAGTCCGATCAGCTTCGCGCTCGCGCCCGTCGCCAGGATCACGGCGCGCGCCTGGAACGTGTCGAAGTCCGTCTTCAGCGTGAACGGGCGCTTCCGGAAGTCCACCTCGACGATCTGCTCGAACTTGATCTCCGTCCCGAACCGCTCGGCCTGCTTCTGGAAGTCTTCCATCATCTTCGGGCCGAGCACGCCCTCGGGATACCCGGGGTAGTTCTCGACGTCCGTCGTGATCGTCAGCTGTCCGCCCGGCTGCATCCCCTGGAACAGCAGAGGCTTCAGGTTCGCCCGGGCGGCGTAGATGGCAGCGGTGTAACCCGCCGGACCGGAACCGATGATGATGAGATCGCGCGTCGGGGTCATGATGGGTGGAGAGGCCGCTTTCGCCCGCAGGACTCGGGGTGAGGTCTTCGACGCCTCGATTTGGGCGGAAAGGGCGGACAGTGTAGGCTTTCCGCCCGCTCGTTCCACGCATCGCACCCCTGGCCGCTCGCCCCCCCAACATGCCCGGCCCCCGCGTCTTCACCGTCGAAGAGATCGAGTCCCTCATCCCGCGCCTTGAGCAGGTGTGCGGCCACCTCGACGAGGTGCGCGCGCGGCTGCGCAGTCTCTCGATCCGCGCCAACGCGCTCGAGCTGATCTGGGGCGCGAAGGTCCACAAGCCCGAGAACCCCGACCACGGCGAGATGCTCCAGCACGTCGCGGACATGAAGCGCGCCGAAGACGAGGTCGAGAAGCTCTCGAAGCGCGTCGCGCGCATGGGCGGGCAGCTCAAGAGCCTCGAGCCGCCGCTGGTCGACTTCTACGGCGTGCGCGAGGGCAGGCTCGTGTTCTGGTGCTGGACGCGCGGAGAGCAGCGCGTCGAGCACTGGCACCACGTCGACCAGGGCTTCGCGAACCGACAGCCGGTGTGAGTCCCGCGCGGACCTGGCTGCCTCGACTCATCGAACTCTCCGACCGCCTGCGCGTCGCCACGCGCGGGGCGCTGATCGAGGCGATCGACGCCGGGAAGCTCGACGCGATGGCTCGGCCGGTCGGACAGGGCGCGGGTGACGCGACTTACGGCCTCGACGTGCCCGCGGAGCGCGAGCTCGACCGCTGGCTCGAGGAGAATGCACGCCGCGGACCCCTGTCGCTGCTGACCGAGGACGCCGGATGGCGCCACCGCGGGCCGGGGATGCGCGGGAGGACCGTCGAGCTCCCCGGTTTCGACCACGGTGGGCCGCGGATCTCGGTCGATCCAGTCGACGGGACCCGCGTGCTGATGACCGATCTGCGCTCCGCGTGGTCGGTGATCGGGCTGGCGGGGCCGGGCGAGGAAGCTCCGAGGCTTTCCGAAGTCGAGGTGGGCGTGCTGTCGGAGATCCCCGACTCGCGCGCGGCGAGCTACAGGCGCCTCGCCGCTTCCCGCGGCGCGGGCTGCACGCTCGAGGAACGCACGCTCCGCAACCGAACTCTACGCGCGCCGCTCGAGATCTCGACCGGGAAGGACGGCCGCCCCGACCACGGCTTCTTCCCGTTCTTCCGCTACGCGACGGATCAGCGCCCCGCGCTCGCGGCGATCGAGGCGGCGTTCTTCGCGCGGCTCGCGAGTCACGAGGGCGCCGAGGTGCGCAACTGCTACGACGACCAGTACACGAGCAACGGCGGACAGCTCGCGCTGCTCGCGCTCGGCCGCTACAGGATGATCGCGGACCTGCGCGCGTGGGAGGCGGAGCGGCGCAAGCGCGCGAGCGTCACGAGCAAGCCCTACGACGTCGCGGGAGCCGTCCTCTGCGCGCGCGAAGCGGGTTGCGTCGTCGAGGCGGCGGACGGAGGAGCGCTCGACTTCCCGCTCGACGCGGAGACGCCTGTGAGCTTCGTGGGCTGGGTGAACGCGACGACGCGGAAACGCCTGCGGAAGCACCTCAGCGCGGCGATGCGGCGCTAGCGCATCACCCTCGATCCCGCGCCACGTCGAAGCGCCGCAGCATCTTCCCGCCGGCGAACACGAGCGCCACGTCGATCGCGCCCAGGCCGATCCACGCCACGACGCCCCCCATCGCCACCGCGGCCTCGTCGCTCGCCTCGAAGACGCTCTCCGCGGCGAGCGTCGTCACCACGCCGGGCAGGACCGCCACGCCGATCGCCACGCCGAGGAGCCCGATCCGCAGCAGCGTCATCACCACCGACCGGCCGATGTGCTGCAGCGCGCCCTCCTGCCCCGGCGCGTAGCGCACCGGCGAGAACAGGAACACGGCGTTGTCGACCGAAGTCCACGCCAGCGCGACCAGCGGCTGGAACACGATCACCCCGAGCACGCCGGGATGAAAGGTCCCGAGCGCAGCGCAGCGCAGCAGGATCCCCGCCGCGAGCATCGCGGACACGAGCAGCACCTGCGGCAGCACGGTCGCGAGGAATACTTGGGCCGGCGGCACCGGCCAGGCCTTGATCTGCTCCATCTGCTCGAGGTCGTTGCGGAAATCGAAACGCAACCCGCTGCAGAGGTAGATCGTCCCGAAGACCGCGAGCGCCGATGATCCGCCTAGCACCTCGCCGACCGAATCGCCCCGCCACGCGACCGTCATCGCCACGGTCACGAACAGGACGATCGCGGCGGAGAACAGGAACGCCCCGCGCGCCTTGCGGGAGATCGTCGCGAGCTTGAGCCACGCGACAGCGCCGAAGGGCCCGCGTCCGAGCAGCCAGGGCACGTGCCAGCCCGCCCTCGGCTTCGACGCCATCGAGCCGGCCAGGCCTCCCGATCCGCCGCGCCGCAGCTTCGAGATCCTCCGCGCGACGTCCGCCGAGGTCGCGAGCGAGGTCTCCCGGAAATCGACCTGGATCCGAGCCGTCAGCTCCCAGCCGGCGAACCAGAGGACTCCGCAGACAGCGAGCCAGGAGAAGAAGGTTCCCGCGTCCGGCGCGGCGATCGTGCGCGCCCAGGGCTCGAGCGGGAGGAAGAGCACGCTCAGCAGAGGGCTCTCCGAAAGCGCGTCGAAGCTCGCCTCCAGCGGACCGAAACGCCCGAAGATCTCGCCGAGGCCCTCCTCCCCCGCGAAGATCAGCGCGATCAGGCTGATGCCGACGAGCGCGCCGAGGATCCCCGCGATAGGGCGCAGCGGCAGCTTCTTCGCGAGCCTTCCGAGACGGTTCTCGGTGTCACCCAGGAGCAGCGCCGTCGCCTGGCCGAGCATGGGAATCGTCAGCATCGCCACGAGGACGCCGAGGAAGCCGAACAGGCCGACGGGCATGCTCCGCGCCGCGCCGAGGCCGAACAGGATCCCCGCGAACAGCGAGCGCAGCACGTTGACGCCCAGGCGATAGCGGATCAGGTCGGAGCGCGAGAGGGGTCCGGAGAACGCGAGCTCGATCTCCTCCCTCGGCAGATAGAGACCGCGGTGGCTGAACGCCGCGAGCACGGTCATCAGGCAGACGATCGCGAGCCCGATCTTCGTCCACAGCATCAGCATCCCGGGGTCGTGATCCGTCCGCGTATCCACGAAGCTCAAGACGACGAAGCGGCCGATCCAGGCGCCGAAGAGCGTCAGGCCGAGCAGCGCGAAGAGCCAGCCCGACGGGCGCTTCAGCTTGCGCATCTGCGAGCGCAGCGCGCCGCGCAGCTTCATCCGGATCAGCAGCCGGAGCGCGGGATGGCCGAGCAGGGAGGACGAGGGCACGCCGATCGCTCGACTCAAGTCCCGCTCGGAGGCGGCGAGACGGGCGGAGCCGGCGCGGGAGCGCCCTCCTTCGAGCGCGCCCCCTCGGTCGCGGCCATGAAGATCTCCTCGAGGCTGCTGCCCGCCGGGGCGGAGAGCGTGGCGCGCGCTTCGTCCATCGTCCCGACGAAGATCTTGCGGCCGCGGTCGACGATCAGGATCCGGTCCGCGAGCTCCTCGATGAGGACGAGGAGGTGGGAGGAGAGGATCACCGCCGCGCCTTGCGCCGCGAGGTCGCGGATGGCGGCCTTCGCGGCGCGGATCCCGCGCGGATCGAGGCCCGAGAGCGGCTCGTCCATCAGGACGACCTCGGGCGAATGGATCCACGCGCAGCACAGCGCGAGCTTCTGGCGCATGCCGCGCGAGAGCTCGCCGCCGAGCGCGTCGCGCTTCTCCTGGAGCTCGAAGCGGGAGAGCAGCTCCTCGGCGCGAGGCTCCCAGTCCGCGACGCCGTAGAGCGCCGCCGTGAAGCGGAGGTGCTCGTGGACGGTCAGGCTGTCGAAGGGCTCCGGATCGTCGGGGATCCAGGCGAGCTTCGACTTCGCGCGGGCCTCCTCGCGCGCGATCGAGATGCCGCAGATGCTGACGTCCCCGTGCTGGAGCGGCAGGACGCCGCAGATCGAGCGCAGGGTCGTGGTCTTGCCCGCGCCGTTCGGGCCGACGAGGCCGAGGATCTCGCCGCCGAAGACCTCGAAGGAGAGGTCGCGGACGGCCTGGGTGTCCTCGTAGGTCTTCGACAGACCGTCGACGACGAGCGCGGCGGCACGTGGAGGGAGCGGAGCCGCGGGAACGGGATCGCGCGCCGGACCCTGGGAACCGGCCCGATCCGGGGCGGGAGGGAAGGGCGCGAGAGCGGGCGAAGGCGCGTTCCTGGGCTCTTCCTGCGACACGATCGTTCCTTACCCCGCTCGCCTGGGCGCGACCGGAGGCGGAGGAGTAGAGCATTTCTCCCCATCCGCTGCATCGACCTCCCCCGGGGAGTGGACCCCACGGTCGTCCCGACGTAGGGTCGAGGATCCGAGCGGATCCACCGCCCCAGAAGGAGCATGAGGATGAACCAAGAGAACACGCCCTCGCCGATCTCTCGCCGAGGATTCCTGGCCGCCAGCGCCGTCGTGATCGGAGCGCAGGGCATCGCGTCGGCGCGCGATGCGTCCGGCCGATCGAAGGAAGCCGCGACCGAGCCGTGGCCAGCGCAAAACGGACCGTTCAAGCTGACGCCGCTGCCCTACGCGGAGAACGCGCTCGAGCCGCACATCAGCGCGAAGACGCTCGAGTTCCACCACGGGAAGCACCACAGGGGTTACGTCGAGAAGCTGAACAAGCTCATCGAGGAGAAGCAGCTCGCGGCCAGCACCCTGACGTCGGTGATCGCTTCGTCGGCGAAGGACCCGGAGCTCAAGGCGGTGTTCAACAACGCGGCGCAGACGTGGAACCACACGTTCTACTGGGGCAGCATGAAGCCCAAGGGCGGCGGGGAGCCTTCGGGGAAGCTCGCGGACAAGCTCAAGGCGGACCTGGGGGGGATGGAGGGCTTCAAGAAGGCGTTCGCGGAGGCGGCGAACGGGCAGTTCGGGAGCGGATGGGCCTGGCTGGTGGTGCAGGACGGCAAGCTGGCCGTCACGAAGACCGGCAATGCCGACACGCCCATCGCCGGAGGGGGCAGGCCCCTGCTCGTGTGCGACGTCTGGGAGCACGCCTACTACCTCGATTATCAGAACAAGAGGGTGGAATACGTCACCGCGTTCCTGGAGCATCTGGTCAATTGGGAGTTCGCGGCCAGCCAACTGGGCTAGCCGCGGGATGATCCACCTGAGGTGGTGGAGCGAGGGGCCGCGTCTTGGACGCGGCTCCTCGTGCTATCAGGGAGGGCTTCCCGACGTCGGCGCGGCGCCGAGGCACCCATGACTCGCCGATCGATCTCGATCCTGCTCGGCGTCTCCGCGCTCATCGCGGCGGGGCTCGTATGGGTCTCGATCTCGGTGATCGGCGGGCCGGCGGAGGATGAGGCCACAGCCCCCCTTCCCGCGCTCGAACGCACGACCCGAGACTCGGACCTGCCGCTCGCTCCCCTGCCAGGTCCCGGTCCTACACTTCCGGTCGACGACACGACGACGACTCGCACCGCGGTGTCGGAGTCGTACGGCGAAGGCGCCGCGCTGCCGCGCGCGGACCTCGAGCTCCGCGACTCGCTGTGGGTCGAAGGCCGCGTCGTCGTGCCGCCCGGAACTCCGCCCGATGAATTCGTCGAGGTCGTCGCGATCGGCAATGCCCAAGAGACGCGTCCTCTCCACCGCTCCCCCATCGCCGCGGACGGATCGTTCCGCGTGGCTTTCGCCCCGGGCACCGTCTTCGGAAGGCTCGATCTCGAGGCGAAGTACCTCTACCTCGAGGAGGAACTGACCGTCTCGGTCGCGCCACCGCAATCCGACCTCCTCCTGACCCCTCGTCTCGGCGGCCGGATCCGCGCGCGCATCGTCCTCTCTCCCGCGGTGGTCCCGCTCCGCCCCGTGATCGTCGGGTCCTGGGGACGAGCGCAACGACCTGGCGGTGAGTTCGCCCGCCACGGAAGGGTCGACGAGCGCTTGGAGCTCGATCTCCCGGGCATCGAGCCAGGACCGGACTACGAGGTCAGGGTCTCGGCTCCCGGCTGCTGCTCGGTTCCTCACCGCGCCTTGCTGGTCGAAGCCGGTCGAGTCACGTCCGTCGATCTGGAGCTGGAGCTCGGCGCGACGGTCTCCGGCTGGGTCTTCGGCCCGAACGGGACCACCAAGAGCGGCACGCTGGTGGTCGCCCGACCCCTGGGAGGCCTCGAATCGGATACGCGATCCGACGAACTCCGTCGCGTCTTCTCCGCTCCCTCCGGCCGCTTCGAGCTCTCCGGCTTGACGGCGGGCGAGTGGGAGCTCACCGCGTCGGAGATCGGGTTCGCGAAGAGCCTCCCCTACCGCGTGCAGCTCTCGGCGGGAGGATCCGTCGAGGATGTCCGCCTCGAGCTTCGGCGCCCGGGGGGTATCGCTGGTCGAGTGCTCGGCGTCGATGGGAAGCCCGCCGTCTACGCCGTCGTGAGGGTGTTCTCCGATCAGCCCGGCGAAGTCCTCTTGGCGCGAACGGAGTTCCTGGCCGGGAGATCGATGACGACCGACAAGGCCGGGGACTTCGAGATCGAGAACCTCATGCCAGGCACCTATCGCATCGAGGTGGACTGGTCCGATCCCGCGAACGGAGGCGAGGCGTGCCGTTCGGCGATCCCTCTCGCCGAAGGTGTGCGCGTCGAGGGCGTCGTCATCCGTATCGAGCGCCCGGGTCGCATCGAGGGCCGCGTGATGGACCCCGATGGTCGGCCGGCATTCGAAGCACGCGTCGTGCTCAAGGATGCGGCGACGGGGATCGCGCGACCGCAGGCCGCGCACACCGAGGAATCGGGGGAGTTCTCGTTCGAACGAGTTCCGCCCGGGGAGTTCGTGGTCGAGGTCCGCGGTGAAGAGCCGGCTCGATTCGGCGAGGCTCGGATCGGGGTGCGCGCGGGCGAGGCGGTGCGGGCCGAGATCTCCCTCCAGGCGGGGACGCTCCTCACCGTCTACTTGGAGGGATTCGGAGAGGATTCCCGAGCCGTGACCGTTTCGATCCGAGACGAGAAAGGTGTCGGCGCATCGCCGAGGAGCTCGGGCGAACCGGCGGACGAGGAGCTCGCCATCCGGTTCGGTCCCCTGTGGCCCGGAAAGTACGTCGTCGAAGCCACCGGCGGTGGGAAAAGGGCCAGCCAGTCGGTGACGCTCTCCGGCCAGGCTGCGGAGTCGATTCGACTGCGGGCGAGCGACTGAATCGCACCCGCAGGGCTTCCCGTACAATCCTGGCGGCATCCGTCCAACTCCCGCGTCCGCTTCGAGGATCCCCCATGCCCCGGCGATCCCTCCCGATCCTGCTCGTTCTCCTCGCCGTGATCGCGATCGGCGTGGTGTGGCTCGTCGGCACGTTGCGAGTCGAGACGGCGCCCGTCAGCGAAGTCGCCGCGGCCCTCCCGCGGCCCGATCGAGCAGAGTCCGCGGCGTCCGCTCCGGCACCCGCTCTCGCCGACGCGCCCGCGCCCATCAGGCCGGCCGCCGCCGACATCGAGTCCACCTCCCCCGCCGCCGCGCGCGAAGCGATCGAAAAGGGCGAGGAGGACATCGACATGACCGACGCGTGGACCGTCGAAGGACGCGTCCAGTTCCCCGCCGGCGTCCCCGCCGACGAGCGCGTCCAGGTCCTCGCCTGCGTCGGCAAGTCGCTCAAGCTCAAGGTCCACTCGCGCTCGGACCTCGCTCCCGACGGCTCCTTCCGCGTCTCGTTCGCCAGGAGCGCCGCCAAGGGCCGGCTCGTACTCGAAGCGCGCTACCTCTACCTCAGCATCGCTCACGAGATCTCTCCCGACGATCTCGCCAAGCTCGCCAACCCCATCGTCCTCCGTCCCGAGCTCGGCGGCTGCATCCGCGGCCGTCTCGTCCTCGCGCCGAACGCCCTCGACCACCGCGAATCCCTCGTCGGAACCGAGATCCACCTCGGCAGCCGCTCGCGCGCCGACCCGCGCGACCACTCGAACAACATCCAGCGCGAGGCCAAGATCGGCTCCGAGCTCGAGTTCGAGTTCGGCGGCCTGCCTCGCGCGTGGATCTACGACGTGTACATCCATCCCAAGAGCCTCGTCGACGCGTCCGCGGAGAATCTCGACGTCGAGCCCGGCCGCCTCCTCGCCGTCGACCTCGAGATCCGCCTCGGCGCGCGCGTCTCCGGCCGAGTCGTCGACGAGCAGGGAGCTCCCGTCGAGGGCGTCGAGATCGGGATGCGGATCCAGCGCGGCGCGAATTCCACCGGCTCCTCGGGCGATCACGAGACCGCCGCGGACGGCTCGTTCACCGTCGCCGGGATCCAGCCGGGAAAGGTGACGCTGAACTTCTCGAAGACCGGGTTCAGCTTCCTCGAGGACGACCTCGGACTCCTCGCCGACGGCGAGAGCCGTCCGGGCCTCGAGAAGGTCCTCCGGCGCGGTCTCACCGTGACGGGCCGCGTCCTCTGGCCCGACGGCCGGCCCGGCGCCGGAGCGCGCATCGCCTACCAGTTCGCGCGCGAGCAAGGCAGCAAGCAGCACCGCTACTTCAGGACCGAGAGCGCCGAGATCACCGCCGGCGAGGACGGCGCGTTCGAGATCTCCGGCCTCGAGTCGCACAAGATCACGATCACCGCGCAGGCTGAGGTCGACGACGGCACGCCGCCCGCGACGGAGGCCAAGAAGGTCAGGAAGCCCAAGAATTCCTCCTGGAAGGCGCACCTCGACGGCGTCGCCCCGGGGACGCGCGACCTCGTGATCACGCTGGGGCAGAGCGTGGCGATCCGCGGCCGCGCGGTGGACGACGAGGGCGCCGCGTTGGCCGCCTTCCAGGTCCGCGCCGAGCCCGTCGACGGCTCGCAGGAATGGGAACGCCGGCAGCGCGCGCAGACCACGGCCGGCAAGTCGGGCGAGTTCGTGCTCGAGGGGCTCCACGACGGCGAGTGGGATCTCGTCGCGGAAGCGAGGCAGCATGCGAGCTCCACTTCGCAACGGATCCGCCTTCCCCGCCAGGACGAGGAGATCGTGTTCGTCCTCCCGCGCGGCGCGACGGTCTCGGGCGTCATCGTCGACCGCGCCGGGAAGCCGGTGCGGGGCGCCAAGGCGGCCGCGCGCGCGGCGGACGCCGCGAGCCGCTTCAAGAGCTGGAATCAAGAGGATCGGTCGGCGCGCAGCGACGGCGAGGGCCGATTCCAGATCGAAGGGATCTCCCCCGGCCCCGTGAAGGTCGTCGCGACGGCCGAAGGGATGGCGGCGAGCGTGCCGCTGCCGATCGAGCTCGCGCCCGGGCAGGTCGAGTCGGGTCTCACCCTCGCGCTCCGCCTCCCGGGCCGGATCACGGGCGAAGTCCTCGACGACGCGGGACGGCCCATGCCAGGGAGGCCGGTGTATTCGAGCGGGATGGCGGAGCAGATCCACCAGGAGACGGAGACGGACGCTTCCGGGCGATTCGAGTTCGAGGGAGTGACTCCAGACCGGTACTGGGTGAACTCCCAGGCGAGCCAGGAGGAGCTCGAGGCTCTGGCGCTCGACGAGGACGAGAGCCAGGTCGCCTGGACGAAGAATCACAAGCAGGGAGTCGCCGACGTCCAGGAGGGTCAGACGACGCACATCGTGCTCGGCGGGATGCCGAAGGACGGCGTGAGGGTGCACGGAACGATCTACGCCGGGGCCGCGCGGGATCGGACGGTCGCGGGGTGCACGCTGTGGATCCACAGGCAGAAGTCGGAGGATCCTTCTCCGATCACGGGAACGAGCGACGCGCAGGGACGCTACGAGGTCGTCGTGCCGGCGGCGGGCGAGTACTCCGTCTCGGCCTGGAACGAGAAGGCCGGGACGACGAACTCGACGAAGCTCACCGTCCCGGAAGGGAAAGAGCTGCAGCACGACATCGTCCTCCCCGGCGGACGGATCGCAGGCAGGGTGATCGGCCTCGACGGCGAGCCGGCGGCGAACGTTCACGTGAGCTGCACGCCGGAACAATCCAAGGCCGCGCTCTCGGGCAGCGCCTCCTACGGCAATGCCACGACCGACGAAGGGGGAAGGTTCGCGTTCGACGGAATGAACGCGGGCACGTACCGCCTCGAGGCCGGCGCGCAGGAGTGGCAGAAGGTCCCCGGCGTCTCGGGCAAGAGCGTGCGCGGCGGCATCGCCCTGGAAGCCGACGGACGGATCGAGAACGTCGAGCTGCGCCTACAGCCGCAGTGCCGCGTGGAAGGCGTCGTGGTCGGCCCGGACGGCCGTCCAGCAGCGGGGGCGACCGTCTACGCCCGCGACGAGCTCGGGAACGTGCTGCAGCGCTGGCCCCCGACCTCGGCGGACGCGTCGGGGAGGTTCACGATGGAGGGCATCCTGCCCGGAAAGGTCACGTTCGCGGCGCGCACGAAGTCGCTCTCGTCAGCCGAGAGCGCTCCGGTGACGGCCCGCGCCGAAGAGACGGCCAAGGTGCAGCTCGAGCTGCGCTCCGGGACCCGCCTGCGCGTGATCGTGCGCGGGAGCGACGATCGCGTGGTCGGGGCATTCACGACGATCGAGGACGCGAGCGGCAGGGACGTGACGGTGATGTACGCCTACCAGTCGCTGGACTTCTTCGGCGAAGCGCGCGAAGGCGAGGGGCAGTTGATCGGCCCGGTCCCGCCGGGCAGGTACCGGCTGACGGCCACGAACCACGATCGAGTGACCGCGAGCCAGGAAGTGTCGGTGTCGGGCGAACCGGAAGTCGCCGTGACGATCCGGCTCGGCGGGTAGGGCGACGCCGCCCTTCCGCTCGCGAGAGACCGATCAGGCCGAGAGGCGCAGCGTGATCAAGCGGGCGAGGCGGAGGAACACGGCTTGGAGCTCGGCCGCGGTCGGGGCCTGGGAGAACTCGCCCTCGGGTTGGCTCGACGTGAAATAGGGGCTCCTCCGGTCGTTCGCGATCCTCATCAGGAAATCCGCATCGAGGTTGTTGCCGAGGCCGATCGTGTAGATGACGTTGCCCTCGAGCCGCATCTGTCGAGCGTGGATGATAGCTCGATCCTTTGCTTCCTCGCGGACGAGAACGGGGTTCCGGGCATCCAGCTGCATGCCCGTGCGGAGTTCCGTGAACGTGAGCAGCGAGGGGCAGCACGCGAAGGTCCCTCCCATCGGCGTCTGGCAGAGCACAGCGCCGTTCAGAGGATGGAGGGCCCATACCTCATTGTTCGGGTTCGACACGGCGTCCGAACCGCTCAAGTTGATCAATGTCTGCGGCGGACAGTCGAAGGTGCCCTGGAAGGTATTCGCCAATCCGTCCGTGAACAGGACTATGACCTTCACCAGGTCCTCGCCCGGACCGGGCACGACTGACGCGTTCTGCGCGCCGGCGATTCCCAAACCTCCGTCGATGAACGTGAAACCACCGTACACAGTGTTGCAGCCGACCGGAACGGCCGCATGGACAGGCGCCTTGAAGTTCGTCGTCATCGGCACGTCGAGCCTCGCGTGCGACGCGTAGGTCGTGAGCGACATGCGGTCGTACGCCTCGTCGAAGAAATCGACAAATGCGTTGGCCGCGGGCGGCAGCGCGGAGCAGCCTCCGTTCCCATTCATCGAGCCCGAACGGTCGAGCGCGAGCGAGAGCACGAGCTTGGCCCTGGAAGCCTCGGCGTGCGCGCTCAGGTTGAACTGCGTGAGCCCGAGGATCCGTCCGAACAGGGGCGCCGCGAAGGCGTGGGCGTCGATCACGATCGCCCGGTTGTTGCTGGAGTTCGTGACGAACTCGATGTCGATGGTCGGTGCCTGGTAGTCGGTGCCCGGCGACTGCGGATCGTAGAGATAGTTCGAGTGGAACACCTGCTCGGCGATCCGGATCGCCTGCGATTCTCCCTGCGAGACGTTGCTCAACCCGGCGAAGGCCGCGGCGTCCGCGGCCTTGGAGAGCTTGGCTTTCTTGCCGTACACGAGGCCGGAGTCGACGGTGAGCCCGACCACCATGACGAGCAGCACGGACACGACCGCCGCGAGGACGAGGATGTGGCCGGCCCTCTTGCTAAGACGCACGGAACGGACAAGACGAGCGACCATGGTCAGGCTCTCCTAGTAGAAGTACGCGGCGTCGTACAGGTGCGTCGGCAGGCTGGACCCGAAGAGAGCGCCGAGGGGGGTGACGGGCGTGTAGTTGAGGAAGACCTCGGCGACGATCAGTTGCTGTCCTGCCCGCGGCAGTTGAGGCACGGGGAGGACCGCGCCGCCACCCTGCGCGCCTACCCGGCTCGTACGAGGCTGAAGGCCGTCAGACCTCTGTTCCACGATGACGGGGTTGTTGTTCTGATCGCGCTCGATCCTGGACATGATGATGAAGCCGTCGTTCTCCAACTGAGAAGTGCCGGAAACATCGAACATCGCCTGAATCGTGGATGGGAACGGCTCCCCCCGCCAGGCCAGATTCGCCGCCTCGCGGCTGACGTTCGTGATCTCGTTGTCGACGAGCAGGAGCCGCCCGAAGTCGATCACGCCGAAGACGAGCAGGAAGAGCAACGGGAGGATCAGGGCCAACTCGACCGTCGCGATTCCCCGGCGCTTGCAGTCCTTCCTGTTCATGCGACTCAATCCGTGAAGCTCGACGGGAAGGGCTCGTTCTTGAAGACGGAGGCGACGTTGAAGACCACCTCGCCGTTCGGGAAGAACACGGAAAACGGCGTGATCAGGTCGACGGGATGGATCACGCGGACCGTGACGAGGTCTCCCGGGCCGCCGCCGCTGTCCGGACCCCCCGTGGCAGAAGTCAGAGTGACGGCGGCCGTCTGGAGCGTGACGAACGGCTCGGCCTGCTCGACGACTCTCCGGACGATCGAATCGCGCCGCGAGAAGAACCCGCCCGTGTCCGGATCGCTCAACCGTCTGCCCGTGACCGCGAACCGTGCTCCCTCGCGAACCGCGTGCTGGATCGCGAAGTGCGAATAGAGCAGCCGCGACACGTCGAAGATCGCGAACAGAACCATCAGCAGGATGGGAACCGCGATCGCAGATTCGACCAAGGTCACGCCGCGGCGACGGCGCGCCGGAGCGGTCCAGGGTGATTTCATGTTGGCCTCCTACGAGTCTTTCCCATGGTACTCAATCCTTCGGACCCCCTCTATCTCCAATCCGAAGGCTTCCGTTCCCGCGGAGCCGATGGGGTCGACCGACTGGAAAAGAATACCGGTAGCCCCACTTCCGGGTGCCCCGACTGTGGCTACCGCCCCTGCGCCACGAGTCCGAGGTTCTCCCGCCGCTCCGCAACGATTCGCGACACGGGCTCGAGGAGGATCGTCGTCACGGCGACCGCCAGCGCCAGCCACAGCGCCGAGATCGCCATCGCGAGCCCCGGACGCCCCCCGCGATCCTGCACGAGCACCAGCACCAACCCAGGCACGGCCGACAGCGCCATCGTCGCGAAGGTCCCGATCAGCACCGCGAGCCCGTGCGGGTTGCCGCCCGGTCCTGTCTTGCTCAAGTCGGCCGTCCTCGGAAGCGTCGCCGACATCGCGGCGGCCATCGGCACGATCAGGACGTACGTCGCCGCAGCCCCGAGCAGGACCGATACCCAGGCGAGGCTCGGCCCGCTCCCCGAGGCGAAAGCGGTGCACACGGCGCACAGCCCTACCGCTGCGCCGTAGATCACCGCGCCGCCGACCGCCTTCCCCTTCACGAGATCCCGCTCCGAGATCGGGGCGAGGAAGTTCAGGCTCAACCCCGCGCGATCGCTCGCGAACTGGTTGAGGTGGAAGGCCTGGAGAGCGTAGAGGCTGAAGATGCACCCGAACGCGAGCATGGTGTAGCTCTGCTCGACCATCATCCGCCCGAAGAACACTTCGTCCGGCGCCTTCCGCCCCAGGATCCCGATCAACGCGATCAGCGGCCCAGGCAGGAAGATCGCGAGCCTCCCGCGCACCGAGCGGATCGCGTTCCGGGCGTGGACCGCCGCGACGGCCGTGACCGTGGAGGAGAGGAACGGCCAGCGGGAAGGCCCGAGCGGGATCTTGCCCGACCGCCGGCTGGCGCGGCCGCTCCCGGTGGTGGTGAGCACCTTGCGGTGGGCTCTGGAAGACAAGTGGTGGAGCACCGCCGCCTGCGCGAGCAGAGCCGCGACGAGGAGCAGCGACCGATCGGACCGTCCTTCGACCTCCAGGCGCACCGCGCGTGCGTAGATCTCGGTCGGCAGCGCTCGAGTCCACACCGGGAGACCGGCGTCGAACTCGGCCAGGGAGAACACAGGCTGGAGGCTCGCCTCCGCCCGCTGCTCCTCCCTCACGCGGTCTTCCAGTCCGTCCGCGAAGAACACCGGCACCATCCCCACGCTCGAGATCAGGAGCACGAAGAACAGCGTGAAGAACTCGCTCCGGCGCCGATCCCGCATCAGCCAGTCCGCCAGGTACGCGGTGAGCGAGGACAAGCTCACGATCGTCGCCAGGAACCCGGCCGCTGCCACGAGCGCGAGCAGCGCCACCATCGGCCTCCCCGCCGTGAGCAGCCCGAGCGGCAGCGCCAGAAGGCCCGGGATCACGAAGGCGATCCACGGATCCGCCATCGTCGAGAGCGATTCGACGAGGTGCAGCGCCCGTGTCGGGATCGGCAGCAGGAGCAGCCGCGCCGATCCGGCCCTCGACCCATGCGACGCCCGCCCGAGCGGAACGAGGATGGGCAGCGCGAGCAGGAAGAGCAGCACGCCCCGCGCAACGAGGAGCGCCTCCCCCGGATCCACCGTCCCCAACCCGATCCGCCTGCCCCCCAGGAACCCGAGCACCGCCAGCCCGACGGCGAAGGCCCCGAACGGAATCACGAGTACGAGCGGCGCCACGACCGCACCGAAACGGGAGAAACGCTCGAGCCGGTCGCGGCGCTTCGATCCCTTGAAGCCGTTGAGGAGGAGCCGCCAGCGGAGCCAGGACAGTGCGCGCAGCAAGCGAATCATCGGGAAGCTGGTCCCCTTGATTGTGCAAGTCGTCGACGCAAGTCCTTGCCGGAGCACTCCTCGAGAAGTCCGCCGGCCACCGAGGCTAGAGTCGGCGTCCAAAACGGTCGCAAGGGCGCGGTTCCTACGGGGTTGCAGCGAGGGCAGGAACAGCCAAGGGGGCCAGATTCCATCATCGTCCGAGCCACTCCAGCGCGGGCAGCGACGCCGCCTCCGCCCCCACGAGCTCCAAGAAAATCTCCTCCAGCGTCTTCCCGACCCCGCGACCCTCCCGAAGGTCCGCCATCGGCCCCTGCGCGACGATCCGGCCGCGGTGGATGACGCCGAGGTGATCGCAGAGTCTCTCGACGATCTCGAGGATGTGCGAGGTGAGGAAGACGGTTCCGCCGCCGGCCACGAAGCGCGAGAGCAGCTCCTTGATCTGGCGCGAGGCGACGGCATCGATCCCTTCGAAAGGCTCGTCGAGGAACAGCATGCGCGGCGCGGGGAGCAGCGCGGCGGCGAGCGCGATCTTCTTGCGCATGCCGTGCGAGTAGTCGGCGACGAGGTCGCCCGAGGATTCCGCCAGGCTCATGAGCTGGAGGAGCTCGGCCGAGCGGGATCGCAGCGTGGCCGGATCGAGCCCGTGCACGCGGCCGACGAAGGCCAGCGTCTCCGCTCCCGTGAGCCGGTCGAAGAGGGCGAGATCCTCCGGCACGACGCCGATCTTCTTCTTGACGGCCACCGAATCGACGAGCGGATCGATCCCGAGGATCCGGATCTCCCCCGAACTCCGTTCGAGCAGCCCCGTCAGGCACTTGATCGTGGTCGACTTCCCCGCCCCGTTCGGGCCGAGGAACCCGTAGAAGCTCCCGGCCGGAACGAAGAGATCGATCCCGTCGACGGCCGCGAGCGAGCCGAAGATCTTGCGCAGCGAGCGCGTCTCGAGCGCGAACTCCATCGTGGCGTGGATCCTACGCCACGGCGAAGCCGGTCCGCATCCCCTGCGCGCAACTCTCGCCATGGATCGAGCGAGACCGCGCGGATGGTGGTGGATGCGAGGCAGGCGACCGAAGCCGCCGGAGGCGACCTGGCAAGGTCGCGGAGGGGGCTGACCGCTCTGGATGCAGCGAACGCCGTCCGTTGCGCCTCGCGGCCGATCCGTGGTGGGTGAGGCGGGCTAGTTCAGCGAGCCCGTGGCGGAGGAGCTCCTCTGCGACAGACGCTCGATCAACTTGACGAGGCGCGACGTCACCATGGCCATCCGCGGGTAGTTCAGGCGGTCGAACGTGTCCGTCATCTCGCCCTGCTCGGTGTTCCGCATGGGGCCCGTGTCCGTGACGATCAGGGAGGGCCAGTCGTTCTGCGCGAAGGGGTAGTGGTCGGAGTGCGCCAGCCAGGGGAGGAACCCGGGCAGCGTGATGCCTTCGCACGGGACTCCGCCCTGGGTGCGCAGGTTCTGGACGCAGGCCTGCACGAGCTGGCGCGAGCCGAAGTCGCCGGCGAAGAACACGAAGTTGCCCTGGTCGGGGTAGCACAGATTCAGCGGGAAGGGCCCGCCCTGGCTGCCCGGCTCGTCGAGGTACATCCCGATCGAATCGATCGAGATCATCGCGGCGATCTTCATGTTCTGCCTCTTGGCTTCCGTCGCCCAGGCGTAGCTGCCCGTGTCGTCGGTGCCCGCGAACCGGCCGCTGCCGCGGTCGAAGAACACGAGCTGGATCGTGCGTTCGTGGGGCCGCGCGGCGATGAGCCGGGCGATCTCGAGGAGCATCACGACCCCCGACGCGTTGTCGCCCGCCCCCGGCGAGTAGCTCGCGGTGTCGTAGTGCGCCCCGACGACGAGGATCTGATCCTTCGCGGACGTCCCTTCGATCTGGACCTCGAGGTTCACCGAATGCTCCCCGCGAGAGGTGAACGCGGTCTCCTTCAAGCGCAGGTTCGAGCGGCCGAGGCGCCTCGCGATGAACTCGCGGGACCGGTCGAGGCCCTGCATCCGGATCGTGTTGCGCTGGCCGATCAGGTGCGCGAGCTCCTCGCACCCGGTCTGGAGGTTCTCGGAGATCTCGCTCTCCTCCGGGGTCAGCGCCGCCGTGCTCGTCGGCGGGGACTGGCCGGGCATGTTCGAGCAGTAGAAGAGGCCCAGCGCCAGGGCGCCGAGCAGGACCAACACGCAGACGATGATGGCTTTCAAGGGGATCGGGCTCTCGGAGCCGTTGGAGCCGTCTTCGACCGATGGGGAATCGCGACTTGAGCGCGGCGGGAGGAAGCGCGGCACGAGCCCGCCGCGTTCCATCCTCGGGACTCCCCCGCCACGGAGAACTGGCTGCTCGAGGATGCTAGTCTCGGCCCGCGTGATCACGACGCCTCCGGAACGCCGAGCGGACGCCGACCCCGACTTGGTGGCTCACCGCGGGTGGGCCGCGCGGTTTCCCGAGAACACCCGGTCGGCACTCGAGGCCGCCGTCGGAGCGGGCGCCCGATTCCTGGAGGTGGACGTCCAGGTGTCCGCCGACGGACACCCCGTGCTGTTCCACGACAGGACGCTCCATCGTCTGTGCGGCGTGCCGGGCTCCGTCCACGAGCGGACTCTCGACGATCTCGCTTCGCTTTCTTGCGCGGAGCGCGACCGCTTCGGCGACCGCTTCGCGGGGGAGCGGATCGCGGGGCTGCGCGATCTGACGAGCCTCCTCGAGGCCCATCCGGACGTCTTCGCCTTCGTCGAGATCAAGCGCCTTCCGATCGAGATCCTCGGCTCCGCGGCGGTCCTCGATCGAGTCCTGCCGGTCCTCGAGCCGGTCCGCTCCCGCGTCGCGCTGATCTCCTTCTCGCTCCCCTTCCTCGTGCACGCTCGCGGGAGGACCTCGCTGCCGCTCGGCGCGGTCTTCGATCTTCTCTCCGACCGGGAGCTGCGGCCGGCACGCGAGCTGGCGCCCGAATTCGTGTTCTGCGACGTCGACGGACTCCCCGCCGCGGGGCCGCTCGACGCGCAAGGATCCCGCCTGGCGGTGTACGAGGTCGCCGATCCCGGGCTCGCCCGGGCGTTGGCCGCGCGCGGAGTCGAGTTCGTGGAGACTTTCGCTATCGGCGAGATGCTCGCGGCCCAGCGCGAGAGAAGGGCTCTGCACTCGTGAACAGTGCACCCTCGCTCGAGCAGTTCGACGTCGTCGTCATCGGCGGGGGAATCCACGGCGCCGGCGTCCTGCAGGCGGCGGTCGCGGCCGGATACCGGGCGCTGCTCCTCGAGGAGCGCGGACCCGCGGCGGGCACATCGAGCCGGTCGAGCAAGCTGATCCACGGCGGCCTGCGCTACCTCGAATCAGGCCAGCTCGGGCTCGTGCGCGAATCGCTGCGCGAACGCGCGATCCTCCTCGCCATCGCGCCGGAGCTCGTGAAGCTCGTCGCGTTCCACGTCCCGATCTACCGCGACACGCGCCGGCGGCCGGGGAAGATCCGTCTCGGGCTCTCGCTGTATTCGGCGCTCGGGAACTTCGCGCGCGACGTGCGCTTCGAGCGGCTGCGCGAGAACGAGTGGGGCGCGCTCGACGGGCTGCGGACGGAGGGGCTCGAGGCGGTCTTCCGCTACTTCGACGGGCAGACGGACGACGCGGCGCTCGTGCGTGCGGTCCTGCGCTCGGGCGAATCGCTCGGCGGGCAGGTCCGGTGGCCGGCGCGCCTCATCGCGGCGAAGGGCGACGACGACGGCTTCGAGGTTCGCTACGCCGACCGCGAAGCGGAACGGACCTGTCGCGCCCGCTGCCTCGTCAACGCGGCCGGGCCTTGGATCGAGGAGGTGCGGCGGAGGATCGACCCGCTCCAGCCCGGCATCGAGATCGAGCTCGTGAGCGGCGCGCACATCGAGTTCGACGGCAAGCTCAACCGCGGGATCTACTACGCGGAAGCTCCGAGCGACGGCCGGGCGGTGTTCGTGATGCCGTGGAAGGACCGGATGCTCGTGGGGACGACGGAGACGCCCTTCCTCGGCGATCCCGCGACGGTCCAACCGCTCCCGAGCGAGATCGACTACCTGCGCGCGACGCTCAAGCACTACTTCCCCGCCCGCGAAGCCAAGGGCGCGCGAGCGTGGGCGGGGCTGCGCGTGCTCCCCAGGGGTTCGGACAGTCCCTTCGGGCGCAAGCGGGAGACGATCCTCGTCGTCGATCGGGAGCGGGCGCCGCGGATGGTCGCGATCTACGGCGGGAAGCTCACCGGCTACCGCGCGACGGCGGAGAAGGTGATGGCGATCCTCGAGAGGACGCTGCCGAAGACGGAGCGCCGGGCAGACACGAGGACGCTGAAGTTGCACCCCGGCGCGCCGTCCTAGGATCGCTCCCGAAGAGCGCGATCCATCTCGAGGCGCCACTGCCGGTATCGCGCGGCGAGGCGCGCGTCCTCGCGCGGAAGGAACCGCCGAGGAGCCGTCGCCTCGGGCCACGGATCCTTCGAGCCCGAGAGGAGCCAGGCGAGACCGCGCGCGGTGGCTTCGGGCAGCGTCGCGCGGTCGACGGGGACTCCGGCGAGGGACGCGAGGCGATCGCACAACCCGTCGAGCCGGGCGAGTCCGCCGCTCGCGAGGATGCGCGCGGGCCTCGGGATCCCGAGCGCCATCTCGTCGAGGATCGTGCAGGCGAGGAAGAGGACGCTCTCGAGGACCGCGACGGCTCGGGAAGCCGGGGTCCCTTCTCCAACGAAGCGCGAGCGGAAGTCCGGAACCCAGAAGGGCGCGGCGAGCCCCGAGACTCCGTTGAGGAAGAGCGGAGGCTCGTCGGAGCTTTCGAGCCATCCCGCGAGCTGCGTTTCGACATCCGCGAGGCCGAGCTCCGCCTCGAGCCACCGCAGAGCGCTCCCCGCGCCGTTGATCGTGCCCTCGACGACGCGTCTCGACTCCTTTCCGTCGCTCCACACGACGCTCGCGAGCAGTCGGGGAATTCGGCGCGGAAGCTCGGCGACCGCGCGCTGGACGAAAGCGCCCGTGCCGACGTTGACGAAGGCGGTGTCCGCGCGCGGCGGGCCGAGCGCGAAGAGGGCGGCGGACTGGTCTCCCGTCAGGACGCGGAACGGGATCTTCGGTCCTCCCACGCCGAGCGTTCCGAAGTCTCGCTCCGTGGGGGTGCACGGCGGGAGCGCGTCGATCGGCACGCCGAAGGTCGCGCAGAGCTCGGGATCCCAGTCCTCCCGCGCGAGGCTCCAGAGCAGCGTCCGCGACGCATTGGCGGGATCGGCAGCGAGCGGGCGTTCGTCGAGGAGCCGGAAGACCAGGAAGCTCGCGAGCGGACCGAGGACGAGGCGCGACGCCGCGCGCGCGCGCCGGACCGGTTCGAGGTGCTCGAGGCACCAGGCGAGCTTCGTCGCGCCGTAGTGAGGCGAGAGTCGCAGCCCCGTGCGCTCGCGGATCTCGTCGCCGCGGTCCGCGAGAGCTTCGAGGCGATCCTTCGCGCGGCGATCCTGCCACGAAAGGACGGGCGAGAGCGCTCGCCCGCTGTCGCGATCCCAGCAGACGATGCTCGAGCGCTGCGTGGCGAGGCCGGCGCAGAAGATCCGCGAAGCTCCGTCCGTCCCGAGCGAGCGGACACACTCGCGGACGGCCGAGCACAACGACTCGACGAGCTCCTCGGGATCCTGCTCGACCTGATCCTCGCCTTCGCGCCGTTCCGAGACCGGCACCGAGGCACTCGCGACGACTTCGCCCGCCCGATCGAACGCGATCGCCCGCGAGGAGCTCCCGCCCTGGTCGAGGGCGAGGAGAATGGAACCCTCGGGGATCGGTCGCTGCTCATCCATTCGCATCCCGAGCCTAGGTCTCCGAGAGCCGCAGAAAAGAGGATTCCTCGCAACCGCCTCCGGGCCGGTCAGTCACCGGGGCGGATGGACGACCGCGAGCTCACCTACTTCATTCCCCCGCGCGGAGGGCTCGGCCGCGCGCCGGAGGCTCCGCCCATGGGTATCCTCTCGCCCATGACGCGGATCGAGATCCCGAGCCGTCTTGGACCCTCCGAAGCGCAAGCGTGGATTCGCGCGTGGGCTTCGTCGCGGGATCAAGGGGACTTGGCTCTCGAGCTCCCTCCGAACGCGCGCCTCGAGCCCGGTGGGATCGTGCTGCTCGCCGCGGGACTCGCCCGACGTCAGGAGCAGGGCCTGCGGAGCTGGATCACGGCAGGCGGAGGCGGCGAGGCGATCTCCCTCCTTCAGGGACTCGATTTCCTTCGCGAGCTCGGCGTCGAATCGAAGGGTGGTCCGATGCCGGCACAGTCCCCCCGGTGGGTCGCCCTACGGCGGCTCGTCGATCTGGAGGTCGCACGCCGGCAGGCCAATGCCACTCGCGAGCTCCTCGAGCGATTCGTGCCGGCGATTCCCGCGAGCACGGTCCGAGCGGCGGAGTTCGTGTTCGAGGAACTCGCCGCGAACATCGTCCAGCACTCGCGCGCGCCGGAGACAGGCTTCGGGCTCGCCATGGTCGATCCCGGGACGCGCCGGATCCAAATTGCGTTCGGCGACGCCGGAATCGGATTCCTCGAGAGCTTGCGGTCGAATCCCGAGTTTGAGGGACGGCTGGCGGATCACGCGCAAGCCCTTCGGCTCGCACTGGACAAGCGCGTGAGCCGCGCGGGCACCGGGAACATCGGAATGGGGCTCTTCCTGCTGTCGGACCTAGCCGATCGTCTCCAAGGAGACTTGTGGATCGCGACAGGAGACGCGCTTCTCGTTCGCCGCACGGACGAGGAGGGGCGACGCACCGAGAAGATCGAGTCCACGGCGGGCTGGAACGGCGCATGGCTCTGTCTCGACGCGCCCGTGCCCGGGTGGTAGGTGCGGTGTTCGGGAGGACGGCGTACCCTCAGCGAGATGAGGACACGAACAATGCTACTTCTGGCCGCCGGAATCGGAATCGTGGGATTCCTTGCAGGGCGGGTCATTCGATCGAGCGACGGTGGAGAACCTGAACGGCACGATTCGGTCGCGGCTGCCCCGACCCGACAGCCCAACCCAGCCGAAGCCTACGCGAGCAAGGAGGCGCCGATCTTGGAGCTGGCCGACAGCCGCGTACCCGTGCTGACGGAGCGTCTGCCTGAACCCGAGGCTCCTCCGGAGGTCAAGCCGGACGAAGTGACCGCTGCGCCCCCGAGCGATCCAGGCGACCCGCTCACACTCCCCGAGTCCTCCGTCGACGAAATGACGCGCAAGCTCGAGGCGATCCGTGCTCTTCTCGGTGAACGCTCGACGCCGATCCTGATCGAGCAGTTTCAAGCCGGCATTGCCGAACAGGTGTCGAAAGACAACACCTGGAGAAGCGGAAGTGACCCGGAGGCCGAGCGCACCGAGATCTTCGGGATCCATTCGAGCCCCAATCGAGTAGGGACATACAAGACCGTGCTCCTGAGAGAGCAGTATCCAGAGCTCTACGTACTGAAGGATAAGACGCTTCGCCTGGACGAGCGGATCGATGCGGAAAAGAGGAGGATCCGACAAGTCGCAGCTCCGCCGAAGTAGCAGCGCTAACCGAGCGACGCCTCACCCAGGGATCCGCTCGCCTTCCGAGCGCGTCCGCTCCGCGAAGAACTCGTTGATCCGCGACGTCAGAGGTCCGCGCTCTCCGGTCCCGATCCGCCGCCCGTCGATCTCCTTCACCCAGGCGATCTCCCCCATCGTCCCCGTCGTGAACGCTTCGTCGGCCGCGTGCAGCTCCGAGAGCGACACGCGCCGCACCACGTGCGGAATCGCCTCGTCGCGCGCAATCTCGAGCACGACGCCGCGTGTGATCCCGGGGAGGCAGTGGTCCGCTGTCGGCGTCAGCAGCACGCCCTGGCGCGCGAGGAACAGGTTCGTCGCGTTCGTCTCCGCGACGTAGCCCTCGACGTCGAGCATCACCGCATCGTCCGCGCCGGCCGCGTCGGCTTCGATCTTGGCGAGGATGTTGTTCAGCAGATTGTTGTGGTGGATCTTCGAGTCCAGGCACTGCGGCGCATTGCGCCGCACCGACGACGTGACGAGCTTCAATCCGCCCGAGCCGAACACCGGCGCCTTCCACTCCGCCAGCACGATCAGGCACGGTCCCGATCGATTCCACTTCGGGCTCATCCCCGAGGTCACCTTCACCCCGCGCGTCAGCGTCAGCCGCACGTGCGCCCCGTCGCGCATCCCGTTCGCGCGCAGCGTCTCGAACAGCGCGCGGCGGATCTCCTCGCGCGCGGGCACCGAAGCGAAGGCGAGCGCTTTCGCGGACGCGAAGAGCCGGTCCAGGTGCTGCTCGAGCCGGAACACCTTGCCGTCGTAGACGCGCAAACCCTCCCAGCACGCGTCGCCGCCCTGCACGGAGCTGTCGAAGACCGAAACCTTCGCCTGCGCGCGCGGGAGGAGCTCGCCGCCGACGTGGACGAGGATCGACTCGTTGCGCGGATCGGGGAGGTCGCTCACGGCCGCGCCAGGATGCCTCGTGCGCACGCCGATGCAAGCTGCGCGAGGCGCCCCCGCGCTTCGACCGGCGCAGCGTGGATCAACGGGGTTTCTTCCCCTTCGGCGGCGCAGGCTTCTTCACTGTCGCCGCGAGCTTCCGGTTCCAGATCTCCCTCCACAGGATCCAATCCCCGTGCTCGTCGCGCGCCGCGAGCGAGAAGGCCACGAGCACGTCGTGATCGCCGGCGACGATCGAACGGAGGAGGTAGGTGTGACCGATCTTCGCCTCCATCGATCGCTCCGGCGCGAACTGCTGGATGCGCGTTTCCTCGACCGGGAGCACGGCGCGGGCCAGGGCCCCCTTGTCCACGGCCTTCAAGGTCCAGAGGATCTCCCAGATCTCCCGGCCGGCCGGAGAGAGGTCGTCCGGCATGCCGCTCCGTGTCGTGGGAACCAGCTCGAGGGCGCGCAGCCCGAAATCGAGCAGGACGGAGCAGGCCCGGGGCTCGAGCCGCGTCACGTACTTCTCGCCGTCGAGGCGGAGATCGCAGTCGCGATCGTCGACGTGCTCCCCCTTCGCGAAGGAGAAGGACGCGCCCGCGCCGGGCTTCGCGACCGCCGCGGAATACCGCTCGCCCGCGAGCAGCCGCAGGAGCTTCGTGCCCGGGCGCAGCAGGGACGCGCGGTATCGCGAGCGCAGGTCTTCGGGCAGCTCGAAGAGCAGCGCCTCGGCGGCCTTGCGCGTCTCCGCGAGCACGTCGATCAGCGGATCGACTCCCAGATCCCCGTGCCAAGCCGGCGGCGGCGGCACCCACCAGTACGGATCCTCGCGGCGCGGCGGCTTCTCTCCGATCGGCGTGATCCGCAGCACGCGCCAGGCGATCGTCCAGCCGTGCTCGTCCTCCGCGATCGCCTCGAAAGCCGCGAGGACGTCGTGCCTCCCCGGCACGAGGCCTCGCACGAGATAGCTGTGGCCCGGCACCGGGGTCGCTGGGCCGACCCTCAGCGCGCGCACGGCGGTGGTGAAGGCGGGTTTCAGGCCCTTCACCGGATCGATCGCGTTGGCCCAGAACACCCTCCACGCCTGCTGATCCGAGATGTTCAATTCCGGCGGGATCGGCGTCTCGCTGCCCGAGAGGTCCTCGAGGCGGACGAAACCGAGGTCGAGGACGCCGGGACCTTCGCCGATCGAGATGAAGTGACCCTGCTCGAGGACGAGATCGGGCTCGGCGTCGAAGCCGTGCTCCAGCGTCGCGAAAGAGAAGCAGGATCCGGCGCCACTCAGGCCGAGCACGTTGACGTCGTCGTTGCCGAGCTGGCCGCGATGGAGGATGCGCGCGAGGCCGGTCGAAGGGAGCGCGAAAAGGGCCGGGCGCGCTTCGAGGAGACCCGCGGGAGGATCGAGGAGGCGATGACGGAGAGTGCGCTGCGTCTGGACGGCGACCTGGATCAGCTCGGGGATCGTCCTGGTCGCGAGCGCGGCGCGGAGGGATTCGATCGATGCGATCTCGCCGGAGACGGGATCGACGGTGACGGCCGGGAAGGGCGGGACCCGGAGAGCCTCCCCTGACTTCGGGACCAGCGCGACGTAGGCCGGGATCGCGACGGCCGCCGCGATGGCAGCGAGCGCGGCGGACTTCACGAGGACGACGAGCGCGCGCCGCTTGCGCGAGAGCGCGAGGAGTCCGGACGCCCACGCCTCGCGGCCGCCCGCATACTGGGCGTCGAGGGCCGCGCGCAGGAGCTCGATCGCGCGGGCGAGCTGCGCGCGGACGAGGGGATCGGTGTCCCCGCGGCGCTCGGCGATCTCCGAGACCGAGAGACGCGCGTAGTAGCGGAGGAGCAGGATGGTCCGGTAGGGCTCATCGAGGCCGAGGACGGTCTGGACGACCTTCTGCTGGAGCGCGAGACCGTCGCGGAGCTCCTCTTCCGTGTCGCCGAACTCGACCCAGTCGGTTCGATGGGCGCGTGGGGCGCGCGGAAAGCCCTGGACGAGCCCCTGCGCCAGCCGGACGACGAAGTCGCGGTGGTGGAGGAGCGCTTCCGCGCGAACGGAGATCGAGTCGCTGGTCACGGGATCATTGTCGGCGGGAGGAACGGTCTTGGCGAGGATCGAGGCATCGGGGGGCTGGAAAAGGGTTCGCTCCGCGGCGATCGTGCTCGCGTGGGCAATCGGGGTCTGTCATCGAGCGCGGTGCTGATCTCGCTCGCGGTCGTGGCCGTCGCGATCGTGGTCACGCTCCTCGCGCTGACAGTTTCAGGACCGCAGACCCGGGAGGGCTCGTCCTCGGAAAGCACCCTCACGTCGAAGAGCGATCCGCGCATGCCGCTGGAGACCACAGAAGGATCCGACTCCGCTCGTGCGAACGCCCCGGAGCCGGTCGCTCCGGAAACGAGTTCTCCCGTCCGCGCGCGAATGCTCGTCGTGTCCGGCACCGTGATCGATGCGCGCAGCCGCGCCGTCGTTCAGAACGCCGAGATCGAGGCGCTCGCCAAGCCCCTTCCGGGCGGGAAGGAGGCCCGGACGAAGACGCAGTCCGATGCTCAGGGCCACTATTGGCTCGAGCTCGCCATCCCGGCGGACTTGGCGTGGGATCCGCAGGTCTGGGCCGTGCGCGTCATCGCCCGCGGCGATCGATTCGAAACGGTGAACGAGCGGCTCCTCGAGGCCGACTTCCGGCCTCACGCGACGATGCCGAACACATCGATCGCAGTGCATGACCTCGAAATCGTGCTCCAGCTCGCGTGGAGCGGCCGCTTGATCCGGGAGTCGGACGGGATGCCGATCGCGGGAGGAACGGCGACGCTGCTCGCGCTCGCGCCCCCTCGGACCGTCCCGCGGCCGATCGGGGACGCGGAGACCGGCTCGGACGGACGCTTCCTGATCCGGATGGAATCGGTCGAGCCCGGCGAGCTGGCGATGCTGGGCTCCGCCGCCGGCTTCCTGGCGAAGATGATCCCGGCCTCGAACCCGTCCGACGTCGGCGACATCGCCTTGTCGGAAGGAGTCTGCCTCGAGGGTTTCGTGACGACTGCGAACGGGTCGGCGCCGACGGCCACCCGGATCCACGCGTGGACGACAGCGGTCGGGGACGCCTGGATGTTCGCCCGGTCGGGAGCGTGGACGGTCCGAAGTGGAGCTCTCGTGCCGAGGGAGGCGTGGGGCGCCATCGCCGAGGACGGCAGCTTCCGCTTGTGCGGCCTCGCAACGGACGAGTACTCCCTCACGGCGGCCTACACCGGGTGCCAGACCGGATCCAACCTGGAATCCCTCGAGGTCCGAGCGCCCGCCTCGGGGCTCCGGTTGCCGCTCTCGCGGGCCGTGTACCGCCTGCAGGTGCTCGACGCGCGGAGCGGCGCGGCGATCCCGCACTCGCAGTTCGTCTTCGACGGTCCCCAGGATTTCGGCTGCAACGTCCAGCCGGATCACGTGATTGCCACGGATCCCGGGATCGAATCGCGAGGCCGGGTAGTCGCGGAGGGCTATCGCGTCCTCGAGTGCCTTCTGCCCGCGCTCGAGGCGTGCGAGGTGCGAAATCTCGAATTCCGTCTCGAGCCGCTGCCGAGTCAGGTGGCCTGCACGATCGTGGTGACCTCACCCGACGGAATCCCCGTCGAGGAGATCGAGGTCGAGATCCGGAGCGCCGGCGGCGAGATCGACGGTCAGGGCCCGATGCCCAGGCTGTCTCACCTCGCGCCGGATGGCCGACATGAGCTCCCCCAACTCGTGCCTGGCATGTACCTGGTCGAGGTCGAGCCGCGCAGAGACGGCATTCCATCCGCGGAGACGTGGCTCGGAACCGAGCTCGAGCTCCACATCCGGGAGGGCATGGCGCCGGTCGAGGTCCGGCTCGAGGAGGGCGGGCTCGTGCAAGCGACGGTGACGCGGAGCGATGGAACTCCCGTCGACGCGCGTACCTCGATCCTGCGGACGCCTGAGAGCGAGCCCGAGCCGATCGATTGGCGCAACGAGGCCGGCAGCTTCGTCGGCTGGGTCCCCAAGCAGTCCTCGGCGCGCCTCGACAAGCCGTTGCACGCCGGTCCCTGGACGCTGCGTTTCGAGGCCCACGGCTGCACGAGCCAGGACGTCGTCGTCCATGTCGTCGCCGGGAACACGACGACGATCGCCGTGGCGCTCGAGCCCAAGCCTCCGCGCTGATCACCGGGCCCGGATCGCCACCCGCGCGAGCGCGTCGTAGTGCGGCCGGCATTCGGCCAGGAGCTCCGTGAGCTCCGCGGGGAAAGGCGCGGTCTTCGGCCGGTAGGGCTCGAAGCCGCTCGAACGGTGCACGCTCGCGTACCAATGCGGAGCCCACACTCCGTCCTCCGGCCGCGCGCCGGGCTTCCACGAGAGCATCGACTCCTCGAACGGGAGCCCGAGGCGGCGGCACAGCTCCCCCAGCACCTTCCGCGGCGACATGAGGATCTCGCGCGCGTCCAGCACGGGCGGATCCTGCCCGAGCGCGCGCAGCTGCTCGAAGAGCTGCGTCTGCACCGCGTAGCCCGTGTCGCCGATCTTCGGACGCGCGACGTTCTCGCGCAGCGACGGCAGCATCTCGCTCGGATCGCGCGTCAGGATCACGTTCGCCGTGTGCGCGAGGAAAGCCCGGTCGAGCCCGACCAGGTGGTGCGCCATCTGCTTGAAGAAGGCGATCGGGCGATCGCAGGGGCCGAGGATCACCTCGCGGACGACCTTCTCCCCGTCCTGCTCCTGCGACGCGAGCACCGCCTCGCGCCCCGGATGCGGCGCGCCCGAGACGCGCAGGTAGTGCGCGTAGAGCGGCTCGTCGACGACGCGCGTGTCGCTGCGCTGCGCGAAGGAGTACATCAACGCGGTCGAGACGTTCCGCGGTCCCGACCACACGTTGAGGCGCAGCTTGGGCTCCTTTCCGCTCATTCCCGCCCAGCGTAGCGATCGAGGCCCATCCGCGGGCCGGCTCCCCCGGCCGAGCCGTGTGGATCGGGTCCCACGCGGATGGTAGAGACGCAGTTCTCCGGAGGTGCACGAAGATGGCGGAATCAGGCTCGAGTTCAGGCGCTTCCCCCAGCTGGGGACTCGTCCTCGTGCGGATCGTGGTCGGATGGGTCGTCCTCAAGGCCGGCTGGATGAAGGTCAGCGGCGGCGTCAGCGCCGAGCTCGTGACGGGCACGCGCGACGCGATCGCGAACGCCCCGGGATTCATGAAGGCCTGGGGCGAGAACGTGGTCCTCGCGCACCCGATGGTCTTTGCCTACCTGATCGCGTGGGGAGAGCTCCTCGGAGGCACCGCACTGTTCCTCGGCGCTCTCACGCGGCCCGTGGGTGTCGCGATCGCCTTCATGTTCGCGAACTTCTATTTCGCGGGGCCGGAGTCGGCGCAAGCGACGGTGCTCGTCCTCGGCGTCGCCGCCCTCGGCTGCGCGATCTCGCGCGCGGGGCGCAGCATGGGCGCCGACGTCTTCCTCGACGAGAAGCTGCCGCGCTGGATGACGTGGTAGCGACCGGAATACGGAATACGGTACCAGGTCAATTCTTGCGGGATCGGAGCAGCGACTCTTCACGACGACGCGACGCCGCTCCGATCCCGCAAGAATTGACCTGGTACCGTATTCCGTATTCCGG
>JBJXFB010000016.1:0-56822 GCA_046155895.1 Planctomycetota bacterium | reverse complement strand
CGAGCTGCAGTTCGCAGCGTCGCGGCTCGGAGGCCGCAAGAATTGACCTGGTACCGTATTCCGGTCAGGGGCCGGCGAGGCTTCGGAAGGGGATCGGCGAGCCCGTGACCGTGTTGTTCACGAGCGTCACCACGGCCACGTAGAGGAGCGAGCAGGTCCACAGGACCATCACCGGGCCGAAGCGGCCGATCCCCGCCGCGACGTCGGCGCTGTCGAACCGGCTCTTCTTCGTCCAGCCGTACACGAAGGCGAGGAACATGCTGGCGAGGAACGCGGCCAGGCCGAAGCTGACGAACGCGGCGAGCAGCGACTTGCCCATCGCGAGGTCGCGTCCCGCGGCGAGGAGCCCGAGCAGAAATGGCACGGTGGTGATCGTGGTCATCTTCGCGCGCCAGATGGGGATCAGGGCGAATCCCCAGCAGCACACGGCCACGGCTACCGCGAACACGAGGAGGGTGTTGATCAGCACGAAGGGGAAGCTCATCGGATACCTCGGGCAGCGAAGGTAGGGACAGGCCGGGGGTCCGGCAAGCCCTCACCCCCGCAGCGCACGGTACGCGGCGGGGCTGAACTCGTCGACCTGGACGGCGTCCCAGCGGGCTTCGGCCGCATCGCGGAGTTTCTTCGCCTCCTCGGCCGTGATGACCTTCTTCTCCACGGCGAGAGTGATCAGCTCGCTCTCCTCGGCGCGCGGCAGCATCTTCGCCTTCACCGCGTCGCGCAGCTTCTTGCGCAGCGGCTCGCAAGCGAGCGTCATCCTCAGCGCGCTCTCGAGTCGTCCTAGCCCGGGATCGTCATCCCCGGGCACGTAGATGTCGCGGGAGAGCGCAGTGCGCGCGTCGCCGCCTCCGAGCATGGCCCGCGCGACGGCGCTAGTCGTGCGGTCGCTCGGCGGCCTCGAGCGCGCCCCCAGGGGGAACACGAGCGGGCGCAGCACGAGCGCAGCCAGGCGGTTCGGAAGGTTGTCGAGCACGCCGCGCAGCGCTTCCTGGACCTGATAGGCCGACTCCTGCGTCGCCCAGCGGAAGAACGGCAGGTCGCGCGAGGGCTCGGCGTCCTCGACGAAGCGCCGGATCGCGACCGAGCCGACGTACATCCATGCCAACGCGTCGGCGAGGCGGCCGGAGATCAGCTCCTTGCGCTTCAGATCTCCGCCGATCGTGCCCATGGCCGCGTCCGACACGAGGGCGAAGGCCGCGGAGAGGCGCGAAAACTTCTTCATCACGTCGCGCGACCCGAGGGGCGGCGTGCTGGCGAGAGCCCCGCCCGTCAGACCGAGGAGGAAAGCCCGCGCCGCGTTGCGCCCCATGAAGCCGACGTGCCCGAAGAACGCCTCGTCGAAGCCGGGAACGTCTCCCGCTTGCGCCGTCTGGATCTCGCGCAGGGCGTAAGGGTGGCAGCGGATCGCTCCCTGTCCGAACACGATCATCGAACGCGTCAGGATGTTCGCGCCCTCGACCGTGATCCCGATCGGCAGCGCCTGGTAGACGTGCGCGAGCGTATTCCGCGGGCCCCGGCTGATTCCGGCTCCGCCCTGGATGTCCATGGCGTCGTTGACGACGCGCCGCATCGCCTCGGTCGACCAGGCCTTCGCGATCGCGGAGATCACCGCCGGCTTCCCGCCCGCGTCGACGACGCCCGCGGTCACCCAGCGCATCGCGTTGAGCCAGTAGGTGGTGCCGCCGATCCGGGCGAGAGGCGCTTCGATCCCCTCGAAGCGCCCGATCGACATCCCGAACTGCTCGCGGACGATGCCGTAGGCACTCGTGACGCGCGTCGACCACTGCGCCGCGCCCGTCGCAAGGGCGGGCAGCGAGATCGATCGACCGGCGGACAGGCACTCCATGAGCATCCGCCAGCCCTGCCCCGCCATCTTGGCGCCGCCGACGATGGCATCGAGGGGTACGAAAACGTCCTTGCCCGTCGTCGGCCCGTTGATGAACGGGATCGAGAGCGGATCGTGGAGGTTCTTGTGCTCGATGCCCGGCAGGCGCGAGGGCACGAGCGCGACCGTGATGCCGAGGTCCTCCTTCTCGCCGAGCAGGTGGTCGGGATCGTGGAGGCGGAACGCGAGGCCGATCACCGTCGCGACGGGTCCGAGCGTGCTGTAGCGCTTGTTCCAGTTCAGGCGCATGCCGAGGACTTCCTTGCCCTCGTAGGTGCCCTTGCAGACGACTCCGGTCGACGCGAGGCCGCCCGCGTCGCTGCCCGCACCCGGCTCGGTCAGCGAGAAGCACGGGACCTCCTCGCCGCGCGCGAGCCGCGGCAGCCAGTGGCGCTTCTGCTCGTCCGTTCCGTAGTGGAGCAGGAGCTCCGCCGGGCCGAGCGAGTTCGGCACCATGATGATCACGGCCGCGGTGACGCTGCGGCTCGAGACCTTCGCGACGACCGAGGAGTTGGCGATCGCGGAGAAGCCGAGCCCGCCGAACGCCTCGGGGATGATCATCCCGAGGAAGCCCTGGGTCTTCATGTACTCGAAGATCTGGGGCGAGAGGCCGGCTTCCTGGTGGACCTTCCAGTCGTCCACCATGCGGCAGAGCTCCTGGCAGGGTCCTTCGAGGAACTTGCGCTCCTTGTCGGAGAGGGGCTTGGGCTGGAAGTGGAGGAGCTTGCGCCAGTCCGGCGCGCCCGAGAAGAGATCCGCGTCCCACCAGACCGTCCCGGCCTCGAGCGCGGTGCGTTCCGTGTCGCTCATCCGCGGGAAGAAGGGCGCCATGAACCGCATCACGGGCCCGGAGACGATGACTCGTCGAATGGGAGCGAGGCCGAAGACGATCGCGAGAAGGACGAAGGCGACCGCGATGATCGCGAAGGCGACGGGAGAATCGATCCCCCTCAAGGCCCAGTACGCGAGGAGGATCCCGATGGGTACCACCCAGGCCCAGAGGCCCTGACCGGCGTAGAGGAGCACGAGGGCGAGCAGGAGAGCCGCGACGATGGCGATCAGGATCATGGATGCCCGCGAGGTTGGCTCTCGCGGAGACGCGAAGCAAGCCCCGGCATGCCGGGCCGGGGAGAGAAGTCCGGACACGGGTTTGGTAGCCTCGGACGCGCCTGGGCCCCCGTTCACGAAGCGGCCCCCCCGATGAATTCACTTTCCGTTGTGCTCCTGACGGTGGAGTCGACGGTGGATCCGATCGTCTCGTGCCTCGAGCGCTCCTGATCGCCGTCGCGGCGGTCTGCTTCCTGGCCTGCGGCGGCTCGGATGCCCCGCTCACCGAGGCCTCGGCCGAGAGATCCTCCGGACGACCCGTGCGCATCGTCCCCGCGAACACCGCCGCCGCGGAGTTCCTGGCGACGATCCTCGGCGACGAGGAAGCCGCGCGCATCGCCGCGATCCCCGAGCAGGTCGACGCCTACTCGAACCTCGACTTCAAGCGGCCGCCCTGGTCCTCGATCTCGCGCTTCTCGCGCTACGAGCCCGAACCTCTGATCACCCTGCGTCCCGACCTCGTCGTCACCCATGCGTGGCAGTCGGCGGACACGACGCACATCCTGCGCGCGCAGAACATCTCCGTGGTCGTCCTGGCCTCCGCGCGCGGTTACGAGGAGATCCGGGACCAGATCGCTTCCCTCGGGAAGACGCTGGCAGCCGAGGAACGTGCCGCGCGCGTCCTTTCAGCGCTCGACGAGCGCGTCGCCGCCCTGCGCGCCTCCGCCGCGCGCCGCGAGGGCCTGCGCGTTCTCGAGTACGCCAACGACGGCACGGGCGGCTGGACGGCGGGCCTCGACACGACGGCCGACGCGATGATCCGTCTCGCGGGCATGCGGAACGCGGCTGGCGAGGAGTCGATCCACGGGCACGTGCGCCTCGACTCGGAGCGGCTCCTCACGCTCGATCCCGACATCCTGCTCGTCGGCGCGCCGGCGCGCGACGACACCGGGAGCCCGACGAAAGGGGTCCTCGAAGGCGTGCCGGAGTACGCCTCGCTCTCGGCCGTGAAGAAGGGTCGCATCGTCGTCCTCCCCGCGTCGCTCTTGAGCTCCGACTCGCCTTGCCTCGTCGACGCGGCGGAGCGCCTCGCGGCGGAGGTCGACCTCGTGCTCTCGCGCTAGATCCTGAATTGCCGGTGGAGCCACCGCGGGCGGCTGTACTCCCAGCTCCTCTCGGCCATCGCCGCGACGAGGACCGGATAGATGGCTTCGAGCGCGCTCGCGGTTTCGTCGTCGAGCTCCAGCGCGCGTCGATAGCTCTCGAGGGCCTCGCGCTCGTGCCGCCGCAAGTCGCGGCGATCGCGTATGATCCGCCACGCGTCGCCGGCCGTGAGCCCGTCCTCCTGCTTGCGCTCGTGCACCACGAGGTGGAGGAGGTCGAGGTAGGGGAGGTACTCGTCCTCCGAGACGCTCCAGTCGAGGTAGCCCAGGACCGATCCGCTCGTTTCATCGATCTGCACGTGCTTCGCCCGCAGATCGGCGTGGTGGAAGACGCGCGGGATCCGCCGGCCGACCAGGCGCTCCCGCGCTTCGTCGCGCATCCTGGCGAGCTCCGCGATGGTCGAGGGAACGCCGGCGTGACTCGAGACGAGCTCGAAGCGCGCCGCGACCAGCGTGTCGAAGTCCTCGCGCGAGAACGGCGCCGTCGCCCGGACGAGCAGACGCGCGAAGTGGGAGGAGGACTCGTTCAGCATCCGCGCGACCTTCCCGCGATCCCCGGTGATCCGGTGCGCGGCCCCGCCGCCCAATCGCCGCTCGCAGGCCACGAAAACGCCGTCCGCCTCTCCGAGGAAGAGCGCCTCGGGCGCGGGGAGCCACGGGAAGCGCTTGCGCACGTCCGAGAGCGCCCCGTGACGGCGCCTCGCGCGCGCGACGGTGCTGGGCAGGAAGGGGACGTAGAGGCTCCAGCTCCCCGGCTCGCCGACTGCCCCGCCTCCGCGAGCCCGCGTGTGGATCACGGCGGACTGCCCGCGTGTCGAGACGATCCTCACGAGCTCCGCGCGAGGCTCGCCGATCCGCTCGGAGATCTCGTCGAGCATCCGCTCGATCCGCATCGGGCGCGCGGGCTGGGAGGAGCCGCTGGGGCGACGCGCGACGACGAGGAACGAGGGCGTGAACACCGGGAACAGACCCAGGGCCCTTCCAGCGACCTTGAGCCGGTTGCGGCGCTCCCTCGGACCGATCGTCAGCGAGGGGAGCTGCTCGTCGAGCGCGACGACGTGCGTGAAGTCGCTCGAGTGAGGGTAGAGCGCGTACGCGCGGGGGCGCTCGCATCCGCGTCGCGCGAGCGCGCGGCGCCAGCCGAGGAGCGATCTCTCGCTCTCCCGCGGCGCGAGCGCGTCGCGGATCCACTCGAAGGGTCCGGGCATGCGGTAGATGCTGCGCCGGCCGGTCGAGCGCTTGTAGCCGAACCGGTTGTTCCCGATCAGGACGACTTCCTCGCGGGCGACGCGGCTGCACTCCTCGAACGGATGCGCGAAGGCGGGGCTCGCGCCGGGGAAGCCGCTCTCCTGCACGACCGCGTCGAAGGACGAGTCGGGGAAGGGGAGCCGGCGGGAATCGCCGGCGAGAACCGAGAACGTCCGGCCCGGATAGCGATCGTCGTTCCTGTATCTCCCGAAACGGAGGCGGTCGAGAGATCGATCCAGGACGGTGACGCGCCAACCGGTCTGCGCGAGCGCAGCGACCGCTCCGGAGAGCGAGTTCCCGATGAAGAGCAGGTCGCCCACCTTCGCCGTGAGGAGCGGGAACCAGGCGCCGCGGCCCTCGCCGAGGACCTGCATCAGGCGATCGGAGTCGACGACGTCGAGCGCGAGCAGGACGCGTTCGAGCGCGAGTTTGTAGGGGTCTCCTCGCGCTTGCGCTTCGAAGGCCGGACGGAAGTCCTCCGGGCGCAAGGGAGCGCTGGATTCCTGCGGAGGGTTCATCACCGCGCGTCCCCGGGCTCCGCCACGGCCGCCCCGGGTGGTCGTTCCGCGGGACCGAGCACGAGGCCGAGTTCGAGGAGGACCAGGGGCGCGAGCGGGAGGAGCGCGGGAGCAAGCCCGACGAGCGAGGACAGCTCGCCGCGCGCGGCGAGCGGGAAGAGGCAGAGGATGACGGTGTCGCGTACGGCGTCCCGCTCGGCGCGAGTCGGATCGATCGTGACTCGCGAGCTCCGCGCCGCAGGCTCGGCGGGCCGCTGGGCGTCGACGAGGAGCTTGCGTCTCCAGATCGCGAGCGAGACGACGACGAGCACGGCGGACGTCATGGGCGTGATCACTCCGGCGGCTTCGTCCCATCCGGCGGCCGAGCCGATGACGAACGCTGCGAGAGAGCGCGCGAGGACCCATCTCTTCGAGGCTTCTGGCGTGTGCACCCACATCGCGAACAGACCCGCGAGCCCGAAGAGCGCGGCGCGGGGGCCGAGGAGGCCGCAGCTCGCGAAGGCGATCACGGCCAGGAGGGCGGCGCGCCGGTCGCCGCGGCGCATCCACACCGAGGCGAAGCACGCGCCGGAGCCCGCACCGAGCGCGAGGGGGATGGTGCGAGCCTCGCTCTTGACGATCGCCGCGGCGAGGACCACGGCGAGGGCGAGCACGACGATCGCGCGCCGTGTCGGAGATCGGCGCGAGCCGGCGAGCGCGAACGAGCAGCACGCGAGCAGCGCCAGGCCGTCGGCCGCGACGCCGAGGTGAAGGACTCCCGCCGCCGCGAGGACGATGACCGCCGAGGCGGCCCAGAGGATGCGCGCCATCGCGCCGGGAGGTTCCGCGAGCGGCTCGTGCCGCGGAACCATCGCGGCGGGGAGCGTGATCCAGCGCGCGAAAGCCGCGAGGAGCCAAGGGGCGACGAGGGCTAGCCGCGAGACCTCGAGCCCGGCGAGATCCGCGAGGCGCGCCTGGAAAGCGAGCGCCGTGCCGCCGAGCAGGTGGGACGCGGCCCAGGTCGCGGGGAGTTCGCGGAATCCGTGCCGGCCCGGAAGTCCCGGGGGGAGGAGCGAGAGAATCACGCGGCCGACGAACGCGATCGCGAAGAGCTGCGCGAGCGCCTCGACAGCGGGGGGAGAGATCATCGGGCTGGGTGCCGGCCGCCCATCCTCCGAGAGGGCCCTCCCGTCGCGCAAGGGAGCGGCCGTATCGGGGAAGAAAGAGAGCCGGCGCCACGAGGGCGCCGGCTCTTCAAGCGATCGGACTCGATCGCCCTTCCCTCACAGCATCCGCCGACTCTCACATCGGCGAGTAGACTTCGCCCGGCAATCCCGGGCCGATCATGATCTTGGGGAGCGCAACCGGTACGTGGGTCGCGTTGAGCGACAGGGGAACGGGATCGTTCCAGGTCGAACCGGGAGGCATGAGGCTCTGATCCGAGGGGAGATCGGTCGCTTGCATTCCGATCTGTCTCCACGTGATCCCCCGGGGCTTCGAATAGACCGTCCACAGGCTCATGTCGTTCGAGCCTTGCGGCAGGCTCAACGAGTGCGCACCGCTCGTGGTCAGGTAGGGGTCGCGCCTCGTAACGACCTCCAGGACCACACCGGCGAGGGCCTCGGGCGAGAACTCGTAGGTCACGGTCTGTCCCGGGAGGAGCTGGACGAGGACGGGTTCGGGTGAACCTTCCGCCGCGAACACGAGGATGTGCGACAAGCTGGAGAAGTTGCGACCGCGGAAGGATGTCGGCGTGACGTGGATCCCGACTTCGACGGCAGGCGTTCCCGGCGTCATCACGGCGGGAGCTTGCAGCGGGTCCGTCACGGGAATCGCGAGGCACGTGACCGTCGCGAGGTAGATCGAGAGCATCGGGAACTCCTTGCCGTTCGGCGCCGAGCGGTGTGCTCGGACGCCGGTCTATCGGGAGGAGTTCTGCGAGCGCTTGAGGAGAACCCCTGCGGGGAGCTGGCCCAGGGTGCCCCGGAGGAGCGGGCGAGAAACGTTTCGGAGTGGTGGCTTTGCCGTACCCACCACTAGGGGCTGTGGATCGGGGTCGCTGACGGTCGGGCCGGTCTAGCCCTTCTTCTGGTCCCGCTTCGGGGACTTCTTCCGCACCTTGGGCGGCGGCGGGGGCGTCCGCATCGCTGCCCGGAGGGCGTCCGAGAGCTTCAAGGGGTGCATGGACAGGGGGCGTAGGCGGGCCTCCCCGCCTTGCGCCTTGTCTTGTCCGGGGTTAGGTCGAGCCGGTTTTCCCATGAATGTCTTGTGGGGGATGAAAACACGAGTAGGGTGAGCCGCCGAGATGAAGCCGATCCCCTCCGACCCGCTGGTCCAGCTCATCGCGCAGGAGCAACGGCTCCTGGCGCAAGACAAGAAGGCGCGTCACGCGCTGGACGAGGCGATCGTGGAGCGCGAATCGTTCATCGGCGTCCTCGTGGGCCGGATGCGCGGGGGCGTCTACGCGAAGTCCACCGTCTCGGGCACGCTCACGGACAACCTCGCGGGCGCGGTCCAGACGAACGGCGGACTGTTCGCGGCTCCCAAGCCCGAACCGAAGCCCAAGGACAATTGGGCCGGACGGATGCTCACGGTCATGCAGACCAAGCCGGGTGAATGGTGGACCGCGAGGATGATCGTCGATGCATTGGAGAAGGAGGGTCACACCTTCAAGGATAGCAAGACGAACCCGGAGATCATCGTGCGCGGAACGCTGCACAGAGCGCAGGACGCCTACGGGATGTTCACGCACATGAAGGTCGGGCACCGCGTCCTGTGGAAACCCAGCCGTTCCGCTCAGCCGAACGGCGAGCACGTTCATTGAAAAAGCGCGGAGCGCCACACGCGGACCAGGTTGGCCCGTGGGTGACGCTCCGATTCTGGCGATGTCCGAGGTGGGTGGTGGTGGCCAGGTAGGCCATCATCCCCGCCGTCCTTGTGGAAGGTTGGCAGAGTGGCTTATCGCAGCGGCCTTAGGAGCCGTCGGGGTTGGCACCGGTCACACGTTACCCGCCCCCGCGCGTTCGAATCGCGCACCTTCCGCTCAACCTTCACGCTGTCATAGATCGGCATCCAGTAAGACAGACTGGCGCGATTGCCGCAAGATGAAGACATCGCGTTAGGTATCCTTTAGTTATAACTTGTTAACCATTAACAAGTTACGCTTGCGATCCGCAGCCTTACGCTTGCGATTTCGTCGCCGAATACATGAGGCGCTTTCCTTCCGCTCCACGGATGGCGGCTTCCGTGCGCTCTGAATCGGTGCCTTTCCTGTGATCCCAACGAAACGAAAATTCGTTGCAGTATCTCGGGAGGTGTTTCTTCGAAACGTGGTGAAAAACTCCATGCACGCCACGTTTCATGAGCGCGAAAAAACTCTCGGCGGTGTTGCTGTTGATTAGCCCGCCCTTGCCGTCCGGCTTGGCGTACTCGCGGGCTAGGTGGTTCGTGGTGAAGTGGCCCCCCGCGAACTCTGCCCCGATGCCCCGGTAGCTCGTGCCCTCGTCGGTCATGATGGTGGCGCTGCGGGCGACGTTCTCGCGGATGGCACCCTTGAGGGTGTCCGAGTTGATGCGCTGGATCGGGAACGCCCTGGCCTTCCCGTCGCGCTCGACGAGGACCATTACGGGGGTCTTCCTGGTCCCGGCTCCCCGGTTGCTTTTGCCGGGGGTGCCCTCGCGGATCGGGTTGCGGGGACGGCCTCCGAAGTAGCTCTCGTCCACCTCGACCACGCCCGAGAGCAAGGAAGCTAGGGGCTCCGAAGTCATCGCAAACCGGATTCGGTGCGCGAGATGCCACGCGCTGCGGTAGCTCTTGAGCCCGAGGTTGCGCATGAGCTGGTGCGCCGAAATGCCCTTCTTCGAAGAGCAAATCAGGTGGAACGCCATGATCCAATGCCGGAGCGAGATATGGCTGCGCTCCATGACCGTGCCGGTCGTGACGCTGAATGGTTTGCGGCAGCCGTTGCACTTGTAGAGGCCAGGACGGGTGCTCTTGCCTTGGAACTTGAAGGCAGACATCGACCCGCACCGATGGCAAACCGGGCCGTTCGGCCAGCGGAGGGATTCGAGGTAGGTCCGGGCTTCCTCTTCGGTGAGGGCCCCTAGCTCGGCGAGCGTCTTCGTGTCCATGCCCCCACTCTATGGGTTGGGGGTGGGTACGTCAAGGAGATAATTCCGAAACGTTTTCTCGCCGCCGGGAAGTTCCCAGGATCAATCGCGGCCGAGCAGGCGGAAGGCAGCCCAGTCGGCTGCAGGGAATCCGGCCCTGCGGAGGTGCGCTCGGGCCGCCCCGACCGCTTCGGAAGGGCGGGCTCCGGCGAGCAAGCTGCGATGAAACTCCTCCGCGAAGGCGCGCGCCGACTCGTCCACGACCGGCCAGAGCGTGACGACGAGATTGCGCGTGCCCGATTCGAGGAAGGCCCGGGCCATGCCCTGCAGTCCTTCGGCGTTCACGAAGCGTCCCTCGGCCGTCTCGCACGCGGAGAGGACGGCGAGGGGTAGTCGGGGGCGGATCTCGGCGATCTCGCGCGCGCAGAGCGCATCACCGCCCGAAAGCACGAAGCCCACGTCGGACAGACGTCCTTGCGAGAGGCCGCAGGCGTGTCCGAGGTGCGTTGCGAGGTGGAGCGCCCTCGAGCCCCGCAGCGCCGCGATCAAGGAATCACGATCGAAGGCGGATCCGATCCGGGTCTCCAGGGGCAGGGAATCGGCGGCTTGCACGACGCCGACGTCCGCGGGGGCTCGCATCCGCGCGATGCTCGCGAGTTCCTCGCGGGCGCCTGCGAGGAGTTGCCGGCCGTCGAGATCGACCGGACTCCCGAGCAGCGACCACCGCGCCAGCTCGCTGGCCGGCAGGGCGGGACCCGGGTCCCGCGAGGGCAGGCCCGGGAGCACGATCGGCAGGATGGACTCGTCGCGGAGGATGAATTCGATCGGGAGGCGTTCGATCGGGCCGTGAACGAGCACGAGCAGTCGCCCTGCCCCCAGGCGGGAGGAAACGGCCGGCGGCAGGAGTTCGCCGCGCACCCGTTCGGCGAGCCGCTCGGCGGAAGAGCTTGATGACCCCAGGACGGCCTCGCCCAGCCTGCGGATCGCGGCCTCCATCGACTTGTGCCCGTGGGCGATTCGAACCGATTCCGCGCTCCCGTCGGGTGCGACGTGCGCGACCACGGACGAATTGGCCCCCACGACCCAAGTCAGGAGCCCGAGGTCGGTCGTGCGCGCCCAGGCCTGCAGGTCTTCGGTCGAGATGTCTCGGCCTGACTCATGGCGCAGGGTCCGCGACTGCCAGCTCTCGATCGCGCGCGCAGCTTCGAGATGCTGGCCGAGTCGGCCGCGACCTTCGGCCAGCAAGGCCAGCGTGTGAAGGCCGACGCGTTCCCCGATCACGCTCGTGGCTACGCCGACGAGATCGCGCTGGAGGCCGAGCCGGCTCTGGAGCCCGTCGCCGAGCGACAACGCGCGTTCGAGGTCCGCGACCGCCTCGATGCCACGCCCGAGCGCCAGCGCGGCTTCCCCGCGCATCTGCAACGCCAAGATCTCGTCGAAGGGGTCGAGGCCATCCGTGAACTCCCTCTTCGAGAGCTGATCGAACACCCGCTCGGCGTTTCCCGCGCGGAGGTCGACCGAGGCCATTCCGAGCGCGACGTCGCGGCTGAAAGGCAGCGGTGTGGCGAGCGCATATTGCTCACGAGCTTCGTTCAGCCGTCCCTGGCGGAGGAAGGCGCTGCCGAGGAGCAGATTCCACTCGCGGCGCTCGGGACTGAGCGCGGGAGGATGCGCGAGCAGGAGATCCAGCGCCGAGCGTGCCAGGTCGCTCTGCAGGAGGAGTGTGGCCTGCTCACGGACGAGGAACCAGCTCGCGCCCGAGGTCTCGAGGCGGGAGATCTCGTCGAGGAGCATCTCGGTCTCGTGCACGTCGCCCGCTTCCCGTGCCAGGTCGACCAGGCCCTGGTACGCCTTCTCCTGCCAGTCGACCCTCCCCACTCGCTGCGCGAGGGCCAGGCACTCCTCGAACGACCGTCGTGCCTCGACGCTGTCGCCCTCCACGGCGTGGAGGTGGCCGAGGATCCACATCGGCTCCAGCCGCCCCGTGAGCATCCCGCAGCGCTCGAGCGCTGCGAGGCTGTTCGACGCGTCCTCGCGCGCCGAATCCAGCAGCTCTTTCCGCCGGATCTCGTCGAGCGAGTAGTCCGAGAGCAGTTGATCGGCCTGCAGCCGCGCGCGTTGACTCGCCGCGCACGCGCCGGGGTACACGTCCGCGGCGTGGAGAGAGCTCGCGGCGATCGCTTCGAGCTCGTCGATCGCCTCGTCCCGGATCGCGGACCACTCCTCGTCGAGTCGGCCTTCCTGGTATCGCGTGCGGACGCGCACGACGATCTCGCTGCAGCGCACTTCCTCTTCCAGGCCGCGCGCGCGGTCCTCGGGAGCCATCGCGGCGTAGAACGCGAGGATCTCCCGGCCGTCGCACCGGTCGTGGCTCGCGCAGAGGCGGTCGGCGATCTCGCGCAACGCCGGCAGAACGCTCTCGTCGTTCGCGCGCAGCCGGTTGAGGAGTCGGACGAATTCCTGGATCTCCGCCGCGGGATTCGCCGTGGCGGAGACAGCTTGCGGCTCCGCTCGGGGCGCGGCGGCGGCCGGAGCGGTCGCGCTGCGCGATTCGGACGCTGAAACCGGTGTCTGCGCCTGGCGGACGCCGATCAGAAGAACCGCGGACAGCCCGATTCCCAGGCCCGTGACCAGGACTCGCTCGCGGCGAGCCATCGCACTACCGCCCTGGCACCTGGCCCAGGTAGGCGTCCCGCTCCGCGCTCTCCGGCATCGTGCGGGCGATCGCCCGCGCGTCCGCGAGGTATCCGCGCTCGTGCAGGATCCGGACGGCCTCCAGGCTGCGCGCGGGCTCGGCGCGATCGCGGAGACCGAGCAGCCGCCGCTCGAGCCCGTCGTCCGCGACGACCGCGAAGTCGCGCGCTCCGAGCTCACGAGGCAGGCCGCGGACCTCGGCTCGCGCGGTCCACGTGTAGTCACCGGGTGCGAGCGTTCGGGCGGTCCGGAGCGTCCGGGAGTCCCCGGAGAGCCGCAGGACGACTTCTCCCTCGACCGCGAACGCATCTCCACCGTGGCGCGCGACGTCGATCGAGTACGCCGTGGCCCCCGGCTGCGGCTCGATCTCGAACACGAGATCGCTCCCGAGCGCGGGGAAGAGCTCGACGGCCGCGGGGCCGGAGATCGACACGCGCTCGCGGGGGAAATACAGCGGCCCGCCCGAGCTCCCGCGCAGGAGCGGAGCGCTCGGGAATCCGAACGACGACCTGCCCGAGGGGATGATCGCGATCCAGATGCCCAGTGCCAGCACGAGCGAAGCGGCCACGGCGAGGGGTACCAGGCGCGGAAGCCTCTGGAGGCGACGCTTGAGCGCAGGCTCCTGGATGATCGGAGACGGCGAGGGTCGAACGGCTCGCAGCGGCGGAGGCACGCGGTTCCACGCGGGATGCCCCACGAGCGAGTCCAAGGGAACCGGCGGCGGCGTGGCGAGGGTCTCGACGGACGATTCGCATTCCCCGCAGCGGATCAGGTGGCGCTCGATCTCCGCCCGCCGGGGGCTCGAGAGCGGCCCGTAACCTGGTCCACGGCCGTAGTCGTAGAGCTCCTCCGCCGACGGGCAGGCATCGGGCCGCGAAGAAGAGCCCAGGCGGCTCTCCAGCCAGAGGTCGGCCCGCCGGAGCATCGCCAGGCGGGGTCCGTGCTGGGGGTGGTCCTCGAGGGCCTTCAGGAGCCCAGGATCGAGGTCGTCCCAGTGAGCCAGGGCCTCCTCGGCTCGCGCGGGATCCTTCAGGTCTTCGATGCGAACGGGCCTGGGATCGAATCCGGGACCGTTCGGGACAGACTTCATGGACGCGTCCGATTCCGAGGTCGGCCCGGTGCCCGGGGCAGATCGGCCGACATTTTTTTGATCGCCTCGATTCATTCCGCGGCGTTCTCCAGTGCGAACTCGTTCAGCAGGACGCGTCGCAGGGCGATGGAGGCGCGCTTCAGACGGTACTTGGTCTGCTCGAGCGAGATGGAGAGGGCGTCCGAAATCTCGCTCATTGTACGCTCGTCGACGAAACGGAGCTCGAGGAGGGCCCTTTCCTCGGGTTCCAGCGAGGACATCCCGCGCCGGACCATGTCCCCGATCTCGTTCTCGCCGGCGACGTCGCCCGGGCCCGGGCCGTGGTCGACCTTCTCGGGGATCCGCTCACCCGCCGGGATGAGCTTGGGATTACGGCGCGAGCTCTCCTTGCGCTTGAGGTCGACGCAGCGGCACCAGGCCACTCGGTAGAGCCAGGTGCCGAAGGAGCCCTTCGAGGGATCGAAGGAATCCTTGTCGAGGCGCTCGAGCACGTAGCTGACGACCTCGTTGTAGAGGTCGTCGCGCGCGTGCTGATCGGTCTCGAGCTGCGAGATGCAGTGGTAGAAGAGCGGTCGGTAGCGGTCCATGAAGACCGCCACGGCGTCCTCCTGCTTCTCGCGAAGACCGGAGACCAGGTCTTGATCGTCCAACGACTGGGGGCCCCTCGGGAGAATTCGAAGCTGTGGGAAGCGCTGCTCGGCCACCCTGATCCGAATCCCGGGATATAGCTTACTCGGTTCCTTTGCAAGGGTTCGGGCGCCCCTCCGACGCGCCGACGACGTCCGAAAGCGCGTTCGGAGAGGGGATAAGGACGCCTCCGGGACGGTTCCGCTCGCGCCGGCTCCACTCCCGGCGCTCCCGATGCGAGGATCGGCGCCGCTTGACTGACCCGAATCCGCCTCGGCGCCGGCTGGCTTGGATCGCGTTTGGGGCAGCCGTGCTCGTCGGCGCCGCGATCCGGCTCGACCAGATCGCCCGCCAGATCCCGGGGGACGACGAGTGGCACTCGCTGCGCGCGCTGCTCACGCAGACCTACGGATGGATCGCGACTCACTTCGGGCTCTCCGACCACAGCATCCCGCTGACGCTGTACGAGAAGCTGCTCGCGGACACGATCGGGCTCTCCGAGCTCGGCATGCGCGCGCCGAGCCTCCTCGCGGGCCTCGCGTCGCTCGTCGCGATCCCGCTCCTGCTGCGGCCTGCCATCGGGCTCAAGGCGAGCGTGATCCTCGCCTGGCTGCTCGCGATCTCGCCCTTGCACGTCTACTACAGCCGTTACGCGAGGCCGTACGCTCCGGCCCTCCTCCTCACCGTCGTCGCGGTCATCGCGTTCGATCGATGGAGGCGGGAGCGCGGGGCGGGGTGGGCCGTCCTCTTCGTCGTCGCCGCGACGCTCGGGCCGTGGTTCCACCCGATCTTCCTGCCGTTCACGCTGGCGCCCTTGGCGTGGGTCGCCGCGCGCAGGATCTTCGGAAAGGAGGGCGCCGAATCGGCACCGGGGGCCGTCTGGCCGCTGCTCCTCGGCTGCGCGATCGGACTCGCCGCGTTGCTCGGGCCGCCGATCTGGAGCGACTTCCAGGGCCTCTCGAGCCGGTCGGAGGGCGCGGGCGCGGGCCTGGCGTCGCCGGACGAGGTCTTCGAGCTGATGAGCGGAGCGAACCGCCCGTTCCTCGCGTTCGGATTCGGCTTGGCCGTGCTCCTCGGGCTCGTCGCGATGCGGCGGAGGTGGTCGGGCGTGATGGGCTGCCTCGTCTTCGCCGGCGCCTGCCAGGCCGGAGCGATCCTGGCCGTGGGGCCGGCGGAGATCCGGACGCCGATCACGACGGCGCGCTACCTCCTACCGGCCTTCGTCGTGCTGCTCGCGGTCGCGGCGCTCGGCCTCGAGCACCTGGACGCATTGCTGCGCAAGGAATGGCGGTGGATCCCTCCGCACGCGTTCACGGTCGTCCTCGGCGTCTCGCTCCTCGCCTTCGGTCCGCTGCCGGCGATCCACTACCGGCCGAACGACTTCACGAACCACACGGTCTTCCAGTACGACTACGCGCCGAACTTCCCGCACAACTTCGCGAGCAAGAACTTCGGGTTGAAGAAGATCCCCGAGTTCTACCTGCGCCTGCACGACGAGCCCGCGGGCGGACGGTCGATCGTCGAGGCGCCGTGGTACTACGAGTGGCACCGCCAGCCCTTCGCGCTCTACCAGCGCGTGCACCGCTGGCCGGTGCTCGTCGGCTTCATCGCGCGACCGGGCGAGCCGCTGCCTCTCGGCGAGCTGCCGATGACCGATCCGCGCTTCCGAATGCGGAGCTTCGTGCACGTCTCCGATCTGGACGGGATGCGCGAGAGGAACGTGAGATACGTCGTGTTCCACAGGAACCCGCCGCGGCAGCCCGACGACGACATGCATCCGAGCCTGGCCGGCACGGAAGCGTGGATCAGCGAGTACCGCGAGCTGGTCGGCGAGCCTTGCTACACGGACGAGGATCTGTGCGTATTCGACTTGGGGCTGCCGATGCAGCCCCGTTGAGACGTCAGGAAGGGGTCGTTGGGACTCGCGCGCCCTGGCCCGCGCTGCGGCCCTTCCTTATACTGCTGGCCCCTTTCGTTTCCCCGCAGTACGCCACGAGGGAGCCCTCCTTGAAGGAAGTCGTCATCGTCAGCGCGGCCCGGACCCCCATCGGCCGCTTCCAGGGGACCTTGAGCACGTTCTCGGCCCCCGCCCTGGGCGCGCTCGCGATCGCCGAGGCCTTGCGCCGCGCGGATGTCCCCGCGGATGCCGTCGACGAGGTCATCATGGGCAACGTCCTCGCCGCCGGGATCGGCCAGAATCCGGCCCGTCAGGCCGCGATCGCCTCGGGCATCCCGAACACCGTTCCCTCCTTCACGGTGAACAAGGTGTGCGGGTCGGGTCTCAAGGCCGTGATGCTCGCCGCGCAGGCGATTCGCGCGGGCGACGCCGACGTGATCGTCGCGGGAGGCCAGGAGAGCATGACGAACGCGCCCTACCTCCTGCCCGAGGCGCGCGCGGGTGTCAGGCTCGGCCACGGCAAGCTGATCGACTCGATGGTCCACGACGGCCTGTGGGACGTCTACAACGACTTCCACATGGGCGTGACCGCGGAGATGGTCGCCAAGAAGTACGAGATCACGCGCGCGATGCAGGACGAGTTCGCGGCGAACTCGCACCGGAAGGCGGCCGAGGCAACCTCGGCCGGCCGGCTGGACGCGGAGAAGTTCGCGATCTCGATCCCGCAGAAGAAGGGTGCACCGCTCGCCTTCACCACGGACGAAGGGATCCGCGCCGACTCGACGGCGGAGTCGATCTCGAAGCTCAAGCCCGCTTTCCAGGAGGGCGGCACGGTCACCGCCGCGAACGCCTCGCAAATCAACGACGGAGCGGCGGCCCTCGTCGTGATGAGCGTCGAGAAGGCCAGGGCGCTCGGCGTGAAGCCGATCGCGCGGATCAGCGGCTACGCGGCCGGCGGCTGCGCGCCCGAATGGGTGATGATGGCGCCGGAGATCTCCGTCAAGCGCTGCGCGGCCAAGCTCGGGAAGAAGCCCTCGGACTTCGAGCTCCACGAAATCAACGAGGCCTTCTCCGCCGCGGCGATCGCGCTCACGCGCGTCCTCGATCTCGACGCGACCAAGGTGAACGTCAACGGCGGCGCGGTGGCGCTCGGCCATCCGATCGGAGCCTCCGGCGCGCGCATCCTCGTGACGCTGCTCCACGCGATGGGTCAGCGCAAGGCCAAGACGGGCATGGCCTCGCTCTGCCTCGGCGGCGGCAACGCGGTCTCGGTCGCGGTCGAGAGGCTGTGAGCGTGGGGAAACCCTTCTTCGAGAAGGTGGCCGTCGTCGGCGCCGGGACGATGGGTTCCGGCATCGCGCAGACCTTCGCCACCTTCGGGACGAAGGTCGCGCTCGTCGACGTCGACGCCGGCGCCTTGAAGCGCGGCGTCGGGGCGATCGAGGCGAGTCTCGCGCGCCTCGTGCAGAAGGGAAACCTCTCGGAGCCGGAATCGCGCTCGACGCTCGCGCGCATCACGCCTTCGAGCGACGTCGCGAGCCTGCGCGACGAGGCGCTCGTCGTCGAGGCGATCGTCGAGCGGGAGGACGCCAAGCGCTCGCTGTTCGCCCAGCTCGACGCGCAGTGCGCGCCCGCGACGATCCTGGCGACGAACACGTCCTCGATCTCGATCACGAAGATCGCCGCGGCAACGAAGCGGCCTGGCAAGGTGGTCGGGATGCATTTCATGAATCCCGTGCCGATCATGAAGCTCGTGGAGGTGATCCGCGGACAGGAAACGTCCGAGGAGACCTGCGCGACGGTCAAGGCCTGCGCCGAGACGCTCGACAAGGTTCCCGTCGAGGTCAGCGACTTCCCGGGATTCGTGTCGAACCGGGTGCTGATGCCGATGATCAACGAGGCGGTCTACTGCCTCATGGAGGGCGTCAGCTCGCGCGAGGGCATCGACACGGTGATGAAGCTCGGCATGAACCATCCGATGGGCCCGCTCGCGCTCGCGGATCTGATCGGGCTCGACGTGTGCCTCGACATCCTCGAGGTGCTGCACCGCGAGCTCGGGGACGACAAATACCGGCCCTGCCCTCTCCTGCGCCGAACCGTCGCGGCCGGGCAGCTCGGGCGCAAGAGCGGCAAGGGCTTCTACGACTACGCGACGCGCTAGGAAGACACGATGCAACTCGAACTCACGGAAGAGCAGACGATGATCCGCGACGCGGCGCGGGCGATGGCGGAGGGCGAGCTCCTGCCGCGCGCGACGAAGCAGGATCGGCAGGAGAAGCTCGATCCGGAGGTGTTCGTCGCGCTCGGCGAGCTCGGTTTGTGGGGCTTGACCGTGCCCGCGGAGTACGGCGGTGCCGGGCTCGGCAACCTGGAGCTCTCGCTCGTGCTCGAGGAGGTCAACCGCGCGTGCGCGTCGACCGGGGTCACGCTCTCGGTGCACAACAGCCTCGTGTGCGGCCCGATCAAGAAGTTCGGGACCGAGGCGCAGAAGAAGCAGTGGCTGCCGAAGCTCGCCGCGGGCGAGATCTACGGCGCCTACTGCCTGACCGAGCCGAACTCGGGGTCGGACGCGGCCGCGCTGCAGACGACGGCGCGCGCGGAGGGCGACGACTTCGTGCTGAACGGCACGAAGACCTGGGTGACGAACGGCGGGATCGCGGGGCTCTATCTCGTGTACGCGCGGACGGATCCCAAGGTGTCCAAGGCCAAGGGCATCAGCGCCTTCCTCGTGCCACGCGAGACCCCGGGCCTTTCGATCGGGAAGCACGAGAAGAAGACCGGGATCCGGGCCTCCTCGACCACGGAGATCCTCCTCCAGAACGCTCGGGTGCCTCGGACCAACATGCTGGGAGAGCTCAACAAGGGCTTCACGGTCGCCATGGACACGCTCGACGGCGGGCGGATCGGGATCGCCAGCCAGGCGGTCGGGATCGCGCGGGCGTGCCTGGAGGCGTCGGTGAAGTACGCCAAGGAGCGCGAGCAGTTCGGGCAGCCGATCGCGAACTACCAGGCGATCCAGTGGAAGATCGCGGACATGGCCACGCGGATCGATGCGTCGCGGATGCTGACGTGGAAGGCGGCGTGGCTGGCCGATCGGAAGGAGAAGTGCACGCAAGCGGCCTCGGAAGCGAAGCTGTTCGCGTCGCAGACGGCGAACTTCGCGGCGGACGAGTGCCTGCAGATCCACGGCGGCGCGGGGTACACGGACCACTTCCACGTCGAGCGCCTCTTCCGCGACGCGCGCATCACGGAGATCTACGAGGGCGCGACGGACGTGCAGAGGATCGTGATCGCAAGGAGCGTGCTGGCGTGAGAGGGCGAGTTCACCTGCTCAACAAGGACTGCCTGCCCCCGAACGACGAGCGTCCCGACGATTTCGGGCAGTCACCGCTACAGCGGACGCGCCCCATCCCTTTCTGGCTGCTCGTGCTCGGTGGCGTTGCTCTCGTCGCCTACGTAGTGTTCGCCTCCTTCATGCGGTGACGACGACGAACACCAGCATCACCGACAGACTCTTCGCGGGGGACAAGACCGCAATCGCCCGACTCGTCACGTGGGCCGAGAACGGCGACCCGCGATTCCCTGCGGCGAACTCCGCGCTCTACACGAAGATCGGCCACGCCTGGCGCACCGGGATCACCGGCCCGCCGGGCGCCGGCAAGAGCACGCTCGTCAACGCGCTCGCGAAGCATCTGCGCGAGAAGAAGCGCACGGTCGCGATCCTCGCGGTCGATCCCTCGAGCCCCTTCACCGGCGGCGCGCTCCTCGGCGACCGCATCCGCATGGAGGAGCGCACGCTCGATTCCGGCGTCTACATCCGCTCGATGGCGTCGCGCGGCAGCCACGGAGGTCTCGCGCGCGCCTCCGTCGACGCTTGCGACGTCATGGACGCGGCGGGGTACGACGACGTGCTCGTCGAGACGGTCGGCATCGGCCAGGCGGAGTACGACGTCGTCTCCGCGACCGACACGGTGCTCGTCGTGCTCTGTCCGGGAGCGGGGGACGGCATCCAGGCCATGAAGTCCGGATTGCTCGAGGTCGCGGACGTGCTCGTCGTGAACAAGGGCGATCTCCCCGGCGCGGACCGGCTTGTCGTCGATCTCGAGGAGGCCGTCCACATCCGCGCCTTCGGGCGCGAGGACGGCTCGGCGAACGCGCGTTGGATCCCGCCGGTCGTCCGCTGCTCGGCGGCTAGCGGCGACGGTGTTCTCGGCGTCGCCGAAGCGATCGCGGCTCACCGTGCGCAGCTCGAATCGCGCGGTCTAGAGGCCGTCCGGCGCGAAAAACGACTCGCTCAGGTGCGCCGTGCGGTCGAGGAGCGGCTCGAGCAGCGCCTGTGGGGCCCCGGGGGGCACGCCGAACTCGCGCGGACCCTCCTCGACTCGGGGAGCCCGCCGTACGATGTGGTCGAGGCGATCGTCTCGTCGATCCTGAAAACGGGCGAGCGGAAGACCGGCGACGCCAAACGCGGAGCTAGATCGACATGAGCGCACAGAGGACCGTCGAGGTGAAGTCCGTCGACCCGCGCGCTCTGTGGGAGGCCGCGGTGCGCGAGGCGAAGCAGCGCGAAGGCGAGTTCACGACGGTCTCGGGGCATCCGCTGAAGCCGCTCTACGGGCCCGAGGACGCGGAGATCGATCCGGCGAGCGACCTCGGCCTCCCCGGGCAGTTCCCGTTCACGCGCGGCGTGCACGCGACGATGTACCGCGGTCGCCTCTGGACGATGCGGCAGTTCGCGGGCTTCGGCAGCGCGAAGCAGACGAACGAGCGCTTCAAGTTCCTCCTCGCGCACGGACAGACGGGGCTGTCGACGGCTTTCGACTTCCCGACGCTCATGGGATACGACTCGGACCACGAGCGGTCCCTCGGCGAAGTGGGGCAGGTCGGCGTCGCGATCTCCTCGCTCGCGGACATGGAGACGTTGATGGACGGCATCCCGATGGGGGACGTGTCGACGTCGATGACGATCAACGGGCCGGCGCCGATCCTGCTCGCGTTCTACATTGCGTGCGGCGAGAACCAGGGCGTCGATCCCAGGCAGCTGCGCGGCACGGTCCAGAACGACATCCTGAAGGAGTACCAGGCGCAGCACGCGTGGCTGGTGCCCGCGGAGCCCGCGCTGCGGATGATCACGGACGTGATGGGCTACTGCGCCGGGCACGTCCCGCAGTTCAACACGATCTCGATCAGCGGCTACCACATCCGCGAAGCGGGCTCGACGGCCGCGCAGGAGCTGGCGTTCACGCTCGCGAACGGGACGGAGTACGTGCGGCGGGGGATCGCGGCGGGGCTCGACGTCGACGACTTCGCGCCGAGGCTGTCGTACTTCTTCGACAGCCATCTCGACTTCTTCGAGGAGATCGCGAAGTTCAGGGCGGCGCGGAGGATCTGGGCGCGGAAGATGCGCGACACGTTCGGCGCGAAGGATCCGCGCTCGTGGATGCTGCGGTTCCACACGCAGACGGCAGGCGTGACGCTGACGGCGCAGCAGCCGGAGAACAACATCGTGCGGACGGCGTTCGAGGCAATGGCGGCGGTGCTCGGAGGCACGCAGTCGCTGCACACGAACTCGATGGACGAGACGCTTGCGCTGCCGACGGAGAAGGCGGTGAAGATCGCGCTGCGGACGCAGCAGATCATCGCGGAGGAGACGGAGGTCGCGCACGTGATCGATCCGCTCGCGGGGAGCTACTTCGTCGAGGCGCAGACGAACCGGCTCGAGGCGGAGGCGGAGAAGTACTTCGCCGAGATCGACCGGCGCGGCGGCGTGGTGGCGGCGACGGAGGCGGGATGGATCCAGCGGGAGATCCACCGGTCGGCCGTGGCGTACCAGCGTGCCGTCGAGCGCGGGAAGAAGAAGGTCGTCGGCGTGAACTGCTACGAGGAGGAGCACGGCGCCCCGACGATCGAGGTGCTGCGGATCGATCCGGAGGTCGAGCGAGAGCAGCGGGAGCGCCTGGCGGCGCTGCGGAAGAAGCGCGACGCGAAGAAAGCGCAAGCTGCGCTCGACGCGGTGCGCGCCGCCTGCCGCGGCAAGGACAACCTGCTCGAGCGCTTCGTGGCCGCCGCGCACGCCTACTGCACGCTGGGCGAGATCGCGGGCGTCCTGCGCGAGGAGTTCGGCGAGTACAAGGAGCCGAAGACGCTGTGAAGCACTCGACCTCGTCCACGACAAGGCCGTGAAGGCCAAGGAAATGCATGCCTGACCGCAAGATCCGCGTCCTCATCGCCAAGCCCGGCCTCGACGGACACGACCGCGGCGCGAAGACCGTCGCCTCCGTCCTGCGCGACCACGGCATGGAGGTCATCTACTCCGGCCTCCACCAGACGCCCGAGATGATCGCCGAGACCGCCATGCAGGAGGACGTCGACGTCGTCGGCCTCTCGATCCTCTCCGGCGCGCACATGGCGCTCTTCCCGCGCGTCAAGGCCGAGCTCGAGAAGCGCGGCCTCCCGGACGTCCTCCTCGTCGGCGGCGGGATCATCCCCGGCGACGACATGCAGAAGCTCGAGAAGGTCGGCTACGCCAAGCTCTTCGGCCCCGGCACGACCACCGACTCGATCGCGACTTACATCCAGGAAGAAATGGGCCGCCGCTGGGCCGCCGAAGGAGCCAGCCGCTAGGCGCGGAACGCAAGACGCGCGCTAGCGCACGCCGAGAGCTCCGCCTCGTTTCCCGCGAGGACGCTCCAGGCGCCGACGGACGAGAACGAATCGATGAGAGACATCACCGGAGGAGGAGGAGTTCGATGAGCGAGAGCAACGGCGCGACCCCGCGCGACATCCTCAACATCGACGAGGCGGCGGCGCTGCTCGGCGTCAGCGTCAAGACCTTCAACAAGGTCCTCCATTCCGAGGACATGCCCGCGCGCAAGATCGGCCGCGAGTGGAAGTTCTCCCGCAAGGCGCTGATCGAGTGGGTCGGCAGCGGACGCAGCCGCGAGTTCTACCGCGAGAGCGGAGAGACGGAAGAGGGCGTCGAGATCACTCCCGCGCGGCCGGAGAAGCCGTCCGAGCGCGCACCGGGCGAAAAACCGCGCGGCCGGCGCACCGCCGGATGGGCGATCGAGCTCGATTGACGAACGAGGCTCTGAGCTCGTCTCCTGCGCGCAACGTCCGGCTCCCGCGTACCCTAGCTGGCATCCGCGGGCTGCGTCGTGCTCCAGGGCGCCGCGGCCGCAGTTGCTCGCCCGATTCGGTCCTCGTAGCGTGACGCCGATGCACGCTTCGACTCCCGAGCGGCAACTGGGGCACTACACGTTGCTCCGCAAGCTCGGCCAGGGCGGCATGGGCGAGGTCCACCTCGCGAGCGACTCGCGCCTCGAGCGCTACGTCGCGATCAAGCTCCTGCCCGAGGAGCTCCGCTCGGATCCCGAGCGGCGCGCGCGCTTCCTGCGCGAGGCGCGAGCGGTCGCGCAGCTCAGCCATCCCAACATCACGCAGATCTTCGAGGTGGGCGAGGTCGACGGGCACGACTACATCGCCTTCGAGCTCGTCGAGGGGAGCACGCTCCAGGAGCACATCGCCGGCCACCAGCTCTCGCTCACGGAGATCGTCGACCTCGCGCTGCCGCTCTCCGACGCGATCGCCTACGCGCACGAGCGCGGCATCGTGCACCGCGACCTGAAGCTGACGAACGTCATGGTCACGCCGCGCGGGCATGCGAAGCTCCTCGACTTCGGCTTGGCAAAGATCCTGCGCGAGGGGACCCAGCCTCCGGAGGCGAAGAAGTCCACGACGCTGACGTTGGAGGGCGCGATTTTCGGCACGCCGGGCGCGATGTCGCCCGAGCAGGCGCTCGGCAGGCCGACCGACGCGCGCAGCGACATCTTCTCGTTCGGCAGCCTGCTCTACGAGATGGCCGCGGGGCGGCCGCCCTTCCGGGGCACGACTGTCATGGAGGTGATGAACGCGGTGATCCATCGCGAGCCCGACCCGCTCGGCCGCGTGCGCCCGGATCTGCCGCCGGAGTTCGTCGCGTGCGTCTCCAAGGCGCTGCGCAAGGACCAGCGCGAGCGCTACCAGACGATGAACGACCTCGCCGCGGACCTGCGCCATTTCAAGCGCGCGACCGACAGCTCGCTCGTGCCGCCGGCGCAATCTCGCCCAGGGCGGCGACTCGCGCTCGCGGGCGTCGCGATCTTAGCGCTGGGTCCCGCCGTGTGGCTCGGCTGGCGCGCGATGAGCTCTTCGCCGCAGGGCCCGCCAGCCGCGGCGGAGCGCCGCGCGATCGCCGTGCTGCCCTTCACGGACCTCGGCGGCTCGGCCGAGGACGCGACCTTCTCCGCCGGCCTGCACAGCGACGTGCTGACGCGCCTCGCCAAGCTGAACTCCCTGAAGGTGATCGCGCGCAACTCCGTGCTCGAGTACGCCACGACCAAGAAGCCTCTGCGGCAGATCGGGCAGGAGCTCGGAGTGAGCGCGATCCTCTCCGGCGAGCTGCAGCGTTCGGGACAAGCGCTGCGCCTCAACCTCACGTTGCATGACGCGGTGAGCGAGGACAGCCTGTGGGCCGACACCTACAACCGCGAGCTGACGACCAAGGACATTTTCGCGGTGCAGAGCGAGATCGCCGAAGCCGTGGCCGGCGCGCTGCAGGCGCGGCTTTCTCCCTCCGAGAAGCGCGAGCTGCGCGATGTCCCGACCACGAACGACGCGGCCTACACGGCGTACCTGACCGGCCGTGCCTTGCTCGAGGAATTCGACGGCGACCGGAGCCGCGGCATCTCCGAGCTGGAGTCAGCCGTCGCGCTCGACCCGCGCTTCGCTCTGGCCTGGGCGAGCCTCGCGGAGGCTCGCGGCGTCCGCTACTGGGTGAAGGAGCCGGCGAACGCCGCCTTGCTCGCGTCCGCCTTCGACGCCGCGCGGCGTGCGATCGCGATCGATCCCGAGTTGCCCGAGGGCCATCTGCGCCTGGGCTCCTGCCACTACTACAGCCGCGACTTCGAGAATGCGGAGCGGGAGTACGAGATCGCCGAGCGCGGCCTGCCGAACTCGGCCGACCTGCTGCGCGTCCGGGCGTCTCTGTACCGCCGTCTCGGCCGATGGGAGGAGTCCCGAGCCGCGCTCGTGCGAGCTGTCGATCTGTCGCCCCGCGAGGGAGAGCTGCACTGGAGCCTGGCGATCACGCTGCTCTTCCTCGGGCGCTACGACGAGTCGGTGCATCACATGGGGCTGGAGCGCGCGCTGCGTGGAGGGCAGGAGAGGAGCTACTACGAGTGGATCCTCGTCGCCGACCGCGACGGTCGCGTCGCGCCCGAAGCGTTCGAGCCACAGATGACGACGAGGAAACCCGACGCCCAGGACTTCATCATGCGCTGGAGACTGCGGCTCCTGGCGCGCGATCCTTCCGGCGCTCGCTCGGACCTGGATTCGGCTCCCGAGCTGCTCTCACATCAGTGGCACGACTACCCGCGCGCTCTGCTCGTCGCGATCGCGGCCGAGCTCGAGGGAGACGCCGCGGGGGCGCGGCAGCAGTACGAGGTCGCGCGCGACGCGGCGCTGGCGGAGATCAGGGCCCATCCGGAGGACGCGCGCCCGTACGCTCCGCTCGCGCTGGCGCTGGCGGGGCTGGGGCAGCGCGAAGAGGCGTTGAGCGCGGCGCGGAAGGGGATGGAGATGCTGCCGGTCGAGCGCGACAGCGTCGTCGGTGGGGCGCTGCTGCTCGATCGGTTCTACACAGAGCTGCGCGTCGGGGCGCTCGACGAGGCGGTGAGCTCCCTCGACGCGTACCTCTCGCGTCCGGCGCTCTTCTCGATGCGCGCGCTGGTCCTCGATCCGCGCCTCGACGCGCTGAAGGGGCACGCCGGGTTCGAGGAACTGCGCAGGCGGAAGGGTGCGCCCTGATCGGGGAGCCGTCGGGTCTGAACCGCCCGGCACATAGGTGACAGATCAGACCGGGCGGTTGGGGTGACATCCGGTCAGATCTGTTGCCCACGCGCCCGGTCCGTATCCCCAGGCCGCACCGGAGCGTGTCGCGTATCTCGGCCGGCCGGTGTGGTGTTCGGACCGACCGGAGCTTCTCCCGATTCTCCGCCACCGCACCCGCGCCCAGGCGGTCCTCAGGGCGTGGTGCCTAGAATCGATCCATCCCCTGCGGTCTGCCTGACCCGTGTACGCGAGATCCTCGTCCAGGCCCGTGCACGAGCGTGGCGCGGGGTGAACGCAGTCATGGTCGCCGCCTATTGGGAGATCGGGCGAGAGATCGTCGAAGAGGAGCAGAGAGGTGAAGACCGGGCCCCGTACGGGAAGCGGCTCCTGCGCCTCCTTTCGGCTCGCCTCTGCAAGGAGTTCGGCCATGGCTTCGGCGAGCGCAGCTTGCGGCGGATGCGCCAGTTCTATCTCGAATACTCGTCCCGTCCCCCCTCGATTCGGTCCACGGTGTGGACCGAATCGAGGAACATGGCTCGCCGGGCCTCCTCCGGAGGGGAAGTCCCGCTTGCAGCACCTCCTCGCAATCTGCCGGACGAGCTGAGCTGGAGTCACTTCCGGGCGTTGATGCAGGTCGAGAACCCCCTCGCCCGCGGTTTCTACGAGGTGGAGTGCGCCCGCTCCGGTTGGTCCGTGCGCCAACTCGAGCGTCAGATCCACAGCCTCCTCTTCCAGCGCCTCGCCCGCAGCCGCGACAAGGAGGGCGTCCTCGCCCTCGCGCACGAAGGCCAACAGGTCCGCAAGCCCGAGGATCTGATCAAGGACCCCTACGTCCTCGAGTTCGTGGGCCTCCCCGAGCAGGAGCGCTGGCAGGAGGGCGACCTCGAGCAAGCGCTGATCGACCGACTGCGGCACTTCCTGCTCGAGCTCGGTTCCGATCTCTTCTTCGTCGCCCGGCAGAAGCGTCTGCGCATCGGCGACGAGGACTACTACGTCGATCTCGTCTTCTACCACCGCATCCTGCGCTGCTTCCTGCTCGTCGACCTGAAGGTAGGCAAGCTCGCGCAGCAGGATCTCGGCCAGATGCTCGGCTACCTCGGGTGGTTCGAGGAGCACGAGACGCGCGAGGGCGAAGGCCCGCCGGTCGGCCTCGTGCTCGGCACGGACAAGAACGACACCCTCGTCCGCTACACGCTGGCGCGCACGGCGAGCAAGCTCTTCGCGGCGCGATACCAGCTCCACTTGCCGAGGGAGAAGGATCTCGCGCGGCGATTGCAGATGGACCTCGCCCAGCTCGAATCGCGCGATTTCTCGTAGCGACGCGCCGGGAGCCGATCCGTGGTGCTCGGTCAAAATCTTTGGTCGGGCTCGCCGGTCCGGACCCACGCAGTCCAATCGCGCGTCGAGCTTGACCGCGTACGGCCTGCGCTCCACTCCATCCTCCACTACTTCTGCTCGCGGCCAAGCGTCCAGGTCGACCCTAGCCGGAATCGTTCGCGCGCACCTGACCGTCCATCTGGATGATCCTGGCGCTCGTGATAGAGTCCTTGCCTGCACCATGAACCCGACATCGCAAACAGCTCCCCGCGGCCTCGCCGCCCTCCCCGACGTCAAGCACGGTCTCGACCTCACCGACGACCAGCGCATGATCCAGTCGACGGTGCGCGACTTCGCGCGCGCCGAGATCGCCCCCATCGCGGCGGAGATCGACGAGCATCACCGCTTCCCGACGGAGACGTGGAAGAAGATCGTCGACCTTGGCCTCACCGGCATCCCGTTCTCCGAGGAGTACGGCGGCTCGAACGGCGGTCAGCTCGCGTACTGCCTGGCGGTCGAGGAGATCTCGCGCGTGTGCGGCTCCACCGGCCTCACCCTCGCGGCGCACGTGTCGCTCGGGACCTTCCCCATCTACAAGTGGGGGAACGATCGGCTGAAAGACCTCTACGTCCGCAAGCTCATCGCGGGCGAGTACATGGGCGCCTACGGCCTGACCGAGCCCGGCGCGGGCTCCGACGCGGGCGCGACGCGCACCACGGCGGTCAAGAAGGGCAACGAGTACGTCCTCAACGGCGCCAAGTGCTTCTGCACGAACGCGAACTACTCCGGCACCTTCATCGTCACCGCCGTCACGCAGCCGGGCATCGGCGTCAAGGGCATCAGCGCCTTCGTCGTCCCGCGCGACACGAAGGGATTCCGCGTCGAGAAGGGCGAGGAGAAGCTCGGCATGCGCGGCTCGGACTGGGCGAGCCTCGTCTTCGAGGACGCGCGCATCCCCGCCGACCACCTGCTCGGGCCCGAGGGCGAGGGCTTCAAGACCTTCATGAAGACCCTCGACGGCGGCCGCATCTCGATCGGTGCGCTCGGCCTCGGCATCGCACAGGGCGCCTACGACGTCGCGCTCGAGTACGCGCAGCAGCGCGAGGCCTTCGGCGGGCCGCTCACGGACCTCCAGGCGATCCAGTTCAAGCTCGCGAACATGGCGGTCGAGATCGAGGCGGCGCGGCACCTCATCTACCACGCGGCGCGGCTGAAGGACGCCGACCTGCCCTACGGCAAGGAGGCCGCGATGGGCAAGCTCTACTCCTCCGAAGTCGCGATGCGCGTCACCTACGACGCGATCCAGATCCACGGCGGGTACGGTTTCAGCCGCGAATACCCCGTCGAACGCATGTGGCGCGACGCGAAGCTGTGCACGATCGGCGAGGGCACGAGCGAGGTGCAGCGGCTCGTGATCGCACGGAACATCCTCAAGAAGAACTAGCCGCGAACCCGGCCCGAAGGCCGCGCGGCGAATCCCCCCAAGAGAAGAAGGAGAGACTCATGAAGCATCTGGCACTGTTCGCATTCCTGGCGCTCGCGCCCGCGTGCACGAACGTTCGCGAGTCGATGGGCATCCACCACGCGGACATCAACATGTCGCGGTCGCAGTTCGAGCTGATCAAGTCCCTCGAAGGCGAATGGACCGGCAAGAGCGAGGGCGGCGGGGAAACCCACGACGTCGTGATCCGCTACCGCGTGACCGCCGCCGGCACCGCGGTCGAAGAGACGATGTTCCCCGGCACCGAGCACGAGATGATCACGCTGTACCACATGGACGGTCCGCGGCTCATGCTGACGCACTACTGCGCGGCGGGGAACCAGCCGCGGATGGTCGCGATGAACTGGGAGGCCGACGCCGAGGTCCACACGATCCGATTCGGGTTCGACGGAGCCACGAACCTCATCTCGAAGCATACGGGGCACATGCACGACATGGAGATGACGATCGACGGCCCGGACAAGATGGTTTCGACCTGGACCTACTTCCAGGACGGCGTGATGGGGCACCAGGCGAAGTTCGACATGACGCGCAAGAGCGGCGGGAAGGTCGAGGCCCGGTGAGTTCGCCCGTGACTTCTTCCGGCGACGCGTTCTAGGTCGCGCGAATGCCGCTCGCCCCTGCGAGCCTCGAGCCGATCCCCTGGGTCCGGCGCACGGTTCGCGCGGGCGAGTGGGAGATCACGGCGCTCTCCGACGGGCACTTGCGGCTCGACGGCGGGAGCATGTGGGGCGTCGTCCCCGCGTCGATGTGGCGCGAGTGGACGCCGCCGGCGAGCGACTACACGATCCTGCTCGCGTTGCGGCCGTTCCTCGCGGTGCGGGGCAAGAACGTCGTCGTCGTCGAGGTCGGCGTCGGCCAGCGCTGGGAGGAGAAGTGGAGGAGGATCTATCAGATCCTCGCGACGGAGACGCTCGCGACGACGCTGAAGGCCTGCGGAGTCCTTCCCGGCGACGTGACCCACGTCGTGGCGAGCCACTGCCACTGGGACCACATCGGCGCGCAGGTGGTCGAGCGCGCCGGGAAGCTCGAGCCGCTCTTCCCGAACGCCCGACACTTCGCGCCGGAGGTCGAGATCCGGGTGGCGCAGAAGCCAGGGCACGCGCGCGCGCCGAGCTACCGCGCCGAGGATGTCGCGCCGATCGAGGCGCGCGGGATGCTGACGCCCTACGCGGGCGTGTTCGAGCCGGTCGCGGGGATGCGCTGCCACGTCCTCGGCGGGCACTCCGACGGCGTGTCGGTCATCACGCTGAACGAGGACGGCCCTGGCGAGACGGCGATCTTCTGGTCCGACGTCGTGCCGACCGCGCACCACATCCAGCCGCCCTACATCATGGCGTACGACCTCGACGTGCCGAGGAGCTTCGAGGTGCGGTCGGAGTGGCTGGCGCGCGCGGCTGCGGGCGGCTGGATCGGGCTCTTCTACCACGACGTCGATCACGCGTTCGGTCGCGTGGCTCGTCAGGGGAAGCGGTACGAACTCGAGACGGCGTGAAGTCCGCATCGACCATGCGCATCGTATCCCTCTGCCCGAGCCTCACCGAGCTCGTCTTCGACCTCGGGCGCGGCGAGGATCTCGTGGGGATCACGGACTACTGTGTGCACCCGTCGGACCGCGTCGGTGCGATCGAGAAGGTGGGCGGCACGAAAACGCCCAAGGTCGAGCGCATCGTCTCTCTCTCGCCTGATCTCGTGCTCCTGAACGAGGAGGAGAACCGCCGGGAGGATGCCGAGGCGCTCGCGCGAGCGGGCGTTCGCTGCCACGCGAGCTTCCCGCGCGACGTCCAGGGCACTGCGGACATGGTCCGCTCGATCGGAGAGGCGCTCTCACGCTCGGAGGCTGCCGAATCGATCGCCCGCGACATCGAGGGTCGTGCCGCGCGCGTCCGGCGCGGCGCGGAGGAGAAGCGCGAGGTCTCCTTCGCCTACCTGATCTGGCGCAAGCCCTGGATGGCCGTGAACCGCGACACCTTCGCGCACGCCCTCCTCGTCCAGGCCGGCGGGCGCAACGTGTTCGCCGATCTTTCCGATCGCTACCCCGAGATCACCGTCGAGGACCTGGCGCACGCCGCACCCGATCTCGTCCTCCTCGGCAGCGAGCCCTTCCCGTTCGAGGAGAAGCACATCGACGAATTGGCCGAAGCCACCCGCTTGCCCCGAGAGCGTTTCGCGCTCGCCGACGGCGAGTACCTCTCCTGGCACGGATCGCGCACGCCGGCGGGGATCGACTACGCCGAGCGGATGATCGACGCCGCCCGTTGAACTCGCGCGCGCCGGATCAACTCCGGCGGCCGGCCAGGTAGTCGGTGACCAGGAAGACGACGAGCACGCCCGCTCCCGCTCCGACGTAGAAGTTCTTCGCGACCTCGTCGCCCGAGAATCCGGCGACCCACGGCAGCGCGAACAGGAGGACCGCGACCGCGACTTCGATCAAGCCGTGCAAGGGGAACGGAACCAGCTTGAGGAAGCCCATCGGGAAGTTCGTCGCGATCGTGAGCAGCAGGTGCACCGCGGCGAGCGCATACGCGATCGTCGCGGGTGCGCCGGCGAACTCGAACACGTTCGGTCCGGCCAGGAACCAGGCCACGACGAGGTAGTCCACGTATCCGTGGGCGCGGGGGCTCAAGATGTTCATGGCTTCCTCCGTTCCTTCGGCGGATCCCCGCGAGGCCGTCACCGCCAACTGGGAAACCCTTGGGAGGATCCCCATCCTCGCGCCACCCGGCTCTAGCGCGACACTCCCGCGGCGTGTCCGGCGACGCAGACGATGAACCCTTCGGACTCGTCGAGCGAGGAGCGTGTCTTCTCTCCCGCGATCCCGAGACCGATCCCCGGATCCCCGTAGAGATCCGAGCGCACCTCCGTCCACGCGAAGCCGGCCTCGAGCATCGCCTCGCGCAGCTCGGGCACCGACCAGAGCCTCCAGCGGTACACGAACGCGTCCTCGATCGACTGGAAGATCTCGCCCCCGCGCTCCAGGCGGAAGTGCATCGCGCACACGACGCGCGCCGTGAACGGATCGGCCTCGCGCTGTTCCCAGACGTAGCGGATCCGGACGCCACCTTCGACCCAGTGGCTCCGCTCGACCGCGCCAACGCGGAACGCGCTCGGGCCCCCGTACGTGTCGCACACGAAGACTCCGCCCGCCCGCAGCCGCTCCCGCGAATGGGCGAGATAGCGGACGAGGTCCTCCCGACCGTGGATCTCCCCGATCGAGAAGTTGCCGACGAAGAGGACGTCGGCCGCGTGCCGCGCAGGATCCGTCGCCGCGCGCGCGTCGCCTTCGATCCTCTCGAGCCGCCCGGAAGTCGCGTGGTCGATGGCGCGCTCGAGAATCGTCGCATCGAGATCGACTGCGATCGCGGAACCCTGCGGGACGAGGCGCACCCACGCGCGCGAGACCGACGCCGTGCCGCTGAAGTCCTCGCCCAGGATCCGTGGAGATCTGCCGTGGATCGCGCGCAGGAACTCGACGACCTTCTCCGGCGACTGGACCGTGCGCTCGTACAGGTCGTGCCGGTCCAGGGGCATGCGTCGCGCCCGTCAGACGCCCCAGCCGCCCGAGACCTGGAGATTGGCCCCGTTCACGTAGCGCGCCTCGTCGGACAGCAGGTACCTCGCGGCGGAGACGGTGTCGGAGAGCTCGCCGACGTAGCCCGCGGGGATGCTCTTCACCATGCGCTCGAGCTCTTCGTCGGGCGCGCTCCCCGACGCGATGAAGCCGGGCGAGATCGCGTTCACGGTGATCCCGTGCGGCCCGAGGATCTTCGCCAGCGACTTCGTGAGGATCAGGACGCCGGCCTTGGAGATGTAGTGTGCGGTCACCATCGGCTGACCGGCCATCTGGTCGGCATTCGCCATCGAGAAGCTCACGATGCGCCCGAAGCGCCGCTCCTTCATCCCTGGAGCCACGAGCTTCGCGAGGTAGAAGATGGGGTGCAGGTTGTTGTCGAACTGCGAGCGCCAGGTCTCGGCGCTCTGCTCGAGCAGCGGCTCGCGCACGTAGGGCCCCGCGCAGTTCACGAGCGCGTCGATGCGTCCGAAATCCTTCAGCGTCTTTTCGACGAGATCCTCGCACTCCTCGGGATCCGCCACGTCGGCGCGCTCGGCGAGGGCCTCGACGCCCAGGGCGCGCATCGCGTCCCAGGCCTCCTTGGCCTCGGCGATGCTCGTGCGGTAGCAGAACGCGACACGCCATCCGCGCGCCGCGAGATCGAGGCCGATCGCGCGCCCGATGCCTTTCGCTCCCCCCGTGATCAGCGCGACGCGCGGCTCCATCGGCACCTCCATGCAGATTCGCGAGGCCGGCCCGGGGCTAGGGCACGCGAACCCACCACACCCTCTCGGATTCCAGGACTCCGTGCTCGTCCTTCACGACCCACGGCCACTTCTCGTCGCGCAGACGCGTCGAGTCCTTCGCGCGGCATACGACCTTGTAGCGTCCCGGCTCGAGGTCCGATCGCCTCAAGCGCAGCGTGTGGACGCCGTCCGCATCCACGCGGTTCGTGGACCAGGTTCGGTCGGGGATCGGGGCGAGCTTCCCGCGGTCCCGGCGGTCGCCGAAACGGCCCGCGGGAGCCGATCGCGACGGAGCCGGCGCGACCCCCGTGCGACCGCGACCCGGGGCGCCACGGTCCCGTCCGTCCCCGGTTTCGGGCACGCGCGATTCCGGGAGGACCCACCAGTCGAGCTGCAGGTCGTGGCTCGCGGGCTTCATCACCGTGACCCGGATCTCGATCGGCTCGTCGCGCAGCACGATCGGCTCGCGGATCTCCGGCGGGGGAGGCGGCGGAGAGGCGCTTTCGATCGGATCGACGATCGAGTAGATGCGCAGGACGAGCGCTTCCTGGCACACCGGGCAGAAGAACTCGCCGTTCTCCATCACGCATCCGCTCGCCGTCGGCTTCCACGCTCCGCGCACGCGCGCGGCCGCGCCCTCGTAGACGCCGATGCCCGGGTGCTTGGCGGCGATCCAGTGCGCCCAGGGGACGAGCTTCGGATCGTCGGTCGCGGCGACGTTGATGCCGTCGCGCACGGCGCCCTGGTTGTGCGCCTGCTGCTCGGCGTACTCGTCCGAGAGGCCGCCGAAGGAGTGGCCGAACTCGTGGACGGTCGTCCGGGCGCTCATCCCGCCAATGACGGCCACGCCGCCGCCGCCGGTGCCGAGGACGCCCTGCTTCACGAAGACGATCGCCTGGCTGTCGTGCTCGGGCATCTCGGCCAGCATCTCGCGCACCTTGGCGCGATCGACGCCGACGTGGCCCGAGAACGTCTTCAGCGTCTGCGCGTTCAAGGCCGTATCGTACTCGCGGCCGAACCCGTCGACGCCGGAGTCCGCGCTGACGAGGTTGGCGCGCAGGAAATTGAAGTAGCTCCAGTACTCGCGGAAGGTCTTCTGCCGCTCGAACAGGCGCGGGATGTCCTCGGCCAGATTGTCGAAGGCCTTCTGGTGGTCGAGGGTATACCCCTCGCCCATGAGGACGACGTCGACGCGATTCGACGACGGCCCATGGCGAACGACGTCCGACCAGCCGACGAAGGCGCTCGGCATGGATCGCCGCGAGCCGATCTTGCCCTCGGGCGTCTCGGGAAATTCTCTCGCGAGCTTCTTGTAGATCGCGAGTGCCTCGGAGAATCGTTCCTCGCGCGCGTGGGTCTCGGCGCGGGCGAGCAGCCCGCGCGCCTCTTCCTCGGGAGTCTCGGGGAGGAGCGCGAGCGCGGCGCAGCAGACGAGGTCGAGAGGTGTCACGGCCCGGAAGCCGTCACTATAGCCCCGAGAGCGCCTGTTGCAGTCGGGCGAGCGTCAGGTCCGCTGAGGTGACTTCCGCCGAAGTCGCGTCGTAGAGCCCGACGTTCAGCTGGATCGTCGATCCGTTCGGGCGGGGAAGGATCGTCGCCCAGATCTGCGGGGTCGCGCGAATCGGGCCGCGGAAGCTCGTCGACCACCGCTCGAAGGGCGAAGCCGCCTGGGCGCGCTGGAGAGTCGCGGTGAGGACCGGCGCGCCGGAGGTTCGATCGGTCACCGAGACGCGCTGATCGACGTCGATCTGGAGCCCCTGCTCGAGGAACTCGCGGCGGAGGATCTCGGTCGCCTCCTCGGCCGGGAGCGGGGTCTCGATGCGCCGCTCGAATCCCTGGAGGGCGATCTCGGAACGGAGCGCCGCGATCGGAGCGCCGACCCACAGGAGCAGGAGAGCCCCGAGCGCATACGACGCGAGCCCCAGGCCCAGGTTCGACGACCGCTTTCGGAGCTTCTCCGGCGACGGGACGTGCACGGCCACGCCGAGCGCGATCGCCAGGAGCACGACGCCGAGCCCGATGAGGAGGAAGGGCGGGATGGCCGCGAAGTCCGCGCTCGAAAGCGTGAAGCTCCTCTCCATCGTGACGACGGGATCGACGCCCGGGTTCGGCCGCACTCCCACGAGGCGCAGCAGCCCCCACGGGTCGGCGTGCCACTTCTGGAAAGCGCCGAGCGGACCGGTGACGCTCGGCTGCCAGTGCTCGGTGCCGCGCTCCCAATGCAGGAAGTGTCCCGCGGCGATCGCGACGAGTCCGAGGATCAACGCGGCGGTCGAAACGGCGGCTCGCAGAGCCTGCTCCGGCCGCGGAAGCGTGTCGATCGCTCGCGAGAGCTCCGGATCCGCGCGCACCTTGCCCTGCAGCAGTGCGCCGAGGAGGAGGATCGCCACCGGGATCGCCATGCCGAACGGGAACGCGCCGGCGTTCCAGAGCGCGCCGAGCAGGATCCACAGGGCGACGAAGGGGACGAGCGCGCGCAGGCCGGCGAACCAGTCCTTCCTCGCGGGCGGGAGCGGGGGGAGTTCCCGCGCGATCTTCGCCCGTTCCGCGCCCTGACCGCTCAACCCGATGTCGATGTCCATCTCCACGGAGGGCAGGAGCGCGCGCGGGCCGGCCGACCGGCCCTTCTTCTCCGGCTCCGCGACGGTCCCGCTCGACACCAAGTCGACGTCCGTCTTGACCTCGAGAGCCTGTTGGTAGCGCCGCTCCGGCTCGCGCTCGAGCGCCTTGAGCACGATCTCGTCGAGCCGGACGTCGACGTGGACGCGGCGCGAGGGCGGCTCGAAGTTCCCGCGCGGGAGCGAGCCCGTGAGCATCTCGTAGAGCACGACGCCGAGCGAGAAGATGTCGGCGCGGTGGTCGACGTCGCGGGGACGCTCGAGCTGCTCGGGCGCCATGTAATGCGGCGTGCCCATGACCTGGTCGGCGCGCGAGAGGAAGCCGTCGGCGCCCGGGTGGACGAGCTTCGCGAGTCCGAAGTCGGCGATCTTGACGCGGCCGCGCGTGTCGAGGAGGACGTTCTCGGGCTTGATGTCGCGGTGGACGACGCCTTCGTCGTGCGCGTACTGGAGCGCCTGGCAGAGTTCGCAAGCGATCGTCAGGGCCTGTTTCGGCTCGAGCAGGCCCTGTCGCATGAGATGCCGGAGGTCGAGGCCGTCGACGTACTCCATGACGAGGAAGAAGAAGCCGCCCGACTGCCCGAAGTCGTGCACGGTCACGATGCCCGGGTGCGAGAGCTTCGCGAGCGCGCGCGCTTCGCGCAGGAAGCGCTCGGCGAAGGCCGCGTCTTCTCCCAGCGCTCGCGGGAGGACCTTGATCGCGACGGTGCGCTGGAGCTTCTTCTGACGGGCCCTGAAGACGGTGCCCATGCCGCCGCGGCCGAGCAGCTCGACGATCTCGAGGTCGGGGAAAGCCGCGCGAACTTCGTCGAGCGTGGGCGCGGTGCTCGGGGGGAGGCCGGCGGCGGCGCTGGCAGGCGGCGGTTCGCTCGGCCCGGGGTCGGACGCCCTCAAGCCGAGTTCGAGGAGGCACCGCGGACACTCCGCGGATCCGGGAGGCAGCGTCGCGCCGCAGCGGGAGCAGGTGGTCGGGGGAGGAGGGGTCGTACCGGGCATCGATCGTGGGCTCACACCCCTCTGCGGGAAGCGCGCGCGAAGGTTACACGGTGCGCTCGAAAGGACGGAAGAGCGCCCGGATCTCGTCCTCGATCGCGGCCGGGTCGCCCGGATCGGCCACGGTCGCGGCGATTTCGTCGCGCAGGAGCTCCCCGCAGCGCTTGCGCAGGCGGTGAGCCGCGACCTTGACGGCGTTCTCGGTCATCGAGAGCTCGCGCGCGATGGTCCCGAAGCGAGGCGCGTCGTCCTCCGCGGCGAGGGAGGGCCGGAGGCGGTCGAAGAGGGTCTCGCGGCCGATCTTGGCCTGCTCGGCGCGGAGACGGTCGAGCGTGCGCGCGAGGAGCTCGGCGACCCAGGCGCGCTCGAAGGCGGATTCGGGCGTGTCGGCGTCGACGGGCTCGCGGGCGAGGCGCTTCTCGGCCTCGCGAGCGTCGATCGAGACCGGCTCGCGGCCGCCCCCACGCTTCTGGGCGCGCTCGCGCTCGCGCTCGTCGGCGAGGTGGTGCTGGAACGAGGTCAGGAGGAACGCGCGGAAACGCCCGCGCGCGGGGTCGGCGCGGGCGAGGTCCTCACGCTCGAGGAGCAGGGCGAAGAAGCCCTGCGCGCGGTCGGCCGCGAGGTCGGAGGCGATCCCCCGCCGGCGCGCGAAGGCGTACAGGGGGAACCAGTAGGCTCGCGCGAGATCCTCGAGCGCGGCCTGGCGCGCCGGCGAGGGAGCGCGGCCCGCAGCGAGGACGACGCTCCAGCGCGTGGTGAGGAAGGAGGAGCCTGGGTGGCGAGCTCGATCGGCGTCCACGGTAGGATCCTACGCCGCGAGGACGATCGATGTCTGGTTCCCTTCTCGAGCGCATCGTCGACGGCCGCACCGACCTCGTCTTCGAGCACGTGGCGCAGGGACATCCGGCCGGCGCCAAGGACCGGGACGGAGTCTCCCTTCTCCAGTGGTGCGCGTACTACGGCGACGTCAGCGCGATCCGGCATCTGCTCGCGCACGGCGAGTTGCTCTCGTCGCTCGGGGAGGATCTCGGACTGCACGGCGCTGCGTTCCACGGGCACTGGCGCCTGTGCCAGTTCCTGCTCGAGCACGGCGCGGACGCGAAGCGGCCGTTGGCGGACACGGGCGAGACGCCGCTGCACGCGGCGCTGTGCAAGGCGAACCGTCCGGCCTGCGCCCTGGTGGCCCGGGTGCTGCTCGCGCACGGCGCGGATCCGAACGCCGTCACGAAGCCGGGCGTCGAGACGGGAGACTTCATGCGCGACGTGCGGACGAGGGGGGAGACCCCGCTCCACCGCGCCGCGGCCTTCGGTACCGAGGAGGCGATCCAGCTCCTGATCGAGGCGGGTGCGAGGCTCGACGCGCGCGACGCGAACGGCGACTCGCCGCTCGGCTGGGCGAGCTGGCACCTGCGGCCGGACGCGATCCTCCGGAAGCTGTGCCACGGCCCGTTCAGGATCCACCCGGAGCGCAACTCGACCTTCGACCACGGTTCGGGCTGGGGCGCGCTCGAGGCGTCGCTGCTCGGGAAGCCTCACCCGATGCCGCGTGCTCCGAAGGGGAGATGAAGCTCAGCGCGGTCGCCTCGAGTCCGTGAACCTACCTCGCCTGGCTCGCCTTCGTCGTCGCCGTCCGATAGGGGTGATCGAACGCGCACGTGGCGCCGTACGCGAGTAGGATCCGGTCCCATGCCGGTACGCATCGTTCGACTTGGAACTCCCCGGCACCCCCGCGAGGGGCCGCGACTGGGCACCGTCCGCCGTCCTCCGCGCGGCGTGCCCAAATCGAAGCACGCGTCGGGCGACTGGTACGACGTGTGGCTGCCGAACCTGGCACCGAGCGCGGCGGTGATCAAGGCGTACATGACTGCCCGGACCGACGCAGCGTGGAGAAAGCTCTCGCGCACGTACCGCGCAGAGATGGGGGCACCAGAGAACCGAGCGCTGCTCGACGTGCTCGCCTCGCTCTCGAAGACGACGAACTTCTCGGTCGGTTGCTACTGCGAGGACGAGGCGCGCTGCCACCGCTCGCTGCTCCGGAAGCTGCTCGTCGAGCACGGAGCGAAAGTCGCGTGACACCCGAAGCCTTCCGCAAGCTCGCGCTCGAGCTCCCCGAAGCCGTGGAGTCGTCGCACATGGGACATCCGGACTTCCGCGTGGGGGGGAAGATCTTCGCGACGCTCGGTCCGGAGGGGGAAATCAAGCCGTGGGGGATGATGAAGTTGACGCCCGAGCAGCAGGCGCCGCTGCTCGAAACCGAACCGGACGTCTTCGAGCCCGGTCCCGGCGCGTGGGGCCGCCGCGGCGCGACGCTGGTGCGGCTGCAGAAGGCGCGCGTCGCGACCGTCCGCCGCGCGCTCGCCGCGGCGTGGCGCAACACGGCGCCGAAGAAGCTCGTGGAGCGGTTCGACGGAGGCTAGAGCTGCGACGAGAGGCGACTCGTCAGGAACTCTTGGAATCGCGAAGGTTCCGCAACGCCTCGACATCGATCCGGTCCTGCGGTCGAGGACTTCCGGACTTCAGGAGGATCAGGCCCTCGGCACCGACGAAGGGGATCGGAGGATCGCGCTCGGATCGCTTCGCGTACGGAAGCAAGTCCTTGTATCGCTTCCCCCCGATTCGGACGAAGATGTCGATAGGGAAGTCTTCGACCAGCTGCACGGCGCCTTCCTCGTCGGTGAAGTCCTCGACCTTGAGCTCGCGCGCGTGCCCATCTCCGATCCGGCCGAGGACTTGGAGGAGGCGGCGGAGGTTCTCCGGTTCGGCGTCGACGAGCAGGTCGATGTCTTCGGTCGTGCGCACGAAGCCGTTGAGCACGCAAGCGACGCCACCCACGACGAGGTAGCGGACTTCAGCGCGGCTGAGGGCGGCCAACACGCTTTCGAACGGGGTGATTTCCATCCTCTCGGGGTTTCGCTCGCTCGGAAGTCTTGGGGCGAATGCTCTCGACGAACCGGTTCAGTCGATCCAGGCGACGGAGCGGATCCTCGTCCCGTAGCTTGCCGACGGTCTTTCGCGGTTTCACGGAGCCGACGGTACCCCTGATCCTCCACTGGAGCAATCGACGTGGCCGCTCGCAGTTCCGTGGCCAAGCGCCGGAAGCTAGGGTGTCCCCGTGATCGACGTACCCCAGATCGTTCCCGCCGAATCGCAGACCGCGGCACTCATCCGTCTCACGATCTCGCGCGCGGAGATGCAGGCGGAGATGGGCCCGGCGATCCGGGAGATCCTCGGCGTCGTGCAGGCGCAAGGCCTCACGCCTGTCGGCCCGGTCTTCGCGCACCACTTCCGGCTGGATCCGAAGACGTTCGATTTCGAAGTGGGTGTTCCGGTGGCGAAGGGCGTGAAGGCGGTCGGACGCGTGAAGCCGGGCAAGCTGCCGGCCGCCGAGGTCGTTCGCACCGTGTACCACGGACCCTACGAAGGCCTCGAGGCAGCTTGGAAGGAGCTCAGAACGTGGATCACGGCGAAGCAGCTCGCGACCGCGAACGACTTCTGGGAGCGCTACCTCGCAGGACCGGAGTCGGGTGCTGATGCGAAGAAGTGGAAGACGGAGCTCAACCGGCCGCTGAAGCGGTAGGGCTGGAGCTCGTGAGCGAGCCCGTCGAATTCGAGAGTGGTTCATCAACGAGGGATCCGGGTGGCCCACCTTCTCCATCGCGCCCTTGGCCCGCATGGTGAGCTGCGGTTGGCTCGCGACTCGTCTTGGAGATCGCTACGGGGATCGTCTCGAGGACTGGCGTTGGGTCTGGTGGTGATCCCACCCGCTACGCCGCCCCGAGCTCCGGCGGCAGCTTGAACTCCACCGTCTCCAGCTCGCCGGGCATCTCCTCGATCTTCGCCGCGCCGAGATCGCGCAGGCGCTCGACGACTTTCTTCACAAGAGATTCCGGCGCCGATGCTCCCGCGGTCACGCCGACGCGCGAGCTCTTCCCGAACCACTCCGCCCGGATCTCGCTCGCGTCGTCGATCAGGAACGACTGCACGCCCTTCCGCTTCCCGAGCTCCGCCAGGCGGTTGCTGTTCGAGCTGTTCTTGCTCCCGATCACGATCAAGACGTCCAGCCCGTCCTCCGCGAGCCGGCGCACCGCGTTCTGCCGGTTCTGCGTCGCATAGCAGATGTCCTTCAGCTCCGGGCCCTGGATCTTCGGGAAGCGCTTCACGAGCGCGTCGATCACCTCGCGCGTGTCGTCGATCGACAGCGTCGTCTGCGTCACGTACGCGAGCTTGTCGGGATCCGCCACGTCGAGCAGCGCCACTTCCTCGACCGTCGAGACCACCGTCACCGGCCCGTCGATCCGCCCGCGCGTCCCCTCGACCTCCGGGTGGCCGGGATGCCCGATCAGGATCACGTGCCGCCCCTTCGCGTGGTACGTCATCGCCTGCACGTGCACCTTCGTCACCAGCGGGCACGTCGCGTCGATCACGCGCAGCCCGCGGCCCTCGGCCGTCTTCACGACCTCGTCGGACACTCCGTGCGCGCTGAAGATCGTCACCGAGCCCCTCGGCACCTCCTCGAGCGCGTCGACGAACACCACGCCGCGCGAGGACAGGTCCTCGACGACCCAGCGGTTGTGCACGATCTCATGGAGCACGTACACGGGCTTCCCGTGCACCTCGAGGGCCTTCTCGACCACCTCGATCGCGCGGTCGACTCCCGCGCAGAACCCGCGCGGATTCGCGAGGCGCACGTCCATCCGGGGGGTCTCCGGCTCGGCCATCAGTGATGGTCTTCCTTCACGAAGTTCCGGTTCCAGTCCGGCACCTCGACGACGAGGTCCGTCGACCCGTCCGGCACCGACTGGCACGAAAGGCGCGACTGCGGAGTCAGCCCCGGCGCCTTGTCGAGCTGGTCCTCCTCGTCGTCCGTCGCCTCGGGGATCGTCTCGAATCCCTTCCGCACGATCACGTGGCACGTCGAGCATCCGCATACGCCGCCGCACGCGTGATCGATCTCCACGCCGTGCGCGAGCGCGATCTCGAGGATCGATCCCGGCAAGCCCTCGCGCGAGTAGGGGAGCTTCGACGGATCGACCTCCACCTTCACGTTCTCCGGCAGGAACGTGATCGTGTACGGCTTCGTCGGGGGCTTCGCCTCGACGGGCTTGATGTAGGGGTTGGTGCCGCCCATGGCTCGATCGTGGACCCTCTTGGTCCACCGAGCAGTCTAGCGCGAGCGCCGGGGACCCGACCGCGGCGAGGACCGCGGCCCGGGCCGATGCGGCGGCCGGGAGTCGGGACCGTCCGAGGACCGCGAATCGGAACGATCCGACGACCTCGAGTCCTGGCGCGGCGGGGGCGCGGGCTCGGTCCGGATCGAGAATCTCGGGTCCGGCGGAGGCTTCGCGGGAGCTTCCGGCACCGGAGGCGCGAGGCGCGCAGGCCGCTCTCGAACTTGGTCCGTCCGCTGCGACGACCTGCGGCTCGGGCCCGGCGGCGGCACTTCCTCGATCTTCCAGCTCGCTTCGCGGAGCACCTGGTTCCACCGGCGCATCCCGAGCGGCGTGACGAGCGTGATCGCCTGTCCCTTGCGCCCCGCGCGCCCCGTGCGGCCGATCCGGTGCGTGTAGTCCGTCACGTCGCGCGGCGGTGCGTAGTTCACGACGTGCGTCACGTGCGCGACGTCGAGCCCGCGCGAGGCGACGTCGGTCGCGACGAGCGCCTTCACTTCGCTCGTGCGGAACGCGCTCATCACGCGGAAGCGCGCTTCCTGGTCGTAGCCGCCGTGCAGCGCCTTGATCGAGAACGGCATCCGCTCGAGCCGGCGCATCAAACGGTCGACGTCCTCACGCCGGTCGCAGAACACGAGGAAGACGTCCTCGAGATCGCTCTGCTCGATCAGCCGGATCAGCGCGAGCGAATGCTCGTCCTCCGAGACCTTCATCCAGCACTGGTCGATCGAGTCGACCGTCTTGAGTCCCGACGCGGTCGCGACCTCCACCGGGTTGCGCGTGTACTCGCGCGCGAGCTTCAGGAGCTCGGGCGGGAACGTCGCGGAAAAGAGCAGCGTCTGCCGCTCCTCCGGCGCGAAGGACAGGATCTTGCGCACGTCGTCGATGAAGCCGATCTCGAGCATCCGGTCGGCTTCGTCGAGGATCGTGAACTCCGTCCACGGGAAGGAGAGGAAGCGCTGGCCGTAGAGGTCGAGCACGCGCCCCGGGGTGCCGACGACGACCTGCGCGCCCGCGCGGAGGCTGTTAACCTGGGGACCCAGCGGCTCGCCGCCGACGATCAACGCGATGCGGATGCCGCGCGGCTCGCCGAGCTTCTGGAGCACGGACGCGACTTGCTCCGCGAGCTCGCGCGTCGGTGTGAGCGCGAGTCCGAGCACCGAAGCGCGCGACGGATCGATTTTCGACATCATCGGCGCGCCGAAAGCGAGCGTCTTGCCTGTGCCGGTTTCGGCCTTGGCGATCACGTCGCGTCCGGCGAGTACCGGCCCGATCGCGAGCTTCTGGATCGGCGTCGGGACGGTGATGCCCATGGCCTCGATCTGGCGCTGGATGTCCTCGCCGAGATCCCACTCGCGGAAGGACGAGATGTCCGGCGGAAGCTCGGTGGGGTGGAGCGGCTCGGCCTTGCTGCCGGAGGAATGCCCATGGCCGTGTGCGGGGCCCGCGCCGCCTCCGCCGTGGGGCGAGGGCGGTCGGCTTCCGCTGCGCCGCGGTCCGCCGCGACGCCGGGGACCGCGACCGGGCGCGGACGAAGATTGGTGAGGGCTCAACGAGGTTTGGAGAGGCGCGGACGCGGATTCGAGGCCAACCAGGATAGGCGTTGCGCCCGCGTCCGGTTAGGGAAAACGCCTGTCCCCACCGAACCAGCTCGTCCGCTATCCTCCCGGACCCGCGACGAGCCCGAGCCTCCCCATGCGCATCGCCACCTGGAACGTGAACAGCGTCCGCGCCCGCCTCCTGCGGATCGTGCCGTGGCTCGAGGAGCATCGGCCCGACGTCCTGATGCTCCAGGAGATCAAGTGCCAGGACTCGCAGTTCCCCAGCGAGGTGCTCGGAGACCTCGGCTACAACATCGAGACGTTCGGGCAGAAGACGTACAACGGCGTCGCGATCCTCGCGAAATCGAGGATCACGGACGTGCGCCGCGGGCTGCTCGACGAGGTCGAGGACAAGGAATCGCGCGTCATCGCCGCCTCGGTCGGCGACCTGATGCTCGTGAACGTGTACGTCGTGAACGGGCAGGCGGTAGGGACGCCGGCGTACGCGCGCAAGCTCGAGTGGCTGGGGCGTCTCCGCAAGCTGATGTGGGAGCGCTACATCATGACGGAGAAGGTCGTCGTCGCGGGTGACTTCAACGTCACGTTCGACGACCGGGACGTGCACGATCCGGAGGCCTGGAGGGAGAAGATCCTGTGCTCCACGCCGGAGCGGGAAGCGCTCCTCCGCGTCATGGACTGCGGGCTGAAGGACGCTTTCCGCAAGTACCACGAGGAGGGCGGGCACTACACGTGGTGGGATTTCCGGACGCGGGCGTACCCCGACCGCGGATTGCGGATCGACCATTTCCTGATGTCGCCGCCCGCGTTTCGGGCTTGCACGGCCGTGGAGATCGACCGGGCGGCTCGCGAGGGCGAGAAGCCGAGCGACCATGCGCCCGTGATCGCGACGATGGAGTAGGGACCTCCAACGGCCATCGCAGATGGCGCACGGGTCAGGTGGCGCAATCGTCACGCAGGCGCGCGATCCGGTTTTCGGCCGCCGGAAGAACGAGGCGAGCCTGGACGGCGGCGCTCGCCTGTGACAGATTCGACGGCCACGAGTCGCATCCGGCTCGTCCCGCCATCCAGCTCGGCAGCACGCTCGCGGTCGGTTCTAGCCAACTCACCCTCACATGCATCCCGCGCAGCCCCGGCGCAGGATCGAGCGAAACCTCCGGCTCCGAGTCGAATCGATTCGTCGCGCCGCGTTTCCGTGAGGTTCCTCCGGGGCATGAGGAAGACTGGATCATGTCGTCCAACCGCGTTCCTGCAGCTCCTTTCGCTACGATGGCTCGACCGGCCTCGGGCTCGCGGACCGGCACCTGACCGACACCTCGAGCGCCCCTGACGCTCGACCTGCTCGTGCAGCAGGAGAGAACCGAATCGTCCTTCGCTCTTCGGGGATTGCGCTCGAGCCGCACGGGGAGTGGCCATGGCCTCTGATCCCCTGAAGGCCCTGCTCGTCACGAGCCCTTACAGCCAGGACGTCGTCGCCGAGGTCCCCTGGGACACGCCCGCGGCGGTCTCGAAGAAGCTCGATCTCGCCCGCGAGGCCCAACTGCGCTGGCGGGCGATCCCCCTCGAGAAGCGGATCGCCGAGGTGACCGGAGCGCTCGCCCATTTCCGCACGGGGAGCGAGAAGATCGCGCGCGACGTCTCCCTCCAGATGGGCAAGCCGATCGTGCAGGCTCGCAAGGAAGTCGACACGATGCTCTCGCGCGCGGAGCACTTGACCGTGATGGCCAAGTACGCGCTCGCTGCGGAGGACCTGCCCGCGGCGACCGGGATGAAGCTCCGGATCGAGCACCATCCCCTGGGTGTGGTCCTCGACATCGCGTCGTGGAACTACCCGCTGCTCGTGCCCGTCAACGTCGTCGTTCCGGCGCTCCTTTCCGGAAATGCCGTGCTCCTGAAGCACAGCCCGCTGACCCCGCTCTGCGGCCAGCACTTCGAGCGGGCGTTCGCGTCCCTGAGCGTCCGGAACCTCGTGCAGAACGTGGTGATCGAGAACGAGCGGGCCGAGGGGCTGATCGAGGATCCCCGGGTCGACCACGTGGTCTTCACCGGATCGGTCGCTACGGGGATGAAGGTGCTCGCCGCGGCGGCGCGGCGCGGGATCGGCGCGGGACTCGAGATGGGCGGCAAGGACCCCGCCTACGTCGCGGAGGACGCCGACATCGCGTTCGCGGCGGAGAACGTGGTCGATGGTGCCTGCTACAACGCCGGGCAGAGCTGCTGCGCGGTCGAGCGCGTGTACGTGCACGAGAACGTGTACGAGATGTTCCTGGAGAGAGCGCGCGCTGCGCTGAAGCAGTACCGGATGGGCGACCCGCTCGACGTGCGGACGACCCTCGGTCCGCTCGCGCGGCGCGAAGGCCTCGAGACGGTCGCGGCGCACGTGGAGGACGCGGTGATGCGCGGCGCGAAGGTTCTCGTGGGCGGCAGGAAGGGCACCGGGAAGGGGTCGTTCTTCGAGCCGACCCTGATCGCGGGAGTGCCGCAGGACGCGCTGGTGATGCGCGAGGAGACCTTCGGACCCGTCTTGCCCGTCGCGAGCGTCGCGAGCTGCGACGAGGCGATCGCGCGGATGAACGACAGCCGCTACGGGCTGACGGCGTCGGTGTGGACGCGCTCGGGAGAGCGTGCGGAATGGTTCGCGCGCGTGATCGAGGCGGGGACGGTCTACCAGAATCGTTGCGACGTGCTCGATCCGTCGCTGCCGTGGACGGGGTGGAAGGAGAGCGGGCTCGGCTCGACTTTGTCGCGGTACGGGTTCATCGGGCTCACGAAGAGGAAGAGCATCCACTTCAGGGTGTAGTCGTCGCGGAGTAGGATCGCTTCGACGCGGAAGACGACTCATGCCGAAACAGATCGCCATCGCCATCGTGCACGGAATCGGCAAGCAGGAGCCGCACTTCTGGACCGGAATGGCGAAGCACATCACGGCGAGCTTTGCCCACTCCGCGAAGATCTCGAAGAAGGCCGCCGAGGCCGCGCTCGTCATGCAGCCCGTCTACTGGGCGCCCGTGCTCCAGGCCAGGGAAGAGCTGCTCTGGACGAAGCTCCGTTCGGGCGCCGAGCTCGACTTCATCTCCCTGCGGCGCTTCATGGTCGAGTTCGCGGCCGACGCGATGGCGTACCAGCCGCTGCCGGGCGAGCAGACCGTCTACGCCAACATCCACGGCGTGTTCGCCGACGCTCTCGCGAACCTCGTCAAGCGTTCCGGGCCGAACCTTCCGCTCGTCGTGATCGCGCACAGCCTCGGCACGGTCATCACGAGCAACTACTTCTACGATCTCTTGAAGAGCTTCCCCGTCGCTGGCCCGCGCCGCACCGACCTCATCCCGCCGAAGGTGATGGCGAAGATCGGGGACACGCCGTTCGAGCACGGCCAGACGCTCTCGTGGCTCTTCACGATGGGCTCGCCGATCGCGCTCTGGAGCCTGCGCTACGAGAATCCGACCTTCGGCGTGCCGATCACCGTGCCCGCGCCCGCCTTCCGCGTCGCGCATCCCGGTCTCCGGTGCGGATGGGTCAACATCCTCGACGAAGACGACGTCATCGGGTACCCGCTCAAGCCGATCTACGGCGACGCGATCCTCCAGGACAAGCAGGTGAACTCCGGTGGCCTTCTCTCGAGCTGGAATCCGCTCTCGCACGACGGCTACTGGGACGACGAGGATGTAACGGAGAAGATCGGGAAGGAGCTCGCCGCGTTCTGGAAGGCGCTACCTTGACGCCGAAGCGGGCAACGGGGCACGCCTGACCGTCTCGATGTCCGCCAGGAGCGCCTTCACGAGAGCCGCGCAGATCTTCTGGCCCTTCTCCCGTGTCGCGAGCGTCGCGTCGCCCCAGATCCCGGTGGGGGAGTAGGTCCCTTCGCCGTTCGGGTCGCGCGTGAGCCCGCCCTCACCGCGCTCGGAGTCGTCCTTCGCCGCCTTTGACATGTCCACCGTCTCCGGCGCGATCCAGAGCATCATCGACGTCTCGCTCTCGTCGGCGTGCGAGCCGCGCTCCTGCGTGCAGAGCTCCTCCTCGATCGGTCCGAGCGCAGCCCCGAGATCGGTGTAGCGGAACAGGATCCCGTCCGCGGCGAGCGTCTCCATCGCCGGCGCGAGCGCGCGCACGGTCGAGATCCCCGTGTTCAGCGCGTAGAACCGCCGCGGCCCGTGCCGCGCCAGGCTGCGCACGATGTCCACCACGAGATCGCGCGCCGTTTCCACCCGCAGCGTCGTCGATCCGGGATACTCCACGAACGCCGGGTAAAAGTGGTAGTTGATCGTCGGCGCGATCACGACGTCCGCGCCCTCGAGCACGCGCTCCGCGAAGTGTTCCGCCAGCAGGAGGTCGTTGTTCAGCTTCAGGTGCGGCCCGTGCTCCTTCGCCGCGGCGCCGATCGGGATCACCACGACCGTCTCCGGCGTCAGGAGCTTCTCTGCCTCGAGCCAGGTCAGCTCCTCGAGCCGCGTCCCGCGCGTCACGGGCCGCGCCGCGACCTCCGGCGCTGCGCAGGAGACGAACGAGGAGAGCAGCGTGAGTGCGACGAAGCTCCTGGTATCCGAACCCATCGGGTCGTCGAGCTCACGGGCTCTTCTTGGGCGCCACGACCGCGACGGACGCACGCGACTTGGGCAGGTACTCGCGCGCGAGCCGTTCCAGCTCCTCGCGGCCGATCGAGTCGACGAAGGTCGCATAAGTGCGCATGTCCGCGAACGCGTCCTTGCCATCGTGGAGCCCCGACAGCGCCCGCAGCCAGTATCCGTTCGTCCGCAGCCGCTCGCGGATCTCGGCTTGAACCGGCTTTCGCTGCCGCTCGATCTCCTCGTCCGTCAGCCCTTTCGTCGCCATCTCGTCGGCTGCGGCGAGACACGCCTCGACGACCTCCGCGACCTTGTCCGGCTCGGCGGTCGCCTGGATCGCGATCCATCCGTCGCGCGGCGTGCTCTCGCTCGCCTGGGCTCCCGCGGAGGGGGAGTACGCGGCGCCGAGCTTCTCGCGGATCTGCACGCGCAGGCGATCCGACAGCACCGACCCGAGGAAGTGGAGCCGACGTCGCGTCGCCGCATCCCGGCCGTCGGTCGCGGGATAGGCGAGCATCACGAACGTCTTCGGGTCGTCGGTCTCGATCGCGTAGTCGCGCCGCAGACCGGCTTGGAGCTCCACCGGCTTCAGCCTCTCCTCGTGCGGATCGCGCGCGCGGCGCTCCGGAAGCGTGCCGAAGGTTTTCGCCGCCGCGTCGACGACCGCATCGACGTCGAGGTCCCCGATGAACACCAGATCGATCGGCGCCGCATCGAGGCTCGCGCGGAGCCAGTCGCGCACCTGCTCCGTCGTCAGCGACTCGAATCTCTCGCGAGACGGGAAGCGCGCGCGCGCGTCGTTCGAGTAGAACTCGGGCAGGAACTCGAGGGTCAGCGGGCCGCTGGGCTGGTGCTCGAAGCTTTCGAACCAGACCGGGATCTGCTGCTGGAGTTGCCGCAGTCCTTCCTCGCGCCAGCCGGGGTCGACGAGGTAGGCGCGCATGAGCTCGCACTGCAGGAGCAGATCCTCCCGCGTCGTCGGGCCTCCCACGCTGAAGGCCTGCTCGCCCATGTCGAAGCCGACCCCGACCCTGCGTCCCGCTGTGAGCCGCCGGATCTGGTCGTCGTCGTGGGCTCCGAGACCTCCGCCCGTGAACACGGAAGACGCCGCGATGCCGAGGACCCTGTCCTTGGGGTCGAGGGAGAGCTCTCCTTCTCCCACGAGCGCGTAGGCCAGGATCTGCTTCTCCTGGAAGTCGGTCTTCTTCACGTGGAGCTTCACGCCGTTCTCGAAGACGACCTGATGGAGATCGAACTCCTCCTGGTGCGAGCGCGAGGCGATCGCGCCGGACTTCGTCGGATCGGAGGAGTAGGCGAAAGGCGCATCGGCCTGGCTCTCCTTGGCCTCGACGGGGATCGCGAGGCTCGCTTCCCAAGCCTCCCGCAGGGCCTTCTCGCCGTCCGGGCCGAGGTCGACGTTCCCCGAGACGGACACGACCCACTCGCCGCGCTTCCAGGCCTCGGTGTAGGCCTCGTGACACGCCTTGGCGTCGAGGGCCTCGATCATCGGGCGGTAGATCTCGCGCTCGGCCGCGGCCGAAGCCGGCACGTGGCGATCCTCGGAGGCGGTGACGAGCTCCGTGGCCCAGTTCCGGCTCGACCGCGTGCGTTCCCGGTCGACGGCCTCGTCGAGGCTCCGCAGCGTGTCGGCGCGCACCTCGGCGAACTCTTCGTCCTCGAAGCCCTTCTCGAGCGCGCGGCGGAGCTCGACGTTGCAGGCCGCGAGCGCCTGCGCCCACTTCTCGCCCGTGCACTGGATGTCGAGGCTCTCGCCCTCCTCCGCCCGCAGGCCGTTGTCGCGCAGGGAGCCTGCTCCCGCCCCGATGAAGGGCGCGTCCTCCTCCTTCGAGAGCTCGTGCAGCCGCAGATTGAGCATCTGGCGGGCGAAGGAGAGGGGCAGATCCCTCCGTGCGTGCGCGAGGTCGTCGGGACGATCCTCCCAGGGTCGCGCGCGGCTGATCGAGATGTTGACGGCGGACGCGTCGTCCTCCTCGATCGAGTAGAAGGGCCGCGGAAAGGTCGGCTTGCCGATCGCGGGCTCGGAAAGGGGCTTCTCGCGCGGTACCTGGAGGTCCGCGAAAGTCTGCGCGATCATCGCCGTCGGATCGAGGTCGCCGAAATCGCCGACGAGGACGAGGGTCAGCTTCTCCGGGCGGTACCAGCGGCGGTAGAACCGGCGGACCGACTCGGCTGTGAATTCTTCGCGCACGGCCTTCTCGCCGATCGGGAGGCGAGAGGGGATCCTCGTCCCGGCCAGCTCGATCTCGAGCGAGCGCTCGAGCATGCGCATGTTCGGGGAGTCGCGCTCGCGCTCCTCGGCGTCGATGACGCCCTTCTCGTCCTCCACCTCCTGGGGGTCGAGCAGCATCCCGTCGACGAACCCCCGGAAGACGCTCAGGCCTTCGCCGATCGAGCGGGGATCGCTGGTGGGCAAGTCGATCTCGTAGACGGTCTCGCTGAAGCCCGTCATCGCGTTCGTGTCCGGACCGAAAGCCATGCCCTGTTGCTGGAACCACTCGATGAGGCTCGTGCCGGGCCAGTCCTTCGTGCCGTTGAAGGCCATGTGTTCGAGGAAGTGCGCCATGCCCCGCTCGGAATCGTCCTCGGCGAGGCTGCCGACGTCGACGTGAAGGCGGAGGCAGCTGCGATTCTTGGGTTCGGCGTTCTTCACCCACGCGTAGCGCATGCCGTTGTCGAGGCGGCCGAAGCGGATGCGAGGGTCGACAGGGATGTCGGATCGCTCGTGCTCCCACGGGCGAACGGCTGCGGCGTAGCGAACTTCGGCCGCTTGCTGCGGCTGCGAGGTGCACGCGACCAGGGCGAGCAGGAGGAGGAAGCGGGGAGCTCGACCAAGCCACGGAGTCGCGCGGTGGGAATTGCTCATGCGCGCAGTGTACCCGGCGGGGGGGACGTCGTCCGCGCCGCGGGAAGGGACTTACTCCGGCGTCACGTACGCCGCCGTGATGCCGCCGTCGACGACGAGCGACGCGCCGGTCATGAACGACGAATCGTCGCAGGCGAGGAAGAGAGCGGCCTTCGCCATCTCCTTGGCCTCGCCGAAGCGGCCCATCGGGATGTGCACGAGGCGTCGCTGCTTCTTCGCGTCGGTGTCGAGGAACTTCATCAAGAGTTCGGTCTTGAGCGGTCCGGGGCACAGCGCGTTGACGCGGATCTTCTCGCGCGCGTGGATGACGGCCAGCTCGCGCGTCATCGCGACGAGTCCGCCCTTGCTGGCGGTGTAGGCGAGCTGCGGTGTCGCAGCGCCGAGGAGCGCGACGAACGAAGCCGTGTTGACGATCGAGCCTCCCCCGGCGCGGCGCAGTGCCGGGATGCCGTGCTTGCAGCCGAGGAAGACGCCCTTGAGGTTGATCGCGAGAGTCTTCTCCCAGACCGCTTCGCTCGTTTTCACCGCGTCATCGTCGGCCGAGTCCATGATCCCGGCGTTGTTGAAGAGGATGTCGAGCTTGCCGAAAGTCCTCTCGGCGAAGGCGACCATCGCCGCGCAGTCGGCATCCTTCGAGACGTCGGCGCGGACGAAAGCGGCCTTTCCGCCGGCCGCCCGGACGCGCCCGACCGTCGCGTCGGCGCCGCGCGTGTCGACGTCGGCGACGACGACGCTCGCGCCTTCGGCGGCGAAGAGCAGGGCCGATTCGCCGCCGATGCCGCCGCCGGCGCCGGTGATCAACGCGACCTTGTTCGCGAGCCTCATCGCTGGCCTCCGGTCTTCTTCGCTCTCGCTTCGCGCGCCGCGCGGACGAGATCCTTGAACAGATTCTGCTGACACGGCTCCGCGGAGCGCTCGGGATGCCACTGCACGCCGATGAGCCAGGGATGGCCCTCGACCTCGACCGCTTCGATGACGCCGTCGTCCGGCGAGCGCGCGACGACGCGCAGACCCGGAGCGAGATCGTCGATGGCCTGGTGGTGGGAGGAGGCGGGAGATGTCTGGGTCGTGCCGAGGATCTTCGCGAGACGAGATCCACTCTCGACGTCGACGCGGTGGACGCCATCCACGCCCTTCGTGCCGGCGTGGGGGACCCCTTCGCCGACCTCGTCGGGCAGGTGCTGGGTCAGCGTGCCGTCGAGCGCGACGTTGAGGACCTGGAGGCCGCGGCAGACGCAGAGGGTCGGGACGCCCTCTTCCTTGGCGCGCCGCACGAGTTCGATCTCGAGCCGGTCGCGCGCGAAGTCGACGTCGGCTGTCTTCGGGTGTTTCTCCGTTCCGTACAGCGCGGGATCGACGTCGCCGCCGCCGGTGAGGACGATGCCATCGAGGTCCTGCAAGGCGGCATCGGCGCTCGTGCGACCCGGGACGATCGGCACGGCCGCTCCACCCGCTCGCTCGATCGCGCGGACGTAGTTGGCGAACTTGTCCGACTCCGGCTTGGTCGTCGTCAGTCCGATCCGCGGCTTCTCGGGCATGGTGTCGAACATACGGAACCCGACGCTCGTCGCAAGCACCAGCCCGTGACGTCGCCTGCGGTATCGTGGCGAAGACCTGGCCCGTCCCAGCCCATCCGGGTGGACCAGGTCCGCATCTCACCATGGAGCCGATCTTCAGCAGTCCGAGCCGCCAGGCCTGGGCCACGAGGCTGCAGCGCCCGTTCAAGCTGGAGGCACCGTTCGAGGGTCGGAGCTTCGCCCTGCTCCTCGCGGTGTACGACACGACGGTCACTCCGGAGGAGCAGTCGGACCTCAGCCAGCAGATCGTGCGACAAGGGTGTCGCTACGCCGTGTGCACCGGTCACGAGTGCTCGTCCTGGGACGATTCGATCGATTGGGCACATCTCGAGACCGATCCAGACTTCGATCCTCCGGACTCGGGGTTCGTGATGACGACCTGGCACGAGGAAGACTCGATCAGGGACGTCGCGGAGTTCTTCGTGCATTCGGCGAAGTACGATGGCTTCACGCCGGAGCGGTTTCTCGTTGTCCTCGTGGGCGGGGACGACGCCGCCTACTTCCGCGCACGGCACGCGGTGCGAGCGCAATTCGAAGCATGAGAAGAGCCTCGAGTGCCGCGCCAAGCGTGCCTTGCCCGGTTCACGACCCGCTTCGGCGACGCAGGCGCGGAACGGGCGACCGAGCGAGAGCCCTGTGCTGTTGTCCCGGTCGACGGCCATCCCCTGGCCAGGATCGGAGATCCTCGATCCCGAAGCGCGGCGTCGGCGGCGCCTACGAACGCATCTACTCCGTCATCGAGCAGATACCCAAGGGTCGCGTCGCCACCTACGGGGAGCTCGCGCGGCTCGCGGGACTTCCGCGGCGTGCTCGCCTGGTCGGGTACGCGCTCCGCGTGCTCCCCGACGGGCGCGATCTCCCCTGGCATCGTGTCGTGAATTCGAAGGGCGAGATCAGCGCCCGAGCGGACGCTCGGTCCGAGGGGACCCAACGCGCACGGCTCCAGCGGGAAGGCATCGTCTTCGCGAACGGCAAGATCCCGCTGCGGCGCTTCCAGTGGTCCCGCTGATCCTCCGCGCGATCAGGTTTGCCCGATCCAGTCGCTCCCGGCCGCTTCCTTCCAGCGCGCGCGGATCGACGCCTCGAGATCTTTCGGCAGCGGGCCAGCCCGCATCAGCTCGGCGTTCTGCTTCCACCGCTCGGGCTTCGTCGTGCCGACGATCAGCACGTGGACTCCCGGCTGCATCGCGGTGAACCGCATCGCGATCGCCGCGGGACCCTCCAGGCCCTCCTTCTTGCGATTCTCCCCGGACGCGAACTCGTACTTCAGCTTCTGCAGCCGCTCCCAGTACTCGACGTGGTAATCGTTCGAGGGCTTGGACTCGTAGCGCCACACCGCGTTCGCGATGGGGCGCTTGGCGACCACGCCGATCTTCTTCTCCACAGCGAGCGGCAGGGTCAGGTCGATGCACTCCTGGTCGAGGAAGTTGACCGAGGTCTGGAGCGCGTCGAACCGTCCGCACTCCACGGCGAAGCGCGCGGCCTTCGAGTCGCCGCTGAAGCCGATGTAGCGCGTCTTGCCGTCCTTCTTGGCCTGCTCCAGGCCCTCGATGCACTCGCCCTTCTCGAGCTCCTCGAGCGCAGGCGTGTGGAGGAACACGAGATCGACCGCGTCGGTCTTCAGGCGCTTCAGGCTGCGCTCGATCGAGCGGACGGTCCCGGCCTTCGACCAGTCGTCGCCCCCGCCTCCCTCCTTGAAGTGCCCGCACTTCGTGAAGAGGTAGAAGTCCTTGCGGCGCTGCGCGACCGCCGCGCCGATCAGCACCTCCGACTCGCGGTAGCACTCCGCGGTGTCGATCACGTTCATCCCGCCATCGAGCGCGCCGTTGAGGAGCTTGTCGACGGTCGCCTGCTCGGCCTTTTCGAACCCGATCTCGGCGCCGCCGAAGCCGAGGATCCCGACCTCCATGTCGGTCCTTCCGAAGCGTCGGCGCTCGAGGGGAGCCGTGGGGATCTCCTGCGTGGACTGCAAGCTCCGCGCGCGCGCGAACGTCGGGATGGAGGCCGCAGCTGTCGCGGCGGCCGTGGCGCGGAGAAATTCTCGACGAGAGGAATTGCGGGTCATGAGCTGCCTCCTGGACGCGTCATCCTACCGCTCGAATGGTGGGTGGTGGTCCGGTCGTCTCTTCGATTGTGCGAGGGAATGCGGGTCATGAGCTGTCTCCTGGACGCGTCATCCTGCCGCTCGAATGGTGGGTGGGTGTCCGGTCGTCTCTTCGATTGTGCGCCGATGTACGCCGAATCAACTTCAAGACTCGCGACGGCTCGCACTCTCCCAGCGTCCTCGTGATTCCCGGCGGACGCATTCATCGTGGACGGGAGGAGGTTCTCTGCTGGCGCAGCAGTCACCGACGGATCCGTGACGAAGAACGTCCTCTCGATTGTGCGCCGAATCAAGATCGAGACGCGCGACTGCCTGCATCCTCACAATGTCCTCGTGACTCTCCGCCGGGGCCTTCATCGCGGACGGGAGGAGAATCTCTGCCGGAGCCGCATTCGCTGATCGATCCGTGAAGACGGACGCCTTCTCGATTGTGCGCCGAATCAAGATCGCAGATGCGATAGCTCTACTTTTTCTGGATTTCACGTGACCTCGAAACTCTCGCTGACGTCATGGAGGACGACAGGAGAGTTTCGGGATGACACGCAATCGCCGACGAACCCAGCAGCACGAACTCACGTTCCGAACATGGGGCGGAACGCGAAAGGGTGCCGGTCGGAAACGGTCGAGTTGGCGCCCTCGAGTTCCCCACGTCGAGCGCCCGCGCCACGAAGCTCGCATTCCGCTTCACGTGACACTCCGCATTCATGAGGGGCTGCCGAGCCTTCGCGGAAACCTGGTCCGTGCACGGATCCACCGCGTCTTCCAGGATGGGCGCGAGCGATTGGGCTTCCGTCTGAGCCATTTCTCCCTCCAATCGAATCACATTCACCTGATCGCCGAGGCTGACGACGACGGCGCGCTATCCCGCGGCATGAAGGGACTCGCCGTTCGCGTGGCTCGGGCGCTCAATCGCTTGTGGAAACGGAGAGGAAGCGTCTTCTCCGACCGCTTCCACTCGCGACCGCTGCGCACGCCGCGCGAAGTGCGATCCGCGCTCGTGTACGTCCTTCACAACGCCAGGCACCACGGTCTGCGAGTCATGGGGGTCGATCCCTACTCGTCGGGTCCGTGGTTCGACGGCTGGCGGCAAGGAACCGTTCTCGCGGGCGAGGGCCCGGCAGCGCGGGCGAGGACGTGGCTGCTGCGCGAAGGATGGCGGCGGCACGGGCTCATCGGGATCGAAGAGGATCCGGAGCGTCGTCGACAGACTGGACGCGTACGTCCGGCCAGAGGCTGAGGAAGCTCGGATTCCGGAAGCGAACGCTCGGCTCGTCCTTATTGGGCAAAAGCTGCCCCGACGTCATTCGAAGAGGAGCCGCTGCCGCCGAAGCTCGCGAAGCCTTCGAGCAAGCGATGGTGATGATCGAGGGAAGCCGCGCCCTTCTCGAGTGCGTCGTTCACATCCTCTGAGGTTCACGTCCGGTCTTGGGCCGCAGTCCTGACTCGAGAAGTGGTGGAAGTGCTTCTTGGAACGTCGCGAAGCGCTGGAGAGACTCACGGTGCTCGATGCGACCGAGGGGACGCGCCTGGGGACTGTGCCGACCCTGACGCAGTCGCGCGCAGTCGACCGCCACTCAAATCCTCTCGAAGTACCTCTGCCGCTCCCAGTCCGTGACCGCCTTGTCGTAGGCCGCCTGCTCCGCACGGAAGAAGTGCGCGTAGTGCTCGACGACGTCCGCGCCGAAGGCCTTCTTCGCGAACGCGCTCTTCTCGAACGCGTCGGTCGCATCGCGCAGCGAGCCGGGGAGGCCGGGGAGCTTCGCCGCCGCGTACATGTCGCCCTCGAACATCGGCGGCGGCTCGGTCTTCTTCTCGATCCCGTCGAAGCCCGACGCGAGCGCGGCGGCATACGCAAGGTAGGGATTGCAGTCCGCTCCGGGAACTCGGAACTCGATCCGCAAGCTCTGACCCTTCCCGACCACGCGGAACCCCGCCGTGCGATTGTCGTAGCTCCACGCGATGCGCGTGGGCGCCCACGACGCGGCCTGGTAGCGCTTGTAGCTGTTCACCGTCGGCGCGTAGAACGGCATCGTCTCGCCAGCGTGCGCCAGCCAGCCGCCGAGGAACCAGCGGAAGACGTCGCTGCACTCGATCGCGCCGAGCTTGCCAGCGC
>JBJXFB010000089.1:0-8778 GCA_046155895.1 Planctomycetota bacterium | reverse complement strand
CGCGCGCACCCTGGAGGTCGCCCAGCGCCCTGATCGTCCCGGCCAAGTTCGTCCGTGCAGCCTGGAGGTAGGGGTGTTCCTCGGGCAACGTGCGCAGACGGTGACGGAGTGCGTTGCTCCACGCAGTCTCCGCGGGACGAAGGATGGAGAGTGCGCTCGTCTCGACGCCGAGGCTCCGCAGCCTCGACGCTACGAGTTCACTCGATCGGCCCGCTGCGACGGCGAGGCAGGCATCGATCGCCCTCTGTGAGCGCTGACGTGCAGCATCGAGGTCTCCGGCGTCCCGCAGACGCTTCACCTCCTCGATCGCGAGCTTCGCCGCTTCCGCGCCGGCGCGCGTCTCCTCCGTCTCCGGAGCGGCGATCGCGCACAGTTCGAGTGATCCAAGCCCCTCGCCCATCGCTACGGCGACGAAGATCACGAGCTCGCGCCCCTGCCCGACTTCGAGTTCCAAGTACGGCGTCTTCCCGCCGCCCGATTGGTCGTCCTCCTGCACGAGATCGCCGCTCGGCGTCTCGACGCGCAGGAAGAGATCGAGCTCACCCGCCGACTTCGTCCACAAGTGCAACGTGCCCGCGAACTCCGACCTGTACGTCAACCGCTCCGCGCGCCCGTGTCCGGCTAGCACGCTCCCCTGCTCATCGATCGTGATCGGGATCACGCGATCGAACGGCGTCGGCGGGAAGGGCTCGTAGGCCCCTTGGACTAGCGCGAGCAGGAGGGCGAGCATGGGGAAGAAGCACTCCTCGAGAATGAGGTCACGAGTCTATCCGTCGCAGTGTGATCCGGGGCCACGGCAGGGTCAGCTTCCTCCGGCGACGCACGTCGCCGGAGGAAGCTCCTGTGGTCCACGTCTCACAGGCCGAGAATCCACGCTACGCCTGGACCCGCGTTGGGGAGAGTGATCCGTGTCCGCCGTGCGCGTGGTCCTCCAGGCTCCTCAGCGCGCTGACCTCGCGGGCGCTGGCGCTCGGCCGGTGAGCGCTAGGTTGTGCCGCGGGATGGAGAAGATGAACGCCGTGACCGCGCTCGCCTGCAGGCGCGAGTCGGACCCGTAACCCGCGTTGTCGCGGTTGGGCTGGTAGTAGAAGCTGCCGTCGTTGCACTGGGCGAGCGTGAACCACCAGCGGTTCTGATCCATCAGCCGGCGGAATCCCTGCGGCTCGACGTTGGCCGCCAGCGCCGCGTAGCCCATGCCCAGGATCGGCGAGCCGTGCGTGTCGGGGAAGCTCTCGGGGTGCGAGCTGATCACGAGCGCGTGCCGGCGCGCGCGGGAGCGGTACTCGTCGCCGGGCCAGGGCGCGAGCGCGTTCGCGATCCCCGCGGCGCCGGTGCGGCCCATGTCGGCCCAGTCGCGCTCGCTGGCGGCCTCGTCCGCGTACCAGACGTAGCCCTCCGCGCCCGAGCCGCGCTCGAGGAACGCGTAGGCCGCATCGTGTCGAGCGCGGTCGATCTCGACGCCGCAGCGGCTCATCAGCGAGAAGGCGAGCGCGCCCTGCCCCGTGAGCATCGCGATCGGGCCGTAGCCCTCGAAGCCGGTGTTGTGCCCCCAGCCGCCGTGCTGCTGGCGCTCGGACTTGGGGTAGGCATCCGGGTGCGACTGCTTGACCTGCGGGTTCACCTGCGCGAGCGAGAGGTACTGGCTCGAGTAGAGGAAGTCGCGCACCTCGACCAGTTCGGGCACGACCCACGCCTTGCCCGTCGCGAGGTGGTACTCGCTCATCACGATCGCGGCGGTCATGTAGCGCCAGTTGATCAGCGACTCGTCGTCGACGGGCTTCGTCGTGCGCGCGTGAAAGCGCGCGTTGCGCTCGACGCACTCGCGATGCTCGGGGCGGCCGCTCGCGAGCAGCGCCAGCGGCGCGAAGGTGTTGACGACCGGATCGCCGAACGAGCCGTCCTCTTGTTGCGCCTTGACCAGATACGCGAGCAGGTCGCCGAGGATGCGTTCGCTCTTCTTGCACTCGGCCGGAAACGTCGCCGCGAACGCGCCGTAGCGCCGCCCGATCGCGAGCTTCACCTCGCGCTCCTTGCCCGCGCGCAGCACGCTGAGGGCGAGCTGACCGTCGGCCTCCCTGCCCTGGCAAGCCTCGAGCGCGTTCGCGAAGTCGAGCACCGGGCCGTGCGCGCCGAACTTGTCCATGCCGTAGCCGTTCCGGTGCGGGGTCGCGAAAGGTCGGCCGCCGGCCCCGATGAGCGCGTCGCCGATCTCGACCTTCCCTTCGGCGGGCGATCCCTCGAACACGTAGCGCACGACGAGCTGCGTCGGCGCCTTCTCGACGAGTTCGACGCGCAGGCCCGAGAGGCCGAGGTTGTAGTACCAGCCCGGCACGACGGCGTCGGGGCCGGACTCCGCGTGCTGGTTCCACGGGCTCCCGTCGGACTGATAGTGGACCTGCGCGGAGACGCCTGCGGAGAGCACGAGGACGGCCAAGGCCACTCGCGCACCAGAGGGTGGGGAGAGCGAGGATCTAGTCATGGTGTGGAGGCTACCCGCCATGCGCGGATTCCCTAGCGCCCAGACGTCTAGAGGATCTTCTCGATGCCTGGAGTCTTCTCCACGCGCTGACGCTCATCGGCTACTCGATGGAAGACCTCGACGGCGATGGCCTCCGCGCATCGACGGAGGCTCCTCTGCGCGTGAAGCTGCCGCCCATCCAACACACCGTTCTTCCGCTTGCCGAAGCTGCGCGCGCGCATGCGCTGCTCGAACGCCGCGAAGTGCGGGGCCGTGTTGTCCTAGTCCCGGGCTGACCGCAGCAACCTCAATCGGGGCGTTTCAATTCCTCCCGCCCTGCCGTTCGCTCAATCGGTCCAGCCATCGCGCGGTCCAACGCCCGAAACGACCGGAGCCCTCGAGTGCCGCCTTCAGCCTGGCTAGCTCGGCTGCCCGCGCCTCGGGGGTCGTCCGGTCATCGAGCGGCAGGTTGGCCTCACGCGCGAGCCACACGGCCAAGTCCATCACTGCGGGCTGGTCATTCATCCGGCGTGCGATTCGGCGCGAGTTCTTCGGCCGCCTGGGCGGCAAGGTGATGCTCGTGGCTGTGGCGTGCTCGCCCTCGCCGAGCCCGTAGAGCTCGTGCCACGAGTCGCCGTCAGTGTCGGACCTGGACTCGAGCACGAGCTTCCGCGCTTCGAACTCGCTGCGGACACTCGAGCCGAAACGCTTCCGAAGGGTCAGTCGGCCGGTTTCGATGCGCCATTCCATGCGGCCACGAGCGAGCCAGACTGCGCTGGCGAGGAGCGTGCCCGTCAGGAGCAGTCCAATCCCGGCGAGCCCAGCGAGCGTCGGCTGGGAGGTGCTGTCACGCGCGACGAAGCCGGTGATCGCGGCGGCGCCAAGGGCCAGGATCCCGCAGATTCGCGCCTGGATGCGGCGTGTCGAGACATTGGGTACGAGAGCCCGGGAGCCTTCGGGCGTGACGACCTCCTGCCAGTCCGCGGGCAGCGCGCGGCCGGGCTCGAGATGCTGCTGTGGAATCGCCAGCTCGCGCAGGAGCGCGGGCACCGCGTCGACACGCTCCGAACGGGTTCCGAGCCGCGAGAGCTCGACCCGCCGCGAGCCGGCGTCGAGGACCAGCGCTTCGAGCGGCGCAAGCGTCACGATCCGTCTGATCGCCTGCCGCTCGAATACCCGTCTCGTGCGGAACGGGCCGCGCAGCCGAGTCAGGGTCAGCTGACCGCCAGAGACGAGCAGGCGGTCTTCGCCGAAGAGCGAGCGCATCAGCTCGCCGATCGCGAGGACTCCCCCGAGCGTCCAGATCGCGAGCCAGAAGAGCAGGAATGCGCCGACCACGCCCGCGGACCCGAACGAAAGCGGTTGCCCTCCGGGATTCAGTGGCTGCCCGGTGACGAGGGAGACGGCGCCCTTCGCCAGCAACCACAGCGCGAGAGCTTCGCCGAGCGCCCACCCGCACAGCCAGACCATCAAGAAGGCGGCGCTGACGAATCGACCCGCTCCCCGGGGCCGGAGTCGGAGCTGCCAGCCGTCGAGCGTCCGCTCGCCAATCATGTGACGTTCATCGGCCGGAGAGGGCAGGTCGCTTGTGTCCGACGTCGACGAATCGAGCATCTCCAGGGAGCGCCGATCCTCGCTCTGGCGGTGAACAGCGGCCGGGGATGCGCGAGCAGCCCTCGACTCGGCGCGCTACGGGAGGTGTTGAGTCCCGGAGCTGAATGGAGCGGGCGAAGGGGATCGAACCCTCGACATTCAGCTTGGGAAGCTGGCGCCAGGCTTACACGGGTCAGCCGTTCGTGACCGCGTGTGGCCGCCATGGACCGCTCGCGGCCGGCGCCGGCCCCTACGCTCTGATCGGGGCACGTCTGCCCACTTCGGCGAATGGTCCGCCTCGTGGCTCCCGGCCATCATCGCCGGTGAGTCTCGAGCGCTCCCAGGAGGTCTCCGATGTCACGCACCTTCAGTCTGCGAGTCCCCGCACTCCTCTTCATCCTCTCGACGGCCATCGCCGGCGCCTCGGCGCAGAGCACGCCGCGGCTGCGCCAGACCACCGCACCCTTCGTCGGCACGGTGCTCGACATCGAGGTCGAGGGCGCCGTACCCAACTCACCCATCGAGCTGTACTTCAGCCGCGAGGCCGGGTCGACGCCGACGCCCTTCGGCGTCCTCGAACTCCGCAGCGACCAGGTCCGGCGCCTCGCCAGCGGCGTCACGGACGGCGCGGGCAGCTGGACCTTCGGCCTCCCCATCCCGCTCGCTCCCGCCTACGCGGAGATGGGAGCGCACTTCCAGGCGCTGGTCGACGACCCCTCGGCGCCCGCCGGGAGGATCTACTCCGAGGCCGTGCACGCGCGGTTCCTCGGACCGCGCGTGTACGCCAGCTACCGGGGCAGGGTCGCTCCGTATCGCATCGGGATGCACATCTTGAGCGCGGTCACCGACCAGCCGGTTGCGCGTGTGGACTACGGTCTCACCGATGTCTGGCTCGCGTACCGCCACGACGGGAAACCCGTGTTCGACGCGGTGTACTCGCGCGGCGCTGTGATGAGCACGGACAAGGAGCTCGTGATCTTCGATCCGTACTTCGGCGGGATCCTGAGCCGGATTCCCTTCGCCGCTCCCTGCTCGCGCGTGCTGCAGACCGATGGGCCTGGGCGGACCGCGTTCGTGCTCGAGCTCGCCCAGGGAGCCACTCCCGCGCGCGTCCACGCGATCGATCTCGAGACGAGGACCGAAACGGGATCGCTCGACCTCCCCAACGCCGTCGAAGCGATCTGGTGCGGCAACAAGGCGGGATCGGAAGCCTTCATCGCCGAGCACGAATCGGACGGCAGGACCGCGGTCCGCTGGGTGGGCCTCGACCCGCTGGTGGACCGAGGCTCCGTCCGTGTGGGGAAGGCCGGCGAGAACTTCGTGGGGCCCGCCGGTCCCGACCCCTGGCACTCGTGGTATCACACGCCGATCGCCTTCGCGGCGGGCCAGGTCTTCGTTTCGACTGGGGCCACGAGCCCGACCTACCCTTATGTCTCGGGGAGCCTGACGCGCTGCCGACCGACGCCCTCCGGGATCGGGACTCGCATGTCGAACAACTACTTGGACATCCTGATCCCTGCCCCACAGGCCGACCGGCTGCTCGCCGGTGCCGCGAGCTACTTCGTGGCGGGGTTGTGGGAGATGCCGCTGTCGAGCCTCGGGCATCCCGTACCCGTCCCGGCGCCGCCGCCGATCGGCGGGCTCTACGTCCACGAGCTCGAGGTCGACCAGAACGTCGCTTGGGTGGTGGGGAACTGGGAGTGGGATCACCCCGAGAACCTCTACCGCCTGGATCTCGACACGAACGTCTGGAGCCCGCCTCTCGGGGCGGGGTTCCGACCGGTCGACATCGAGGTCCTCCGCGACGCGTGGAACCACGAGCTCTGGATCACCCAGAGACTGCAGGGCATCGCGCCCCCGGGCATCAGGATCCTCGACGAGCTCCATGGAACGGAGCGGCACATCGTCCTCAGTCCTGTCCCCGAGATGCTCCACGCGGTGCCGCTGCCGTAGGAGCGGGCGAGGTCAGAGGGATGATCGAGATCCCTCGTGGACACTTCGGTGAGCCGCCGTCCTTGCGGCAGCCGGTGAAGATGCATCTCCCCAACGCGGCTCGATTGGAGCGGGCGAAGGGGATCGAACCCGCGACATTCAGCTTGGGAAGCCGGAGGCGGTTCCCTGGTGGTTCACCCGGCTCGTGCTCGAGATGACGCGAGCGAAGCAGGGCGAGGTCTCGCCGACGATCTGCCAGACGCTGGGCAAGCACGATCAACCGATGGTCGCCAGCGCGCTGATCGCGGCCCTGCGCGACCAGGACGTTGCGCTGCGCCGCGCGGCGGCCTGCATCCTCGGCTACGCGAGCGCGCGCGCGGCCATCGAACCGCTGATCGCCGCGTTCGAGGATCCCGATCCGCAGCTGCGCGCGTGGTCGGTCTGGTCCGTCGGGCAGTCCTACCAGTACCTGCGCAGCACGGTCGACGCGCGCGAGATCGCAAGGCCGATCGTGCGCGTCCTGGAGAAGCGCACCGAAGCGCAGGACGTGCGCGTGAAGGCCGCGGAAGCGCTCGGTCGGACTCGAGACGACGGGAACTGCTTCGCGCTCGTCGCGATCCTGAGCGACTCGCGCGAGCCGACCGCGCTGCGCGTCCAGGCCGCGCACGCCCTGCAGGGAACGTCCTACCGCCCGGCGATCGACGCCATGCAAGCCATCAAGTCGCGAGCCTCCGAGCCGCAGGAGTTGCGCGAGGCGTGCATGACGCCGAAGGGGATCTTCGAGCTCCATTCACGGAAGCTGCGTTGAGCGGCGGAGGCCTCGGCCGGAGTGCCCGGGAATCCAAGGACTCATGCATCGCGCGGCGCCGGTCTGCTCGCCGGAGAGACCTGTCGCTGACGGTCCGATCGCCAGAGGCGCCTGCCGCGATGCGCTCGCTTCGGGCGCCCTCGCCGCGATCCGCTCTCAGGCCCCCGCCGCGCGCCCAGTCATCGACGCGCGATACCCCCATGCGACGAGCAGGCCGAAGACGAGCAGGTTGATCAGCCCCGACGCGAAGTACCAATCCCCGGGGCGCAGAGTGAGTCCCTGGAAAGTGAGCGTCCCGAGCACGCCCATGAACACCAGGACGGCCATGAATCCGAAGCGGGTCAACAGGAAGAGGTAGCCCGCCAACACGCCGAGCATCGCGGCGATCGTCGCAGGGTCCTCGAGCATCCATCCGCTGAAGAGCAGCAGCGTCAGGGCGAGCCAGATCACGTTTCCCAACCAGGCGCGTCGCACCAGCGTTCGGGTCGCAACGAGCAAGGCGAGGAAGATCCCTCCGAACATGACGGTGTCGCCCCAGAAGTGGAAGACGTGGAACAGCGTCTGGAGCGGACTGCTGATGCCCGTGATCCCGAGCAATGGACCCGCCACCCACGGCTGGAGCCCGAGCGCCGCGAGTGCCGCGCCGACCAGCAGGATCGCCAGGGTCGCGCACAGTCCCGAGAAGACCCCCACCAGGACCTCGCGGCCGACGGCCGGGTCTTGGAACCGCCCCTCGAGCAGCCTCGTCCACGAGATCAGCGCGCCGGGCCAGTGACGCCGGGCAAAGGGCTCCAGCGCCAGGAAGAAGAGGAAAACTCTCAGCGCGGTGCCCGCCGAGATCGCCAGCACATGGAAGAGCGATGTGCCGAACCCCTGCGGGTCCGTGGGGATGACTCCGTCGAAGGCGAGCACCAGGTGCGTCGCCAGGGCGAACCCGCCGACCACCAACGCGCCGGACAGGTAGGCGCGCTTCTGACGCAGGTTCCGCCAGGCAACCACGGCCGCGATGGCCGTGAGCCCCAGGAACACCCACGCCGAGCCATCGCCGGTCGGGGCCGGCGGCCATCCGACCGACCGCTCTCCGTCGAGCACCTCGAACTGCACCGCGCGACCGTCCAGCGCCGCGCCCTGCACGCGCCACGGACCGTCGCCCACCTTCCACGCGCGCCGCTCGATGGCGTTCGTGCGCGGCACGAACTCCGGGTCGATCGCGACGGCGGATTGCATGTCGAGCCCAGCGAGCGCGAAGAGCCGCGACCAGTCCACCTCGGTCCCGGGCGCCGCCTTTCCCATGGAGGTGGGCCAATGCGTCCACGAAACGAGCTTCCCGCCCGCGTCGAGCACCACGTGCGCGGTCCCGGCCGAGGGCATCGGGTCGAACACGCTCACGAATCCTCCGGCCGGAGCGAAGGCCTGCGCCGCGATCCGGGTGTGGCGCAAGAGCGTCTGGAATCCGATCGCCGGCGCCCCATCGTTCCCGCCGACGCCCGCGGGAAGGAACTTGTTCTCCAGTGTGTACCAGTGCACCTCGAACTCGGGCGCCGGCTCACCGGTCAATTGGGTGAAGAGCTCCCGCGTGCGCTCGTCCAGCACGGCGGGCGCCTTGCCATAGGAGACACCGATGCGATCGAGGTACCACGTGCGGGCGAACGCGAAGCCGACGAACAGGAGGATGCTCCCCAGCGCGAGCGCCATTGCCGCGCGCGCAGTCAGTCGTCCCTTCACCTCGGCCGCCGCGACGACCTCCGGCGCCGGCGTCTGTCCGCGAGCGAGTGCCGCGGCGAGGGGGATCGCCGCCCGGCATGCCGCGCGCCACCTCGAGCACGCTCGACGGCCGCTGCAACGGATCGCGGGCGAGGCAGCGCGTGAGCATCGCGTCGACCAGGGGCTCGATCTCGCTGAGCACGCTCGACGGTGGGCTCGGCGGCCCTTCTTCATGCTCGCGCCGCAGCACTTCGATCGTGCGCCCGCGCAGCGCCCGGCGACC
>JBJXFB010000083.1:0-13888 GCA_046155895.1 Planctomycetota bacterium | reverse complement strand
TCCGCCTGTTGCCGCGGCGCCCGGTACGGGGACGCCGCGGCCCCGGGCGGAACGTACCCGATCATCGTGGTGGGAGGCTGCCAGCCGTTCGGCGTCATCGTGTAGATGTTGCCGTCCTGACCCGCGTACATCTCCGAGCCCATGACGACGGTCGCGCCGTTGCCGTACCAGTTCGGAACGATCGCCAAGCCGCCAGCCGTGTTCCAGCCGGGACCGACCCATCCAGCGCCGTAGGGCACGACGCCCGGTCCCCAATCACCGAAGATGTCCGGCCCCCTCCCGCGGCGGCCGAACTGACCGATCGCGCTGGTCTGGGAGAAGACGGCGGCACCGCTCGGGACGTAGGCGTAGGCGGCCAGCGGATTGAGGCACCCGATCGCGTTGTAGGGCGCGTATCCCCCGAAGCCGCCGCGCGGTCCGTACACCGTGCCTCCCGGGAAGTAGCCTCCCAGCGCGCCGAGGTAGTGGGCGCCGCAGCCGTACGAGAAGGCGCACGCGGAGTAGTGGTAGTCCCAGGCGCCGCCGACGCCGGCGTAGTTCCACCCGGGGAGAATCCCCTGGCCGAACATCAGGACGCCGGTCGGGGCCAGGAATCCTCCGAGGTAGCCCGAGGTGTACCCGGTCACGACGCTGTCCGCCGTCGACCCGAAGACGTAGACGTAGGTCACGTCGTGCATCGGGCTCGTCGGCGGGATCGAGTAGATGGCCGCGGGAACCGCGTCCGCCACCGTCCACGCGCCCGTCGGCGTCGGCGCGGCGAACCAGACCGCGTCGTGGCAGCAGTAGTAGTTGCCGTCGACCAGGAACACGTCGTAGGGCGAGTTGTACGCGTACTGGACCCCGGTGGATTCGATGGACCTCCACCTGGGCTCGCCGTCGTAGGTCGGCGTCACGGTGAGGTCCGCGCGGCTCACGGTCGCCTTCTCCGGGATCGAAGCCAGGATGCGCGCCTCGTTCGCGGCTCGGGTTCCCGGCACGGCCGCGAGGACGTGCTCGGTGTTCGCGTCCTCGGGGATCCTCCGGAAGTCCTCCGGCAGCGAGGTGCTCGCCGCGGTCCAGGGTCCCGCGAGCCCGCTGGCCTTGAACCACCGGCCCGCGGCCAGGAAGTAATGCTGACCCTCCGCCGTGTTGAAGAAGACGGCGCTCTCCGTGTTGGAGACGCGCGAGAGCCTCGTTTCCGGGACGGCCTCGTACTCGGGCGGACCCTTGGTCACGATGAGCTCGGCGGGCTCGTTCGAGACGTGGACGACCGGCGCCGAACGCGCGGGCAGGAGCGGGATCGCCGCCCGCACTTCGTTCCAGTTCGCGTCCGCGGGCAGGGTCCTGAAGGCGACGGGCAGGGACTTCGCCGGAGTCCACGGGCCCTTCTCGAGGTCGCTCGTCACGAGCCAGGACCGGCCGTCGAGCAGGTAGTACTGCTTCGTTGCGGGATCGAGGAACAGGTCCCAGTTCGTATTGACCGCGAAGTGGAGGTCGCCGCTGCCACCTCCCGGGATCGGATCGAAGCGCGGCTGGCCGAGCAGGATCACGAGGACGGCCGGCACCTCGCTGGCGAGGATCTTCGGCGGCTCGAGGTTCACGTCAACCGGACGGAACTGGACCTGGCTCGCGTCGAGCTGGCTGATGACGCGGTCGAGCGAGATCGTCATGGCGCTCGACGGCCGCAGGGCCTCCAGCACCGCGGCTCTCCACGGTCCGGCTCGCGCGGCCTCGACGTTCGGGAAGCTCACCTGCTCGATGTTGCGATCGGCGAGGAGGACGAGCCGGTCCGACACGGAGACCTGGGTCGTGGCGTTGGCCCGGATCATCCCGTAGCCGCGCTCCTCCGTTCCCTTCCTCGCGATCGCGAGCGCCGCCCGGTACTGGATCCGCTCGAAGCCGGGCCACTCGTCGACTTGCGGCTGGTGGAGCACGATCTCGTACTCCGCCGTCTCGAACTGGCGCGGCCAGCCGTAGTCCTGGACCACGTCCTCCGGGGCCAAGCCCGGTCCCCCCGACGGCACGGGCGACTGCGCCGCGGCGCCGCACAGGATCGTCGAGGCCAGTGCAAGAGAGAGCTTTTTCCTCATCGTGGTGTCCCGGCGACGGCTGCCCAGGCCGCTCCGGGAGAGCCTACTTGGGCGGTTCAGACCGGGCAATCACGAGCGGACAAGGGGCGGCGGCGAGCAGGACGAACGAGTCCTGCGGCATCTTTTCCGGCCGGGAATGCGGGTGGCCGTGGAATCCGGTCTCGGCGAGTTCAGGAGCTCGACGCCCGGGCCGGAGTCCCCGACGCGGCCCGCGCTCGAAGCTCGTCGAGCGAGAGCGCCCGGTTCCAGATGCGGATCGAGTCGAGGGCGCCGCAGAAAGCCTGGTTCTTCTGGAACCACGTCCCTACCACGAGGTCGAGCTTGGAGTTGACTGCGACACTCCCCTTCGCCGCGACCTCGTCGACCACCTCGCCGTCGAGCACGAGCCGCGCCTGGCCCAGCGCGCCGTCCATGACGAGCGCGACGTGGTGCCAGGAGCCGGGCTGGATCGTCCCGCCGCTCAAGCGGAGAGAGGTCTCGCTCGCGGCGGTGGTCAGCCGCGCCTGCAGCTTCCACGAGTGCGGATCGAAGGCCACCGTGAAGATGTCCGAGTGCGAAACCATGCTCTCCAGCCCGCCGCCCGCGCCGTAGGGGTTCTTCCAGTCCGCCGCGTTGACGAAGAACTCCAGCGTCATCGCCTCCCGAATCCCCAGTCGGTCGAGTCCACGCAGTTTCAGCGCCGCTCCGGACCCGTCGAAGCGCGCCGCGAGCCCCTCGACCCCGGGACCGAACGCGATGCCCGCCGGCGGTGTTTCGACAGACAGCTCCGTGACAGCAACCGCCTGGCACGAATCCTCGAACCCGAGCTCGAGCGCGAGGCCGGGCGCCGACGGAACGGACGTCGCCGAAGGGCCAGGCGCCCCGCCGCAGGCCGAGAGGAACGCGAGAGACAGGAGTGCCGGGAATGCGAGCGAGTGATGCATGCACCCGTTATCGGATGGCGAGATCGCGGACTTGGGGAAGCACGATGCCGCCGGCCGCCCGGACCGCGTCCTGGGGCTCGGATTCCACCCGTTCCGCATCCCCCCGAGTGGCAGTCTCACGAACTGACTGGGTTCCGTGTGGTGGGCCGAAACGTTACTCCGGTGGAGCTCGGAACTTGGAGAGAGCTGGGCCTGGCGAGCTTCTCCAGCGTCGCAACCCATCTCGCAGCCTAGGGCTAAGTTCGTGACGCAACACGGAACCCAGTCAGTTGGGTAGGTTCACGGGCGCCCTGGTCCGCAGCAGCCCACATGGTCACCACCGATCCCGCCCAGCGCCTGCGCCAATGCTGGGCCTTGGTCGGCGACACGCCCATGATCGTGATCCGTGCGCGGGTCCGGGGGCGCGAGATCGCCGTCCACGCCAAGCTCGAGTCGGAGAACCTGACCGGCAGCATCAAGGACCGCATGGCCCTGCACATGCTCGAGCACGCCTACTCCCGCGGCGCCATCGAGCCCGGGGACACGATCACCGAGGTCTCGAGCGGCAACACGGGGATCTCCTTCGCGGCGCTCGGACGCGCGCTGGGTCACCCGGTGCGCATCTACATGCCGAGCTGGATGAGCGAGGAGCGCCGGGCGCTGATCGCCAGCCTGGGCGCGGAGATCGTGAACGTCTCGAAGGAAGAGGGCGGGTTCGTCGGCGCCATCGCGCTCGCCGATGGCTTCGCGCGCAAGGAGAAGCGCGTCTTCCGTCCCCAGCAGTTCGACAACCGCGCGAACGTCGAAGCTCACCGCTTGTCCACCGGGCCCGAGATCCTGGCGCAGCTCGCCCACCGCGGCCTCGAGCCCGACCTGTTCGTCGCCGGAGTCGGCACCGGCGGGACGGTGAGCGGGGTCGGCGCCGCGCTGCGCGCCCGGTGCTCCCGCGTCGCGATCCATCCGCTCGAGCCCGCGAACTCCCCGACGCTGCGCACCGGATCGAAGAAGGGAAACCACCGCATCCAGGGCATCAGCGACGAGTTCGTGCCTTCGCTGGTCGACCTCGCCTCCCTCGACTCGATCGTCGACGTGTGGGACGGCGACGCGATCCTGATGGCGCAGAAGCTGGCGCGCGAGCTGGGCCTGGCGGTCGGCATCAGCTCCGGCGCGAACTTCCTGGGCGCGCTGCAGCTCGCGCTGGCGCGGCCGGACGGCGCGACGGCCGTCACGGTCTTCCCCGATTCGAACAAGAAGTACCTCTCGACCGATCTGGTGCGCGAGGAACCGGTGCGCGATGAGTACCTCGCGCCCCGGATCGAGCTGCTCGAGTTCGAGGCGGTCCCGCGCGCGGGCTGCTCGCACGTCGAGCTGTGCAAGGTCTGCCGCTAGAGTAGGAGTCACCGCATGATTGGCATCCGATCCATGGGTCCGGCCCTCGTCCTGCTCGCCACCTCGGCCTGCGTGGTCGACCCGCCGTCCGAAGTCCAGGTCCAGCCCGATCGAGGCCCCGCGTCGATCCCTGCCACGCGGTTGATCCCGCCGGCGAGCCCGGTGCCGGCGGTCCACTCGGAGGCATCCCCGCGGAGCGAACGGGAGCTGCGCGTCGAAGCCGCCGCTCGCGAGCACGGCGAAGCGATGAACGCCTACTACGACCTGTTCCGCTCCGCCAAGACGGACGAGGAGCGGCTGAAGGTCGCGGAGACGGCGTCCGAGCCCGACGACGCGCCGTTCCAGGAGCGCATGCGCGCGGTGGTGCGCGAGGACCCCTCGGACCGGGCGGCCTTCGACGCGCTGCGGTGGCTCCTCCGGAACTCGCGGAACGACGACGTCGCTGCGGACGTGGACATCCTCGCGACGCGACACTTCGAGCGCGCGGAGATGGCCGAAGTCCTCATGTCCCTGCAGTACGCGACCGCGCCGTCGGCCACAGCCTTGCTGGACCGGCTCGCCCAGGAGAGCCCGCACCGGAACGTGCGCGGCGGAGCGCTCCTGGCGCAGGCGGAGGCCTCCCGCGAGGAGGCCCGCATGGTCGCGGCGGTCCGCGCGGAGCGGGAAGAGCAGGACCGCGCGCAACTCGTCGAATTTCTGGGCGCGGACGAGTTCGCGCGACTCGGCCAGCTCGACGCGGCCGAGACGGAGACGCGCGCCCTGGAGCTCTACGAACGCGTCGTGCGCGACTACGCGGACGTGCCTTCGTCGCGCGCGGGCACGGTCGGCGACGCCGCCCGGGCGACCCTGCACGAGATGAGGAACCTGGTGGTGGGCAAGGTCGCCCCGGACATCACCGGCGAGGACATTCAGGGCGCGGTCTTCAAGCTGTCGGACTACCGCGGCCAGGTCGTGATGCTCGACTTCTGGGGACACTGGTGAGGCCCCTGCCGGGCCATGTACCCGCACGAGCGGTCGCTCGTGAAACGCCTCGCAGGCAAGCCCTTCGCGATCGTGGGAGTCAACAGCGACGACGACCGCGAGGCGATCCAGAAGACGCTCGTGAAGGAGAACATCACCTGGCGCTCGTTCTGGAACGACGGCGGCACCGGCGGGCGGATCTCCAAGGAATGGAACGTCAGCGGCTGGCCGACGATCTACCTGATCGACCACGAAGGCGTGATCCGCTACAAGGGACACGGCGAGGACGAGGCGAAGTTCGACGCTCGCATCGACGCGCTCGTGCGGGCGGCGGAGGAAGCGCGCGCGCGCTGAGCGCGGGAACAGGGCGTGGAGCCGGCAGCGAGGCTCGCGCGGTAGCCCCCCCATCGCCCCGACCCCGAGGGAACCGAGGATCTCGTAGAAGGAGAGTCGCTGCCCGGAGGAGAGGCTCAGGCTCGCCCTAGTCGCACTTCAGCCCGTCGCCCGCGGCGCTGCACTCGTCCGGCCAGCCGTGCTCGCGCCAGAAGTCGAGCAGGCCGCGCTTGCGCACGAACCTCTCGAAGCGCGGATCGCGACGGACGTCGCGGCAGTCCGGTCCCCAGAGCGCAAGGTCGACCGTCCCATAGCCGTGCTCGGTCAGCGCGTTCGCCAGCTCGAAGAAACCGTCCAGGTCGCCGAGAAGGCGATACAGGTCGACCACGAACTCGACCCCGAGAAAGCCGAGGCGCCGCTCCTGGATGCCAGTCGAGATCCCATCGAGGACCGCGAGCGCGGCCGGCCGCCGCGCCGCGTCGGCGAGCCCCTCCAGCAGCACATCGCCAGCCTGCGTGTCCAGGCCCTCGAAGCCGAGCGTCTTGGACAGCGGGGCGGTGTCGCTCGTGCTGGTGAGCTTGCGGCATCTCCCTCGCCTCCCTGATTCGACTCAGAGTGTCACTCTGGGCCTGGACAGGTTTTCGTGGGGCACGTCACTCCTTGCTGCTCTTCTTCTTTTGAGCCGCGACGTCCCACACCTTGACCGACTTGTCGACGCTGCTCGACGCCAGCTGTTTTCCGTCCGGACTGAACGCCACGCCCCTGACCGGGGCACTGTGCCCTTGCAGCGTGAGCGAGTCCGATCCGCTCCCGGCGTCCCACACCTTCACTGTGTGATCGAAGCTCGCCGACGCCAGCCACTTCCCATCCGGGCTGAATGAGAGGCAATTGATCTCGCTGGTGTGCCCGTTCAACGTGAGCAACTCCGCTCCACTCTTGGCGTCCCACACTTTCACCGTCTTGTCCCCGCCGGCCGACGCCAGCCTTTTCCCGTCCGGGCTGAAAGCCACGCACATGACATACCCCCCGTGCCCTTTCAGCGTGTGCAGGACCGCTCCGGTCGTGGCGTCCCAAACTTTGACCGTCTCATCCAGGCAGGCCGACGCCAGCTGCTTCCCGTCCGGGCTGAACGCCACGCTCCAGACTTCGCCGGCGTGCCCCTTCAACGTGAGCAACTCCGTTCCGCTCGTGGCGTCCCACAGCTTCACCGTCTGATCCGAGCTGGCCGACACCAGCCGTTTCCCATCCGGGCTGAACGCCGCGCAATAGACCCCCATGGTGTGCCCGTTCAACGTGAGCGACTCCGCTCCGCTCGTGGCGTCCCAGACCCTTACCGTCTTATCGAAGCTCGTCGACGCCAGTCGTTTCCCGTCCGGGCTGAACGCGACGCTCGAGACCACATGGGTGTGCCCCTTCAACGTGAGCGACTCCGCTCCGCTGGCGGCGTCCCAGATCCTGACCGTCTTGTCCGAACTCGCCGATGCGAGCCGCTTTCCGTCCGGGCTGAACGCCACGCCATAGACCCGGTTGGTGTGCCCGGTCAACGTGCGCGGCTCGTCAGCTGCTGACTGCGCAGCGGCGAGAGCCGTGCACACGACAACCACGCCCAACGCGGTGGAGCATCTCGCGGCCCACGAACCGCTGCGAGTCCGTAGTTCCTCTGACTGAGTGGTCTTCATTTCCAGCCGTCCTCTTTCAGTCGTTGTGTGGTGTATCCCAGAGACTCACCGTCCGGGGATTGTCAGCGTACGCGACACGTTACCCATCGGGGACTCTGGGGACTCCAATCGCCCGATCACGCCGTCCGTGTGATCCCGAATCGGGGGCCGCGCCAGGCCGTAGGGCCGCGATCGTCGCCGATTGCGCGGCCGCGGTTCACCGAACCTTGATCGCGACCTCGCGCCCGAGCTTGGTGTCTTTCGCACAATGCACCTCACCCATCGCGCCAGCGCCGAGAGGGCCGAGCACTTCGTAGTGGAGGAGCTTGCTGCCAGTGCCGAGGGACATTGCGCGCGTGAGATTGCCAATGCGTGTGAGGAATCGTCGCGACCGCCGCCTACTTCCGCGCGCTCTGAGCCGGGGCCGCGTCCGGCCGCCAGTCGCTCACGAGGATCAACTGTGTCTCCTCGCGCGGGCTCTCCTCGATCGCGACCAGGAAGCGCTCGCGTGGCAGATCGTAGGTGAGGAGGACGATTCCCTTGTCCAGCGGGCGGCCGTCGAACAGGACCTTGGGCGGGCCGAGGTCGAGTTGACCGCCTTTCGAAGCGACGGTCGCGCTCCACAACTTGCGCGACAAATCCGCCCAGTAGAGCTCACTCGCGGACAGCCATCCGAAGCTCAACGCGACGCGGCTCGAGATCACCTGCACGGGGGCCGACGGCGTCGGGAAGCTGACGAGCTTCAAGAGTCCGCCCAAGTCCTCTTCGTTCGACACGACGTAGGCCACGAGCTCCCCCGACGGCGAGATGGACGGGTACCACTCGGCCTCGGTCGTCGTCATGAAAGACCTCGGAACATGGTCGCCCTCGAGATCGAGCACGATGAGATCGCCGACCTTGTCGCGCTGCGGCGACTTGGTGAGGAGCATGCTTCGTCCGTCCGGAGTGAGCGAGCCCAGGCCATACTCGAACTTGGGTTCGCCTTTCGCGAGCTGTGTCGGCGCGCCACCGCCGAAGGGGAAGCTGAGTAGGGTCTGCCCGGGGCCACCTGCGTCCGCCGTGAAGACGCGCTGTCCGTCGCTCGATATGAGCGCACCGTAGTAGAACCGCGCCTTCGGATCGCCGATCGACGTCTGGATGCCGCGCTCCAGGTCGAGCCCGGCAACGAGCGATTCTCCACGGTTGCCCACGATGTTCACCGCGGCGCGGCGGCCGTCCGCCGAGAGGGTCGCGGTACCCACGGCGAGCGGTTCGATCGCGAGCGGCGTCCGCTCACCCTTGCGGTCCATCCACGCGAGCCTGTACGTCCCTGCCCGAGCGACGGGCTGGTAGACCAGGGCTCCGCGCGAGGAGAGGCCCATGTTGAGCGCGACTCTCCGACTGTCCCACTGCACTCCCGCCGCGATGGGTTTGGGGCTCCCCGTGAGCTCGAGCCGATCGAGATCGAAGGGCTGCACCATGAGGTTCTCGTCGCGCGCGAACACGAGAGCCGACGGTTCGACGAAGACGGCTTCGGTCACACTCTCGACGACTCGCCGCGATTGCTTGCTCGCCGGGTCGAAGGCGTAGACGCCCGGCTTCGGCTTGTTCATGACATAGAAGAGGAAGCGCCGCCCATCGGGGAGCATCTGCGGGACGCGATGCGACTCATCCGGCTCCGCGGGTTCGGTGATCGGCGACGCCTCGCCGCCCGACTCGCTGACGATGGACAACCCGCCCACGGCGCTGGGCGCGAAGACGATCGTGCCCTGTGTGCCCCATGTTCCACCGCGTCCGGCGGGCGCCTTGCAGATCACACGGATGATGCCGTCGGCGAGTTCGATGCACCGCAGCTCCCGCCCCGCGAAGAAGGCGATGGACCTGCCGTCGGGCGACCAGAACGGGTACATGGCCTCCTCGGTGCCGGAGAGCGCATAAAACTCGAGGCGCGACAGATCGCGCAGGTACAACGACGGCGGAGAGGCTCCCTCCTGCTTCAAGAGCGAGGCGACGACGCGAGTGCCGTCGGGCGAAACCGCGATCGACCGGTCGGCCATGGGCAGCTTCAGACCCTTGGGGAGCGCGAGCGTGGCACGAACGACGGGGCGCGCTCTCTCGGTGGCGTCACTCGGTGGTCGGAGCGTCCACGCAGCGAACGCGATCGCGCCAGCGACGAGCGCCGCGGACAAAAGCACGACCGGTGACTTCCGCGTCGCGCGCCGCGCCTCGACGGCTGCCGGAGCGGTGCGCGGCTCGGTCGCCGCGCGCTCGAGTTCGAGCCGCGCCATGCCGATGTCGCGCAGCCTGCGGCGCGGGTCCTTCACGAAGCAGCTCTCGAGCAGCTCGCGCACGCGCCGCGGCGTGGAGGAGGGAAGCGCATCGAGGTCGGCCTGCGCGTGCAGCACGGCGCCGAGGACGTCGGTCAGCGTCTCGCCGACGAACGCGCGCTTGGCCGTGAGGCACTCGTAGAGCACGCAGCCAAAGGCCCAGATGTCGACGCGCTTGTCGATCGCTTTCCCGCGTGCTTGCTCCGGCGCCATGTAGGTCGGCGTTCCGAGAAGGCGGCCAGCTTCGGTCGAGAGCACGCTGTCGGTGCTCGAGCCCTTGTTGTGTTCGCTCACGGGCTTGGCGAGGCCGAAGTCGAGCACCTTGACCTTGCCATCGGGGGTCAGGCGCACGTTGGCGGGCTTGAGGTCGCGGTGAATGACGCCCGCCTCGTGCGCGGCTTCGAGGCCCTCGGCGATCTGCTTGCAGACGTCGAGCGCCTCCTCGAGCGGCAGCGGTCCGCGCTTCAATCGCTCCTCGAGCGACTCGCCGGGCACGAGCTCGAGCACCAGGAAGCACGTGTCCCCCACCTGGTCGACGCCGAAGATCTGCGCGACGTTGGGGTGGTTGAGCGACGCGAGCGTCGTCGCCTCGCGCTCGAAGCGCTTCAGCCGCTCCGCGTCGGTCGCGAAGTGCTCCGGCAGCACCTTGATCGCCACCTCGCGCCCGAGCTTCGAGTCGCGCGCGCGATACACCTCCCCCATCGCGCCAGCGCCGAGCGGGGCGAGAACCTCGTAGAAGGAGAGCTTGCTACCGGGTGCGAGGGGCATGGATGCGGGATCCTACCGTCGTTCTGCAGCGAACGCGTGCGACGAATTGCATCCCTCCCTCCCGCCCGTCGGCGTCCTTTCGATCCGCCCGCCGCCCCAGTACGATCCGCCGCGCATGCCCCCGAAAGCCTGGCTTCTCGTCCTGTTGGCCGTCTCCATCCTCGAGAGCTCCTGCCTCGCGTCGCAGGGCGCCGTGACGACTCCCGAGCAGCATCTCGGGCGTCCGCTCGCCTCCGATTTCGTCCTGCCCGACTGGCGCGAGGTGAAGTCGTACTTCGAGACTCTCGACCAGCAGTCGGAGAACGTCGTCACGAGCACCGTCGGAAAGTCGACCGAGGGCCGCGACTTCGTCCTGTGCACGATCTCGAGCGCCGCGAACCTGCGCGACCTCGAGCGGCTGCGCGGGATCGCGCGGCGGCTCGCCGATCCGCGCGGCGCCTCCCAGGCCGAGCGCGAGGAGGCCGTGAAGAGCGGGAAGGTCTTCCTCTTCGTCTCCTGCGCGATGCACGCGACCGAGTGCGCGTCCCCGCAGTTCGCGATGCAGCTCGCGCACGACCTCGCGACCTCCTCCGAGGAGCCCTGGCGCTCCGCGCGAGAGAACCTGGTCGTCCTGCTCGCTCCCAGCCTCAACCCCGACGGCCTCGACCACGTCGTCGAGTGGTACCGGAAGGTCGTCGGCACGCCCTACGAGGCGAGCGAGCTCCCGAAGCTCTACCAGCTCTACGCAGGCCACGACAACAACCGCGACTGGTTCACGCTGACGCAGAAGGAGACACGGCTCGTCACCCGCCTGCTCTACGAGGAATGGCATCCCCAGGTTTATTGGGACGTCCACCAGCAGGGCAGCTCGGCCGAGCGGATGTTCGTGCCGCCCTTCCGCGACCCGTTGAGCCCGAACCTCGATCCCGCCATCATCGGTGCGATCAACCTGCTCGGCACGCGCGCGCAGCTCGACCTCACGCGCGATGGCAAGACCGGCGTCGCCTCCGGCGGCACCTACGACATGTGGTGGAACGGCGGGAACCGCAACGTGCCCGTGCGCCACAACATCATCGGGCTGCTGACCGAGGTGGCGTCGTGCCGCCTGGCCTCCCCCATCTTCCAGGAGGTCACGAGCCTGCGCGCGCCCGACGGGACGCCCGGCTACATGCCGAGCAACCGCTTCATCGCGCCGTGGCCGGGCGGATGGTGGCGCATCCGGGACATCGTCGACTACGAGATGGCGTTCGCGCGCTCCCTGTGCGCGAGCTTGTCGCGCGAGCGCGCGCTGTACCTGCGCAACGCTCTCGAAGCCGCGGACCGCTCGCTCGCCGCGGGGCGCGACGACGCTCCGATCGCCTGGATCCTGCCCGCCGAGCAGCGCGATCCGGGAGCGACGGAGCGCCTGGCCGACGTCCTCCTCGCGACAGGCGTCGAGCTGGAGGTCGCCGGCGAGGCCGTGATCGCCGACGGCCGGACCTATCCCGCCGGCTCGATCGTGATCCGGCGCGAGCAGCCCTACGGCAACCACGTCAAGGACCTCTTCGACGTGCAGCGCTATCCAGACGGCGACGCCCCCTACGACGTCGCGGGGTGGACGCTGCCTTTCCTCTTCGGCGTCCGTCGCGTGGAAGTGATCGAGAAGCTCGAGGCGCGCACGCAGCGGGCGCGGACGATCGAAGCCGCCACCGCGGGCCTGCAGCGCGAGAACGGGCTGCTCGCGCGCGACTCGAACGGCTGGAAGCAGGTCTTCGCGCGCCTCTCGAAGGGCGACGCTCTCGTCTTCCATCCCCGCGGGGAAAAGGCCGGTCGCTTCGAGCCGCGCACGGACGCCGAAGCGTCCGAGGGTGAAATCGCGATCGCGCGCCTGCCGCGCATTGGGCTCTACGCGCCGTGGACGGGCAGCATGGACGAGGGCTGGGCACGCTGGGTGCTCGACACCTACGGCGTCGCGTACACGAGCGTGCGCAACGAGATGCTGCGCGCCGGCGAACTCGAGGCCTTCCTCGACGTCCTCGTGATCCCGAGCCTCGACGCGCGCGAGCTCGACCGCGGTCGCGCGGACGGCAGCGCGCCGCCAGAACTCGTCGGCGGGCTCGATCCCGAGGGCGCCGTGGCCGTGGAGGAGTTCGTGCGCGCCGGCGGGAGGCTGGTCGCGATCGGGAGCTCGTCCAAGTGGGCGGTCGACCTCCTGCGCCTGCCGCTGACGGATGGAATGAGCGAGGCGGAGGCCAAGACCTTCTCCTGCCCCGGCAGCGTCCTGCGCGCCGTTCCGGACGCGAGCCACTCGCTCACGGCCGATCTGGGCGAGTCGGTGCCGGTCTTCTTCTCGCGCGGGCTGGCCTGGCGCGAGATGAACGAGAAGGAGCGCGAAGCCGTTGGCCTCTCCAAGCACGAGAAAGAGGTCGAGGTGCTCCTGCGCTACGCTCCGACCCGCCTGCTGCTCTCGGGCTGGATCAAGACGCCGGAAGCCATCGCCGGCAAGGCCGCGTGGGTGCGCGTGCAGCACGGGAAGGGCGCGGTGCACCTCTTCGGCTTCCGCCCGCAGTACCGCGGCTGGTCGCAGGCCGCTTTCCAGCTCCTGTTCCGCGCGATGCTGCTCGACACTCGCGGCGTGAAGTGAAGCGCACCGCCGCGATCCTGACGCTCGGGCTCTACCAGACGCCCAACGCCAAGACCGCGCACGGACTCGTGCGGGGTCCGAGCCGCTACCGCATCGTCGGAGTCGTCGACGATCGCGGCGCCGGATCCGACGCCGGCGTGCTGCTGGACGGCCGCGCGCGCGGGATCCCGGTGCGCGCGAGCCTGGCGGAGCTGCTCGCGCTCGCTCGTCCCGACTACGTGATCGTCGGGGTCGCGACGCACGGCGGCGTCCTGCCGGAGGAATTCCGTTCGGTCCTGCGCGACGCTCTCGCGCAGGGAATCGGCGTCGTCAACGGCCTGCACGATCTCCTCTCGCGGGATCCCGAGCTGGCGGAGCTCGCGCGCCAGAGCGGCGCGGAGATCATCGACATCCGCGCGCCGAAATCGCGCGCGCAACTCCACTTCTGGACCGGGGCCGTCCTCTCGGTGCGTGCTCCGCGCATCGCCGTCCTCGGCACCGACTGCGCGCTCGGCAAGCGCACGACCTGCCAGGCCCTCGTCGCCACGTGCGCGGAAGCTGGCCTGCGGGCCGAGATCGTGTCGACGGGGCAAACCGGCTGGCTCCAAGGGATCGACCACGGCTTCGTGCTCGATGCGACGCCGAACGATTTCGTCAGCGGGGAGCTCGAGCACGCGATCGTGAGCCTCGACCGGGACCGATCGCCCGATTTGATCCTGCTCGAGGGTCAGTCGGCGCTGCGCAACCCCTCGGGCCCCTGCGGCGCGGAGCTGATCCTCTCCGGCCGCGCCGCGGGCGTCGTGCTCCAGCACGCGCCGGCCCGGCGCTACTTCGACGACCTCGAGGAGCTCGGGCTCGAGATCCCGCCGCTCGCCGAGGAGCTCGAGCTCGTGCGCCTGTACGGCTCGCGCGTGATCGCGAT
>JBJXFB010000081.1:0-48457 GCA_046155895.1 Planctomycetota bacterium | reverse complement strand
CGACGCGGAGCGCGGCATCGACGTCACGTTGGAAGTGGCGCAACACCTCGGGAACGACGTCGCGCGCTGCGTCGCGATGGCGTCGACCGACGGCCTCGTCCGCGGCATGGACGCGCTCGACACGGGTAACGCGATCTGCGTGCCCGTCGGCGACGCGACCAAGGGGCGCCTCTTCAACGTGCTCGGCGATCCGCTCGAGGTCGGCGCGGCGCATCCGCGGACCGGCGAGCCGATGAAGCCGGTGGAGGTGAAGGAGCGTTGGCCGATCCACCGCGACGCCCCGAAGTTCGTAGACCAGGAAGCGGTGACCGAGGTCTTCGAGACGGGCCTGAAGGTCGTCGATCTCCTCTGCCCCTTCGCGAAGGGCGGCAAGATCGGTCTCTTCGGAGGCGCGGGCGTCGGCAAGACGGTGCTCATCCAGGAGCTGATCCGGATCACCGCGGTCGAGAAGGGCGGCTTCAGCGTCTTCTGCGGCGTCGGCGAGCGCACGCGCGAGGGCAACGACCTGTGGCTCGAGATGACCGAGGCGCAGTACAAGACGCCGACCGGCGAGATGGCGCGCGTGATCGACAACGCGGTGCTCGTCTTCGGCCAGATGAACGAGCCGCCCGGCGCGCGCCTGCGCGTCAGCCTCTCGGGCCTCACGATGGCGGAGTACTTCCGCGACGTGAAGAACCAGGACGTGCTGCTCTTCATCGACAACATCTTCCGCTTCGTGCAGGCGGGTTCCGAGGTGTCGGCGCTCCTGGGCCGGATGCCCTCCGCCGTGGGTTACCAGCCCACGATGGCCTCCGAGATGGGCGCGCTCCAGGAGCGGATCACGTCGACGAAGAAGGCTCCGTGACCTCGATGCAGGCCGTGTACGTGCCCGCCGACGACATCACGGACCCCGCGCCGGTCGCGACCTTCGCGCACCTCGACTCGACGATCATCCTCGACCGCGCGATCTCCGAGCTCGGCATCTACCCGGCCGTCGACCCGCTCAAGTCGACCTCGCGGATGCTCGACCCCAACGTCGTCGGCGAGGAGCACTACAAGGTCGCGCGCGAGACGCAGCGGATCCTCCAGCGCTACGCCGACCTGAAGGACATCATCGCGATCCTCGGGATCGAGGAGCTGCCCGAGGAGGACAAGAAGATCGTCGCGCGCGCGCGGCGGATGCAGCGCTTCCTTTCCCAGCCGTTCTTCGTGGCGGAGCAGTTCACCGGCACGCCCGGGATCTTCGTCCCGCGCGCGGAGACCGTCCGCTCCTTCAAGGAGATCATCGAGGGCAAACACGACGAGCTGCCCGAGAGCGCCTTCATGTACCAGGGCGGGATCGACAAGGTCGTCGAGCGGGCGAAGAAGGGCTAGGTGGCCGGTACCCTCACGCTGCGCGTCATCACTCCCGAGCGCATCGCGCTCGACCGGAGCGTCGCGTCCGTGCGGCTGCCGGGCCTCGACGGTTCGATCGGCGTGCTGCCGCGGCACGCACCGATGATCGCGGCGCTCGACACGGGACTCCTGCGCTTCCGGGCCTCCCCGGGCGGTGCCGAGGAGGTCCTGTTCGTCTCGGGCGGCTTCGCCGAGGTCCGCGGCGACACCCTCCGTGTCGTCTCGGAGGCCGGCGAGAAGCCGGAGGACATCGACGAGGCGCGCGCGCGCGAGGCCGAGAAGCGCGCGCGGGATCGGATCTCCGTCCAGCGGGCGGAAGGCGAGCCCCTCGACCTGCTGCGCGCCGAGGCGTCCCTGCGGCGCGCGCTGATGCGCCTGCGCGCTCGCGAGCACGCTTCTCCATGAGCGCTGCCCGTTCGGATTGGCGGCGGACGCACACCTGCGGCGAGCTGCGCGCCACGCACGTCGGCCAGGTCGTGACGCTGAACGGCTGGGTCTCGGCCCGGCGCGACCACGGCGGGATCTACTTCGTCGACCTGCGCGACCGTTTCGGGCTCACCCAGGTCGTCCTCGGGCCCGAGCAGGCCGACGCGGCCAAGCTGGGACCGGAGTTCACGATCTCCGTGCGCGGGAAGGTCGTCGCGCGCTCGAAGGAGAACGTGAACGCCGAGCGCGCCACGGGCGAGATCGAGCTGATCGTCGAGCGCCTCGAGATCCTCTCGAAGAGCAGGACGCCGCCGTTCTCGATCGAGGACGCCAGCGAGACGGCGCTCGAGACGCGCCTCAAGTACCGCTACCTGGACCTGCGCGGCCCCGCCATGCAGAAGAACCTCGTCCACCGCGCGCGCTTCATCCACGCGCTGCGGAACGCGTTCGAGCGCCAGGGCTTCGTCGAGGTCGAGACGCCGATCCTGACGCGCGCGACTCCCGAGGGCGCGCGCGACTACCTGGTGCCCTCGCGGGTCCACCCGGGAGAGTTCTACGCGCTCCCGCAGTCGCCGCAGATCTTCAAGCAGCTCCTCATGGTGGCCGGGCTCGACCGCTACTTCCAGGTCGCGCGCTGCTTCCGCGACGAGGACCTGCGCGCCGACCGGCAGCCCGAGTTCACGCAGCTCGACATGGAGATGTCCTTCGTCGAGGAGGACGACGTTTTCGCCGTGTGGGAGCGCGCGCTGTCGGAGACCTTCCGCGCCGCGCTCGGCGTCGAGATCGTGACGCCCTTCCCGCGCATGCCCTGGCGCGAAGCGATGGAGCGCTTCGGCGTCGACAAGCCCGACATGCGTTTCGGACTCGAGCTCGTCGGCGTCGACGAGTGGGCGCGCTCGAGCGAGTTCAACGTCTTCCGCGGAGCCGTCGAGGCGGGCGGACGCGTCATGGGGCTCGTCGTGCCCGCCAAGCACGAGCTCACGCGCAAGGACATCACGGCCCTCGAGGAGGCGGCCAAGGCGAACGGGGCGAAGGGCCTGGCATGGTGGAAAGCGTCCGCACAGGGCGGAACCGGCCCGCTGTCGAAGTTCTGTGCCGGTGACCGCGGCCCCGCGCTCATGCAGCGGCTCAAGGCCGCGGAAGGGGACCTCTGCCTCTTCGTCGCCGACCGGCAGGTCGTCGCCTGGCGCGTCCTCGGCGACCTCCGCAACCAGATCGGCAAGCGCTTCAAGCTGGCGAACCCGGCTGAGCGGCGCTTCCTGTGGGTCACGCAGTTCCCCATGTTCGAGTTCGACGAGGGCGAGAAGCGCTGGTTCTCCTCGCACCACCCCTTCACGGCGCCGGTCGACTGGGAGATGGGGGGGGACGACCCGGACCTCTCGAAGCTCGCCTCCCGCGCCTACGACCTGGTGATGGACGGCTGGGAGCTCGGCTCGGGATCGGTCCGGATCCACCGCAGCGACGTCCAGAAGCGGATCTTCACCATCCTCGGCATCAGTCCCGAGGAGCAGCAGAAGAAGTTCGGCTTCCTCCTCGAGGCGCTTTCCTACGGCGCGCCGCCCCACGCCGGATTCGCGGTCGGCCTGGACCGCCTGACGGCCTTGACCGTCGGTCTCGACAACATCCGCGACGTGGTCGCCTTCCCCAAGACGACCTCCGCCTCCGACCTGATGTGCGAGGCGCCCTCGACCGTCTCGGCCGACCAGCTCGAGGACGTCCACATCCGCACGGTCGTTCCCGCCGAAACGCCGGCATCGTGAGCGCGGCCTGTGGTGTAGGCTGGAGCGCGTCCGGAGACCCTGGCGCGAAAATCCCTCCGGGTCTATTCTCCAGCTTCCGATGAATACGTACCGAACCCGAACCCAAGGAGCCTAGTGGCAGCAATCGACTACCGCGTCAACCGACAGATCCGCATCAACGAGGTCCGGCTGATCGATCAGAATGGCGAGCAGGTGGGCGTCGTGCCCACGACCGACGCGATGCGGCGCGCCGAGGAAGCCGGACTCGACCTCGTCGAGGTTTCCCCGACCGCGCGACCCCCGGTGTGCAGGATCCTCGACTTCGGCAAGTTCAAGTACGCGCAGAAGAAGAAGGAGCGCGGCACGCACCGCGCGGGATCGCAGCTGAAGGAGCTGCGCGTCCGGCCCGCGATCGACAAGCACGACCTCGAGTACCGGCTCGACGCGGGGCGGAAGTTCCTGGAGCAGGGGCACAAGGTGCAGGTCGTCTGCATCTTCCGGGGCAGGCAGATGGCCCACCCCGAGCACGGCTACGACGTCATGAAGCGCGTGGCCGAGACCCTGGGCGACATCAGCCGGATCGAGATGCACCCGCGCCTGATGGGCCGGCGGATGACGATGCTGCTGGCGCACAAGTAGCGCCGGTCGCCGGAGTCCGAGCTGGACGCCGCCAGCATCGCGCGCAAGTTCCCGGGGCCGCTCGCGGCCCTCGCGGCCGGCCTGGCGATGCTCGCTTGGACGTGGCAGACCTGGCCCGACGTGCTGGTCGGCTTCGGCGGTGAGCTCGCCGTCGCCTGGCGCCTCTCGGAGGGCGAGGCGCTGTACCGCGACGTCGCGCACCCCGGCGGCCCGCTGTCCGCGTACGCGAATTCTCTCCTGTTCCGGGTGTTCGGCGCGAACTTGGCGACACTCGTCTCCGCGAATCTCGCGGTGCTCGCCGGGATCGCCGCCCTTCTCCATCGGCTGATCGAGAAGATCGCGGGAGGGTTCGCGGCCGCTGCGGCGCTCGTCGTCTTCTTCGCGCTCTTCGCGTTCGCGCAATTCGAGCTCGTCGGGAGCGCGAACTGGGTCTGTCCCTACACGCACGAAGCGACGCACGGGGCCTTGCTGTCGCTGCTGGCGATGCTGGCGCTGGACCGCTGGATCGAGTCGCGCCGGCCGATCCTCCTGGCCGCGGTCGGGCTCCTCCTCGGCCTGGTCTTCCTGACGAGCGTCGAGATCTTCGTCGCCCTCGCGGCCGCGGCGCTCCTCGGGCTGGCGCTCGGATTCGTCGCCGATCGCAAGGGGATCCTCCGCTCGCTCCTCGCGCTGTCCATCGGCGCGGCGGTGCCCGTAGCCGTGTCCTTTTCTCTGCTCGCGACCGCGATGGACGCCGAAGCGGCCTGGAAGGGCATGCTCGGCGCGTGGCCCGATTTCGGCGTGGTTCTGGACCGGCCGCGCGAAAGCGGGCGCTTGCTCCTCGAATGGGCCGGCTGGTGGCTGGCTCCGATCCTGCCCGCGGCGCTCCTGGCTCTCGCCTGGAGGCAGCGCGGCCAGGAGGACCGCGGCGCAGTCCCGTTCGTGATCGGCGCCCTGCTCGCCGCGGTCGCGCTCCTCGCCCTGCGTCTGCCGCCCGGAGCGTGGACGGAGATCACGCGGCCGCTGCCGCTCGCCGCGTTCCTCGCGCTCGCCGGGACGATCGTGCTCGTGATCCGGGCCAGGGACGCGGCCGTGCGGAGGCGAGCGATCCTCGCCTCGACCTTCGCGCTCTTCGCTCTCGCGATGCTCGCGAAGACGCCGCTCCAGGCGCGGATCGGCATGCAGGGCTTCGTGCTGGCGATGCCGGCGACGATGCTCGTCGTCGCGGTCCTCGTCGGATGGATCCCGTCCTTCCTCGACCGCCTCGGCGGCCGCGGCGCGTTCCTCCGCGGCGCGATGGTGGGAGTCCTCGGCGTCGCCATCTCCGCGCATCTCGCGCTCCAGCGGACCTTCCTCGAGATGAAGACGGTGACCGTGGGGGAGGGGGGCGACGCGTTCCTGGCCGACTTGCGCGGCTCCTTCGTGAACGCGGCGGTCGACATGGTGCGATCGAAGCCCGGTGCGACGCTGGCCGTGATGCCCGAGGGAGCGATGATCAACTACCTCGCGCGCGCGCGGGTGCCGGTGAAGCACGTCGACTACCTGCCGCCGACTTTCGAGAGATTCGGCGAGGAAGCGATCCTCGCCGATCTCCAGCGCGCGCCTCCCGATCTCGTCGCGGTCACGCACCGCTCGACCGCGGAGCACGGCCTGCCCTGGTTCGGCGAGGACTACGGCGCGGAGCTGATGGCCTTCGTCCGCGAGAAGTACGCGCTCGGACCCCTCATCGGCGCCGAGCCGCTCCGTCCCCTGACGCGTTTCGGGATCCGGCTGTACGCGCTGCGGCGCTGACCGGACGGACTTCCTCCGGCAGGTTCTTGCGCAGGACCGCGGCGATCTCCGCGCAATCCCGGGCCCGCGGATGGCTCGCGCGCCACACCATCGCCATGCGGCGGAAGGGCGGCGACCCGGCGAAGGGCAGCGCCGCCGTGCCCTCCAGCGTCTCGCGCAGCGCGAGCGCGGGCAGGAGCGTGATCCCCATCCCGCTCCCGACCATCCGCCGCAGCGTCGGCAGGCTCGTCGCGCGGAAATCGCCGGCTTCCGTCCCGTCGACCGCTCCCGCGCGTGCGCAGATCGAGAGCGCCTGCTCGCGCAGGCAATGGCCTTCGTCGAGGAGCAGCACCCGCTCGCCGAGGAGATCGCTCTCGTGGACGCTCTTCCTGCCGGCGAGCGCGTGCGCTGCGGGCACGATCACGTGGAAGGGCTCGTCGAAGATGGGCTCGACCGTGAGATTCGTCCCCTCGACGGGCAGCGCGAGCATCCCGCAGTCGATCTTCCGTGCCGCGATCTCCGCCAGCACGTCCGACGTCTTCATCTCGCGGAACACCAGGCGCAGCTTCGGGAACGCCTCGCGCAACCGCGGGACGAGCCAGGGCAGGAGGTAGGGGGCGAGGGTCGGGATCACGCCCAGGCGCCAGGTGCCCGTCCCGGGCTCGTTCTTGCTGCGCGCGACTTCGAGGATCCGCTCGGCCGCCGCGAGCACCGCGCGCGCCTCGCGCACGATCTCCTCCCCCTCGCCGGTCAGGTCGACCCGCCGGTTGGACCGCTCGAAGAGCTTCACGCCGAGGGACCTTTCGAGCTTCTGGACTTGCGTCGAAAGGGTCGGCTGCGTCACGAAGCACGCCGCGGCGGCGCGCCCGAAATGCCGGTGATCGGCCACGGCGATCGCGTAGCGCAGCTCGGTCAGGGTCACGGCGGAGAGGTCGATAGCCATCGTCGATCGCTGCCATACAGACAATCGAATTCCAGCCGCGGCGTCCACGGTCGATCCTCTTCCTCGTCGCATCGCGACGATTCCCACGACTTCGACCCGAGAGGACCCTGACCATGCTGACCATCGGAGACCGACTGCCTTCCTTCAAGCTCCACGCCGTGGTCTCGACCGAGCGCGGCCACGAGTTCGCCGAGATCACCGACCAGAGCCATCCGGGGCTGTGGCGCGTGCTCTTCGCCTGGCCGATGGACTTCACCTTCGTGTGCCCCACGGAGATCGCGGCCTTCGGCAAGAAGGAGCGCGATTTCCGCAACCGCGACGCGCAGATCCTGGGCTTGAGCACGGACACGCAGTACGTGCACCTCGCCTGGCGCAAGTCGCACCCCGACCTCAAGGACCTGCCCTACCCGATGCTGGCCGACACGCGCCGCGAGCTGTCCTCGGCGCTCGGCATCCTGCACCGCGGGGAGGGCGTGCCGCTGCGCGCGACCTTCCTCGTCGATCCGGCGGGCGTGATCCGCTGGGTCAGCGTGAACGACCTGAAGGTCGGGCGGAACGTCGACGAGGTCCTGCGCGTCCTCGACGCGCTGCAGACCGACGAGCTGTGCCCCTGCGACTGGAAGAAGGGGCAGAAGACCCTCCAGGTGGCCTGATGGAAGCACTCCAGTCCCTCGAATCGCTTGCGGAGTCCTTCCCCGACGCCGCGCGCGACTTGCGCCTCAACCTGACGGCGGTGCTGCGCGAGAGCTCGCTCGAGCCGCGCGCGCGCTTCGCGGTGGCTCTCGCCAGCGCGCTGGCCTCGGGCAGCCGTCCTCTCGCCGCCGCGATCGAGCAGGACGGCGCGGAAGCGCTCGACGAAGCCGCGCGCGACGACGCGGCGGCCGCCGTCGCGCTCATGGCGATGAACAACGTCTTCTACCGGTTCCGCCACATGGTCGGGAAGCCGGCGTACGAGCTGATGCCGCCGCGGCTCCGGATGCAGCGGATCGGCAAACCCCGGACGAGCAAGGCCGAGTTCGAGCTCATGTGCCTGGCGGTCAGCGCGATCGAGGGCTGCGAGCTCTGCCTCCGCTCTCACGAGGAATCCGTGCTCGCAGGCGGCCTCACCGAGGAGAATGTGTTCGATGCCGTCCGCATCGCCGCCGTCGTGCGGGGATGCGCCGCGGCAGCCGCGCTCGCATTTGCCGAGCCGGTTCCGGATAGTCCCTGACCCCCGAGGAGGTGAACGATGTTCCCCAGCATGATCCCGCTGCCCGAGAAGACCCGCGAGAAGATCGCGGCGGACCTCAACGCCTGCCTCACCGACGGCCTCGATCTGCACAGCCAGATCAAGGTGGCGCACTGGAACGTCAAGGGCCCGCAGTTCACTGCCCTGCACACGCTCTTCGAGAGTTTCGCCGTCGCGCTCGCCCTCCACACGGACACGATTGCCGAGCGCGCCGTCGCGCTGGGCGCGATCGCCTCCGGCACGGCTAGGCACACGGCGAAGGCCTCGCGGATCCCGGAGTATCCCGGAGAGACGACGCGCGGCCACGATCACGTCTCTCTGCTCGCGGAACGCTTCGAGGTGTTCCTGAAGGGCCTACGCTCCGCCCGGACGACCGCCGAGAAGGCCGGCGACACCGACACCGTCGACCTCCTCACGGGGGTCGTCACGGAGTTCGAGAAGCACGGCTGGTTCCTCCAGGCGACGCTGGAGGGCTAGTCGGTTTCCGGCGGGCCGGCCTTCAGCAGACCGACGTTGGGAATCCGTCTCCGGGTAGTTCCGGCGGGTCACCGCATCGCTTGGCCGCGGTCCCTGACGAATCGCTGACTCAGTCGAGTCTTCCCCGCCTGCGAAGACCTTGGGGAAACGGGTTGCCTCTCCGGTAGAGACCGTCTGGCCGGAGAGAGGGAAACAACCTGTCCAACGCCAGGGGCATCCACAGTCCTCGAGTCGGAGGGATTCCGGGGATCGACCTCCGGGTGTAGGATCGTGGGCGAGTCGGGCCTGCTGAAGCTCACACCATCGTCCTGCTCCTGACCCGGCGATTTTGCGTCTTGGGTTCTCTCGAAAAAGGAGGAGCTGTGGAACATGTTCGCCGAACTGCTGAATCAGCCTCGCTGCCTCGCTGCCTCGCTGCCTCGCTGCCTCTTGGCTCCGTAGTCTCGCTTGCATGGCGGCAGTGACGCCGCTGCTCTCGACGCGGGGGTTCGCGCAGACGAACGACTTCGACCTGCGCTGGGGAGGCAACGTATTCGACGTCTTCACGATCGACGGAGTCGAAGCCTGGACGGTCGAGGACGGCGGACGCATACGCCACCGCGATGCCTCGGGCAACTGGACGTTCCAAACCGTTCCACCGGAGGTCAAGGACACGATCCACAGGATCTTCTTCCTCCCCGGGACATCGGGCGCGCAGACGGGTTGGGCAGTGGCCAGCGACGGCAGTGTCCTGAAGACGACGACCAGCGGATCGGTCTGGCAGCGTGTCGCCCAGTTCAGCGCGAATCTCTACGCCGTTCACTTCGTCGACGCCACCTGCGGCTGGATCGTCGGCCAGCGCGCGATCTGGTACACGGAGAACGGCGGCGCGAACTGGGTCCCGGCGACGCTGAAGAAGGCGGACGGCTCCACTTTCAGCGCTGCCGAGCTCTTGGAGATCGAGCTCTACGAGATGGATGCGGTCGTGGACCTGGACCCACCCGTCGACTTCCCGTTCGGGTGCCCGATCATCGGCCTTGCGGCGGCCGAGCCGGGACTCATTTTCCGCACGAAGAACGGAAGAGAATGGCAGGTCGTATGGGACCTCTTTGATCACTGCGACGAGCTCACGCAGGACTGCGAGAGAGATTGCTGCCCGGATTTCCAGAACCCTCCGGACAAGTTCGAGCCGTGGGACATCGAAATCAGCCGGCATCCGACGCAGAAGTTGGCCCTCATGTGCGGCGGAGTCGGGGTCCATTGCGGAATGATCTGGCGGTCGACGGACGACGGAATCACCTGGGTGAAGGAGGAGCACGAGTGCGTGCAGTTGCACTGCACGTTGGCCAGCGGGTACTTCGAGAATGAACAACTGCCAGTGACCGACACGAACCTCTACCGGTTGAGGAGCATGCGCACGATCTACAACCTCGACATCTTCGATTCGGACAACTCGGCGGTCGCGGTGGGCTACCACTCACAGGCGGTGTGGCGGAATCCGAACACGGGGATCTGGGAGGACCGTTCGACCTTCAATCCGAACTACCTGGTCGTGACGAACGCCAACATCTTTCCGCTGTTCGGGGTGTCGACCAACGGCGGTAATGGATCGACGGGGATCGCCATCAGCACGGGGTTGGGTGGGGCCATCCGCAGGTCGACCACGGGGGCACAGACGTGGGTAGAGGACTACACCAAGGCGGAACCGTACCGGTCGAAGGATGTCGAGTTTCTGACCTCGACCACCGGTTGGATGGTGGGGCAGTTCTCCAGGATCGCGAGTGTGCTCAACATCGGTTCCCCCAGCACGGCCACCACCTGGACCGAGGCGCTTCCCCCTCCGGACAAGGACAAGCCTCCGCTCCACGCGGTCGCCTTCAAGGACAGCCAGCACGGCGTAGCCGTCGGCGGCAACAACGGCGGGGGTGGCAGCCCCGGGGTGCCGAAGATGTTCTACACCATCACAGGAGGAGTCCCGAGTTGGACGGACGTGAGTACGTCGCTCACTTTGGCTCCCTCCGGCTCGCCTGCCAGCCTCCGCGACGTGGCGTACGTACCCGGGACCACGATCGTCTGGGCTGCGGGAGACATGGGCTTCATCGTGCGATCGGGCGGAAACGGTCTTTCCTGGCGCCAGGTCCTGATCAACGGAGCTCAGATCACGGGTCTCGAGATCAACGGCCTCGTGTTCAAGGACGCGTCGACCGGCCTCTTCGTCGGCCGAGTCGGGGACGTCGCCAAGGTCTACCAGGTCAAGGTCGATGCTCAAGGAGCTTTCACCTGGTCAGAGCTGACAGTGGTCCCGCACAGCAGCTCAGCTCCGGTCGCGGACCTCGGGCATGTCGCGGTGTTCGGGTCCGACGCCTTCGTGGCAGGCGAGACACTCACGGCGAGCGGAATCCGCGAAGGCATCGTGCTGAAGGCCACCTACTCGGGGACCACCTTCTCGAGCTTCACACCGTTCTCGTCGGTCGGGCAGTTTCCGAAGTGCCAGGTGGGTGACAACTTGCGCGGGTTGGAGACCAACTCCGTCCCGACGATCCCGGTGCTGAACCGGATCGCGGCTCCTGCGGTCGGCGAGCTCTGGGTCGCCGGGGAGTGCGGCCGGGTCTGGCGCTACGCTTCGAACGCCTGGACCGAATACAAGAGCCAGACGGACACGAACATCACCGGCATTTCGTTCCCGAACTCGACCACGGGTTTCCTAGTCGGGTATCGATACGGATCGACGTCCAATGTCCTGATTCGGTACCAGTGACGGGAAGGATGGGATCCCGATGAAAACCCTCCATAGGATTCTCCTGCTGTGCGCGCTGTCGATCGGCCGAGGAGCCTCGGCGCAATGTCAAACGCAAAAGCTCGTCGCTTCCGACGCAGAAATGGAAGACTACTTCGGCGAGTCGCTGTCGGCGTCGGGGGACTGGCTGATCGTGGGCGCTCCCCAGGACGACGACTTGGGCATCGTGTCCGGCGCTGCGTACTTCTTCCAGAAGCAGGGGTCCACTTGGGTCGAGACGCAGAAGATCCACGCAGGTGACGGCAGCGATAGCGATCAATTCGCCTACGCGGTCGGGATCTCGGGAGACATCGCGGTGGTCACCGCGTTCTCCGATTCTCCCATGGGCATCTTCGCGGCGGGCTCGGCGTATGTCTTCGAGCGATCGGGAGCGACTTGGAACGAGACGGCCAAGCTAGTCGCAGCCGACGCATCGTCGGAGGATCATTTCGGAATCTCGGTTGCAGTGTCCGGGAACCGCGCCGTCATCGGGGCGGCGCACGACGATCCTGCCGGAGCCACCTCCGGCTCCGCGTACGTATTCGAGACAACGGGCGGTGTCTGGGGTCAGACCGCCAAGCTGACGCCGGGCGATCTGGCGACTGGAGACAGCTTCGGCTTCGCCGTGGCGATCGAAGGCGACACGATAGCCGTCTCCTCCCTCGGGGACGAAGGTCCTTCAGGCCAGAATAACACAGGTTCGGCCTACGTCTTCGAGCACACCTTGGGTAGCTGGGTGGAGACGGAGAAACTGATTCCGAACGATTCGGCTGCGAACCAAGGGTTCGGGGCCTCAGTTTCCGTCTCGGGCGCGACGGTGCTCGTGGGCGCTCACGCAGATAACACGTCAGGCACGCTCGCAGGTTCCGTCTACGCATTCGACAAGCTGAACGGCAACTGGACGCAGGTTCAGGAATTGACCGCCGTCGACTCCAATCCTCAAAATTTCTTTGGCGCCTACCTCACACACGTCGGGGACGTAGCGATCATCGGGGCTATTGCCGACAGCGACTCTGCCTCTGTGGCTGGCTCGGCCTACGTGTTTCGCCGGAGTAGCTCAACCTGGATCCAAGTCGGCAAGATGCTCGCCGCCGACGGCACTCAAGGCGATCTGCTCGGAAGGAGCGTCGCTCTTGTTGGCGATACCGCCATCGCCGGCGCAAACTACGAAGACAGCGCCTGCCCCAGCGTCCAGGAATGCAACTCCGGCGCGGTCTACCTCTTCGAGCTCGCGCCGACGGCGGTGCAGTACGGCTCGTGCAAGCTGGTCGCTGCTTGCAACAACTGGGACGACCACGGCGGCTGCCGGAACTCCACCACCCAAGGAGCGGTGATCGCTGCGTGCGGCTCGGGCAGCGTCACGACGGACGATCTCCGTCTCGAAGGGACGCGCTGTCCGCCGAACAAGCTGACGCTCCTCTTCACGGGCCCCGCGCAGAGCCAGGTGGTCTTCGGCGACGGAGTGCGCGTAGCCGGAGCGCAGAACCCCGTCGGCGTCTACCGCTACGGCGGCGCCGCAGCCGACGCGCAAGGTCGCGTCCTGCGAGGTCCTGGCCTCGTCGCCTACAGCCAAGGCCTTCCGGCCCTCGGCCGTATCCAAGCCGGCCAAGTCTGGAACTTCCAGTTCTGGTACCGCGACCCGCAGGGACCCTGCGGCACCCTGACCAACTTCTCGAACGGAGTGCAGGTGACGTTTGGGCCGTAATTGGATGATCCGACGGCGTCAGCGCCCAGACGAACCCACCCACAATTTCAGCCGGTAGAGCTAGGCCTGTGCAGCGGGTTCCGCGCCGAGGCTTGACCCGCCCCCGGTCTCCGCTACCCTCTTGCGCTCCAAGTCCGGTCCGCCCCTCTCCGGGGCGGCCGGCCCCTGCAAGCGGCGGGCATGCCAGCGAGCTGGGATTCGCGGTCGACAACCCGAGGAAGTCCGATGCCCAAGATGAAGTCCAAAGGCGCTGTCAAGAAGCGCTTCAAGGTGACGAAGAGCGGGAAGGTGAAGTGCAGCCATCCCGGCCGCGGCCACCTCCACGCGGCCTACAACGGCAAGACCCGGCGCGGCCTGCGCGGGCGCATGGTGCTGAACAAGACCTGGTCGACGCTCACGAAGCGCATGCTGGACCCCTGATCCATGACACGCGTCACCATCAGTGCGCCGCGGCGCCAGAAGAAGATCCGGTACTTCAAGCAAGCCAAGGGCTTCCGCGGTGGACGCAGCAAGCTCTGGCGGACGGTCCGCGAGACCCTGCTGCGCGCGTGGGCGTACTCGACCCGCGACCGACGCACGAAGAAGCGCCAGTTCCGCCGCCTGTGGATCACGCGCGTCAACGCCGCCGCGCGGATGCGCGGGATGAGCTACTCGGCCTTCGTCGACGGCCTCAAGAAGGCCAAGATCGACCTCGACCGCAAGCAGCTGTCCGAGATCGCGATCCACGACCCGGCCTCGTTCGACAAGCTGGTCGACGAAGCGCGCTCGGCGCGGAGCTGAGCGGCCGAGCCCCGGCCGGTGGAAGCCCACGACCAGGACCTCGAGGCCGCGCTCGCACGCGTGAGCGCGTGCCCCGACGAGGGTTCCCTGAAGGAAGCCGAGCGCGAGCTGCTCGGCAAGGGCGGACCCGTCGGGGCGCTGCTAGCGTCGATCCCGAGCTTGCCTCCACCCGACCGCAAGGCGGCCGGCGCGCTCGCGAACCGCTGGAAGGGCGAGATCGAGCGCGCTTTCGCCGAGCGGCGGGGCGCTCTCGAGAAGGCCGCGCTCGCCAGCGAACGCGCGGGGGAAGGCTTCGACCCGACACTCCCCGCGGCGCAGCCGCGCCGCGGCTCGCTCCACCCGATCACGCGGGTCCAGCGCGAGCTCGAGGACCTGTTCACGAGCATGGGCTGGCTCGTCCTCGACGGTCCCGAGGTCGAGCTCGAGCACTACAATTTCGACGCGCTGAACATCCCGCGCGACCATCCGGCGCGCGACACGATGGACACTTTCCGCTGCGACGCGGAGGGGAAGCTCGTCATGCGCACGCACACCTCCCCGGTCCAGGTGCGCGCGATGGAGCGCCTGAAGCCGCCCTTCCGCGCGATCGTGCCGGGCAAGGTCTTCCGCAACGAGACGAAGGACGCGTCGCACGAGCACACGTTCCACCAGGTGGAAGGGCTCGCGATCGACCGCGACCTCTCCGTCGGGCACCTGATCGGCGCGATGAAGACGCTGCTGCGCGGCATCTTCGGGCGCGACATCGAGCTCCGCCTGCGCCCCGGCTACTTCCCTTTCGTCGAGCCCGGCTTCGAGCTCGATGCGCGCTGCCCCTTCTGCAAGAGCGGCTGCAGCGTCTGCAAGCAGTCGACGTGGATCGAGCTCCTGCCCTGCGGCATGGTCCATCCCAACGTCTTGCGCGCGGGCAGCATCGATCCGGAGGAGTGGACCGGCTTCGCCTTCGGCCTGGGCCTGTCACGCCTCGTCATGCTGCGCTACGGGATCGACGACGTCCGGCTGCTCCTGTCCGGCGACTTGCGCTTCCTGGAGCGGTCCGCGTGAAAGTCTCCGTCCGCTGGCTCGGCCGCCACGTCGATCTCCAGGGCCTGTCGCCGCAGGAGATCGCCGAGGGCCTCACGCTCTCGACCGCGGAAGTCGAGGGCGTCCACCGTTTCCTCCCGCACCTCTCCGACGTCGTCGTCGGGCACGTCGTCGAGCGCGAGAAGCACCCCGACGCCGACAAGCTCTCCTACTGCAAGGTCGACGTCGGCGGTCCCGAGATCCTGGGCATCGTCTGCGGCGCTTCGAACGTCGCGGCGGGGCAGAAGGTCGCCGTCGCGCGCGTCGGGACGAAGCTCCCGGGCGATCTGGTGATCAAGAAGGCCAAGATCCGCGGCGTCGAGAGCCAGGGGATGATCTGCTCGGAGCGCGAGCTCGCGCTGGGCGAGGAGCATTCGGGCATCTGGGTGCTCCCCGAGGACGCTCCGGTCGGGAAGCCCGTGGCCGAGTCGCTCGGGATGGACGACTGGACGATCGAGATCGACAACAAGTCGCTGACGCACCGGCCCGACCTCTGGGGCCACCGCGGCATGGCGGGGGAGGTCGCCGCCATCTTCAAGCGCATGATGCGGCCGCTCGAGCTCTCCCTGCCGAAGACGGGTGCCGGCCGGCCCTTCCCCGTGCGCCTCGAGACGCCCTCGTGCTCGCGCTACGTGGCGCTCCCGATCGAGAACGTTCGCGCTCGCCGCTCGCCCGAATGGCTGCGCGCGCACCTCCTCGCCGTCGGGCAGCGTCCGATCGATCTGCTCGTCGACCTCTCGAACTTCGTGATGCTCGATCTCGGGCAGCCGAACCATCTGTTCGACCGCGCCCGGCTCTCGCCGGAGGGCATCGTCGTGCGCGCGGCGCGCGCAGGCGAGACGATGAAGACGCTCGACGGCGTCGATCGCAAGCTGACGGCCGAGGACATGCTGATCTGTTCGGGCCCCGAGCCGGTCGCTCTGGCCGGCGTCATGGGGGGCGAGGGCTCGAAGGTCGGGGCGGATACGTCGGCGCTGCTCCTCGAGGTCGCGAGCTTCCATCCCGCGACCGTGCGCCGCACCGCGCAGCGCCTCGGCCTGCGCACCGACGCGAGTGCGCGCTTCGAGAAGAGCCTCGACCCGACGCTGCCGATGCGCGCTGCCGCGCACCTCGTGCGGCTGCTCCAGGAGATCGATCCCGGGATCGTCCTCCCCGCGCCGCCGACGGACGCGGGCGAGTGGAAGGACCCCTCGCGGACGATCCGGCTGCGCGGTGAGCGCGTGCGGAAGCTCCTCGGCGCGGAGATTCGCGACGCCGAGATCGAGGACATCCTCGTGCGCCTGGGCTTCGGCGTCGCTCGCGTGTCGAGCGGCGCGCCCGGCCAGGGCGGCGAGATGGACGTGCTCGTCCCGAGCGCGCGCGCGACGAAGGACGTGACGATCGAGCAGGATCTGGTCGAGGAGGTCGGGCGGATCCACCGCTACGGCAGGATCCCCGAGCGGCGCATGACGGCGGAGATCGCGCCGCCCGCGCGCGACGAGGTCTGGAAGCGCCGGATGATCGTGCGCGCGATCCAGGACCGCCTGGCGGGCGCCGCTCGGTTCCACGAGACGGTGAGCTACTCGTTCCTGCCCGACGCGATCGGGGAGAAGCTCGGCGTCGAGACCCGGCCGCACGTGAAGGTCTTGAACCCGGTCGACGCGGGCGCCTCGCGCGTGCGGAGATCGGTGCTGCCGAGCCTGCTCGCGACGATCGAGGAGAACCGCCGGCGGAGCGAGGAGGTGCGGATCTTCGAGATCGGCAAGGGCTACCGCCCCGAGGACACGAACGCGCGCGGCGAACCGAGGGAGGTCCACGAGCTCGCGTTGCTGTGGGCGACGCCGCCGGCCGACCAGGACGCACGGTTCGACGAGGGGACGCTCCCGCGGCTGCAGGGCGTGGTCGAGGACGTCATCACGGCGACGGGACGCGAGAAGCCGACGTGGAGGGCAGCCGCGGCCGGCGAGGCGCCCGCGTGGGCGCACCCGGGGAGATGCCTGCGCGCCTTCGCGACCGGCGCCACCGAGTCGATCGCGACGATCGCGACGCTGGAGCCGCTGCTCGCGCGGAAGCTCGGCCTCACGGGCGAGCTCGCGAGCGACGTCGCGGCGGCGGAGGTGTCGATCGACCGCCTCCTCGCGCTCGAGGAGAAAGGCGCGCGCTACCGTCCGATCCCCAAGTACCCCGCCGTGAAGGTCGACGTTGCCGCGGCTGTGCCGGAGGCGGTCGAACACGCAGCGCTCGCCGGAGCGCTCGAGAAGTCGGGGAAGGGGATGGTCGCAAGCCTCGAGCTCTTCGACCTCTACCGCGGGAAGAACCTCGGGCCCGGCCGGAAGTCGCTCGCCTTCCACGTGACGCTGCTCGCGGAGGGCCGCACGCTCGGCGAGGAGGACGTGCGGAAGTTCCTGGAGCGCGCGGAGCGCGCGATCGCGGATCTCGGCGGGGAACTGCGGCGCGCTTGACGAAACGATCCACGGGCCAGGCTTTCAGTCATCCGGTTCAGGTCGTCGAGGAGCGCGAGCTTCCGCCGCAGCTAACAGTTCCGTTAGCCATCGAGCTGCAACTCCTCCGCAGCGCGGCTCGCGTCCATCGAATGCACGCGGCGTGCGCGCGCGCTCGCATTCATCATGCAGGATGTTGCCGCGCTACCCTCCCGCATGCCAAGATCCGCGCCGTGAGGGAGAGGTCGACGCTCATAGCGTCGCTCCCGCCACGTTCCTGTCCATCTCACGCAACCCAGAAGGCCCTCCATGCTTCCGTTCATCGCCGTGCTCCTAGCGAGCCCTCTCTCGGCCGCACTCCCGCTCGAATCTCCTGAAATCGCCGCCGCGGCCGAGCCCGCCGTCTCCGGCTTCGACCTCTCCGTCAACAGCTTCGCCCCCCCCGCGGCCGACGACGTCAAGCCCGAGGACTACGGCAAATGGCACGGCTCCGTCGGCCTCGGCGCGACCCTCTCGAACGGGAACACCGATCGAACGACGTTCAACGCGAGCGCCAAGGCCGAGAGTCGTCGCGAGAAGGACCGCCGGACGGGCGAGTTCCTCTGGAACTACTCCCAGGAGGAGGGCAGCATCACCGAGCGCCGGGTCTTCGCCCTCGGCAAGTACGACTACTTCGCCAGCGAGAAGCTCTACTACCTCGGGCAGCTCAGCGGCGAATACAGCAAGTCCGCTTCGCTCGATCTGCGCGTGATCGTCGCGGCCGGCGTCGGATACCAGTTCTACGAGGAAGAACGCTGGAAGCTCGCCGGGGAAGCCGGTCTTGCCTACGTGGACGAGAACTACGTCGGCAGCTCCGACGACGAGGGATTCCTGGCCGCGCGCCTGGCCTACAACGCCGAGTGGAAGCCGGACGACAAGTGGGCACTCGGCCAGAAGACGGAGATCTTCCCGAGCCTGGAAGAATCCAGCGACATCACCGCCCGCGTCGACACGCACGCCAAGGTCCAGCTGTCCGAGAAGATGTTCGCCCAGATCCAGTGGCTCATCACCTGGGACAATTCGCCCCCCAGCGGCTCCACGGGCACCGACAGCCTCTTGCTCCTGATGCTCGGCTGGAGCTTCTAGCGCGACCGTAGGCGCTTCCAACGCAATCGAACTGAGCCGGAGGGGCTCCGCGGGGTCCTTCTCGAACCCGCGGAGCCCCTTCCTCTCGTCCACCGCACCCGGCTACCCTGTCCTCCTCCTCGGAGACGCCGCCGATGACGCAGATCGAGAACGTCCTGCACGAGAACCGCCACTTCCCGCCGCCGCGCGAGTTCGCGCAGAAGGCGCGGCTCTCGAAGGACGCGGACTACCTGCGGATGTTCCAGGAGTCGCTCGAGGACCCCGAGCGCTTCTGGGAGCGCGTCGCCGGCGAGCTTCCCTGGATCGAGCCCTTCCAGCGGGTTCTCGACTGGAGCGGCGCCCCCGTCGCGAAGTGGTTCGTCGGAGGGAAGCTCAATGCTTCCGCCGTCTGCCTCGACCAGCACCTCGCTCGCCGCGGCCGAAAGCGCGCGATCGTCTGGGAGGGCGAGCCCGGCGACACGCGCACGCTGACCTATGCCGAGCTCCACCTCGAGGTCTGCCGCTTCGCCAACGCCCTCAAGAACCGCGGCGTGCGGAAGGGCGACCGCGTCGCGATCTACATGCCGATGATCCCCGAGGCCGCGATCGCGATGCTCGCCTGCGCGCGCGTCGGTGCCGCGCACTCGGTCGTGTTCGGCGGATTCAGCGCCCAGGCGCTCCGAGACCGCATCCAGGACGGCGGCTGCACGGCCGTGATCACCGCGGACGGCTCGTTCCGGCGCGGTGCCGTCCTCGCGCTCAAGCCGCAGGTCGACGAGGCGGTCGCCGGCGTCGATTCGGTCCACACGGTCTTCGTCGTCAGGCGCGCCAAGAATCCGGTCTCGTGGAGGGAAGACCGCGACGTCTGGTTCCACGACGCGATGCTCCGCGCCTCGACCGAGTGTGCGCCGGAGCCCATGGACAGCGAGGACCTGCTCTTCCTCCTGTACACCTCCGGCTCGACCGGCAAGCCGAAAGGCATCGTCCACACGACCGGCGGCTATCTCGTCGGTGCCTATCTTTCGACGCGCTACGTGTTCGACCTGCGCGAGGAGGACGTCTTCTGGTGCACGGCCGACGTGGGGTGGGTGACGGGGCACACCTACATCGTCTACGGGCCCCTGGCGAACGGCGCGACGATCGTGATGTACGAGGGCGCTCCGAACACGCCGCACTTCGGCAGGCTGTGGGAGATCATCGACCGCCACGCCGTCACGGTTTTCTACACGGCGCCCACGGCGATCCGCACGTTCATGCGCTGGGGCGACGAGTGGCCCGAGAAGTACAAGCTCGACACGCTGCGCCTCCTCGGCACCGTCGGAGAACCGATCAACCCCGAGGCGTGGATGTGGTACCGCCGTGCGATCGGTCGCGAACGCTGCCCGGTCGTCGACACGTGGTGGCAGACGGAAACGGGCTCGATCATGATCACGCCGCTGCCCGGACTGACGCCCACGATGCCGGGCTCCGCGACGCGCCCCTTCTTCGGCGTCGACGCCGCGGTCGTCGACGAGCAGGGGCGCGAGCTCCCGCCGAACCAGGGCGGCTACCTGGTGATCCGCAGGCCCTGGCCGTCGATGCTGCGAGGCATCTGGGGCGATCCGAAGCGCTTCCAGGAGAACTACTGGTCCAAGTTCCCCGGCCTCTACTTCACCGGCGACGGCGCGCGGCGCGACGAGAAGGGCTACTTCTGGATCCTCGGCCGCGTCGACGACGTGATCAATGTCAGCGGGCACCGCTTGTCGACCATGGAGATCGAGAGCGCGCTCGTCAGCCACGAGAAGGTGTGCGAGGCCGCCGTCGTGGGCCGGCCCGACGACGTGACCGGGCAGGCGATCTGCGCCTTCGTGACGATCGGGAGCGCCCACAAGCCGAGCGACCTCCTGCGGCAGGAGCTCCTCGACCACGTCGCGCGCGAGATCGGGAAACTCGCGCGCCCGGCCGAGATCCGCTTCACCGAGGGGCTGCCCAAGACGCGCAGCGGCAAGATCATGCGCCGGCTCCTGCGCGACGTCGCGGCGGGAGTCGAGACGGTGCAGGACACGACGACGCTCGAGGACCTCGCGGTCCTCGCCCGGCTGCGGAACTTCGAGGAGTAGACGCGGGCGGTGGACGTCTGGAGCCTGCTCGAGCGGACGGCGGCGCGTTCCCCGCAAGCCCCCGCGGTCTCCGACGGAACGCGCCGGTTCACCTACGAGGAGCTCCACCGCCGCGCTTCGTCGCTCGCGCGCTCGCTCGCGGCGCGCAAGGTCGCCCGCGGCGATCGGGTGGTCCTGCTGGCCTGGAACGGTGCGGAGTTCATCGAAGCGACCTTCGCCGTCGCCGCGCTCGGCGCGATCCTCGTCCCCGTGAATGCGCGGCTCTCGGCCGTCGAGATCACGGAGATCGTCCGTCTGGCTGGCGCGCGCGTCCAGATCGGCGAAGGCGGCCCCGAGCACGAAGCCGAGATCGAGCGCCACGCAGGCTCGATCGCCCCGGCACCCGTCGGTCCCGACGACGTCGCCAACCTCTACTTCACGAGCGGCACGACCGGCCGCCCGAAGGGCGTGCCCCTGACGCACCGCAACGTGTGCGCGCACGCCCGAGCGGCCTGCGCCGAGCTCTCGCTCGCTTCACGCGACGTCTGGGGCCACATCGCGCCGATGTTCCACCTCGCCGACGCCTGGGCGAACCTCGCGATCACGGAGGTCGGCGGCCTGCACGCCTGCCTGCCCCGATTCGAGGCGGGAGCCGCGCTCGATCTCCTCGTGCGGGAGCGCGTCACGATCACCAACCTCGTCCCGACGATGCTCTCGAGGATGGTCGCGCACCCGGGCGCGGGGGAGCGCGACTACGGGAGCCTGCGCCTCGTCCTCTCCGGCGGCGCGCCGATCGCCCCGACGCTGGTCGCCGCCGCGATGAGAACCTTCCGCTGCGAGTACGCGCAGACCTACGGGATGACCGAGACGAGCCCGTACCTCGCGATCTCGCTCCTCTCCGAATCGATGCGCCTCCTCCCGGCCGCGGAGCAGCTCGCGATCCGCTGCAAGACCGGCCGCGCGTTCCATTCCGTCGAGCTCCGCCTGCTCGGCGACGACGGACTCGAAGTGCCGCGTGACAACCGTACCGTTGGAGAGATCCTCGCGCGCGGGGAGACGGTGACGCCGGGCTACTGGAACGATCCCGAAGCGACGCGCGCGGCGTTCGCCGACGGCTGGCTCCGCACCGGCGATCTCGCCGTGATCGACGCGCAGGGGTACCTCACGATCGTCGACCGCCGGAAGGACGTCATCAAGAGCGGCGGGGAGACGGTGTACACGACCGAGGTCGAGAACGCGCTCCACGCTCACCCCTGCGTCCTCGAGGCGGCCGTCCTCGGCATCCCCGACGAGGATCTGGGGGAGCGCATCGTCGCCGCCGTCGTCCTGCGGCCCGGCGCGAGCGTCGGCGCGGACGAGCTGCGGGAGTCCTGCCGGCGGACCCTCGCGGGCGTCAAGGTCCCGCGCGAGGTCCGGTTCCTGCGCGAGCTCCCGCGCACGGGCTCGGGGAAGATCTCCAAGCGCGCGCTGCGGGAGCTCGATTCGTTCGAAGGAAGCTGATCGCGATCAGCGGGACACGCTCCAGCGGAAGGTCACGGTGCCCTTGCTGCGGCCTCGGAGCTCGGGAGGGGGGACCTCGAAGGGACCGACGCAGCGTCCGACCGCGAGGAAGGGCTCGTCCCGGTCGCCGGTGGGCATCAGGATGTGCGCCGCGAACGCTCCGCGCCCGTCGGCTTCCTGCGACCACACGCCGGCGATCAGCGCGACGGTGTGCGACCCGGCCTTGGGATCGACGAGGATCATCTCGCCCAGGAGCTCCCCGCTGATCTCGGTGGACCCCTTGATCGCGACGCGGGTGAGGACGGCGTCGAAGCCGAAGGTCGTACCCTCGGGGTCGACGGTCGAGGTCGCGCGCAGGCGGCCGGGGGTCTTCGTGGCGGCGCGCCAGGTGCCGCTGCCTTCTCCGTGCATGCCGGGCAGGAGCCCGGCGAGCTTGGGATCGAGGGTGCCCGGCTGGCCGAGCTGCTTGGTGCTCGGGCTCTTGCCGATGGCCAGGGCGGGGGCGGCGAGGGTGAGGGACAGTGCACAGGCGATGGCGAGCGGGTGCTTCATGATGACCTCCATCAGGAACAGGCGCGTTCCCGCTGCGGTCGATCGACCAATCCCGGAATCCCCGTCAGCGCCGTCCCACGCCGGTGAGGAGCTCCCGCCAGGCCACCGGCATGGCCGCCAGGGGGTGGACGTAGGCGACCTGCCCGCTCCCGGACTCGACCAGGGAGGTCGCCACCCCGAGGATCCTCCCCTGCTCGTCGATCGCAGCGCCTCCCGAGTTCCCGTCCGTGATCTCCGCGTCGGTCTTGATCAACGGTCCGAACGGGGCCGTGTCGTAGCCCGACACCACGCCGCTCGTGCAGGTGATCGAGACGCGGCTGCCCTGCCCGCCCGTCGAAGGGTAGCCGACGAGCCAGATCGGGACGCCGATCGCCGGGAGCGCGGGGTCGCCGATCCCGACGCCCATTTCCACGGTAGGGAAGAGGTATCCGGCCGGCAGAGGCTGGCCGTAGAAGCCGGTGGCGATGCGTACGAGTGCGAGGTCGCGCGCGTCGTCGACGACTTCGACGCGCGCGCGGAACATCTCGACCGGCGGGCGCCTGGGATCCATCGACGCGGAGACCACGACCTCTTCGCAGCTCCCGCCGCCGATCGCCTCGACGACGTGCGCGTTCGTCAGGATCCAGCCGTCCGGAGTCAGGATCGTCCCGCTGCCGACTCCGTCGTCGGTCGTGATCTCGACGACGGCCGCGAGGGCGCGCGCGACGGGTGCGGCGCCGAGTGCCGGCGGGATCGGCGGGATCGCCAGGAGCTCGGCGGGCGGCTCCTCGGCCAGGGTCGCCAGGATCTTGAAGGGCGCCGGTCCCTCCTCCTCGAGCAGGCCGACGACGTCGACGTGCCAGGTTCCCGCCTCGGGCGGGGTGCCTGCGCCGCCGACGAGGAGCGTCTCCCGTCCGTAGAAGTGCTGCGCGAACAGGACCTCGCCCTCGAGCGAGAGGACCGGTTCCCCGTGCCGCGCGTACAGGTCGAGATCGCTCGAGACGTCGAGGAGGTCGACGCGCAGAGCGCGCGAGCCGCTCGGCACTTCGATCCGGAACGAACGGAACCCGCCGCTCTCGGCTTCGATCGCGCTCGCGGCCGCGACGCCCGGCTCGAGCACCCCGTCGGTCCGCGCGGCGACCACGGTCGCTTCCAGCGTGAAGGGGATGCGGTCGATCCGGCGCTCGGTCGTGCGCGGCAGGTAGTCGCTCGTCCACGCCACGCGGACGCGCAGTCTTCCGGGCTGGATCGGCGGATCCGAGAAGCGCCCGATCGTGAGCTCCGTCCGCCCCGCATCGGTCGCGCGCGAGAAGTCCCAGGCGGGCTCGTCCGCCCCGTCCTTTCCGTCGATCGCCGCCTGGAGAAGGAGCTCCGTGTCGCGCGAGGAGAGGCGCAGGTGCAGCGCCACTGTCCGCTCGGGCACCGCGACCGCGAAGATCCGCTCGTGCGACTCGGCGAGAACGATCGAGCTCTCGCGCGGCGCGCCTGGGGCGAGCGGCTCGGTCCCCGAGCCCGATCGATCGCGCACGTCGTCCGCGCGAACGGAGAGCCAGAAGACCGCGCCGACGGCCAGGACGAGGAACGTCGCCGCTCCGACACAGAGGAACCCGACCAGGCAGGCGTCCCGGCGTTCCATCGAGCCTAGGTGGCGAGACCCGAGCGCTTCGGCGCGTCCGCGCCGCTCGCCGCGGGCTCCTCGCGCCACCACGGATCGGCCGCGACCTCGACGATGCCCGACGCGTAGCTCCGCGGCTTCCAGCCGAGCTCGAAGGTCGCGTTGCTGATGTCGTGCTCGTGGTGGAGGTTGAAGTAGGCCGATGCGCGGCGCTCCTCCGTCGTGTCGACGAAGATCCCCTTCAGGAAAATGAACCGGTCGGCCCACTTCTTCGGGATGTTCCGGCGCTTCACGCCGCCGCCCGCGGCCCGGATCGTCACGTCCAGGAAGTCGTTGTAGGGGAGCGGCGCGGGCCCGGCGAGTTCGTAGCAGCAATCGACCGCGCGGTCGAAGGAGAAGAAGCGCATCACCGCGTCGACGACGTCATCGACGTGGACTGGACTGATTAGCGACAGGCCGTCGTGGGGGACCCAGATCGTCCCTCCCTTCGCCCCGCAGCGGCGCAGGAGGCGGGCCGTGTCGCGGTAGTCGCCCCGGCCGTACACCTGGGTCGGCCGGAACGAGGCCCACGGAATGCCCGAGCCGCGGATGATCTTCTCCTGGACGCGCTTGCTGTCGCGGTAGTAGCTGTAGACCGGGGCGCTGATGACCGCCGACGACATGACCCAGATCGCGAAGCCCTCGTTCACGTCCTTGCGTCCCTCCCCGATCAAGGCCTCGGTGCCGCCGATGTTCACGGCCCGCATCTCGGCTTCCGGGGAAGGGTCATGGAGGCTCGCGAGGTGGAGGAGCAGGTCTTGCCCCCGCAGGAATCCGCGCAGGGACGCCGGCTCCTTGAGATCGCCGACGTGGATCTCCGGCCGGATCGGGGCGCCCGTGGCTGCGCCCGGGAGCTCCTTCGGCACCGCTCCCTCGCGTCCAGGCCGCACGAGGAAGCGCAGCTCGTGTCCAGCGGCCGCGAGAGCGCGCGCGAGGGGCCTGCCGATGAAACCCGTCCCGCCGGTGATGGAGATCCTCATGATGGGGCGGAGAGCATAACGGAACCGACACCCTCGTCGCCTCGGCTCGCGGCGAGACCGAAGATTCAGCTTGGGCGGCAGCCGTTTCTGGCCGAACTTTCCAACTCCGGCGGGTCGACCTTCCGATACGCTGAACTCCCGGTACCATGGCTTCGAGACGACGCCGCCAGCCTCGCCGACCCGCAATGGTCTCCTCCCTGACGGATCCGGCCCCCCGGCAGCGCGAGTCGCTCGCCGGCGTGCACGAGGCCGTCCTGCGAGAGGGGCCCGCGGCCTCCAGCCCTTCGATACGGACCGTGCTGGGAACCTTCGTCCGGCGCAACTTCGAGCCGGTCATCCTTTCGATCCAGGTCCTGGTCGACGTCCTCGTCCTGCTGCTGGCGTGCTGGGTCGGATACGAGATCGGCGCGCGCCTCGGGGGGCTCGGGCCCGATCCGGCGGCGAACTTCGCGCAGCGGCAGCTCTACATGGAGCTCGCCGCGCTGATCTCGGCGGTCTGCCTCGTCACGTTCCACGCCTTCGGGCTCTACAGCCCCACGAAGAGCCTCCTGAACATGGAGGAGTTCAAGGGGATCGTGAAGAGCGTCATCGTGTCCTTCCTCGTGCTGCTGACGCTGATCGTCTACCTGCGCGGGACCCGGCAGCAGCTGGGCGGATTCATTTACAGCTTCCTCATTCCCCTGCACGAGTGGATCGACCTGGACGTGAACATCAACGCCTTCTCGAGGCTGACGATGCTTCTGACGTTCATGGCGATCCTCTTCCTGACGACGGTGAGCCGCTTCGTTTCGTTCAAGGTGATCCAGCGCCTGCACCAGCGCGGGATCGGGAACCGGAACGTGATGATCTACGGATCCGGAGGCACCGGGCGGCAGCTGCAGCGGAAGTTCATGCTGGTGCCTACGCTCGGACTCAATCTGGTCGGCTTCGTCGACGACGATCCGAAGAAGACCGGGCAGACGATCGAGCGGTCGCGCGTGCTGGGGAGCTTCGAGGACCTGGAACGCCTGGCCGGTGAGCACAAGATCAGCGAGGTGTTCGTGGCGATGCCCGAGGCGAGCGAGGAGCGCGTGATGCGCGTGATCGCCGAGTTGCAGCGCCTCGGCGTCACGTGGCGTGTCGTGCCGCGCTTCCACCACCTCATGGCGTCGAATGTGCGGATCGAGACGCTCGATTCCGTGCCCCTCGTGACGCCGGCAGACCGGTCGCCGAGCCTGATCGGCATGGCGCTGAAGCGCCTGATGGACATCGTGCTCTCGATCGCGGTGATCGTGCTCATGGCGCCGGTGTTCGTGCTGACGGCGATCCTGATCAAGAGGGCGTCGCCGGGACCGGTGTTCTTCGCGCAGCGGCGCATCGGGAAGGACGGGAAGCCGTTCCAGATGCTGAAGTTCCGTACGATGCACGCGAGCACGCAGAAAGACGCGGAGTCGCCGCGGCGGGCGGACGATCCGAGAATCACGCCCATCGGGAGGTGGTTGCGGCGGTTCAGCCTGGACGAGCTGCCGCAGTTCCTGAACGTGCTCATGGGCGACATGAGCGTCGTGGGCCCGCGGCCGGAGATGGAGTTCATCGTCGCGCAGTACGGGCCCCTCGATCGGGAGCGGTTGCGCGCGAAGCCGGGGATCACGGGCCTGTGGCAGATCAGCTACGCCCGGCAGGCGGCGATCCACGAGAACCTGGACTACGACCTGTACTACATCGAGCACCAGTCGTTCCTGCTCGACCTGGTGATCATCGCCCTGACCTTCTTCGCGGTCGTGAAGGGGACAGGGGCGTACTAGCGGGGCGTCGGCCCCGAGCCGTCACGAACCCGGGAGCCTGCGGATCTGCGCCAGCGCCTCGCGGGCGGCTGCGCTCACCTCGAGGTCCCGGTGCCGCGTCGCCTTCTCGAGCGCCGGCACGGCCAGGGGCGAAGCCAGATGGCCCAGCGCCTGGCAGCAGGTGCGCACCAGATCCGGCTCGGGACGGAGCAGCCCCTCGGCGAGCATCAGCGCGGCCTCGTCGCGGCGGATCCGCCGCTTCCCGAGCTCCAGGATCGCCGCGGCCGCCTTGACCGGGTCGCTCCCGACCACGTCCTGGCCGATCGAAGAGGAATTCGCGCGCCACCATCCCGACTCGTTCTGATACCAGGCCGTCCAGGGTCCCGGCAGCCGGCCGAGGTCCTTGCGCACGATCTTCTTCAGGGCGCTCCGCGCATCGCGGCAGACCTGCGCGTCCTCGTGCTCGAGCAGACGTGCCAGCTCCGGAACGGCCTCGTGGTCCTCGAGCGCGCCTGCGAGGGTCACGGCCGGCCTCAGCCGCTGCAGGTCGGCGTCGGCCAGGTAGCGTCGCAAGAGCGCGCACACCTCGCGCGGCGTCGGCAGGCGGCTCTGATCGGCCAGGCGAGTGATCTCCGCGAGCAGGAACGGATCCGCCTCCGTGCGGGTGCCGAGCAGCCCAGCGAGCAACTCGATCGCCCGCGGTGCAGACTGCTCTTCGGCGGCGCGGATCATCGAGAAGATCAGGGCCTGAGGGATCCGCCCGTAGAGATCCACGAAGCGCGAGAACGCCTTGCTGTCGCGCGCCAGGATCCGCACCAACGCATCCTGGAAAGCCGTTCGGACTTTCGAGGGGAGGAGTCCCGTCGGACCGATGGGCGCCGCCAGGCTCGCGAGGAGATCCATCTGCTCGTTCGTTCCCGTCCGGCCGAGCACGCGCATGCACGCCACGCGTTCCGCGAAGTCCGTGGAGGCCGCGTAGGTGCGGAGCTGCTGCAGCAGCGGCTCCCGCGGGAGTGCCGCGAGCGCGTCCAGCACCTGGCCCTGCAGCTCGGGCGTCGCCTTCAGGACGACCGGGTGCTCCGGGTCGGCGCCGACGGGCACGCCCTCCTTCGTCAGGACCTGGAGGAGGAACGGGATCAAGTCCGGCCCGAGCGCCGACAGCTCCTGGGCGATGGTCGGAGAGGGATTGCCTCCGAGGGCGCGCAGCACGAGATCGGTGGCTGCTCGCTGCCGCGCGGACCGAGGCTGTTGACGGACCTCGGCGGCCTGCGGTGCCTGCTCGGGTGAGATCGGGAACGGTGTCGTAAGGAGGAGGATCATGGACGAATTCGGGAGGACTCCCGACCGCTAGTAGATCGCCCGGGTGTCGACGCCGTTTCTGGACAGCACGGCCTGCTTGTCGGTCGAGTCGAGAGGCGTGGGGCCGGTGATGACCCGCGCGAGGACGTCGGGCGGCAGCGGGCTCGATGCATCGAGGACATCCCTCAGGTGCGAGGAGTCCATGGGCACATCCCGGTCCATGACCGCCAGGAGCGCCGTCGAGCCGAGGCGGCTGTTGTCGATCAGCACGTCGCGCAAGTCGCTCGAGTTCAGGGGCGGCTGCCGATGGGTCACTGCGAGGATCTCCGTGAGCGTCAGCGGCGGGAGAGCGATCAAGGTGGTGCTAAGGGCTCCCGAGGTCAGGCTCGTGTTGCGGATGGTCGTGGTCGCTATCGAATCCGGGGGCGTGGGCGGAGTCGGGAGCGTGTCCGGAGGCGGGAGGGCGACCAGCGCGCCGTCGCGGCTCAAGGAGTCCACTTCCCGAACGTCGGTCCAGTCGAAGCCGCTCTCCATCCCGTTGTAGGTCAAGACCACGCCGCCCTTGTCGGTGTAGGTGACGTCGAGCACCTGATCTTCGTGTGCGATCGCGGGCGGCGGGAGCAGGGCGGGGTCCAGACCCATCTTGGCGAACGGATCGTTCGCGCCGCCCGGTCCAGTGGAATTCGCGAGCTCCAGGATGCGCCAGGAGAGGAGCTTCGGCATCTGGGCCTCCTCGCTGGTCTGATCCAGGTGCTGATCGAAGGAGAGCATCGCTCCCGCGGTCAAGTTCAGCTTCTTCGCCACGACGGACCCGTGCAGCTCGGCCTGCGATCCGATGGTGACTTCCGCGCTCGGGGCGTACACCACGCCGTAAAGGGCCCCGTTCGATGCCATGAGGGCCGGGGATGCCGATGCCACTTGCATCAGCACCTGGCTCGAGTCCGTGTCGCTGCACGCGACCTCGGATCCCGCGTCCATCGTCAGCGAGCCGAGCACCCACACCCGGATGGCCCCGAGCTGCGTGTCGAACTCGAGCGTCGCTCCGGGTTCGAGGATCAGGTCGTTCACGACCAGGTCGCAGGGTCCCTGCGCGATCACCTGGGAGTCGGCGGCCACCCTCAAGAAGGCCTTCTCCACGTCCCCCGAAGGCAGCACCAGCGGGATCGGCGCATTGTGGTAGACGCCGGGTGAGGTCGGCACGAACGGGATCTCGACGGCGGGCAGAGCCACCGCCGCATCGCGTGGCTCGATCCCGCCCTCGTGGGTGACGTTGGGTCCCAGGATTGCGGTCATCCTCGGCCCGGGCAGCAGGTCGGCGCGGATCACGGTCGGTCGGAGAATCGTCCCCGTGGCCGAGATGTTGCCGTTCGAGCCGATGCGGCCCGTGGCGAGGCCGGGGCCTCCCTCGGAATCGTAGCCTTGGATGGTGGAGCCCGGCGGGATGCTGAGCGCCGCGCTGGAGAAGACTCCCAGCGTGGCAACGCTCTGCTCGCCCTGCTCCACGTGCATGGAGAGCGAGGCGCGGCCCACGCCGCACAGCGCCGTGCTCGTCAGCTCGATGCGCCCCTCGTCGGGATCGGTCGCCTCCACCCAGAAGAGGCCGTCGCCCAGCCTCGCCGGTGTCGTGCGCGTCCCCACGCGTCCCGTCTTGCCGACCCGGATCCCTGCATAAGCCTCGGCGAGACCCGCTTCCGCGAGATAGAACGCGCGCCGAGTGTCCAAAGCGCTCTGCTCGCGCCGATTGGAAACGCTCACGACCTGCAGGAGGCAGGTGGTGACGACGGCCACCACCCCGACCGAGATCGTCGCCAGCAGCAGGGCTCCGCCCCGGCATCGTTCCCGGCGTTCCGTCCGGCGTCCCATCCCCAGAGGCATCCTGTTCGTCCACATCGCGAGCATCTCCCTAGTTCCTACAGGTCACGGTCTCTTGCAGGGTCGACGTGAGGGGGAGTCCGTGCGAATCCTTGCGTTCGAGGGTCAGCCGAATGACCACCTTCGGGCGGCTGGCCGAGCGGTCGATGCAGAAGGCCAGACCCTTCTCGTCGATCAGGCCGTTGTCGTTGTCGTCCACTCCGTTCATCAGCTCGCCGGCCAGGAAGGGACGCACGGCGTTGGTCCAGACGACGCGCCTCTCGTCGGGCTCGTCGGGGCGCTCCTTCCAGGCGAGCTGGCCCTGGGCTTCGGTGAGGCCCACCCATTCCGGGTCGTCCCAGACGATCTCGCCGTCGACGACGCCGAGGCTCGCCTCGTACCGCAGCTCGCTGGAGTAGAACGGGAAGGGCGCGTCGGGATCCAGCCTCTCGTCGGCGGCTCCCATGAGGGCGTAGCCAATCTGCTCCATCACTCGGCGCGCATTCGTCTCCATCGCGACGGTCGTCTCGGTGCGCGACTGCTCCTCTCCCTGCATCCGGAGGAGGAGCACGATCTTCACGATCAGGATCGTGGCGAGTGCCATCACGATCACCATCTCGATCAGGGTGAACCCCGCACGCCCGTTGCTGCGCATCAGACTCCCCTCCGGTAATGGACGAGGAAGGTGTCCATCCTCAGGGATCGCAGTCCGTAGCGGCCTTTCCAGTCGAGCCGCACGCGGACGGGCAGTTGGAGGTAGTCGTTCGAGTGGTCGACCGAGTCGATGATGCTGTCGCCGTTGAGGTCGCGCGGCATCCCGAGGTCGGGGCGGACGAGGTCTTCGCGCAGCTCCCACACACCCGGCGCGACTTCCATCGTCGGGAGCTGCACTTCCCCGATCATGCCGTCGGGCATGCCCGGGACGGGTCTCAGTTCCGGAACGGGGAAGCGGTGTCCGACCGCGGTGCCGGGACCGTCGGGGTCGTCCGCCGGATCGGGGTTGTAGATCGCGAAGACGTCCGCGATCGGTTCCGCCCGGATGTTCTCGAGGACGTCGCGCGCCGCGAACGCGGCGACCGAGCTCTCGCGCGTCGCTTCGCGTTGGCGGTTGACGGAGATGCTCGTGCCCGCGTACATGAGGAATGCGACGCCGAGAATCGTGATCGCCATGGCGAGCTCGATGAGCGTCATTCCCGCGCGACCAGCGCGCCGGGAAAGCGGGCGAAGGAGTCGGTCCTCGGAGCGCATCGCGGATTCGGACATCGGTTCCCGAACCTCGAACGCCTTCTCGAAGAGCCCCGTCGGCGCCGTAGGTTCGAATTCCCATATCGGGAATCACGGGGCGGCGCCCGAGGGCTGTTGCCAGATTCCGGGGGGGCCGTGGGCGAAGAAAGTTCCCGGGCAGGAGCGGGGGCGGAAAGAATGGGCACACCCGGCCTGGGCGGCCCCCTCAAGGAAAGTTCCGGGTGGACCGATCAAGCTCCAGCCCGTCTCGAGTCCCCCGGAGCGCCCATGCACCATCAACGACGCAAGTTTCGTTTGATCCGCCCCAAGCTGCAGATGCACTTGATCCTCAGCTTCCTGGGCGTGTCCGTGCTGGGGCTGCTGGTGCAGTACCTCGTCTTCATCCAGGTCATATCGCAGCTCGCCGCGGAGCTGCCGGACGACGGTGCGATCGTGATGGGAGAGCTCCCGGGGCGGCTCTTGTGGGTGCTGTTCGGGTCGTCGGCGCTGCTCTTCCCCGCGACGCTCTACGTGGGCGTGCTCGCCACGAGGCGCATCTTGGGACCGATCTACCGCTTCGAGATGTATCTGAAGCAGATGCTCGAAGGGAAGACGACCGCCGAGTGCAAGCTCCGCGAAGGCGACGAGTTCATGGAGCTGTGCGCGTTGATCAACCGCGCGACGGCGATGCATCGGCAGAGCCGGGCGGGAGCTCCCGCCGGGACGGATGCGACGCGCGAGGGGCCTCGCGCGGCGGCCTGACGGATCGCGCTCGCCACCGCGCGCGCGGCACGGGCGGAGGAGCGTTTCGCGCAGGCTCCTTCCTGTGACAAACTGTCGCGCGTCCCCGCATGCGCATCCTCCACGTGATGGAATCGACGATCGGCGGCACGCGCCGGCACATCGTCGATGCGGCCGCGGGGCTGCGCTCGCGCGGGCTCGACGTCCATCTCGCCGTCTCCACGCTGCGCCAGCCCGACTTCGAGCGCGATCTCCAGTACCTCGAGGCCTCCGGCGTCGGCGTCCTGCGCCTGCCCATGGTCCGCGAGATCCAGCCGGGGCGCGACCTCGCTCACCTCGCCGCCCTCGCGCGCCACCTCGAGTGTCTTCGCCCTGACGTCGTCCACACGCACAGCAGCAAGGCCGGGGCGTTGGGTCGCCTCGCCTCCGTCGCGACCGGCATCGGCGCGCGCGTCCACACCCCGCACACCTTCGCCTTCCTCTTCGACGCCATGTTCCCGGCCTGGAAGCGCGAGCTCTTCCGCGACGTCGAGATGGCCCTCGCGGGTCACACCCAGCGCACGATCGCGGTCTCGGAGACCGAGGCCGAGACGATCCGCCGCTCCGGAGTCGTCCCCGCGGACCGGATCCGCGTCGTCGCGAACGGCCTCGATCCCTCGCCTTGGGTCGGGGCGCGGCCGATCCCGCGTGCCGAGATCGGCGTCCCCGAGGGCGTTCCTCTCGCGGCGGTCATCGGCCTCCTCAACCTCGCGAAGGGGCAGGACCTCGCGATCGAGGCCCGGGTGCGGCCCGGCCTCGACCGCCTCCACCTCGTCGTCGCCGGCGACGGGGAGATGCGGGCGCAACTCGAGTCGCTCGCCGCGCGACTCGGTGTCACCGGTCGCGTCCGCTTCCTCGGCCACCGCTCCGATGCGCCCGCGATCGTCTCGGCCTGCGACTTCACGCTCCTGCCTTCCCGTTGGGAAGGCATGCCCTACATCGTGCTCGAGAGCATGGCCGCAGGCCGTCCGGTCGTCGCGACGCCCGTCGACGGCGCGCGCGACGTCGTGCGGCCGGGAGAGAACGGGTTCCTCGCCTCCGCGATCGGCGTCGATCCGATCGCCGCGGCCTGCCGCCAGATCCTAGGGCTCACGCCGGCCGAGTGCCGTGCGATGGGCGAGCGAGGGCGCGGACGCGTCCTCGCGAGCTGGACTTCCGCGCGCATGGTCGACGGGCTCCTCGCCGTGTACGGCGAACTCGAGTGAAGATCCTGCACCTGATCACGACGCTCGACGTCGGAGGCGCGGAGATGCACCTCCTCGAGCAGGTCCGCGGCCAGGTGTCGCGCGGCCATGCGGTCCGCGTCCTGTACCTCAAGGGGAAGGGCTCGCTCGCTCCCGACCTGCGCGAAGCCGGGGCAGGTTTCGTCGGCCGCGCGGGGCTCGCCGGGATCTTCCGCTCCGCGCGCTGGGCGGATCTCGTCCACACGCACCTGCTCAAGGCCGACGCGGCAGGCGCGGTCGTCGCGACGCTCGCTGGAAGGCGCTCGGCGCTCGTGTCGAGCAAGCACAACGACGAGAAGATCCTCGAGCGCTCGCTGGTCTCGATCGTGCACGGAATCCTCGGGACCCTGCCCCGGCGGACGATCGTCCTCTCCGACCACGTCGGCCGCTTCTTCACGGAGCACGGACGCCTCGATCCGGCCCGGATGCGCCGCGTGTACTACGGGATCGATCCGGCGCGCTTCGAGACCGCCACGGCCGCGACGGCGGACCGCGACGCGGTGCGCGGAAGCTTCGGGTTCCGCGCCGAGCACGTCGTCTTCGTCTGCGTCGCGCGCTTTTCTCCCCAGAAGGCCCACGACGTTCTGCTCCGGGCGCTGTCCGAGGTCCGCGACGACCGCGTGCGCCTGCTCCTGGTCGGCGACGACCCTTTCGGCGACGGGCGGCGGGCGGCGGAGGGGCTCGCGCGCGAGCTCCGCCTGGGCGGCCGCGCCGTCTTCGCGGGTATCCGGCGCGACGTGCCCGAGCTGCTCGCGGCGTCGGACGCCTTCGTGATGGCCTCGCTCTGGGAGGGATTCGGCCTCGTGTTCCTCGAGGCCATGGCGGCCGGCCTCCCCGTCGTCTCGACGCGCGTCTCGGCGGTTCCCGAGGTCGTCGTGGAGAACGAGACCGGCCTCCTGGTTCCGCCAGGGGATGCCACCGCGCTCGCCGCAGCGATGTCCGCGCTCGCCGGCGAACCGCATCTGCGCACCCGCCTGGGCCGCGCGGGCCGCGCGCGCGTCCGCGAGCGCTTCCGGCTCGACCGGATGATCGAGGAGACGCTCGCGGTCTACGCCGAGGTCCTCTCGGGGCGGCCGCCCTCGCGTCCTTAAGTCCCCGCCGGACCGCGGCCGATAGGCCTGGCAGGCGGCGATGGAATCCCAGGAACAGCCGCATCCGGCCAAGCCGATCCGCTCGGCCCGCTCAGCGAAATTGCGCCGCAAGGACCGGCGCGAGGGAAAGACGCCGCGCTTCTCGACCTATTCGCTCGCGGGCGGTCAGCGAACGGTCGTCCGGCGCGCCGCGGAGCGCGAAGGGAGCTTCGTCGACCTCTACGGCGCCGGCCTGCTCATCGCGCTGATGTGGATCATCCTCGCGAACGTCGCGGACAGCTTCTTCACGCTGATCCACCTCCAGGGCGGCGGCACCGAGATCAATCCCATCGCCGACTACCTGCTCCAGGCCGGGCTCACGCGCTTCGTGATCCTGAAATCCGCGCTCGTCGGGATGGCGCTGCTCGTGCTGTGCGTGCACAAGAACTTCAAGATCGCGCGCATCGGACTCTGGACGGCGGCGGGGGCCTACACGCTCCTCGTCGCCTACCACCTCGCGCTCTTCGCCTGAAGCTGGCTCCCTTCGCGGGAGAAGCCGATTCCCGTAGACTTCCAGCGACCATGCCTGGCTGGAGGAGCGTGTGAGGATCGCCCGCGTGTTGACGCGTTTGAACCTCGGTGGTCCGGCGCGGCAGGCGCTGGGGAGTGATCCGGAGCTCGCCCGGAAGGGTCACGAGGTGCGCGTCTTCGCGGGCAAGTCGGAGGCGGGGGAGGGCGATCTCTTCGAGGCTTTCGAGAAGCGCGGCCTCGCGGTCGAGCGCGTGCCGGGACTCGCGCGGGGGCTGGCTCCGGTTTCGGACCTGCGCGCGCTCGTGTGGCTGCGCTCGGCCTTCGCGAAGTTCGCCCCGGACGTGGTCCACACGCACGCGTCGAAGGCGGGGGCCCTCGGGCGCCGCGCGGCGGCCGCGGTCCCGCGGGCGGCGACCGTGCACACGTTCCACGGGCACGTGCTCGAAGGGTATTTCCCCCGGCCGATGTCGGCGGGCCTGGTCGCGTTCGAGCGGCGTCTCGCGAAGAAGACCGACCGGATCCTCGCGGTGAGCCACGCGACGGCCGAGGACCTCGTACGGCTGCGGATCGTCGAGGACGAGCGGCGCCTCGTCGTCGTGCCGCCGGGCATCGACCTCGATCCGCTCCTCGCGATCGAGCCGCGGGACGCGCGCTCGCCCGGCGGGGAGCTGCGCGCTCTCGTCGGCGCGCAGCCGGAGGACTTCCTCGCCGGCGTCGTGGGTCGCCTGGCCGAGGTGAAGCAGCCCGAGAAGGCGCTGGCGGTCTTCACGATGCTCGCGTCGCGCCACCCGAGCCTGCACCTCGTCTTCGTGGGTGACGGGAGCCTGCGCGGGATGCTCGAGCGTGCGATCGGAGCCCTGGAACCCGATCTCGCGCGCCGCGCGCACCTGATCGGCGTTCGAGAAGACATGGTGAGCGTGCTCTCCGACCTCGACGCGGTGCTCCTGACCTCGCGCAGCGAAGGGATGCCGATCGCGCTGATCGAGGCGGCCGCGGCGGCGAAGCCGGCGGTCGCGATGGATGTCGGCGGCGTCGGCGAGATCGTCGCGCACGAGCGCTCGGGCTTCCTCGGGCACGACGTCGACGAGCTCGCGTTCGGGCTCGACCAGCTCCTCCTCCAGCCGGATCTCGCGCGCGCGATGGGCCACAGAGCGCGGATGCGCGTGGCGACCCGCCACAGCGCCGAGCGATTGGCCGAGCGGCTCGAGGAGGTCTACCGCATCGTCGTGGAGGAGCGTGCATGCGCCTCCTGATGGTCTCGGGCGACCGTCAGGTCGTGGCGGGCGAAAAGGGTCCCTTCTTCTGGATGCAGCGGGAGTTCTCGAAGCACTTCGAGCGCATCGACGTGCTCGTGCCGAGGCCCGCCAGGCCCGCGGCGGTCCTCACGATCCACGAGCGCGTGCACTTCCACCCCTCGCCGCTCCCGCGCTCGCGCGCGGCGAAATGGATCGCGAAGAAGGGCGCGGAGCTCCTGTCCGAGCACGGCCACTCCCTGATCGTCAGCCACGACTACGGCTGGTTCCGCAACGGCGTGGGCGCGGCCGCGCTCTCGAAGGCGAGCGGCGTGCCCTACGTCTCCGAGATCCACCACGTGCCGGGCGTCCCGATCGCGACCGGATGGCGGGAGCGCTTCGAGCGCACGCTCGCGCGGCGCTACGTGCGCTGGGCGAAGGGCCGCGCGGCCGCGTTCCGCGTCGTGAACTCGGGCGAGATGGCGCCGCTGCTCGAGAGCTGGGGCGTGCCCCGCGAGAAGATCCTCGTGCTGCCGTCGCTCTACATCGACCTCGAGGTGTTCAAGCCCGATGCGCCTGGCGCGAGCTCGAACGGCTTCGACCAGGACGTCGTGTTCGTCGGGAGGATGGTGGAGAACAAGGGCCTCGACAGGATCGTCGACGCGCTCGCCGCGCTCCGGGCGAAGGGCGAGCCGCGCACCGCCCTCTTCGTCGGCAAGGGCCCGATGCTCGAGCCGACCCGCGCGCGCGCGAAGAAGAACCTCGGGGACGCGGCGCGCTTCATCGAGTGGGTCGAGTCGCCCTCCGACCTCGCGAGGATCTACCGGCGGTCCAGGCTCGCCGTGTGCGCATCGAGCTGCGAAGGCGGCCCGCGCGTGACGGTCGAGGCGATGGCGTGCGGGACGCCGGTCGTCAGCACGAAGGTGGGCGTGATGGGGGAGCTGCTCGCGAACGGACGTTGCGGAAGGCTCGCCGACTTCACCGCGCCCGGGCTCGCCCGCGCGATCGGCGAGGTGCTCGCCGACGAGAAGGCGCGGCGCCAGATGGGCGAAGCGGCCCGCGCGATCGCGGCGCGCTACGAGTACGCGAAGACGATCCGGAACTACGCCGAGGGCCTGAAGAGCCTCGCGGAGGGCGCCGAGTGAAGCTGCTGTTCCTGACCCAGGTCGTCGACGCGCAGGACGCCGTCCTCGGCTTCGTCCCGCGCTGGATCGAGGGCCTCGCGCGGCACTGCGAGCGCGTGCGCATCGTCGCGCTGGAGGCCGGGGACGTCTCCGGCCTGCCCAAGAACGTGGACGTGCGCGTGGTCGGGCGGAAGGGAGCCCTCTCGCGGTGGCTGAAGTACCGCGCGATCCTCTCGGAGGCCCTCGACCAGGACGACTTCGACACCGTGCTCGCGCACATGGTGCCCCGCTACGCGTTGCTCGCCCGCAGGCCGGCCCGGCGTGCGGGAGCCAGGCTCTTCCTCTGGTACACGCACGCCGGCGTCGACGGCCGCCTGCGCCGCGCCGTGCGGGCGGTCGAGAAAGTTTTCACGGCCAGCCCCGAGTCGCTGCGCGTCGAGACCGAGAAGCGCGTCGTGACCGGCCACGGCATCGATCTCGCGCATTTCGCGCCGCGCGAGACGAGCGCCGTGAGCAGCGGAGCGCGCGCGATGCCGCCGCGGATCCTGGCCGTGGGCCGCGTGACGCCGCGCAAGGATCCGCTGACCGTGATCGACGCGACCGCGATCCTCGTCGCGCGCGGGCACGACGTGCACCTCGATCTCGTGGGCGCGGGGATGACGGAGTCGGACAAGGGCTACCTGCGCACCGTGGAGGACGAGATCCGGCTGGGCGCGATGGAGGGCCGCGTGGAGCGCGCCGGGAGCGTGCCGTACCGGGAGGTGCCCGCGTACTACCACCGCGCGAGCGTCGTGGTGAATGCGAGCCTGACGGGCAGCCTCGACAAGGTGGTGCTCGAGGCGATGGCTGCGATGCGGCCGGTCGTGTCGTGCAACGAAGCGGCGCTGCCGCTGTTCACGGAGCTCGGGGAGAAGGCCGAGATGCTCTCCTTCGAGCCGGGGAACGCCGCGCAGCTCGCGGACCGGATCGAGAAGCTGCTCGGGATGTCGGAGGAGGAGCGGGAGGAGATGGGGGAGCGCCTGCGCCGGATCGTGGAGCGCGACCACGAGGTCGAGGCGCTCATGGAGCGGCTCGTGCGATGGATGGGGGCCGAGTCCTCGGCCCCTGCCTGAGCGCGACGCACGCCTTACCGTCGGGAGCGGCTTCGATCTCCAGATCCGCTTCCTGCCCGACCGAAACGGATCCCAGGCGGAGGTGGACCAGGGCAGTGGCTGGCTCCGTTCGCGGGGGGATACGAGGTTCCCCTCGCAGGCAGGAAGGCGGGCCGGCGGGCACCGGCTCGGAGGGTGGAGGGGTGGTCCTTTGAGTGAAGTATCGGTCGTCATCGTCGCGCGCGACGCTTGTCATCCTTTGCGCGGTTGTCTCGAGTCCCTGCAGTATTCCCTGCCACTTTCGTCGGAGGTCGTCGTCGTCGACGACGCCAGCTCCGACGGCACGGCACGGAAGGTCGCGGCCGAGTTCGAGTGGGCGCGGGTCGTGCGCAACGACGAGCCGCTGGGCTTCGTGCGGTGCGTCGAGCGCGGCGTGAGCATGACCAAGGGCGCGTACCTGCTCCTGCTCGACCCGGGCGTGCAGCTCTGCCCGAACACCGGGCGTGAGATGCTGGCGTTCCTCGAGACGAACATGCGCCATGGAGCCGTCGTCCCGCACCTGGTGCGCCCCGACGGCACGACGGTCGCGCCGCACCAGCGGCATCCGACGCTGAAGTCCGCGCTGTGGCTCGGCACGCCGCTCGAGCAGTGGCGGCCGGAGGCGCCGCAGCTGAAGGAGATCTTCGCCTGCGACTTCGATTACGCGCTCGACGGCGACGTGGAGGATACGTCGACCGCGTGCCTCCTGATGCGGCGGCGCGCGCTGAAGCGCGTGGAAACCTACGACGAGACGCTGTACCCGCACTTCCACGAGGCCGACCTGTGCATGCGCGTGCGCGAGGCGGGGTGGAGGCTCGGGTTCATGCCGAACTCGCTCGCGGTGGACGTCGACGGGGTCGCGGAGAGGGACTACCCCGATCTGTCGCCGGAGTGGCACGCGCAGAGGCTCCTCTGGTACCGCAAGCACCTCGGACGCGCGGCGGGATGGTGGGTGAAGGGGTGCGTGGGGTGGACGGTGTTGGTGAGGCTCGCCAAGGAGATGCGGCGGCGGATCAACGGCCTGCGCGAGGAGCCGATCGTGCCGGTGTGGCGGGCGTACGCGGGGTTGCTGAGGAGTTGAAGGCCGAGTCGAACGGACCGGACCGCGCGACCGTTCGGTAGTCTGGCGTGCCCCGTGCGACCGGCCTTCCTCCTGCTCCTCCTGACTTCGCAGGCTCCGACGGAGAGCCCCCGCGAAGTCCGTGTCGCGACGATCGCCGAACTCCGCCAGGCGCTTGCCGCCGCCTCACCCGGGACGGGCATCCTCGTCGCGCCGGGCCAGTACGAAGGTTTTTTCGCGGCGGGCGTGCACGGAGCTCCAGGAAGGCCTGTCGTCCTGCGCGCCGCGACCGCCGATGATCGCCCCGTCTTTCGCGGCGAGGTGCATCTCTCGAGCGTGTCGCACCTCGAGATCGCCGGACTGACGATCGAGGGAGCTCCCGGGAACGGCCTGAACGTCGACGACGGCGGTCGCTTCGAGTCGCCCTCGCAGCACGTCGTCCTGCGCGACCTGGTCGTGCGCGACTGCGGCGGCCGCGGGAACGACGACGGGATCAAGCTCTCCGGAGTGGACGATTTCCGCCTCGAGCGCTGCACGGTCGAGCGCTGGGGGCGCAACGGGTCGGCGGTCGACATGGTGGGCTGCCATCGCGGCGTGATCGAGGGTTGCACGTTCCGCGACCGCGAGGAGGATCCCGCCGCGAATGGCGTGCAGATGAAGGGCGGAACGCGCGACGTCGCGGTGCGCGGCTGCCGCTTCGAGCACGCGGGGACGCGAGCGGTGCATCTCGGGGGGTCCACGGCGCTGCAGTACTTCCGGCCGCGGCCGGAGGGCTTCGAAGCGGGTGACCTGCTCGTCGCGGGCTGCACCTTCGTCGGATCGGAGGCGCCGGTCGCCTTCGTCGGCGTCGACGGCGCGACGGTGCGCTGGAACACCTTCTACCGGCCGAGGAAGTGGTTCGCGCGGATCCTGCAGGAGACGCGCGAGCCGGGGTTCGTGGCCTGTCGCGGCGGCGTGTTCAGCGACAACCTCGTCGCCTACCGTGCGTCGGAGGTCGGCGTGCCGGTCAACGTGGGCACGGAGACCGCGCCGGAGACGTTCCGGTTCGTGCGGAACTACTGGCACTGCCTCGACGACCCGAAGCGCGGGCCGCCGGAGATGCCGACGAAGGAAGGGGACGCGGTGAGCGGCCTTGATCCGAAGTTCCGCGACGCGGAGGGAGGGGACCTGCGCTTGCGTGAGGACAGTCCGGCGCGAGGTCGAGGCGCGGAAGGGCTGCCCCCTGTCAACAAGCGTTGACGAGGTCCCCAGTTCTAGCGCTTCCGGTTAGGCTGCGCGGCGGTCAACAGTCCGTCCAGGAGACGCGAAACGAGGATGCCATGACCCCCCCGAGTCGTTCGACCGGCAGGTTGGTCGTGTTCGCCGCCGGCGTCGTCGCCGCCCTTTCCAGCTTGACTTCCCCTGCGTTGGGGCAATCCGGCGCGGTGTCGTGGGGCGGTCTCGCCGGCGCTCCTCCTCCGCCACCCGGCCTCACCTACGTCGACGTCGCCGCGGGTCCGTTCCACGAGCTTGCCCTCCGGAGCGATGGTTGGATCGTCGCGTGGGGATGGAACGCAAACGGTCAGTGCATCGTGCCGAGCCTCCCGAACGGCCTCACCTACGTAGACGTCGACGGCGGGACTGGCCACTCGGTCGCAGTTCGCAGCGATGGTTCGATCGTGGCTTGGGGGTCGAACTTCGATGGTCAGTGCAACGTGCCGCCGCTGCCAACCGGTCTGACCTATGTCGAAGCGTCCGCAGGGAACAACCATACGATCGCTCGGCGGAGCGACGGATCCGTCGTCGCGTGGGGCAAGAACAACCACGGCCAGTGCGACGTGCCCCCCCTTCCGAGCGGTCTCCTCTACGTTCAGGTCGCCGCTGGGGGCCATGTCTTCGACATCTCCGCGCACAACGTCGCGCTTCGGAGCGATGGCTCGGTCGTGGCGTGGGGTGAGTTCTTCACGTACGTACCGCCGCTGCCGATCGGCCTCACGTACACCAAGGTCACGGCCGGGGAGAGTCACAGCATCGCGATACGAAGCGACGGCTCGGCGATCTGGTGGGGGGACTGCTTCTATGTCCCGATGTGTACCGTGCCGCCCCTCCCGAGCGGATTGACCTATGTCGACATCGCAGCGGGCTACAACCACGACGTCGCGGTTCGCAGCGATGGTTCGATGGTGGCTTGGGGCGACAACTACTACGGGGCGTGCAACGTGCCCCCGCTCCCTGTCGGGCTCTCCTACGTGAAAGTCGCCGCGGGCGATGGACATTCCGTCGCCCTCTACGAGGGCTGCCCGACCTGCGAACCGCCGTTCTGCTTGGGCGATGGAGAGGTCGGAAGCGTGGCGTGCCCGTGCGGAAACAATGGTTCGAGCGGCCGCGGCTGCGACAACTCGGCTACGCGCGGAGCGCGGCTGGTGGTTCACGGATCGGTCGAGCCCGATCGGGTCGCGCTCGGCGCGACCGATGTGATTCCCTCGGCGCTCTGCATCTTCTTCCAGGCGCGCGCGCTCCTCGCCTCTCCGGTCGCCTTCGGTGACGGCGTGCGCTGCATCGGCGGCAGCCTCGAGCGCATCGGAGTGAAAACGGCTTCGGCGGGCTCAGCGCGCTACCCCGGAGTCGGCTATCCCTCGATCAGCGCGCAGTCGGCCGCGCTGGGCGATCCCATTCGTCCCGGCACTTACCGTTACTACCAGGTCTACTACCGCGACCCCGATCCGGGGTTCTGCAACCCCGCGCCCGCGACGTTCAACGCGACGAACGCGGTGATGGTCAAGTGGTGATGGAGATGAACCCGTGACTTTGTCGAGTCGTACCGGAGGACCATGTCAGAGGAAAAACGCGTGACGAACCCCGAAACGCAGCTCGCGAGCTACTTCGCGGAGTACGAGCCGGCGATGGCCAAGTTCGGAAAAGCGTTGCGCGCGAAGCTGCGTGCCCGGCTGCCCGGTCTGTTCGAGATCGTCTATGTGTACGAGAGCCAGGACGCGCTCGTGATCTCGTATTCGCCGACCGAGCACGGCTACGGGGGGGTGTGCTCGATCGCGCTGTACCCGAGCCGTGTGAAGCTGCACTTCGGGCAGGGCGCACGGCTGTCGAAGTTGGATCCGAACAAGCTGCTGCAAGGCAGCGGCAAGACGGTGCGACATGTCGTGCTGGGCTCGGTCGCGGACTTCGACCGCGCGGAAATCGAGGGGTTGATGGCGGCCGCGTTGAAGCTCGCGGGTGTGCGGCTCGATGCGAACGCGAAGGGCTCGGTGATCATCAAGGCGGAGGCCCAGAAGCAGCGCGCGCGCCGCGCGACGAAAGCAGCCAAGCCGGCCGCGACACCTCGGAAGGCGAAGGTCCGGCGCTGATCCACTCGCCGCTCGTTCGCGCCTGGAATTCCAGGAGAAACCCAAGGCATGAACCCGACGGTTGAAGCCTCCCCCGCATGATCCGAAGATCCCCGGATGCCCGCCGGCGTCCGCGAGGAGATCCAGGAGCCCCTCCGCCGCACCCTCGCCTGGCTCGCCTCGCTGCGCGACCGCGACGGCCGCATCCTGTGCCCCGATCACAAGATCGAGCACACCGGCAAGAGCGCCTACGCGATCGTCTCCGCCTGCGAGCTCCTGGCTCTCGACCCCGTGCGCGACGCGGCCTTCCTGCGCGAGCTCGCGATCGGCCAGGCTCGCCGCCTCGTCCTGAATCTCGTCCGCGAAGGCACGAGCCCCTGCCACACCTTCCGCCCCGGCTTCCACGACCCGTTCAACAACAGCAACAACGTCATCGACGGGGGTGCCGCCAGCGACGCGCTCGCCACGATCGTCCGCGCCCTCGGGCCCTCTCTCGACGCGCAGGATCGCGAGAGCTTCGCGGCGGCTAGCCTCCTCCACGCGCGCACCTACCTCCGCTACGCCGTCCTCGACAAGGGCATCCCGGCGCAACGCGCGTGGGGACTCACGGGTCTCGCGGGGGCCTTCACTCTCGAGCGCGATCCGGTTCTCGAGGAGGCGGCGGTCCGGGCCCTCGCGGATCTCGCGGCCATCCAGCACGTCGACGGGAGCTATCCCTACCACCCGATCGCCTGGGGCGGGGAGCATCCGGGCGCGGGGGACGTCTCCTCCTTCTATCAGTCGCGCCTCACGGGCTTCCTCCTCCACGCGCTGCCGCTCCTCGGGCGCGATCCGGGTTCGCCCGAGTTCCGTGCACAGCTCGATCGCGGCGTCGACTTCCTCCTGGCGCTCCACGGGCCCGACGGCGTGAAGTGCGGGCTCGTCGAGGCGAAGCCGTGGTACTGGGGCGCGAGCTACGAGGTCGCTTCGCATCCCTTCGACGTGCACGCGCTGTGCGGCGCGTCGCGCGTGCTCGCGACTCCGGGAGCCGGCGTCGCGGCCGTGCGGGCGTTTCGCGCGTGGGTCGGGCACCTCCTGCCGACAGGCGAGCCGCGCAGTCATCTCCCCGGGCCCGGGCGCGAGCGGAGCTACCAGTGTTCGCTCTTCTGGGCGGCGCACGCGGCCTGGATCGCGCGCGCGGCGGTCGAGCTCGAGTACGCGATGCGGGAGGAGGCGGCGAAGGTGGCACACCCGGCTCCTCCGCGCGTCCGGTGGTTCGCCGACGCGCAGCTCGCGCGGTTGGAGGACGAGCGCGTCGTCGCGTGGGTGCGAGGCGCGCGACCGGCGGTCAACGTGCACCACGGGAGCCCGCACGGGGCGGGGCTGCTGCGCGTCTACGACAAGAAGGAGAAGCGCGACCTCCTCGAGCGCTCCCGTCTCGGCGGCTCGGACGAGGGAGAATGGTCGGGAGAGGCGGGGAGCTCCTCCTGCGCGCGCGGCTGGCGTTCGGGAGGGGGGGAGATGCGCTTCTCCCTCTGGCTCGCGCGGGTCCACGCCCGCGCCGGTCGCTTCGGATCCGCGCTCGCCGCTCCGGTCCGCGTCTTCCGCCGCGGCGTCCTCGCCTTCGCGCAGCCGCGCCTCTCGAGCGCCTTCGACCTCGCGCCCGAGGTCCACGTCCTCTCCGAAGGCGTCCTCCTCGCCGGCGCGCTCGCGCACCGCGACGGCTCGCGCGTCGAAGGCAGCTCGCTCGAGCGCGCCTTCCGCGTCCGCGGAAACGGCCTCGAGGTCGAGGACCGCCTCGTCTCGGCCGGAAACGCTCGCGGCGTCGCCTTCGCCATGCCGAAGGAGGCCTCGAGCATGTCTCGGGATTCCAGCCACGTTTCGTACCGCATGCCGAAGGCCTCGGACGCGGCGATCGGGTAGCTTCAACGAGGATGGACCTGATTCACCCCGTCCCGCGCGCTCCCTCCGGCGTGCTGGGGACCGTGCGCAGCTTCCTGGGCGCGGGCTCGGCCTGCGGCCTCCTCTTCGGCCTCGCCGACGGGATCGTCGCGGCCGCAGTCGGTTCGGCCAGCCTCGGGATTCTCTCGTTCCTCGGTTGCCTCGCGGGCGCGGTGTTCCAATACCTCCTCATCGGCGCGCTCGGCCTGGGTCTCCTCGCCCTGCCGCTCCACCCGTTCCTCGCCAAGAAGCCCGACGGCCGGCGCTACCTCTTCGCGCTGCGCCTGGGGCTCATGGTCGGGCTCTTCGCCGAGATCTACTGGTGGACTCGGCCCTTCGTCTTCTACGGGCGGTCCGCGGTGTCCCCCGAGCGGTTCGCGGCGAGCGTCGTGATGCTCGCGATCGCGTGGCGGGTCGCCTGGTACCTGGGCTCCGCGCTCGCGCTCGCGCCCGCGCGGGCGAAGACCGCCGCCGCGGCCCTGGCCGGCATCGCCTGGCTCTCCGGCGCGGTCTACATGGCCTTCCAGGCCGGCGCCATCGGCTCGCGCGGCGAGCTCAACGAGCGCAACCGCGACCTCCCGAACGTCCTGCTCGTCATCGTCGACGCGCTGCGGGATGACGTCCTCGGCTGCTACGGCAACCAGCGCGTGAAGACGCCCGCGATCGACGCTCTCGCCTCGCGCGGCGTCGTCTTCGAGAACGCGTTCACGCAGGCGCCGTTCACCTGGACGAGCTTCGGCTCGATGCTCACGGGGAAGTACCCGCGGCGCCACGGGCTCGTGAAGATGGCTCCGGGCGTGCGCATGGCGCCCAACGTCACGCTGCCGCTCCATCTGAAGTCGGCGACGAAGCGCGACGGGACGCGGCTCCTGGACGGCGACTGGATCGCGGGGACCTTCCACACCGGCACGCTGACGGAGGCCTCGGGCCTCCTGGGGGGGTTCGACCTGCGCTTCGAGGCGACCGCGGGCCACGGCCTCGTCGTCCTCGACCGTCCCTGGAGCGTCTTCCGCGCCGATCTCCTGATCTGGATCGCGTGGGAGAAGCTCGTGCAGCGCTTCGTGCCCTCGAGCACGGCCTTCGCCGCGCGGAAATTCCTCGACGAGCACGGCGACCGGCGCTTCTTCGCGATGGTGCACATCTACTCGACGCACACGCCCTACGATCCGCCGCACGAGTTCCGCGAGATGTACTGCGACCGGAAGTACGACGGTCCCGTGAAGTCGTTCTGGGCCGCGCACCGGCAGATCATCGAGCGCGGCGAGTACAAGCCGACGCCCGCGGACGTCGACCAGATCCGGAACCTCTACTACGCCGGCGTCAGCCAGGCCGACCGCGAGATCGGCCAGCTCGTGGCGGCGCTCGAGCGGCAGGGGGCGCTGGAGGACACGCTCGTCATCGTGACTTCCGATCACGGCGAGTCGCTCGGGGAGCGCGATCTCTGGGAGCACGACCACATGGTGCAGACGAATCTGCGCATCCCGCTCGTCCTGTCGTGGCCGAAGGGCTTGCCGCCCGGAAAGCGCGTCGGCGCGCTCGTCGACGAGATCGACCTCTTCCCGACCGTCTGCGACCTGCTCGGGATCGGTCTGCCGCCTGGCGCGGAAGGCAGCGGTGATCCGAAGGAAGACCGCAAGCGGATCGATGGCCGCAGCCTCCTGCCCCTCGTGCGGGGCGAGGAGCCGATGATCCGGCTCCATTCCTTCGCCGAGAACGGCCTCTACATCTCCGCGCAGGACGGCCGGCGCAAGCTGATCGTCCGCCGCGAGACGTTGAGCGAGGCCGACGGCTGGAAGAACGCGCTCGAGGGGAGGCCCGAGTCGCCGGAGCTCTACGATCTCGAGGCGGATCCGGAAGAGAACACGAACATGGTCCAGCACGAGAGGGACGAGGCCGAGCGGCTGTTCGCCGTGATCCGGGACTGGAACGAGAAGCTCCCGATCCCGATCCACGACGTGCAGCCCTCGCACCGCGACATGGAGAACCTGAGACGCCGCCTGATCGAGCTCGGGTACACCGGAGACGGCATCGGCATCGACGAGCCCCAAGGAAAGTGAAGCCGCGACTTCCGCTCGTCCTCGTGGCGAACGCGCGCATGCCGAGCCAGCGCGCCCAGTCGCTCCAGGTCGCCCAGTGCGCCGCCGCGTACCAGCGCGCGGGGGCGCCGACGACGCTCCTGCACGCCGCGCGCGCGAAGTCGATGCCGCTGCCGGCGGGCGTCTCGCTGTGGGGCTTCTACGGGATCCCGGACGCGGGCGCGCCGTCCCTGGAGTCCGTCCCCTGCGTCGACTGGATCGATCGCGTGCCGCGCGTGCTCCAGTACGCGCCCGCGCGGCTCCAGGAGCAGACCTTCGCGCGCGGCGCGGCGAAACGGGTGCTCGCTGGTTTCCCCGATGCGCGCGTGATCTCGCGCGAGGTCGAGACGGCCGTCCTGCTCGTGCGCGGGAAGCGCGAACAGGTCTTCCTCGAGGTCCACCGGGTCCCCGGGGGCAAGCTGCGCCGCCGCTGGCTGGCCGAGTCCGCGCGCGGCGTCCGCGGGATCGTCGCGATCTCGGGCGGCGTGCGGGAGGACCTCCTGCATCTGGGGATCGACGAGCAGCGGATCCGGGTCGAGCACGACGGCTTCGATCCGGCGCTGTTCGCCTCTCGTCCGTCGCGATCCCAGGCGCGCGCCGCGCTCGGACTGCGCGAGGGCGTGCCGGTAGTCGCGTACACGGGCGGCCTGCTCGAATGGAAGGGCGCCGACGTGCTCGTGGAAGCGGCGCGCGCGCTCCCAGACCTCTACTTCGTGTTCGCGGGCGGCATGGACAAGGACGTTGCACGGCTGCGCGCGCGCGTCGGCGGCCTCGCGAACGTGCGCGTCGACGGTTTCCAGCCTCCGACGCGGGTGCCGCTCTACCTCGCCGCCGCGGACATCGGCGTGGTGCCGAACCGCGCGAAGCCCGCGATCAGCGCGCGTTACACATCGCCATTGAAAGTGTTCGAGGCGATGGCGGCCGCCCTGCCGCTCGTCGCGAGCGACCTCCCGAGCCTGCGGGAGATCCTCGAGGATGGAGTCGACGCGGTGCTGGTCCGGCCCGACGACCCGCAAGCGCTCGCGGACGGGATCGCGCGCCTGGCTCGCGATGCGACGCTGCGGGCGCGCCTCGGCGCGAGGCTGCTCTCGCGCGCGGCGCAGCACACTTGGGACGCCCGGGCGGTGCGGATCCTCGATTGGATGGAGGAGACTAGGCCCTGAATCCGTCCAGGGCCGCGCGCGCGCGTTTCGCCAGGCTCTTCTCGAAGGAGGCGCGCGGAACGGCGACTCTGCGGCGGAGGACCGGGTCCTTGAGCTCGCGCCGCACCGCGCTGCCGCAGTGAGCGAGGAGCTCGCCCGAATCGAGTCCGCCGCGGTGCGCGCTCTCGAACCCCGCGAGCGCACGGTAGTAGGACTCCTGTCCCGCGACCTTGCGGCAGCCCGTGACGATCGCGGACAGCACTTCGGCGCGTTCGGCCGTTCCCCATGCCGGCCAGGTCGCGAGACGCGCGCCCCAGTCGTCGAGGAAAGGCCCGATCGGGAGCAGCAGCGAGGGGTGGGCGCGCAGGAGCTTCGTCGCGCGCAGCGGATAGTTCCGGTGACCCTCGCTCGCCAGCACCGCCCGATAGATCGCAGCGGCGCGTCCGAAGGCCCCGCCGTAGCGTTCGAAGCGCTCGCGCGCGAGGTCGGCGAACCGCGCCCTTTCCCGCGCGCGGGCCTTCCCGCCGAGCCCCTGTCCGACGTCGCCCGCGTTGTGCGTCAGCACCGCAGCC
>JBJXFB010000062.1:0-21818 GCA_046155895.1 Planctomycetota bacterium | reverse complement strand
CGCCGCGCGCGCCTCGACTCGGCTCCAGGTGCGAGAAAACGAACCTGGTTCCGTATTTCACTCCGCCAGGAGCTCCGCGATCAGCGCCTCGAAGCGCCGCGTGAGCTTCGCGTGCTCTTCCTTCGTCGCGGGTCCCGCGAATCCGCTGTGCACCGCGCGGACGCGACCGTCGCCGTGGAGGAAGATCGTGGTCGGGAAGGCGAGCACGCGGTCGAGCGCGGGGATCGCCTCGGACGCCTTCTTCTTGTCCGACAGCCCCGCGAGGAGGATCGGGTATCTCACGTCGTGGCGCGCCCGCAGGCGCTTCACCTGCTCCGCGTCGCGGGCGAATTCCCCGGTGTGCTCGAAGGCGAGCCCGACGATCGACAAGCCGCGTTCCCTGTAGCGTTCGTGCACCTTGGACAGATAGGACGTCTCGTCGTGGCAGTTCGGGCACCACGATCCCAGCACCTGGATGACGATCGCGCGGCCGGCGAACTCGGGCTCGGCGAGCGAGCGCAGCTTCCCGTCGAGGTCTGGATAGCGCAGGTCGGCGAGCCCGAAGCCCTCCTTCCAACGGACCTGCTCGAACTCGTCGGGTAGCGCCGCCTTCGGATCCGGCCTCGCTTCCCAGCCCTCCTGCCACCGATCTCCCGACCAGAATCGGCCGCGCAGGACGCCCCGATCGTCGAGGCTCGCGTCGATCAGGAAGGCGTGCGCGCCGTCGAAGCACGACAGGCGCAGCCGCCCACCCTCAACCGATCCCGCCAGCCACCGGTAGTCGCCCGTCGTGGTCAGGATCGTCCCTTCGATGCCGGTCCCCTTCCCCGGTCGCAGGATGGCGACGGCAGGATCGTCGCTCTTCTCGAACTTGACCGCGAAACGGCCCTCCAACGCCTGGGTCGTCATCCGGACGTCTTCGATCGGCCGGAACCGCGGCGCGTCGCCCGCCTCGGCCTGGAACGGCATCACCGTCCATCGCTCGACACCCGACCGCTTCCTCCATTCGCCCGTGAGCCGCGTCCCGTACGGCGAGATCCGCGCGCGGATCGACGAGTCGTAGTGCGGCATGTCGAGGACGATGTCGGCACCCTCGGCCGTCGTCGATGGAACGAGGATGCGTTCCTCCCCGTTCACGATCGTCGCCGACAGCTTCCCGCCCTGGTTGTCGATCTCGAGCCCGAAGGGCAGCTCGCCGCCGGGACTTTCGAGCCATGCGCGCCACGATCCGGCGTGCAGCTCCTCGGCGGGCGTGCGGAGTGCGACGCCGTAGTCGGAGCGCTCCGACCGACCGCCCTGGAGCGCCAGCAAGGCGATCGCGAGGCACGCGCGCATGCCGGCCATCCTACGACGCGATCCCCGGGAGGGTTATCCTCCCGCTCCGACCATGGACCGCGTCGCACGCCACGCCTGGATCCGAGGAACCGTGCAAGGCGTCGCGTTCCGCTGGCACACGAAGCAGCGCGCGCGTGAGCTCGGACTCGCGGGTTGGATCCAGAACCTTCCCGACGGGTCGGTCGAGGCGTGGATCGAAGGCGATGGTCCGGCCGTGGAAACGATGGTCGCCTGGCTCCAGCGCGGACCGCCGGCGGCCCGCGTCGCGGGCGTCGACGTCGTCGAGGCGCAGGCGACCGGGGCGGAACGATTCGAGGTGCGCTAGCGCGCTCCGGATCCTCCGCTGCCGCCGCTGCTGCCCAGCCTGCGCAGCGACCGCATCGGCTCGTTGTTCCCCATCTGCTCGCGGAGGAGACTCATCTCCTCGCGCAGCCGGTCCATCTCGCCGCGCATGCGCTGCATGACTTCCTCGATCTCCCTGCGGCGTTCCGGCGTGAGGCTGTGAGCTCCCGATGCTCGCGGCGGACGCGGTGCGGAAGGCCCGGCGCCCTCGGCTTGCCATCGGCGAAGCATGCCCGCGGGCTCAGGTGCCTCGGGAGCTTCGGGCGCCTCGGCTGCCTCGGGTGCTTCGGGCGCCTCGGCTGCCTCGGGCGCATGCGGAATATAGACGCCCCGGTGGGCGTGCGCGGGGTGTCCCGCTTCCGGGGCGTGCTCTCCCGGCAGCGCGGGCACGGGAGCGGGTCGAAGGTTGAAGAGCCCGCGCGGCCGCGCGGGCTCGCTCCAGGATCGCGCCTTGCGCTCTTCGCCGGCCATCGTCCGGCGCTCGAGCTCGGCGACGCGCTCCTCGAGCGAGCGTTCTTCGTGCTCGCCGGCCATCCCGAGGCGCTCCTCGAGCGCGCGGATGCGCTCCTTCAGCCGCTGGGACGATCCGTCCTCCCGACCGAGGCCGGCCATGAGGCTCCCGAGTTGACCGTTTCCATTCAATTCGAGGACGTGCAGCTCCGCCGAATCCTGCAACTCGGTCATGGCCGCGAGCGCTTCGAGGTGGTGCTGCATTTCGGTCGAGTGCATCTCCTCGGCGTCGACCTGCCGCGCGAGGGCCTCCTGGACGTGCTCGGCGACCTCGCAGGCTCGGAGCGCTTCAGCGGCCAGCTTCTCGGAGTCTTGCAGGTGGTAGTGCCGGATCTTCTTGGCCTTCGCGTCCGTCGACGCCGCGCAAGAGACTTCGGCCTCCTGCAGGCCTCGCTCGGCGCAAGCCCGGGCCTCCGCGGTCGCCTCGAGGTCTCGTTCGACGCGCGCCCGGGCAGCCTCGGTTTCCTGCAGGCTGTGCTCGAAGTGCGCACGCGCGACCTCATGCTCGCGTCGGGCGTGCTCTGCTTTCTGCTTGGCGCAGGTCGTCGCGTGTTGGGCGCAAGCCACGGAGGCCGCGCTCGAGGTCAAGAAGACGAATCCGATCGCGAATCGAAGCACTCTCATCGTCACGCCTACCTTTCCTGGATGGTTCCCTCCGCGAGGAGGGCGTCGAGCTGCGCGCTCGTCGCGCGCAGGAACTGGATCCGCTTCTCGATCGCCGTCGCGTGCTCCCGGACCCGCTCCGGAGCGGACGCGAGCCTCGGATCGGCCGCGAGCGCGGCGAATTCGGTTTCGAGGGCCTCCGCGAGAGCGCCGAGCTCGCGCGCGGACGCGGTGAGCTCCTCGACCGTCGGAGCCTCCGGCGATGCCTGTGCGGCGAGCGCTCGCGGCTCGGGCCGATCCGCGTCGAGCGCGATCCCCCCGAACGCGAGCGGGACGATCCCCAGGGCCCAGGTCGCCGGCGCCAGACGCGCGCCGCGTTCGGGCTCGTGCGCCCTTCGTGCCTCGTCGAGCAATCCGCGCACGCGCTGCTCGAGCTGCGAGCCGCGCGCCGCCATCGCGGGGACGAGCTCGTGGCGCCGTCCCGTCACGACCCAGGTCGCGACCTCCGTGAGGCAGCTCGCGAGCGCGGCGGGGTCGCCCGTCCACTCGGCGGCCCGCTCGTCGCACTCGATCTCGATCTGCCCGATCAGGCGAGAGCGAGCGAAACGGAGGAACGGCTGGACGAAGAAGACGACCTCGACCATGCGGCAGGCCGTGAGGAGGAGCGCGTCGCGCCGCTGGACGTGCGCCAGCTCGTGGGCGAGCATCGCCTCGAGCTCCTCGCGCATGAGGCCGGTCTCCGCGTGCGGGGGGATGCAGATCGCGGGGCGGAGGATGCCGAGCGAGATGGGGGAGGCGAGCTCGGGCGCGAGCCAGAGGAGCGGGTCGGCCCGGGTTCCCGTGCGAGCCCGCAGATCGGCCAGAATCGAGGAGGCCAGGCCCGGTCCCGCCAGCACGCGCCCGCGGAGCTGCCCCGCGATCCTCCGGCGGTCCCGCCGCCACGCAGCGATTCCGAGCGCGACGCCGCCGAGCCAGAGCCACAGCAGCGCGTCCATCCAAGACGCCGGTATCGCGGCCGGCGTCGGGTCCGGGGAGGGGCGCGTCACCGGCACGGCGAGGCTGGGCGCGGCTCGGGGAGGAGGGCTCGAAGCGATCTCGATCGCCGGTCGCGCCGGAGCGAGCTCGATGCGCAGCAGTCCCGGGCCCGCGCCCGCTGTCGTCAGCGTCGCCGTCGCGAGGCCGCCGAAGATCGCCAGCTTCCAGAGCCGCTCGCGGATCGCCGCCAGCCGGTTGCGTCCCGTCACGAAGCGCGGGAGCGCGCGGCCGAGCGCCCACGCGACCGCGCAGAGCACCGCTCCGTGCACCGCGTAGGTTACGAGCCAGGCCAGCGCGCCCGCGAGGAGCCGCTCACCGTCCACGCCGGCCCTCCTCGCGCGCGTTGCGCGTCTTCGCGGAGGTCTTGTCCGCGATCATGGCCTTCAGCCGGTCGAGCTCCTCGCGGTCGATCTCCTCCTCGGCCAGCAGGTGGCTGACGAGCGCCGCCGCGTCGCCGCGGAACAGCCGCCGCGTCAGCTCGCCGACCATCGACCGGCGCACGTCCGCCTCGGAGACCTTCGCGCGGAAGAGGAACTGCCGGCCGACGCTGCGGTGCGCGACCACCCCCTTCTTCTCCAGCTTCGCGAGCATCGTCGCGATCGTCGTGAGCGCGCGCTCTCGGTTCGGGCCGAGAGCCTCCTGCACCCGGGCGACGCTCGCCTCGCCCTCCTGCCAGAGGACGCGCATGATCGCGTACTGGAGATCGGCGAGCTGATGGGCGCGGGACACGGCGCGTGACCTCGAGCCCCCTTCTACTACCGGAGTAGTTGTCGCGCCAGTCCCTCCTGGACGATTCCCGGCTCCTTACCGAAGGGTTGCGCGGGAGGTCGGCGGCGGTTGAAGCCTCGCCTCCCCCGGATAGCCTGGGCGCGCCTTGGACCGAGCCGGCCTCGTTCTCCTCGCCGCCCTCGCCTTGTCCGGGGCCTGCGCGATCGTCCCCGAGCACGCCGACGCGCCTTCGAAAGTCGTCCGCGGCCCGGTTCCTTCGCGGACCCTCGAGCCGGTGAAGCTCACCGCACTCGCCTTCCGGCCCCGGCGTGCGACGACCTTGCCGGAGGAGAAAACCGAGCTCTCCGTGCTCTCCTCCTACGCCAGCATCTTCGAGGAGGGGCAGACCGGCGGCGACCTGGTCCTGTTCGACGGGGAGATCTGGCGGACCTCCCTGCACCTGCGCCGCGGAATCGGTTCGGGCGCCGACCTCGAGATCGAGCTCCCGGTCGTGTACGCCACGAGCGGCTTCCTCGACGAGTTCATCGAGAACTTCCACGACTTCTTCGGCCTGCCGAACGGCGGCCGGGAGGACCATCCGCGGTTCCAGTACGGCATGGTCGCGGTGAACGGCGGGACGGAGGCCTACCACCTCGAGGGGAACCAGGTCGGGATGGGCGACGTGCCGATCGTCCTGACGGTCTCGGTCCTCGAGGAGAGCGAGACCAGGCCCGCGCTCGCGGTGCGCGGGGGGATCGAGCTCCCGACCGGCTCCGACAGCGACGGCTTCGGCAACGGGAAGGTCGACTACGGCATCGGCTTCCTGGGCGAGCGGTCCTTCGGCCGATGGACGGCGACGGGGGCCATCGACTGGGTCGACGTGCAGTCCTCGGAGTCCTTCGAGGAGGCCGGCGTCGAGGCTGACGACAGCTTCGATCTCCAGCTCGGCCTGGAGTACCGGTGGAACGACGGCCTTTCCCTGATCGCCGGGAGCGTCTACACCAACGCGCCGACGCAGGACATCGATCTAGAGGAGATCAGCGGGAACATGCTGTCGCTCGACATCGGAGCGGCCTGGGATCTCGGGGAGCGCTCGCGGCTGCTCCTCGTGTTCAGCGAGGACCTGATCACCCAGTCCGCGCCCGACTTCAGCGTGACGGCGGCGTGGACGCTCTCGCTGTAGCGCGCGCGAACCGGGGACCTTCGAGCAGGCTCGGCGTCGCGCGGAGCTTCTCGAGGATCGTGGCGGCGATCCGCGCGTGTCCTTCCGCGTTCGGGTGCTCTTCGTCCGCGCGCAGTTCGGCCGGGGCCAGGCCGCTGCGGCTCCAGGCCGGCAGGACGTCCAGGGTCTCGAAGCCCGCCGCGCGCGCGGCCGCGATGGCCTGCTCGTGCAGGTCGGCGTAGGGGTAGTCCTCCCAGCGGTCGAAGCCCCGCAGCGTCGGCAGCACCACGAAGAGGACCTTCACGTCCTGGCTCGACGTCGTCTCGGCGATGTCCGCGAAGGCCCGGACGGAGCTCTCCCACGATTCCGGATCGCGGTGCAGGTAGCGGAAGATGTCCCCGCCGCCGAGACGAGCCTGATCGCGCATGCGCGCGCGGAAAGCGATCCACCGCAGCAGGGCCGAGTGCTCCCACGCCCGAGCCTCGCGGAACTGCTGGTGGAGCTGCTGGACGGGCTCCGTCTCGGGATCGTTCAGGTAGTAGCCGAGGATCACGAGGCGCGGCGACAGCGCGAGGGCCTTGTGGCGCACGACCAGGGCCTCGTCGTACGAGCTGTACCCCGAGACGCCCATGTTCACGACGTCGAAGCAGCGCCGGTCCTCGGCTGCCGCGGAGCCGAGCAGGTGCTCGAGGGCGTTCGGCCACGCCTCCTGACCCGAGACCTTCGTCCCGAAGGTCAGCGAGTCGCCGACGGCGGCGATGCGGAAGCCCTCGGGACCGAGGTCCCCGAGGGGCTCACGGTCTCGCTGGCCGAGCGAATTCGTGACGACGAGCATGCCGTTCACCGATCGGTGGACTTCCGGCTTCAGCTCGTAGTCGAGGCCGGGGATCCCGGATCGACCGTGGACGAGGCTCTTCCAGAGTGTCCCTTCGACCCCCGTCGTCGGACGGCGGTACTCCACGAGTCGTCCGAAGCGGAAGTACGCCTCGCCGCCCAACGCTGCGGAGATGAGCGTCGCGACGAACGCGATGACGAGCTTGCTCGGATCGAGGGCCTTGCGGGGCGGAGAGGTCACGGGGAGGGGGGCGGGGAACCCCCCTCCTGGATCGACCGTTTCGGGCGCGAGGGTGAGCCCGGAGGCTCAGAACTGCCCGGCCAGCATGCGTTTCCAGAAAGAGAGCTTCCTGGGCTTGGCCTCGAACTTCGGGCAGTCCCCGCGCAGGTTGAGCTTCTCGTGGTCGCCGGGGAGTTGCTGCTCGTCGAGGAAGGCATCCTTCTGCCGCTGCTGCATGAAATCGGGATGCCAGCAGCCCGTCCGTGCGGCCTCGTAGGGGGCACGCTTCAGGTGGCGGCAGTCTTCGCAGTCGACTTGTTTCTTGACCATGGGAATCGCGAGGGCGCGCAGAAGATGACGGAAGCGTTCCGAACTGACTGGGTTCCGTGTGGTGGGCCGCAACTTTACTCCGGTGGAGCTCGGAACTTGGAGAGAGATGCGGTCTGGCGAGGTTCTCCAGCGTCGCAACCCACCTCGTAGCCTAGGGCTAAGTTCGTGACGCAACACGGAACCCAGTCAGTTTGGAAGCGTTCTGCCGCCGCAAGTCGCCGGGATCAGCGGATCCGGACCTTCACCGTCGCGTCCCGCCCTTTCTCGCCTTCCCACCCGATCACCGCGTCCTGACCGTTCCCGCGGATGATCCATCGGACCCGTACCTCGCCGCGTCCGGGGATCCCGGCCTCGCGCAAGAGGCGCGAGGGATCGCGCTCGGCGAGCTCGATCTCCTCCGGCCGCCAGCGGTCCGTGCGGAAGCCTCCGGCGAGCACCTCGACGCCCTTCCCCGACAGCGTGAAGGCGTCGGGCTCGCCGATCTTCTTCTCCGCCGCCCGCGCCGTCCGCGTCGGGATCAGGCGCTCGTTGCGGAACACGACGTCGATCGCCCGGATCCCGTCGCCCAGATCGACGACCGTCGGCTCCTCGATCGAGACGCGCGGCATCTCGCGCGCGTGCTTCAGGCAGAACATCGCGTTGCGGTGGATCATCTCCTCGATCAGGAAGGTCGGCGGCACGCGCCCGACGTCCTTGCGGAAACCGCCGATCTCGACGGAGCCGTACAGCGGATGCTCGAAGGCATGCCAGTCGACGAATCCGGCGCCCATGAGCAGCTTGTCGTCGAAGAAGAGGCGCTCCTCCTGGCTGTTCGTCCCGAAGAAGTTCTGGCCGGGGTTGGGGTCCTTCGACTTGTCCGGGAAGTACTGCTCGCTCGACCACAGCTCGTTCGTGAACGAGAGGATGCCGAGCCCCTCGTAGGTCCACGTCACGAAGCCGCCGAACACCGTGTAGAGGTCCTTCCAGATCACCATGTACCGGTAGAACGGCAGCATCCTCTCGCCGTCGCGTCCGAGCTCGTCGTACACGCGCACGTCGGCCGCGGGGTATTCGCCGAAGCTCTCCGCGCCGGGACCCCGCAGGATCATCCCGCCCGCGTTGTGGAAGGACTGCACTCCGGCGACGTTCGGGTGAGCGAGGAGGAAGCGCGCGATGCACAGCGTTTCCGGCCAGAAGAGCGGGTAGGCGCCCGCGCCGCCCTGCACGTACTCCGGCTGCCACATCGACGGCCACGACCGGTTCATGTCGTAGCCGCCGGCCGGGTCTTCGTTGATCCGGCCGTCCCCGTCGTTGTCGATGCCTTCCTCGCCGAGCAGCAGCCAGTCGCCCCGGACTCCTTTGTCGTTCGGGCGGATGCGCTCGAGGATCCGCGAGTCGTACGTGTCCTGCCGGTGCGTGCCCTGACCCGGCATGTATTTCCGCATCTGCGTGATCTGGAGGTCGCCGTCGAGATCGTCCGCGGTGTCCTCGTCGAAGCGACCGTCGAGGTCGTCATCGGTCGGCGCGTACCCCGTGCGCGAGCTGTGCGCGTCGTGCGCGCTGGCGAACCAGCTCGCGCGCCCGTCGGGGTTCTGCATCGGCAGGACGTAGAACGCCGAGCCGTCGAGGAGCTCCGTGACCTCCGGATTGCTGCCGTGGTTCTCCGTGAGGTACCAGACGGCGTAGACCGCGGCCTCCCCGCCCTGGACCTCGTTCCCGTGCACGTTGCCGTCGATCCACATCGCGGGCTTCGTCAGGTCCGCGCCCGTCTCGGAGTTCGTGACCGTGTACACGCGCATCTCGCGCTTCTCGAAGCTCTGCCCGATCACTTCGTGGCGGACGAGGTGCGGGAACGCGGCTTCGATCTGGTCGAGGAGGCCGTAGAGCTCCTCCACGGAATAGAAGCGGTTCCAGGGGATCTCGACCCTGGGCCGGTGCCCGACGGCCGTGCCGGGGAAGCCGGGCTCGATCGGATGGCCCTGCGGCGCGCTGCGCGATGCGGCGCCGGCCTGCAGGAGGAGCATCGCGGCGAGGAGCGTCGACATCACTTCACCTCCGGAACGGTTCGGGTGGCGCCTGCGGAGTCCGTCTCGACCAGCACGGCGAGGGAGACCGGCGCCGTGCCCGAGACCAGCCAGCGAAACTCCTTGCGGCCCCCGCTGCCGGCCAGGTCGCGCACGAGCTCCTCGCGCTTGCCCGCGACGAGACGGGCCCCCGCGGGCATCTCGAGCGAGACGCGGGCGGGCCGGACGACTTCGGAGCGCCGGCCCGCGACGCTCGCGAGAGGCAGCAGCGCGCCGTTGCCGATTGAGGCTTCGATCTCCCAGACGCCTCCGCCGAGATCGGTCGCCGTGCAATCGCTCGTGACGACTCGCGGGAGCATCCCCGCGAGGCCGACGAGGAAATCGAGCTCGCCCTGCGCGATCGCGTCGTACTCGCTCTCGGGCGGCTCGGCCTTCGCGTAGGGGGTCCATCCGCCGATCTCGACCTCTCCGAGCTCGGGGTGCTGGAACTTCCTCCAGGGAACGAAGCGCGCGGCCTCGCCCTTCTCGTCGACCCAGCGCAGGCGCTTGGCGTCGTCGGAGGGCTTGGGCTCGTCGCCCTCCTTCTTCTTGTCCTTCTCGGGCTCCTGGGCGCCGCCGGAGGCTGTTTCCTCCTTCTTCTCCTCGTCCTTCTTCTTCTCCTTGGCGTCGAGCGGGATCGACCACACGGAGACGCCGGCCGTCCAGAGTCCCCGGTCGAACCGGCACCAAGCCTGGAACGTGCCGTCGTCGTCGCCTTCGCTCTCGCTCTTCTCCTTCACGAGCTTCGCGCGGCGCTTCCCGATCTCCTCGAGGAGTGCCGCATCGGTCTCGGGCATTCCCTCGGGCGGCATGCGCTTCACGAGCGGGGCGTCGTCCTTCGAAGTCTTGGGCTTGCCGGAGAAGTCGTCGAGTTCGCCGTAGACCAGGACGAAGGCGATGTCGCGGTGCTCGAGGACGAAGTCGCAGAGGCTCCGCGCCTCGGGCTCGTCGGTCGCGAAGAGGCCGGACTCGGGAGCGTGCTCCTTCCAGCCGTTCGGGAAGTTGCGGTTCACGACCGCGTCGTGCTCGGCGTCCTCGCTCGCCTTCTCGTCGCCGTCGGAGTCGCGCCCCTCGCGCACCAGGTTCCAGAGACCGCGCTGCCCGAGCTTCCTGTCGGCGCGGATCATGGCGCGAGGATCCGCGGGATCCGCCATCCATTCGCCTGCGGGATCGGGGACGCGCATCCAGGTCACGAGGCCGTCGCCGTCGACGTCGCCCGGCGGATCCTCGCCCTGGCGGCCGTCGCGGTCGTTGTCGACGCCCGAACCGGTGGCCGCGGTCTCGTCGAGAGGCTTCGCTCCGCGCGCTTCCGTGGCGTCGGGATTCGCACGCGGGATCACGTAGAGCGTCGTCGAGTCGAGGAAGGCCTTGATCTCCGGGTCGCTCGCGTATCCCGCGGCGAGCCTCGAGGCGTGGTCGAGCGCGAGCCCGCTCGTCCAGGCGCGCGCGCCGTCCAGGCCGGCGACGAGGAGGATCGCGGGCCGCCCGGCGCCGCGCGTCCCGGCGGAGAGGCGCAGCGCCTCGATCTTGCGGCCCCCCCGCGACGGCGCGGATCCGACGGGGATGACCTGGACGAGGTCCTGGTGCTCGGTGGCGATGCGGATCATCGCGACCTGGACCTGGCGGTGGTCGAGGAGGGGAGTTCGCGAGGGCTCCTGGAGAGAACCGAGCGCGGCGAGAACGGAAACGAAGTTCATCCAGTCATCTCCCGTCGGTTCGTGGGGGGCACAGGGTAGCCATCGGGCGTCTCGAGGAACGTATCGATTTCGTCGCGGCGCTTCTCGGCGTCGGCTTCGCCGAGGTCGATCATGCTCGTCAAGTAGTCGGGCTGGAACATCACGAGGGAGAGCAGGTCGTTCGTGCGAGTCTCCTTCGTGCCGAGGCCGCGGGTCAGGAACCGGAACGTCCTCGGTAGGTCCGCCTCGTACTCGTTCGCGAGGCGTCCGAGGTCCCGCGAAGGCCGGAGGACGAGCATGCGGACGGGGCGAAACCCTCGCTCGCGCATGGCCGGCACGGCCTCGAGGATCTTGTTCACGCGCTCCATCGTCAGCGCGTCCGCGTCGAACTGGTCGAGGAAGATCGAGTTCAGGATCGTCCCCAGGATCTGCGCCGGCGGCGGATAGCCGGGCACGTCGTGCTCGTCGGCTTCCGCGCGGCTCGGCTGGTGGCGCGTCGAGATGGCGAGGATCTTGTCCGCGCCGAGGTGCACGGCGGGCGAGAGGGGCGCCGTCAAGCGGATCCCGCCGTCCCCGAACCACTGGCCGCCGATCTTCACGGCCGGGAAGAGCATCGGCAGCGCGGAGGAGGCCATCACGTGCCGGACGTCGATCTCGGTGTTGAAGCTGCGGCGGTGCGCGCGCTCCCACTGCTCGATGCCGCGTCCCTGGACCCAGGTGATCGACTGGTTCGTCGTGTAGCTCGACGTCGTGATCGCGACGGCGCGCAGGACGCCCAGGCGCAGGTTCTCCTCGATGCCGGGGAGCTTCCCGTCCTCGGAGTGGAACGCCCGGGCGAGCAGGCTCCAGAGCGGCGACGTGTCGACGGCGGCGTGCGTACGCGGTTTCACGAGGGCGCCGCCCGAGACCAGCTTCAATCCCAGGCGCATCACGTTGCGCCCGAGCGAGAAGGTGTCGACGCGGAACACCTGGTCGGCCGACAGGCCCTTCCAGAGCTCGACGAGACGGTCGACGCGGTCGCGGAAGCTCGTCGTATGAGCGGCGAGGAACACCGCGTTGATCGCGCCGGCCGAGACGCCGGTCAGGATCGACACCCGGATTTCGGGATGCCGTCGCGCGAGCCAGCGCAGCAGCCCGACCTGGTACGCGGCGCGCGCGCCGCCTCCGCTCATCACGATCGCCAGCTCCCCCGAATGAGCGTTGGTCACGCGGAGAAGACTACCGGATGCCCGTCGCCACTTGGACCTAGAGTTTCGCGCGCGTCGCGGAGATCTGGATCGACATGTGCCGGTCCGTGTCGATCACGATCTCGGCGCCCACGAGACCGGCCGCGCGAGCGACGGCGCGCAGCTCGGTGGGAGTCAGAGCCGCCTTGAGGCTCGCGTGGAAGAGTTCCCGCTGGTACGGCGTCGCGCCGGCGGCGTGGAGCGCGACGAGTTCGAGCGCCCGCTCGGGCGTCGCGGGGCGGTAGAGGTCACGGATGAGGAGCGCGCCGCCCGGCTTCAGGACGCGCCACGCTTCCGCGAGGAAGGGGCGCGGGTCGGGGATGTGGTGGAGGATCGTGTTGCTGAAGACGGTGTCGAAGCTGCCGTCCGGGAAATCGAGCCCCTTCGCGTCGGCCAGGCGGTACTCGATCCGCGCGGCGTAGGGCGACGCGCGGCGGTGTCGCTCCGCGTGCGCGAGCATGTAGAGCGCGAGGTCGATCCCGACGACGTGCGCGTCCGGGATCTTCTCGCAGACGAGGAGCGGGATGTGACCGGGGCCCGTGCCGATGTCGAGCATCCGGCCGCGGGCTCCGAGCTCGACCAGCCGCGCGACGAAGGCCGCGTTCGGCTCGGAATGATCCATCGAGTCGTAGCCGTCGGCCTCTTCGGCCGTGTCCATCACCTCGGGCTCGAGGACGCGTTCCATTCGATCTCGCGCGCGGGTCGTCCGGCTCTCGAGGCGGGAAGTATGCGGCTGCCGCCGGGATGAGGCAATGCGCAGCAGGGATCCTCGAGCGGGCTCCAGATCCCTCCCTCGAGCGCTTCGACGTCGTCGCGCGCCTGCGGGAGCTCCACGAAGGCGCTCGCATGCTCCGCCATGCGCAGGGCGGAAACGGCGGCGTCGAACGCGTCCTCCGTGGAGGCGGCGAGGTCGGCGAGGGCGGGATCGAGGTCCCGGAAACGGCTGGCGAGGTGGAGTGCGCGCGCGATCGCGCTCGTCTTGCGAACGGACCCGGTCAGCCAGCGCGGGTAGATCTCGACGATCATCGGCAAGCGCGGGGGATCGAAGGGCCAGATCGAGAAGCCGGCGGCGCGAAGCTCAGGAAGGAACGGCATCCCGCGCAGAGAACCCGTGCCGACCGCGCCCGCGCCGCCGATCTGGAACACGGACTTCGGTCCGACACCGCGCAGAGGCGGCCGCCGGCTCTCCGTGCGGCGATAGGGCAGGCGATCGGAGTCCGCGGGAGGTCGACGACGGCCCTTTCTGCCCCAGAAAGGCTGGGAGCAGGCCGCCAGCCATCGTTCGCCGTCCTCACGGACGAGCGACCAACCCTCACTCGCGCTCCGGAGCCCGCGCTCGCCGAGGAACCAGGCCGGGAAGGAGAAGGCGAAGTCGAGCCCGACGACGATCGAGCGCCGTCGCCGGGCCATCTCGACGAGATGGTCGACGATCTCGCGCCGGTCGCGGCCGCGCTCGAGCCGCACGAGGGCGCGGTCGCGAGCCTCCGCGAGCCAGATCGTGCTCCGCGCGCGCCGCAGGGCACCCGACCAGTCGACCGCGAGGGTGTCGGGCTCTTCCATCACCCCCCAGGACTCCGGAGAGGGGCGGCGGTTTCCGTCAGACGAGGAGATCGTCCAGGGCAACCCCGACGGACTTCTCTTCCGGCTTCCGGCCGCGCCTGAAGAGCCTCGCTCCCGCGGCGCCACCGAGCCGCAGCGAGCTCCCCTCCCGCCGCAGGAACGCGCCCTCGCGCAGGCCGAGCACGCGCATGTCGTTCTCCTCGAGGAACTCCTCAATCCGCTGCTCGCGCGTCTCGCCCATGTGCGTCGAGGACGGGTCCGCGTCGATGTAGTGCGGGTTGATCTGGAAGGGGAGGAGGCCGAGCGCCCGCAGCGACTTCGGCTCGACGATCGGCATGTCGTTGGTCGTCCTGATGGTCGGGCACGCGAGGTTCGAGCCGGCGCTCCAGCCGACGAACGGAATGCCCGCGCGCGCGCGTTCGCCGATCGCGTCGAGCAGCCCGCGCTCCTGCAGCGCCGCGAGCAGGCGGAATGTGTTCCCGCCTCCGACGACGAAGGCTTGCGCGCGAGCGACTTTCTCGCGTCCGTCGCCTGGACCGTGGAGCGAGTCGAGCTCGACTCCGATCGCCGCGAGCCGCGCGCGAGCCTTCTCGTGGTACCCGGCATGGTCCGCGAGCGCGAACGGCACGAACAGCGCGCGGCGGATCTTCGGCCCGAGGAACGCGTCGATCTCGCCCACGAACAGGTCGAGCCAGCCTCCGCCGTGCACGCGCGAGCTGCTGATCAGAAGCAACCGGATCATCGAGAGCTCCTTCCGCTCCGGAAGAGGACCGTGGCGATCCCGAGGAGGACGAGCATCGCGCACACGAGCTCGATCGGCGAAGGCACGGGCGCCACGTAGCGGCCCGCGCCCGTCGCGGCGACCCAGCCGGCGATCCCGACGCCGGCGAGGCCTTCTCCAGCGACGAAGCCCGATGCGCACAGGACGCCCGAGTCCGATCCCTTGGCGTCTTCCTTCTTCTTGCTGTCGACGAGCCGCCGCACGACGCCTCCGGCGAAGATCGCGGCCATCGTCGAGAGCGGCAGGTAGATCCCGAGCGCGAACGGCAGCGCGGGGAGCCCCGCCAGCGTCCCGACGAGCGAGAGGCCTCCGCCCGTCGCCAGGAGATCCCACGGCAGCGCCTCGCCGAGCACGGCCTCGACCACGGTCTTCATCAGCCGCGCCTGCGGCGCCGGCATGCCGTCGGGGCCGAAGCCCTCGCCGCTCGTCCCGATCGCGACGACGACGAGGGCGACGGCCCAGCACGCGACGGCGGCGGCGAGGAGCTGGCAAGCCTGCTGCCGCACGGGCGTCGCGCCGACCAGCCAGCCCGTCTTGAGGTCCTGCGAGATGTCGCCCGCCTTCGACGCCGCGACGCAGACGACCGTGCCGACGGTGAGGACCGCCGCCCGCGCCTCGAGGTCGCGCCATCCGAGCAGAAGGAACACCGCGGAGGTGCCCGCGAGCGTGATCAGCGCCATGGCCGACGTGGGATTCGACGAGACGCCGATCATCCCGACGAGCCGCGAGGAGACCGGCACGAACACGAAGCCGAACACGGCGACGCCGAGCGCGGCGAAGATCCTCCCGCGCAGCGGCAGGTCGCCCGCGAAGAGGTCGGGGATCGTCGCGAGCGCGACGATGAGCAGCGCGATGCCGGCGACGAGAACGGGACCCGGGAGGTCGCGGTCCAGGCGGTCGTCCTTCGCGCTCCCCGAGCTCCGGCGCAGGCCTTTCCAGACCGCCCCGAACGACTTCACCATCGTCGGACCCGTGCGCGCGACGGTCACGAGCGCGGCCGCGGCGACGGCTCCGGCCCCGATGTAGGTGATGAAGCGGTCCTTGATGTCGCCGGGTCCGAGCATCGCGCCGCCGCTCCCGGCGCCGACCAGGTGCGCCTTGGTGGCGAGCGGGACGAGGACGAGGGCCGAGATCAGGCTGCCCGCGACCATCACGGAGGACGCGCGGAAGCCGACGATGTAGCCGACGGCGAGGAGCGCGGGAGAGACCTTGATCGCGAGCTTGGCGTTGGGGAGGAAACCGAGCGTCGCGGAGACTTCCTTCGGCAGGAGGTGCACCGCTCCGAGCGCGAGCTCGACCGCGACGCCGAGGACGATGCCGGCGAAGATCCAGCGGCCTCCACTCCCGCCTTTCTGCGTCGCCTGCAGGACCTCGGCGCACGCGCGGCCCTCCGGATAGGGCAGCTCCGCGTCGGCCTGGACGATCAGCAGCCGTCGCAGCGGCACCATCGCGAGCACGCCGAGGACGCCGCCGAGGAAAGCGAGCACCGCGACTTGCGCGACGGTAGGCACGACGCCCCACATGAAGAGCGCGGGGATCGTGAAGATGGTGCCCGACGCGAGCGAGGAGCTCGCGCTGCCGATCGTCTGCGCGAGGTTCGCCTCGAGGATGGTTCCGCCGTTCCGCGAGAGGCCTCGGAAGACCGCGGCGGAGAGCACGGCGATCGGGATCGAGGTCGAGACGGTCAGGCCGGCCTTGAGACCGAGGTAGGCGTTCGCCGCGCCGAAGAGGACGCCGAACACGAGGCCGGCGAGGACGGCCTTGAAGGTCAGCTCGCGGACGTTCGAGTGCGGATCGGGCGAGGCAGGCATCGGCGGGTCGATCGGCTGCACATCCAACCGTCCGGACCGGCGACTTGCACGACTCAACCGCTGACGTTCGACGAGCCTTGCCGGTCCGGCTCGCCGGCGCCCCCGTCCGGGGGCTCGAAGAGCCGCGCCGCGATGCCGAAGGCCCGGACCTCGCCGACGGCGCGGTAGTCCTTCAGCATGTCGAGGAGGACGGCGTCCCCCGGGCGATCGAAAAGGATCACCCAGGCGCGCGACCGCGGATTCTGCGCGAGCGCCGCGGCCCGCTCGCTCACGAGGAACCGGTCGAAGCCCACCGTCGTGTCGTAGTAGAGCGGAGTCGTCCGCCAGAAGTTGTGCGCGAGGACGAAGTCGTCGGAGCGCACGAGAGGAGCCATGGCCCGCGCGAGACCCCGGTAGTCGACGCTGTCCGCCTGCGCGTGCCAGTGGTACCGGGTCGACGCGAATTGAACCGCGAGGAGGGCCGCGATCGGCACGGCGCGCGGGATTCCCGCCCGCGCGAGGGAGGCCACGCCGCTGGCGACTCCGATCATCAGGTAGGGGAGGAACACGACGGCTCCTCGCGCGACCAGGACGCCTCGCGCTTCGGAGAGGAGCGCCATGAGGAGCAGCGGGACGACTCCGAGGAAGACATCGAGAGGAATCTTGCGCGGGAACCACCACGACGGGAGCCAGCGCGAGAGTCGTTCGATCGCACGTGAGAACGCCGCGAGGAGGACGGGCAGCGTCGCGACGAGCAGGAGTCCGGTGCGGCCGATCGTGGGCCGCGCGGGCGCGAGGAAGGCGAAGGCCGCGATCGCGGCGCTCACCGTGAGGGCCATGCCGAAGATCCATGCGGGCTCCGGCCGAGTCGCATCGCTCGCCACCGTGCCCGGCACGCGCGGGCGGCCGAAGAGGCCGATCACGAGAAGCCCGAGGGTGGCGCAGCGGATCCAGGCGCGCGACAGCGGCGAGTCGAGCGGCGGTCCGTGCTGGAAGGCGTGCCCGAGGAACGCGTATCCGAGGTCGAAGTACTCCGCCGCGGATTCGTGCCAGCGCGTCCCGGGGTTCTGGTGGAGAGCGAGCGCGATCACCGGAGACCCCGCGATCACCGCGAGGAATTGCCAGGAGAGCGCGGGAGACGGAGCTCGCTGGCGAACGGAGCGCGAAGCCGTCCAGAGGATCTGGCCGAACAAGAGCGGCCAGGCGTAGATCTGCATCCACAATCCGATCGCGGCGCACGCGGCGTACAGGAGGCCGGTCCTGCGCCGCGGCGAGCGCTCGAAGTCGATCAGGAAGAGCGTCGACGCCAGCCCGAAGAAGCAGCTGGCCGAGTACATGCGCGCGATCTGGCTCCAGAAGACGTGCATCCCGCAGCACGCCAGCAGCGCGGTCGCGAGCAGGGCCGTCGGACGGTCGACGAGGCGCCGCGCGACGAGGTAGAGCAGCAGGAGCGACAGCGCTCCGAAGATCGCCGAGGGAAGCCGCACGGCGGTGAGGGCGGTCCCCGCGACTCCGGTCCAGGCATACATCCCGACGAACCACGCGGGCGGGTGCCCGTCGTGGATGTTGCCGCGCAGGACCGAGGAGAGATCGTCGCGAGGTGTGGGCTGCTGGGCCCACGAAGGGACGACGAGCCTGGGGACGTTGTTCTCCGGGTGGCCGATCGACCGACGATCGAGGTCGACGAAGCGGAGGAGTCCGCCGGCGAGGATCGCCGCGAGGAGGACCCAGGTCGTCAGGCGCTCGACGAGGCTCGCGGCCGGGCGCGGGAGCAGGGCTTGGACGGCGGGGGGGACCACGGGAGCGGTCCCGGACGTATCGACGAGGATCCAGCGGAACCGGAGGGATTCCCCAAGGGCGCTGGCGCCGCCGTCACCCGATCGCGGAACTCTCCACGATCGATGCCCCCGCGCTACGCTGATGCCGAGCCAAGCTCCCCTTGTCCCACCCCTTCACCCGCACCCTCCGTTCCCTCGACGCCGACCGGTCCCGCCTCGGTGCCTGGATGGCCGGCGCCGCCGTGCTGTTCCTTGCGCTCTGGACCCTCTGGCTCACCCTCGCGCGCGTCCCCGTCTTCGCCGCCAGCCACCAGGCCCGCCTCGTCACCGAGCGCGCTGTCTACTCGATCGAATCCCCCGTTTCCGCGCGCGTCGAGTCCGTCCCGGCTGTCCTGAACCAGCGCGTCGAGGCCGGTGCCGTCCTCTTCCAGCTCGACGACCAAGCCGTCCGCATCTCGCGCGACGAGGAGCTCGCCCGCGCCGCCGCGCTCGAGCGCCGCATCGCCGGCACTCGCGAGGTCCTCGCCGCCCGCCTGCAGGCCCAGGTGGAAGCACGCGGGGCCACGCAGGCCGCCCTGGGCGAATTCCACCTCGTCCGCCGGTCCCGCGAGCTCGACCATCGCTACGCGCAGGAGGAGCTCAAGAGCTTCGAGCTCCTGCGCGGGAGCACGGTCTCCGAGCTCCAGGTCTCCAAGGCGCGCACCGAGGTCGAGAAGCGGCAGGTCGCCATCCAGACGCAGGACGCCTCGATCGTACGCCTCGAGCTCGAGGAGAAACGCTTCGAGAGCGAACGCGCCGCAGAGATCGGATCCCTGCGGCGCGACCTGGCCGCGGACGAGGGCGAACTCGTGGTTGCGCGCGCCGCGGCGGAGCGCCTCGAACTCGAGATCGAGCGCCACCGCGTCCGCGCGCCTGCCGCCGGCGTCGTCGGGGAGATCTCCACCCTTGCACCGGGAGCCTATGTCTCGGCCGGTGCCCGCCTGGGCACGGTGGTCGCACCCGGCCGCATCGCCGTCGAAGCGCTCTTCGCGCCCTCCGATGCCGCCGGCCGCGTGCGCGAGGGGCAGCGCGCCGAGCTCGCGCTCGACGGATTCCCGCGCCTCGAGTTCGGCTCGTTTCCGCTCTCGGTCGAGCGCGTGGCGAGCGAAGCCCGAGCCGGATCGATCCAGGTCGAGCTCGCGCTCTCCGCCCCGACGACCCCCACCGTTCCGCTCGAGCACGGGTTGCCAGGCCGAGTGCGGGTCGAGGTCGAACGCGCGTCCCCGGCCGTGCTCCTGCTCCGGTCGGTCGGACACGCGATCGGCCGCAGCCTCGACTCGGGCGGGAGCCAGGGCGGTGGTTGAACCCGCGGAGAGTCCGGCTTCCTCGGGCCCCGGCAGCCGCCCTTCTCGGTCGCCTCGGCGTCGCTTCCTCGCGCCGGAGGTCGTGCAGACCTCGCCGATGGATTGCGGACCGGCCTCCCTCAAGTGCCTCCTCGAAGGCTTCGGCATCCCCGTCGCCTACGGCCGCCTGCGCGAAGCGGTCCAGACCGACGTCGACGGCACGTCGATCGACGCGCTGACCGAAGTCGCGAGATCGCTCGGGCTCGACGCCTCGCAGATCCTCGTCCCCGTCGACCACGTCGCGCACTCGCTCTCGCGCACGCTTCCCGCGGTCGCGGTCGTCACCCTGCCGAGCGGAGCGAACCACTTCGTCGTCGTCTGGCGCAGGACCGGGCGCTTCGTCCAGGTCATGGATCCGGCCGCGGGACGCGTTTGGCTCCGCGTCGACGATTTCCGCCGGAGGCTCTACGTCCACGGCACGCTGCTCCCGGCCGCGATCTGGCGCCGCTTCGCGGGCGCGCCGCACGCACTGCGCGTCCTCGAGCACGAGATCGCGCGGCTCGGCCATCGCGGAGCCGCCGCCCTCGTCGCCGAGGCGGCTCGCGACGAGTCCTGGCGGTCGCTCGCCGCGCTCGAAGCGGCCACGCGGATGGTCCGCGCGCTCTTGGGGAGCGTGGGAAAGGGCGCCGAGGCCGGGCGACTGCTCGAATCGCTCTACGAGCGCGGGCGCACGGAGGATCCGGCCTCCCACACGGCCATCCCGCCTGCCTACTGGTCCGCCCGCCCCGGCCCACCCGTTGCATCCGGCGAGCCGTTGCTCTTCGTGCGCGGAGCCCTTCTCGTCCGCGTGCGCGCGGCGCTCGCCGCGGAGAACCGCGGCGCGCGCCATCTTTCGCCCGAGCTCGCTGCCGCGATCGGCGAGCCTCCCGCGCGCCCTCTGCGATCCATCCTGCGCGAGATCGCGCCGCGCGAGCGCCGCACGGCCTTGGCCTTCGCCGCGCTGACCGTGGTGGCTTCCGCCGCCGTGCTCGCGCAGGCTGTGGTCTTCCAGGGCCTCTTCGCGCTCGGCGCACGCTTCTCGCTCGAAGAGCAGCGCCTCGGCGTCGTCGCAGCCCTGATCGCGTTCTCGCTCGGGCTGTACCTGCTCGAGCTGCCGGTCGTCGACGTCTTCCTGCGCTTGGGCCGCAGCATCGACGCGCGCTGGCGCGCCGCGTTCCAGGAGAAGATCCCGCTCCTCCCCGAACGCTGGTTCGCGAGCCGGCCGAGCTCCGACATGGCCGAGCGCGCGCACGGTCTCTCGGTCCTGCGCGGTCTGCCCGCGCTCTCCGCCCGCGCTCTCCGCACGTCTCTCCAGCTCATCTTCACCGCGGGCGGCCTCGTGTGGCTCGATCGCGACGCCTGGCCGCTCGCTATCGCGGCTGCGCTCGCCGCAGGCCTAGTTCCGTTCGCTTTCCAGCCGGCGCTCCACGAGCGCGAGCTGTCCTTGAGGAACCACCACGGGGCGCTTGCCCGCTTCTACCTCGAGACGCTGCTCGGTCTCGTCGCCGTGCGTGTTCATGGAGCCGAGCGCAGGATTCGCGGCGAGCACGAGGGCCTCCTCGTCGAATGGCTGCGTTCCGGCCGCCGGCTCGCCCGTGCCGCGACCGCCTCGCGCGCGTCGGTATCGCTCGTCGGCTTCGGGACGGCCGCGCTGCTCGTCGCCGACCATCTCGCGCGGCACCCGGCGAATCCCGGATCGCTGCTCTTCGCCTACTGGGCGCTCTCCTTGCCCGCGCTCGGTGATCAGCTCTCGCAGGTCGCGCTGCAGCTCCCGGCGATGCGCAACGCCACGCTGCGCGCTCTCGAGCCGATCTCGGCTCCTCGGGAAGCGGCCGAGCCCGCGCGCGAGCCGGCCCGCGAGGAGGAGGTGGAACCGACGATGGCGCCCCGGGCGATGCTCAAGGCTGCGGGAGCGGGCGCCGGGGCCCCGATCCACGCGTTCGCGCGACCCGAGGCTCGCGTAGGCCGCTCAGGGCCAGGTCTTTCCGTCGAGCTGCGGGACGTCGTCCTCAAGCTCGGAGGCCACCCGGTCCTCGAAGGGATCGACCTCGAGCTCCGTCCCGGCGAGCACGTCGCGCTCGTCGGCCGCTCGGGGGCGGGCAAGTCGAGCCTGATCGGCCTTCTCCTGGGCTTCCATCGCGCGAGCGAGGGCCGCGTCGCCGTCGAGGGCGAGCGTCTCGACGCACGCACCCTCGCCTCGATCCGCCGCGCGACCGCGTGGCTCGACCCGGCCACGCAGATCTGGAACCAGAGCCTGTTCGAGAACCTCGTCTACGGCGTGGGCCATGCCGACGGCGGCGACCTGGCGGCGGCGATCGGCGACGCGGACCTGCGTCAGGTCCTCGAGTCGCTCCCGCAGGGCCTCTCGGCGCCGCTCGGCGAGGGCGGCGGCTTCCTCTCCGGCGGCGAGGGACAGCGCGTGCGTCTCGCACGAACGCTCCTGCGCCCCGGCGTGCGCCTGGCGCTTCTCGACGAGCCCTTCCGCGGCCTCGACCGCGCGACGCGCCGCAATCTCCTGGCGCGCGCGAGAGAGCGCTGGAGCGACG
>JBJXFB010000059.1:0-83852 GCA_046155895.1 Planctomycetota bacterium | reverse complement strand
CTCGCGCTGGCCGCCGCGCAGACCCCGGCTGCGCGCGCCGAGGCGGCTCGGGCCGCGGCGGAAGCAGGCGCGGCGCTCGAGAAGGCGGCGCAAGAAGAGCTCGCTGCCGCGGAGGAGCGCCGCCAAGCCGCGCTGGCCTCCACCGCCAAGCTCCGGAACGGCGCCAGCGAAACGAGCTCGGCCGCGGAGGCCGCACGGAAGGCGGAGGGAGCGCTCCAGGAAGCCGAGGAGTCCGTGGCGAAGAACGCTTCGACCGAGGACAGGGCGGCCGCAGCTCGCAAGGGCGCGAGCGAAGCCGGGCGCCAGCTCGCCGCGGGCGAGGAAGAGCAGTCGATGCTCCCGCGCGCGCTCTCGGGCTCGCAGTCGACCTCCTCCGAGGAGTCGGAGCGTCTGGAGAAGGCGCTTGCCGGGATCGAGGAGGGCCAGACGCCCACGGGCGAGGAGGCGAGGTCGGCGCTCGCCGCGGCTGCGGAGGCCCAGAAGGCCGCCGCAGAGAACGCCACGAAAGGCGACGCGAGCCGCGCCGCGAGCTCGGCGCGAGAGGCCGAGAGCCAGCTGGCCGCCGCCCAGGCGGCGCTCTCTCGCGCGCGCGCCGAGAAGAGCGAGTCCTCGAAGGCGGATGAGCAAGCCCAGGCGCTCGCCAAGGAGCAGGAAGCGCTCGCTCGTGGTCTCGACGAGCTCTCCGAGCAGGCGGGATCGTCCTCCCTGCCCCAAGCCGCGCGCGAGGCGGCCCAGAAAGCGCTCTCCCAAGCCAAGGCTTCGATGCAAGCAGCGTCGCAGAGCGCCTCGAAGGGCTCGAACTCCGCCGCGGCGGATGAACAGCGCGAGGCGATCTCGGAGCTCCAGAAAGCCGCCCAGCAGGCGGGGCAGAGCCCCGAGCTCTCGAAACCCGGGGACAAGGAGGAAGCGCGCGCGCTGGCGGAGGAGCAGGAGCGCATCCGCAAGGAGATCCTGGAGCTCGCCAAGCGGAACCAGAAGCGCGAGACCGCGAAGCCGAGTCCGAGCCTCTCGCAGGCATCCCAGAGCGCGGGCCGCGCGAAGGAGTCCCTGGACGAAGGCGATCTCTCGCAGGCGCAGGAATCCGAGGCGCAGGCCGAGCGGGAGATGCGCGAGGCGATGCGCGAACTCTCCGAGGAGGAGGAGGAATACCAGAAGCTCCGCGCCGAGGAGCTCCTCTTCAAGGTCGCCGAGCAGGTCAAGGCGATCCTCGAGGGGCACCGCGAGCAGATGAAGGCCACCCTCGAGATCGACGGCGCGCGGAAGCCCGACCAGTCCGCCACGCACACGCAGCGCTTGCGCCTGCGCAAGGTCTCCAAGGCCGAGGGCGCGCTCGGGCAGCGATCGGCCGAGATCGGGACGGCGATCCGGGCCGAGCAGAGCCTCGTCTTCGCCGAGGTGTTCGACGAGTCGGCCAGCGATCTCGCCCGCCTGGCCCGCGATCTCGGCGAGGACGGCGGCTACCAGAGCGGCGAGCGCGTGCAGGGTCTACAGCAGGACGTCGAGCAGGGGCTCGTCTGGCTCCACGAAGCGCTGCAAGCCGAGAAGGAGCGCCGCCGGCAGCAGCAGGGCGGAGGCGGCGGCCAGCCCAAGAACCAGCAGGGGCAGAACCGTCTCGTCCCGGACGCCGCCGAGCTGAAGCTCCTGCGGAGCCTCGAGGTGGAGAATCTCCAGGCGCTCGAGCGCTTCAAGATCCTCCATCCGGAGGTCCTCGCGGGGCAGGAGGTCGATCCCCTGGTCCTCGAGGACATCGGGCGGCTCGCCACCCGCCACCAGAGGACGAGCGATCTGTTCGCACAATTCAGGAAACGGCTGGGTTTGCCGGATCCGCCGGCCCAGGATCCATGAGGCCGACCCTGATGTCCGGCATGGCGGTTAGCATGAGGTACCGGGAGTGAGCATCCGATGAGGACCAAGATGAAAGACCTGCGACCTGCGCCGAGCGCCCTGGCGTTCGCGCTTCTGCTCTTCCCGATGCGCCTCGACGACCCCGCGAAGCCGAAGGTGGATCTCAAGGTGCCGCTCCCCATGGTCGAGCACGCCGCGGACGATCCCCACGCCGAGATGGCGAGGATCTTCGGCCAGATCGAACAGGACCTGCGCGAGATCGACCGGCTGCTCTCGGATGCGAGCGCCGGCGGCGCGTCGGCAAAGGGCGCCGAGGAGAAGGCCGCGAAGGCGATCGCGGGCATCGACGAGCTCCTCGCGAAGTCCGAGAAGCGCAGCCAAGCGGTGCTCCAGGGGATCGACAAGCTCTTCGAGCTGGCCGACCATCCGCACGAGCCCGGCGGCACATGAAAGGGTGGAAGCGGGGGCCTGTGCCAGGCCCTCGGTCAAGCCGGCGGTTCGCCGGGTCAGAAGAGCGACAAGAATTCCAAGGGTCAGGGCCAGCCGGGAGAGAGCGAGGGCAGCCCCGGCTCGAGCCCGCTCGATCAGCAGGGCGGCAACACGACGCAGCGCGAAGCGACACCCGGCGCTCCCGACAAGGGCGGCGAGAAGAACGGAGAGGACGACAAGGGCGGGGACGGCGAGAAGCCCGGCGACTCGCACGCCCGCTCCGGCGATCCGAAGGGAAACCAGTCCTCCACCCTCTCCGCCCAGGACAAGGCCGGCGCACCGCCGCAAGGCGGGGCGAAGGGCGAGGCGAACTCGACCGGGACTCCGGTCGAGAAGTGGGGCGAACTCCCGCCGCACGTCCGCGACGTCTTCCGTGCTCAAGGCGGCGGGGACCTTCCCGCACCCTACCGCGATTGGATCGACGCCTACTACCGCCGTCTCTCCAAGCGCTCGGGCTCCTAGGGTTCGGGATCGCGGCCGCGCCTCTCGCCGGGGCGCGCGCCGAGAGGAATGCGAGCGCCGAGTGGTCGGAAGGACCCCGCGTCGCGGTCTCGCGCCCGAGCGGGCTCGCTTCGGCCCTCGAGGGCCAGGAAAAGGACGCGGACGCCCCCTCGCGCGAACGGGAAGCCGCCCGCGCCGCGCTCCAGCGCGGGCTCGCGTGGCTCGCGACCGCCGCCGGGACGGTTCCGGACGGATCGCTGCCTCGCGGAGGCGCCGAGGACCCCGCGCCGGTCGCCGTGACCTCGCTCGCCGCCCTCGCCTGGATGGCGGGAGGCGACGGTCCCGGCCGCGGAACCCACGGCGCCGAGCTCGGCCGGGCGATCGATTGGATCGTCGCACACACCGAGCTCGATCCGCGCGCGGAAGCTCCCGGCTACATCTCGGAGAACGGCGACGGGCTCTCGCGCATGCACGGGCACGGCCTCGCCACGCTCGCTCTCGCCCACGCCGCGATCCTCTCGCCGAAAAGCGAGCGCGGCGCGAGGATCGACCGCGCGCTCCGCGCCGCGATCGGCTGCATCGAGAAATGCCAGGGCGTCGAGGGCGGCTGGTGGTACGCCCCGAGGAAGTCACTCGAGCACGAGGGCTCGATCACGATCTGCGAGGTCCAGGCGCTGCGCGCGGCCCACAACGCCGGCTTCCAGGTCCAGCCGCTGACGATCGGGCGCGCGCTCGACTACCTCGCGCGATCGCAGAAGGAGGACGGGTCGTTCCGCTACGCGCTCGGGGACGAGCGTTCGACGCTGGCGCTGACCGCGGCCGCGATCGCGACGCTCAACGCCGCCGGGAAGTACGAGGGCAAGCCGCTGAAGGACGCCTACGACTACGTCTTCCGCGGACTCTCGGCCCGCGAGACCTGGATCGGGCGTCATCCCGGGAATGTCCTCGAGGACCGGCGCCTGCCCGAGGAGCGCGACGCGCGTCACGCCTGGTGCGCCTACTACGAGCGCCTCTACCTGGCGCAGGCCTTGTGGCAGCATCCCGAGCGCGACACCTTCGAGCGCTGGTTCGCGGCGGAGGCGAAGCTCGTGCTCACGAGCCAGAAGCCGGACGGATCGTGGCACGACGATCGATTCGGCGACGTCTACGCGACGGCCACCAATTGCCTGGTGCTGGCCCTGCCCGAGGGGTTGCTCCCGATCTTCCAGCGTTGAGGGCGTTTCCGGCGGAGTTCCGGGCCTGTGATAAAGTTTCATCATGCGCCTTCCCCAGCGCCTCGCCTGGTTGCTCGGGCCCTGCTTCCTGGCCCCCGGCGCCGGCGCCCAGACCTGCGACCGGACCTTCGGTCCCATGGACTCCGAGTTCCGGACCTCGCAGAGCATCCCCTACAACCAGATCTGGTCGATGGTCTCGCGCGGTCCGAACCGCTGGACCTTCGCCTGGAGCGAGGGGCAGGACGTCTTCGCCCGGCATTTCGACGAACTCATGTCCCCGCTCGGTGACCAGTTCCAGGTCAACACGGTCTACAACACCGGCATCCAGGACGAGCCCGCGATCTGCTACGGGACGACCGGAACCTGCCTGATCGCCTGGTCGGAGCGCGACGGGTACGACGGCTCGGGCATGGGCGTCTTCGGGCGCATGTACGGCGCGAACGGGCAGCCGATCACGGGCGAGTTCCTGATCAACTCGATCACTTGGCAGTCCCAATGGAGGCCGTTGATCGCGCCCATGCCCTCGGGCGGCTTCGTCGTCGCCTGGTCCGGCGACGGGGACGGGAATGCGTACTTCAAGATCCTGGGGGCCAACGGAGCGCTGCTCACCACCGACATCCCGGTGAACACGTACACCTTCGACGCGCAGGTCGATCCGGCCCCCGCCGTCGCCTCGAACGGGAACATCTTCATCGTGTTCGTCGACTACGCCTCGCACGGCGGCGTCGGGTCGGGGATCAACCTGTGGGGGCGCGCCTTCGATCCGAACGGTGTCCCGCTCCAATCCCAGGAATTCCCCCTGACCACCTTCGCGTCGAACGGCGACCAGCGCGATCCGCGCGTCGTCGCGGACGGCGCGGGGCGCTTCTTCGTCGTGTGGGAGGACCAGCTGGCCGACGGTTCGGGCTACGGCATCTTCGCGCGCATCTTCGACTCGACCGGCCTCCCCCTGGCGCCGGAGTTCCAGGTGAACTCGATCTCCCAGGGCAATCAGGACCACGCTCGCATCGCGGTCGACTCGATCGGCCGCGCCGTGATCACCTGGGAGGACGCCTCCGCCGGCGGATCGATGGTCAAGGTCCGCGCGCGCCGCTACGACGTCCAAGGCAACCCGCTGGCCCCCGATTTCGTGGTCAACGAGACTCCCTCCTCGGGCGCGGTTCTCCCTTGTCCCGCGATGGACTGGGCCGGGGAACGGCTCGTGATCGCCTTCGAGGGCCCGGGCGACCCGGGGAACGGCTCGGACGTCTACGCCAAGCGCTACGGTTGGAGCCAGGGCCCGCAGGTGTACTGCACGAAGAAGATCAACAGCCTGGGCTGCCGCCCGGCGATCGGCTTCAGCGGTGGACCGAGCGTGAGCTCCCCCAGTCCGTTCCTGATCACGGGGACGAAGATCCTGAACAACAAGCTGAGCCTGCTCTTCTACGGCTACGACTCGGCCTTCACCCCGTTCCAGGGCGTGAAGATCTGCGTGGCGCCGCCGCTGAAGCGCCTCCCGACCCAGAACTCGGGCGGCAACCAGGGACCCCTCGACTGCTCGGGCGCGCTGTCGACGGACTTCAATCTCCGCATCCAGAGCGGGATCGACCCGGGTCTCACGGCCGGCGCGACGGTCTGCGCGCGCTGGTTCTACCGCGACGGGCAGGATCCGGCGGGCTACGGGACGGGCCTGACGGATGCGGTCCGGTTCGTGATCTGCCCCTGAACCGCCCGGAACCCCAGCGAACACCGTGCGGAAGCGCGCACGATCCCGGTCTGGATCCCGCTCGGCGGCCGGTCGGGCGTGGCTGCCCCGCTTGGTACGGCTTCTGCCGCGGCGGACGTACCCCTGGCCTCGACTTGGGGTAGCTTCCCCGGCAGTCCTCGCGAGAAACTCATGCGCCATCCCTTGCACCCGCTGACCTTTGCGATCGCCATCCTCGGAGCCGTTCTCCTCGCCGGGCCCGCGAGAAGCCAGGACGAAGGCGACGCACGCGAGCTGCGGCGGATCGTGCATCTGCGGTCGGGACAAACCGTGCGGGGCGTCACGCGCTTCGCCGACGGACGCTGGGAGTACCGCGGCAAGGCGGGCTGGCGCCAGATCGAGCCGAGCTTCGTCGTCCGCACGGAGCTCGAGAGCGAGGTCCTGGGTTCGTGGCGGGAGAAGAAGGGCGCGACGCCGCCGGGCAACCTCGATCTCCGCGTGCAGTTGGCGGATTGGGCGCTCTCGGCCGGCCTGGTCCAGGAGGGACTTGACGAGATGAGCAACGTGCTCGGCTTCGAGCCCGACCATCCGGCCGCGCTCGAGTCGCTCCGGGAGCACTCGAACGTGATGAGCGTCCCGCCGATCACCGTGCCGCCCTCGCAGCTCCCGGAGGCGAAGCAGAATCTCATGCGCTTCGGAGCGTCGATCCCGAGCGCGGCGCGCGAGCTGGCCGTGCTCGAGCTCGGGAAGCTGCCGAGGGACGAGATCCTCCGCGACGAGCTGCTCGCGGAGCTCCGCTCGCGCGTCGACTCGCGCAGGAGCTTCGCCGCGCTCGCGCTGAGACGCCTCCTCCCCGGCGACGGGATCAAGCCCATCCTGATGCACGCGGTGCTCGATCCCTCGGCCGAGGTGCGGAACGCCTCGAGCCTCGCCCTGCGCGCGGCCGGCGAGCCCGGGCTGATTCTCCCGCTCGTCCGGGTCATCGAGAAGAGCCAGTCCGCCGAGCTGCGCATGCGCTCGGCCGAGGCGCTCGGAAACATGGGATACAAGGCCGCGGTCCAGCCGCTCGTCGCGCGCCTCGCCAGCGCCCAATCGGACGCCGGGAGCCCGGGGAGGATCCCCCACGCGAACATCTTCGTCGGGCGCCAGTTCGCCTACATCCAGGACTTCGACGTCGAGGTGGCCCAGTTCCAGGCCGTCGCGGATCCCCAGATCAACGTGCTCATCGAAGGATCGGCCCTGGACGCGGCGGTCACGGGTGCCCAGGACATGAACGTGGCGGTCGAGGTCGCCGCCGTGCGCGCCTCGCTCGAGCGGCTGACGGGCGAGTCCCCCGGCAAGTCGAGCCAGGCGTGGCTCGCCTGGTGGGAGAAGAACGGCTCGAAGTGGCGGAGCGAAGAACTTTCCAGGCCCCAGACGGAAGGTGCTGGAACGGCCGGCGGTTGAACGCGGAAGCGGCCTCCGGCCGAGATTTTTCGGAGGCGAGGGGGACGGGACCTGGGGTAGGTTTCAACCACCGCCCGAGGCATTCTCGCGCGCCCGCCGACATGAGCCAACCGGAACCCACGGACACGTTTCGCGCCGGCTTCCTCATGACCATCGGAGCCGCCTTGGGGCTCGTCGGTCTCCTGCTGTCGGCCGGCAGAGCCGCCGCGCAGGAAGTCCTCTTCCAGGATGCGCCCGCGTCCGTCGCGAACCTGATCAAGTGGGGGCCGTACACCCTGATGGCCGTCGGCGGCCTGCTCGCCCTCGGGTCGGGACTCGCGTTGTCGGTCGGTTGGTTCCAGAAGCGGTAGGGCGCGGCTAGCGCCGACCTACGGGCGCGCGACTGCCCGTCAGGGACGGGAGAGGCTGGAGATCACCGAGAAGACGATCTCCACCGCGATCAGCGCGATGATGATCCACTCGAGCGCCTCCGCGCGCGCCGCGCTCGACCGGTCCCGGAGCTTGCGGTAGATGCTCTCGATCGTCTCGAGCTTGCGCAGGATGCCCGCATTCCACTCCGCCAGGCGGAAACGCTGCGAGGTGGCGCGGTAGACGCGGGCCAGATACTGGTCGCCGACGAGCTTGAGCGCGTTGCCGACCTGCTCGAAGAGGATCGCCCCGTCGACCTCGAGGCGGCCGATCTTCGCCAGCTCCAGGCGTGACCCGGCGGAGCGCCCGAACGGGCTCCAGCGCTGCGGGGCGGACACGGCCTCGTACGAGCGGTCGAGAGCCTGGTCCAGGGCCGAATCGAGGTAGCGCATCTCCAGGAGCTGGAGGTTGGCGAACTCGAGGATGGATCGGACGTCGTCGGGCTCGCGGTCGACGAGCAGCGCGGCGCTCCAGTCGACGATCGCCACGTCCTCGGTCCCGAACGATACGCGCGTGGCCATCGCGTCCGCGACCTCCTGCTCGGAGAGCGCGTCGGCCTCCGACCGCAGGAGCCGGGCCGTCGAGGGGGCGTGGCGCGTCCAGAGATCCTCGAGGCGCTCCAGTCCGCGCGCCTCCTCGATCAGGAAGATGACGTAGTCCTCCGTGGGCTCCGCCATGCCCGCGCGATCGACGGCGGGCTCGATCACGGCGACGAGATGGGCGACGTGCTGCCGCGCGTCGCGCAGGAACACGTCCGTCGTGGCCAACGCGCGCGAGAGCTCGATCATCTCCTCGAAGGTGCCCGAGAACGGGATCGTGTGGCTGACCGTCACGCCGCCGAAGTCGTAGACCGTGAGGTCCACGCTCGAGCTCGTGGAGCGCGCAGCGATCTCGAGCGGTTCGATCTCGCGCGTCATCCGCAGGGGCAGCGGATCGAACTGGAAGTAGGTCGGCGCGTGGCCCTTGTGGCGGATCCGGCCCATCTCCGTCAGCTCGGCGACTTGGGCCTTGCAGCGCTCGAGATCGATCGAATGCCCGACGTCGAAGGCCGAGACGACGTGGACGAGCCCCTTCTCGACCCTCATCAGGGATCCAGTCGCCGGATCTTCACGTTCCGGAACTCCACCCGGTCTCCGTGGTCCTGCAGGGCGATCCGGCCCTTGCGGTTCTTCCCGAATCCCGGCATCGAGGCGAACTTGCTGCCCGCGACGAGCGCGGCCCATTCCGGATTCCACAGCTCGTACTCGAGCAGCTTCTTGCCGTTCATCCAGTGCTCGACGTGGGGACCGCGGCCGAGGAGACGGATCTGGTTCCACATCCCCACCGGCCGCGTCGCGTCCCAGCGCGGCGGGTGCAGTGCGTAGTCCGCTCCGGCCGAGGTCCGCGGGTCGAGACCGTCGCCGTGACCCGCGTTGTCGAGGATCTGCATCTCGGGCCCGGTCTCCCAGACGTGGTCGTGGTCCTCGGACACGCGGAAGAACACGCCGCTGTTCCCGCCCGGCTGGATCCTCCACTCGAGCGAGAGCTCGAAGTCGCCGAACTCCTCCTCCGTCACGATGTCGCCGGCTTCGCCGACGCGGACGAGCGCGCCGTTCTCGACGCTCCAGCCCGCGGGCATCCCCTTCTGCTTGAATCCGCGCCAGCCCTTCGTCGACTTCCCGTCGAAGAGGAGCTGCCAGCCGTCGCCGCGCTCGGCCGCGGTGAGGACGTTCTGCGGCGGCGGAGGCGGCGGGTCGGCGAGGACGAGCGGGTTCGACTTCGGGATGCGATTCAGCGTGTACCAGGCCTCCGTCGACCACAGTCCGCGCCCCGAATCGGACACGACGGGGCCGACGACGTGCAGGTAGACGACGTGGCCCTCCTTCAGGCCGTCCAATCGCAGAGAGACCTTGCGGCGATCCACGGACACGCTCGCGCGCGCGACGGGGAGCACTTCCGGATCGACCTTGGGGCCGCCGTACTTGGTCGTCGGCACGTAGCGCCACTGCTCGACGCGCCAGTTCTCGGGCTCCCATCCGACGCCGGCAGCCAGCGGCTCGGTGAATTCGATCTCGAAGCCGTCGCTCTTCGCCCGCAGTGCGAGGATCTCGAAGGCCGGCCGGCCGCTATAGCGCAGGCGCTGCAGACCAAACCTCTGCTTCCCCTCCTGTCCCCAGTTCCCCGTCGAACCGATCCCGCCGACGTAGAGAGCGCGGTCCGGCCCGAACGAGATGCGGTTCACGCCGGCCTCGAGCCCCTGCGTCCAGCGCAGGACGGCGCCCTGCCAGACCCCGTCGATCACCTCGAGGAAATCGCGCTGCACGCCTCCGTGGGTGACGTCGCCATGGCAGAGCTGGCCCGAGTAGGGACCCCAACCCTCGGGGATCAGCGCGGGATTCCCCGGGCTGTTCCCGATCTCGTCCTGCGGCAGCCACAGGACCGGCGGCGCCACCGGGAGCTCGGCGGCCGCCTCGAGCAGCACGGCGCGCGATCCGTAGAAGGCGTCCTTCTCGAGACGCAGGAGCTTGCTCGACGGCAGCCAGTCGCCCTGGTTGTCGGTCAGGAAGATCTCGCCGCCCGGCCCCAGTCCGATCCCGTTCGGCGTGCGCAGGCCGTGCGCGACCCGCTCGACGGCGCCGTCCTCGATCCGAACGCGGATGGCCTCGCCGCGATCGTGCACTTGCGGCTGCGTGCTCTTCCCGCCCGGATCGATCGCGATCGCGAGGTTGAAGTACAGCCAACCGTCCTTCGCGACGAGGCCGAAGGCGAACTCGTGGAAGTTCGCGGTGACGTTCCAGCCGCTCGCCACGCAGCGGTACTCGTCCGCGACGCCGTCCGAATCGCGGTCGACGAGCTCGGTCAGCTCCTGCTTCTGGAGCACGAAGATCCGCGCGCCGACCGTGGCGAGCCCGAGCGGCTCGGCGAGCCCGGCTGCGAACCTCTTCGCCGTGATCTTCGCGAAGTCGTCGCCCTGCACGCCGTCGAGGACGTAGACGCACCCCGCCGCGTCCCAGGTCGAGACGAGCATCCGTCCGTCGGGTAGCCAGGCGATGCCCCCCACCTTGGGCTCGAAGCCCTCGGGGCGCACCGTGGCGAGGTCGAGGCTCGGGTGCACGTCGGCGAGAGGCTGGCCGTCGCCGGGTGAACCTCGATCGAGAGGACGGATGATCTTCTTCGGCCCTGGCGCCGTGACCCGCACCTCGCCCGCCGGACACGCGAGCGCGGATTCCGGGATCGTGGTGAAGTCCGCCGCGCCGGGAGGCTTCCACTGCAGCGCGAGCCGCCAGCCGCCGTAGGTCTGGAAGTGCTTCAGGAGGAGCGGGTGCTCTCCCGCGGCGAGCTCGATCACGGCGTCCTTCGCCTGGGGCGCGTGCAGACCGTCGTGGTCGATCACGGGGGATCCGTCGAGCCACAGCTTCGAGCCGTCGTCGGACACGAGCCGCAGGCCGTAGGTCCCCGGCTCCTCGACGATCAGGAAGCCGTCGACGACCGTGACGAAGGTGTACTGCATGCCCTCGGCCGTGTCGTCCTGGTCGCTCGCGAGATCGAGCACGGGGAGCACGACCGAGACGTTCGGCGTCTGCCCCGCGACGAGCGGGAAGAGGCTCTCCATCGGCTCGCCGACGAAGAAGAAGCGAACGGAGAGACCTGGATCGCGCGGCGCGGGCGCGGCGAGGTCCTGCGCGAGGGCGAGGAGCAGCGGAATCACTTGCCCTCGGCTTTCTCCGTCGGCGCGGGCAGCGGAGCGAAGAACAGGATCAGGTTCGAGCCCGGGCGCTGGCGCGTGAGGACGAGGTGCGAGATGACCTGCGTCCGCGTCTCGCCCGCGGCGTCGACCACGTCGACGAATCGTTCGCGCTCGAGCGTCTCGGCGAGCTTGCTCTCGGCGTCCGTCCGCACCTTCAAGGTGATCTTCGTGTCGTCGGGGATGTCCCGCGCGAGAAAATTGCGCAGCAGGCCGGGATGGCCCTCGGCGAGGACGAGCTCCTCGCGGCGCGCGGTGTCGAAGAGCTTCTCGGCCGTCACGAACTCGGGAGACTCCTGCACGGCGATCTTGCGGCCGTCGGGGAGCTCGATCTCGAACTGGAGCGCGACGTGATCGCCGTTGAACAGGTAGCCGCGCCAGACCGCGCGCACGGGAACTGCCTTCCCCGCGACGTTGGCCTCCCACACGTCGCCCTCGAATCCCTCGGTGTACGAAGTGCCGACGCTCGTCGGCTGTGGGCCGTGCACGGTCGTGTAGACGGGTCCGTCGAAGTTCACGCCGCCCTTCCAGGCCTTGTAGATCCCGCAGGTGGTCGCGTCGTAGGCGACCCACATCTCGTTGGACAGGGCCAGGGTCACGATGCGCGGCTTCTGATCGAGGACGCACCGGAACACCCACGGATCACGCGGGCGCTGGACTCCGGCAACGCCTAGGCCGAGGAGGAGAGCGAGGAGGGCATGCATGATGCGGAAGCTCTGGAGGGGTAGAACAGGACGAGCAGGAGGAAGCAGGCGAGGGCGGCCCACATGGGAACCTCGAAGAGCGCGTGCGTCTGCGAGGGGTCGGCGTAGTCGAGGCGCGGGCTCGCGCCCTTGGCCCAGGTCGCAGCGCGGCCGGCCGTCAGGCTCCCGACGATGATGCCGACGCCGATGATGACGAGGTTGTAGAGGCTCTGCGCGCTCGCGCGGACGTCGGGACTCGTCTCCTCGTCGACGATCATGAACGCGACGAAAATGAAGCATCCGAAACACAGCCCGTGCAGCGCGACGCCCGCGACGAGCGTGGCGATGGGCGGGAACGGCAGCGCGTCGACGTGCGCGAAGAGCGCCATGCGCAGCGCGTAGGCCGCGGTCCCGACGAGCAGCAGGGTCTTGCGCGAGACGCGCTTGGCGAAGAGCGGGATGCCGGCCAGCACGAGGATCTCCGACATCTGTCCGATCGTCATCAATCCCCCGCCGCCGACGCCGAGCACCGAGTTGATCGAGCTCGCGGCCTTGTTCTGGAAGGCGGAGAGGAAGCCCGAGGTGTGGACGAAGTAGAACTGGTGGATGCAGGAGATCGGGATCGAGACGAGGAAGAGCGTCAGCAGGGGATTCCGCCGCACTGCGGAGATCGCCGCGAACGCGGCGTACTCGCTCTGGCCCTTCGACGGCGGCGTGTGGGGCAGGGAGAGGCAGTAGATCCCGAGGATCGCCCCGAGGACGGCCGACAGGCGGAACGCGTCGGCGCGCCCGGCCGCCTGGGCCGCCTCGACCATCGCGGGCGTGACCTCCGGTCCGCTCGGGGTGTGGCGGTGGAGGAGCCACTGTCCGACCGCGATGCCGACCACGATCCAGCCGACGGTCCCCCACAATCTCACCCGGCCGAACTGCCTGTCGCGGTCCTCGAGGTGATGGAACGCGAGCGAGTTCGTCAGCGCGAGCGTCGGGGCGTAGAGGACCGAATACGCGAGCGAGAAGAGCAGGAAGGCGTAGTAGGAGTCGAGATTCGCGAGCTGCCAGACGAGGACAGCGCCGAGGAGGTGGCTCGCGCCGAGGAACTTCTCCGTCGCGAAGAAGCGGTCGGCGATCTGTCCCGCGACGAAGGGGGCGAGGAGTGCGCCGATCGCCCCCACGGCGAACATCGTCGCGATCTGCGATTCGTCGAAGCCGCGGTGAACGGCCAGGAAGGGCCACAGGATCGGCAGCCACGCGCCCCAGATCGCGTACTGCAGGAACATCATGGCCGAGAGGCGCGGGAGCAGCGCGGGAGGGCGGTTCATCCGGAGTTCCAGCCAGCGCGTGTGGACCCGCGCAGCGAGGGGGCGACAGTCTAGGGGGCTCTCCGCGGCGGATCGAGTTGGAGATAAACGGCCCAGGACTTACGCCCGCTTTCCGGACTCCGACTATCCTGGGGGTATGTCCCCGGAGATCACGTCATGAAGCCCATCGCGATTCCGTTCGTCCTGGCCATCCCCGTCTCCGTCGCGATCCTCTCTCCCGGATCTCTCGCCCAGGGATCCGATTCGTGCGCGGGCGCGCAGGGGGTCGTCGGTCCCGGCCCGCACGCCTTCGACCTCACGACGGCCACGACCAATCCGGCCGAAGGACAGACCACCGCGGCCTGCAACGTCTTCGGCCAGACGGACGTGCTGACCGACGTCTGGTTCACTTGGACGGCGCCGGCGGCTGGCGACTTCGTCGTCTCGACCTGCCAGCAGACGACCGTCGACACGAAGGTCGCGATCTACCCGGCGCTGGGGTGTCCTCCGGGAGGAGCGATCTGGTGCGACGACGACGGGTGCGCCGTGCAGTCGCTCCTGCCCTTCACGGCGACCGTGGGACAGATGTTCCTGATCCAGATCGGAACGTCTCCGTTCGGGTCGCCGGGGACCGGGGATTTCCGGGTCCTGCCCGCACCGACCGGGGCCACCGACGACTGCACGACGCCCGCCTCGGTGAGCGGAACGGGGTTCTTCGGCTTCAACAACAACATGGCCACGACCGGCACCCAGGGTCAGTCGAACCCCGGGTGTCCGGCTGCGACGAATGACATCTGGTACTCGTGGACCGCGCCGGTCACCGGCGTCGCGCAGTTCGATACCTGCGGGCAGACGCTGACCGACACGAAGATCGCGGCCTACGGCGGCACGGGTTGCCCCGCGGGGATCTCGATCGCGTGCGACGACGACGCGTGCGGACCTCCCCAGAGCCTGGTCCAGTGGCCCGTCACGTCCGGCGCGGGCTACGCGCTCCAGATCGGGGGCGGGAACATCTTCACGCAGAGCGCCGGGACCTTCCGCCTCGACGTCACGCCGATCCCGGCGAACGACTCGTGCGCGACGCCCGACACGGCCAACCCGGGAGGAGCCTCCTACGACAACACGATGGCGACGACCGGCGCGGAAGGGCAGGGGAATCCCTGCGGCGGGATCCAGAAGGACCTGTGGTTCAACTGGACCGCCTCGGTCAACGGAACGGCGACGATCAGCACGTGCGGAACAACGGCCGTGAACACGAGCCTCGCGGTGTACGTCGGTGGAGGATGTCCGGCCGGCGCGGCGTTGGCGTGCAGCGACGACATCTGCGGATTCAGCGGAACGGAGAGCGAGCTCTCGATCTCGGTCACGACCGGTGCGGTGTTCAGGATCCAGGTCGGCAGCTCGCCCGGTTTCCCGGGCGGTCCGGCGGCGATCAGCATCGTCGAGACGCCCTTGGGAGGCGGCGGGACCATGACCCCGATGTGCTTCCCGGGCACGGGCGGAGTCATCTCCTGTCCGTGCGGCCAGCCGGCGAACCCGGCCGGCGGCTGCGCCAACTTCGGCGTGGGATCGACGAGCGGAGCGGTGCTGAACGCGAGCGGCACCGCGTCGGTGGGCTCCGACAGCGTGATCCTCACGACGACGAACCACCGGCTGACGACGGGGGGCGGAGTGTTGAACGTCTTCTTCAGTTACAAGCCGGGCTCGGCGACACCGACGACTGGCGTCGGGAGCGGCGCCGGCGTGCGCTGCATCGGGACGGGCGGGTCGTTGAAGCGCCTCTACACCGGCCAGGCCTTCGGCGGATCGCTGTCGAAGCCGGGCATGGGCGACATGAGCGTGAGCGGAAGGTCGGCGTCTTTCCCGGGACACGGGATCCTCCCCCCGGAGACGCGCTTCTACTTCAACGTCTACCGAGACGGACAGGCGAGCGGGCCCTGCGGAAGCACCGCGATCAGCACGAACCTGACGAACATGGGCTCGATCGCTTGGGGCCCCTGATCACCTAGATCCGTCCACCCTGCTCATCCCTCGGAGAACGCCGCGTCGAACGCGCGCGCGCTGCGGGGGAAGTCGAGCCGGCGGGTGAACTCGGCCGCCTCGCTCGCGCCGAACTCGCGGTCCATCATCGGGTCCTCCCACTCGACCGTGAGCGGACCCGCGTAGCCGGTGTGGTTCAGCGTGCGGACGATGCCTTCGAAGTCGATCTTGCCGCGGCCGGGCGAGCGGAAGTCCCAGAAGCGTGACTTGTCGCCGAAGCTCGTGTGCCCGCCGAAGACGCCGGCTTCCGTGGGCCGGTCGCTCCACCAGACGTCCTTGACGTGGACGTTCCAGATCTTGGCGCCGAACTCGCGCAGGAAGCCGAGGTAGTCGACGCCTTGGTAGCCGAAGTGGCTCGGATCGAAGTTGAGGCCGAAGCGCGGGTGGTTGCCGACGGCGGCGAGCGTGCGGCGCGTGGAGACGGTGTCGAAGGCGACTTCGGTTGGGTGGACTTCGAGCGCGAAGCCGACGTCCGCGGACTCGCAGGCCGCGAGGATGGGCCTCCACGCCGCGCCGAAGCGCGCGTAGCCGTCCTCGATCTGCGCCGGAGTGACGGGCGGGAAGGAGTAGAGGAGGTGCCAGATCGGGCTGCCCGTGAAGCCGACGACGACGGTGCGTGTGGTGCGCTTCGTGAGGTAGTCGCGGACGGGTTGCGGCGCCGCGTCGAAGAAGCGCCGCGCCGCCTTGACGGTGTCGATCATCTCGGCCGTCGCGCGCTTGTGGACGCCATCGGGGCTGCCGTCGCCCCAGATGCGCTCGGGGAGGATGGAGCGGTGGCGCTCGTCGATCGGGTCGCAGACGGCCTGGCCGACGAGGTGGTTGCTGACGGCGAAGGCGGCGAGGCCGTAGTCGGAGAGGAGCTCCCACTGCTTGGCGCAGTAGTCGTTCTCCTTCAGCGCGCGCTGAACGTCGAAGTGGTCGCCCCAGCACGCGAGCTCGAGGCCGTCGTAGCCGAAGGTCTTGGCCTTCTCGCAGAGTTTTTCGAGCGGGAGGTCGGCCCACTGGCCGGTGAAGAGGCAAACGGGACGGGGCATGGGGATCTCCTTGCGTTCGCGATCGAGCTTAGCGGACTTCCTGGAGCTTGACAGCGCTCCGCTCCCACGCCGACACCATCGCCGCCTCGAGCACGCGCTGCGTCTCGTAGGCGTCCGCGAAGTCGGGCAGCGGCACCTCCGGCTTCTTCCCGCACACCGCGCGCACGATGTCGGCCGCCATGTTCGTGAAGCCGTGCTCGTAGCCGAGCACGTGCGCGTCGGGCCACCAGTTCGCGGCGTAGGGATGAGCTCCCGCGGCGGAAGTCGCGAGGATCCGCCGCCATCCGGCCGTCCGCGGCCCGATCGTCGCGTCGTGGTACTCGAGCACGTTCATGTCCTCGAAATCGAAGCGCAGCGCGCCCTTCTCCCCGTTCAGCTCGATCGAATTCGCGTTCAAGTGCCCCGTCGCGAGGCGCGTCGCCTCGAAGCTCGCCACCGCGCCGCCCGAGAAGCTCGCCAGGAACAGCACGGCGTCGTCGACGTCGCTCCTGCCCTTCTTGCGACTCCCCTTCCCGCCCAGCGACGACCCCTTCGATCCCTTCTCCGCCGGCAGCGCGCGCTCCGTGATGAAGGTCCGCGACACGGCGCCGTGGATCTCGACCACCTCCTCGCCGGTCAGGAATCGTGCGAGGTCGACGATGTGGGCGTTCAGGTCGCCGTGCGCTCCCGATCCGGCGCGGCTCTTCTCGAAGCGCCACAGGAGCGGCGTGTCGGGGCCGCCCCAGCTCTGAAGATACTGCGCGCGGACGTGGTAGATGCGGCCGAGCTTGCCTTCGCGCACGAGCTGCCACGCGAGCGCGAGCGCGGGACAGCGGCGGTAGTTGAACCAGACGAAGGTCTTCGGGCCGGCGCGCTTCCTCGCGGCCTTCGCGGCGGCGTCGCGCATCTTGCGCGCGTCGGCGAGCGTCCCGGCCAGCGGTTTCTCGCACGCGACGTGCTTCCCGGCCTCCAGCATCGCGATCGACTGCTCGGCGTGGACGTCGTTCGGCGTCGCGACGTCGACGAGTTCGACCTCGGGATCCTCGGCGATCGTCCGCCAATCCGTCGTGTGCTTCGCCCAGCCCCAGCGCCGCGCGAACGCGGCGAGCTCACGCTCGTCGCGGCCAGCCACCGTGCGCATCCCCACCTCGCGCGGGAGCTCGAAGAACCGATTCACCTGCCCCCAGGCGTTGCTGTGGGCGCGGCCCATGAACTTCTGGCCGATCAGGGCGACTTGGAGGGGGCGCATGGGGCGGCCATGGTACGGATCGCGGCGAGTACTGAACCAGGTTCGTTTTCTCGCACCTCGGGGAAAGTACTGAACCAGGTTCGTTTTCTCGCACCTCGAGCCGGGCCTCGGCGCGCGCATGGACGCGGCTCGAGGTGCGAGTAAACGAACCTGGTTCAGTACTTTCCCCGCGTCACTTCACCTCGCCCGTGTAGCCGATCCGCCGCAGGAGGTCGAGCGTCGCTTCGCCCGCGCCAGTCGCTCCCGGCGAACGAACGCGCAGGGACGATCGCGCGTGTTCCGCCAGCCGCCCGCGCATCGCGGCGGAGAGATCGGCCCGCCCGGCGGTGCAGTCGATCACCTCCTCGGGATCCGTCACGAGGTGGTAGAGGCGCGCTTGCCCGTCTCCCGGGTCCGCGTCCCTGGGCTGTCCCCACGCGAGCCCGCGCGGGGCGACATGGATGACCCACGGCCATTCGAGGGTTCCGTGGATCGGCGTCCGCGGCGCGTTCCACCACCAGCCCGTGTGCGTCGTGAAGTAGATCGGACGCGCCACCACGCTCGCCGGCGACAGCAGATCGACGTCGTCGGGCACGGCGCGCGTCTCGGCGCCGCACCGCGTCGCTAGCGTGCGAAACAGGCTCCGGTTCGTCACGGGTGTCTCGACACGCACCCCGCGCGGCACCCCGGGCCCGGCCAGGATCAGCGGGACGCGCACGAGCTCCTGGTACAGCGTGGTGCCGTGCCCGAGCAGCCCGTGGTCGAGCAGCTCCTCCCCGTGATCGCTCGTGAACACCACGATCGTGCTCTCGTCGAGCCCGCGCTCCTCGAGCGCGCGCAGGATCTCCCCCACGTAGTGATCGGCGGAGAGGACGCTGGCGCGGTACGCCTCGCGCATCCACCGCTGATGTTCTCCAGGGATGACCGGATCAGGATCCATCCGTCCGCCTTCGGCGATGCTCCGACCCTCGAGGAGCCGGCGCCCGTAATCGATGAACGGCTGCTCCGGCGATCCGGCCGGCGGCGTCCGAGCCAGCCCGATGCGCGCGAAGTCCTCGTCGCGCGCCACCATGGGATGGTGCGGGTCGACCAGGTGGAGATAGAGGAAGAAGCGGGCGTCGCGGTGCTGATCGATCCAGGTCGAGACGTCCTTCACCACCGCGCCGGACATGCGGAAATCGCGCGAGTAGTCGTAGGTCTCGAAGCCCTGGTCGAAGTTCTTGGCCGGATCGAGGATCGGATTGCAGACGAAGGCGCCCGTCGAGAAATCGCGGTCGCGCAGGAGCTCGGCGAGCGTCTCGAGCTCCCCGTCGAGGTAGCAGGCCTTCTCGTCGAGCACGCCGTGCGCCTCCGGCGGCAATCCGGTCAGGATCGAAGCCGTCGATGGCCAGGTCCAGCTCGAGGTCGCGTACCCGCGCTCGTACAGGATCCCCCGCTCCGCGAGCGCGTCGAACGCCGGCGTCTTGTGCTCCGTCGCGCCGTAGCACGAAAGCATGTCGGCGCGCTGCGTGTCCATGACGATGAGGAGGACGTTGGGATCCTCCTCGCCATGGCGGCGGTATTGCCGCGCGACCTCGCGCTCGAGCTCGAGCCGCCCGAAACCCGCCTGGATCGGGATGTTCCCGAAGATCGGCGTGTCCGGATGCGAGAACGAGGTCCGCAGAGTGACCGTGTCGCCGGGCTCGACGTAGAGACCCCGTCTCCCGCCCGCATGGTGCCACATGCGTCGGGAAGCGGGTTCGCGGGCGAGGATCTGGGCGCCGAAGCGCCGCATCCCGTTCACGTCGATCTCGAACTGCACGGCGCAATCCTCGGGCGCGTCCTGGAGCTGCCAAGCGATGCGGCGATCGACGCCGGCGCTCGCGCGGAGGTAGAGCGGGTCCTCGTCGGGACCGACCGTGAATCGAACCTCGCAAGGCGGAGGCATCACGAGCGCGTCGAGATCGCCTCCATCCACGGTCCAGTCGAGCGTGGGCGTGAGGACGCCGGTCCGAGGAGCAGCGTCCGGCAGGCTGGAGACCACGGTCCACGCCGAGGGATCGAGCAGGATCTCTCGCGCGGTCTCTCGGACGTGGCGATGCGGAGCGTCGCGGCCGTGGAAGAGCCAGATGGCCAGGGGAACCGCGGCGGAAACGGCGAGGGCGATCGGAAGGGAACCGGGACGGGGCCGGGCCTCGCCCGAGGCGGCGCGTACCGGATCCTGGCGACCCCCCGTGAGGACGATCCGGCGCGCGGCCAAGGTCAGGAGCGCCCCGAGGACGATGGCGGTGAGCCCGAGGATCGCGAGCGAGAGCCGGCCCGCGCTCGTGGCGGCATCCGGCAGGTCGCCGGGCGCCGCGAGGGGCCAGCCGGAAAGAGCGGCCATGGACAGCAGGGCCGAAATCGCCCAGGCAGGCCCCGCGCGCAACGAGAGAGCGATCGCGGCGGCGATCGCGGCGGCCCCGAAGGAGGCGGGCAGCATGCGGCCCATCGAGAGCGCGATGTGCCAGGCCTCCAGCTCGGGCGAGGCCGGAGGGATCCGCCCGAAGCCGAGCAGCAGGAAGCTCGAGCGCAGAACGAAGAGAACCGTGCCGAGCGAGAGGCCCAGCGTCGCCCACGACCGGAACCATTCGCCTTGGCGACCGCGCGCGGAGGGGACGAGCTCGTTCTGCTGGGCCATGGGTCGACCCTTGATTATGCAGAACAGGGCGGGATTGGCTCTCTAGCGTCTCGCCGGGAGCCCTCGCGGGCCGGACCGGCGGACCGGGAGCTGCGAGAAAACGAACCCGGTTCCGTGATTACGGGCCGATCGTGAACTGCAGGCCGTTCGTCAGCCCGAACGGTCCCGTGGGCGAAGCGGGATCGCGCGAGTAGTACTGGGCGAACACGTTCGCGCCGACTACGAGGTTCACGTCGACCTGGCTGGCGATCCGCGCTCCCATGTCGAAGGTGAACGTGCCCGTGCAGTTCGGCGTGCCCGGGATCCCGCCCGAGCTCTGCACGCCGACCCGGCGCACGGACCCGCCGACGCAGGCCGTCCCCCCCTGGAACGGATGGCTCGCGGGAGCGGAGCCGTAGAACATGAGCCCGAGCTTGTTGTTCACGATCTGCGAGGCGTGGATCAGGAAGGGGCCCGCTGCCCCGCTCGCGCTCGGCGTGCCGACCGCGTAGATCGTCTCGACGCACCCCTGGCTGTTCACCTTGCCCGTGCAGTACGTGCTCGTCTCCCCGCGGCATTCGCACTGGCCCTGCGGACTCGCCAGCGCTGCCTGCAAGGCGGGATGATCGATCACGGTTCCGCTGTTCATCCCGGCGGTCGCGTCGCACCCGCCGTGCGTGTGGATGCCGATCACCTCGTCCCCCTGCTCCCACTCGACGGGCGCACCCGAGCTCCCGCCCTCCGTGTCGGTCCGATAGCCGACCGTCGTCCCGCTGGACGAGAGGTAGGATCCGGTCGCGGTCTGCTGCGTCTGGTTGCGCTCCGCCGGCGTGGTGTCGGTGCCGTAGCTCGTCACGCGCACGACGATCGATCCGCGCGCGGTCGGCGCACCGCCAGCGAGCGCGAAGGCCGCCTGCTGTCGCTGGTACGGCCGCAGACCTGTCGAAGGATTCGGGAACACGCCGAAGTAGGCCCAGTCGTTGCCGAGGCCGCCGGTGCTCGACTGCTTGGAAACCGGATCGACCGCGTACTGGTCCGCGGGCGGCGGATGGGTCACGGCGCCGTTGGAGTCGGAAGGCGGGACGTTGAACTCGACGAGCTGGAGCGTCGGGCCCGAGCAATGCCCGGCTGAGAGGAGATTGTGTCCGCAGTCGCCGATCAGGAAGGCGGTACAGCCGACGGGCATCGATCGGCCCACCCGCGGGTCGCTCGAGGGGACGCGGTCATCCGCCGGCCCGCACTGCGAGAAGCTCGGCATCGGCGGGACGCCCGCGGTGATCCCGGAGAGCACGACGCGGCAGCGCCCGGAGTCCGGCTCCGCGACGATCTCGACCTGGACGTCCTCACCGTTGAAGTAGGCGCTCGTCCCTCCCCACTCGAGGCATTGGCGGGCGTCGAGCTCCTGCTGCGCCCCGTCGAGCACCGAGGTGAGCCGCAAGCGAGCTCCCACCGGGGGCAGCTCGATCTGCTCGAACACGAGACGGACCCAGCTCGCTCCGGCGAGGCGCACGGGGAACGAGGCGATCGTGGACGCCTGGTCGCCGCTGTTGAGGACCCACCCGGTGTCGAAGTTGCGCGCGACGTGGAAACTCGGCGGCGCGGACTGCGCGAAAACCCGAGCAGGGAGCGCGGAAGCCGCGGCCAGGATGGTCAGGGAGCCTGCGCACGCCCGGAGGAGGGAAAACATGATCGAGGGATCCGGGGGAGGCGGCGCGAAAATCCGCTCATCGTCGAGAATAGCAGACGGTTCGCCAGCCGGGGAGCCGCCTTCCGGAAAGAGGTTCGGGGCCCGGGGTTCAGGGGCCGGCGACGGCCTGGTCCGTCGCGGGAACCGGGTCCCTCCGCGCCGGGGAGAGGTACGGAGCGATCTCGATCGAGGTGTAGCCTTGGGACAGCAGTCCTTCCCGGATCCGCTCCAGCAGCGCCTCGGCCCGGGGGAGCTCGAGCTCGCCGACCTCGACGCGCGCGCGCGGCAGCCGATCGCGCACGCGAACCTGGCGGAAGCCCAGTTCCTTGACGATCTCTTCGCAACGCTCGACGCGCTCGAGGGCTGCGCGCGTGACGCGTGATCCCACGGGGATCCGCGAGGCGAGGCAGGCCGACGCGGGCTTCTCCGCGACGTCGAGCCCGGCTTCGCGCGCGTAGCGGCGGACGTCCTCCTTCGTGAAGCCCGCCTCGGAGAGCGGCGCGACCACGCCGAACTCCCGTGCGGCGCGCGCCCCGGGCCGGTCGTCGAGGAGGTCGTCCTGGATCTCGCCGAAGGCCAGCGCGCGGAAGCCGCGCGAGCGGGCCCAGGGCTCCATGGCCCGGAAGAGAGCCGATTTGCAGAAGTAGCAGCGGTCCCCGCGGTTCGCGCGGTAGCCCTCGTCCTCCATCTCGTCGGTCGAGATCACCGCGAGCTCCGCGCCGATGCGGGCGGCGGTCTCGCGGGCGTCGGCGAGCTCGCGCCGCGGGAGCGAGGGCGAGTCCGCGATAACGCCGACGGCGCCGCTCCCGAGGACGGAACGCGCCGCGTGCAGCAGCGCGCTCGAATCGACGCCGCCCGAGAAGGCGACCGCGACGCGCTCGAGCGAGCGCAGCCGGTCCTGAAGCCGCGCCAGGCGGTCCTCGTAGGTCCCGGGACAGGTCAAGCCCGCGCCTCCTCGAGGTAGAGGCGGATCTTCCGGACGTAGCCCTCGGCGCTGCGCACGATCCCCTCGACTTCGTCGTCGCGCAGCGTGCGGAGGATCTTGCCGGGAACACCGGCGACGAGCGAGCGCGGCGGGACGACGAATCCTTCCTTGACGACCGTGCCGGCGGCGATGAGGGACTCCGCGCCGACCACCGAGCCGCCGAGAAGGATGGCCCCCATGCCGATCAGGCACCGGTCCTCCACGCGCGCGCCGTGGAGGACGCAGCGGTGTCCGATCGTCACTTCCTCGCCGATGACGTTGGGGACGCCCGTGTCGGCGTGGATCATCGTCAGGTCTTGCACGTTCGTCCGGCGCCCGACGGTGAGCGGCGCGTCGTCGCCGCGCACGACGCATCCGAACCAGATCCCGACGTCCTCCCCCAGCGTCACGTCGCCCGTGACGATCGCGTCGACCGCGGCGTAGGCGCCGCCCGCGATCGGACGGAAGAGACCTCGGCGCGGGAACGTGGCCATCGGGGACAGCCTACTACGCGTACAGGAGCAGGAAAACGAGCGCGTTGTGCGTCGCGTGCACGACCCACACGGCGAACAACCGCTGCGTCCGCAGCATGATCGCCCCCAGGAGGAGGCTCAACGCGAAGATCGGGACGAGTGCGGTCGCGCCGTGGAGAGCGGCGAACACGAAGGACGTGACGACGATGCCGAGCCGGTCGGAGAGGTTCTGCACGAGCAGCGGCTGGAGGAAGGCGCGGAACAGCATCTCCTCGAACAGCGGCGCGACGGCGACGGCGAGGAGGATCGCGATCACGCGTTCGCCCGCCTCGAGGTTCCGCAGCTGCCCGAGCAGCGGATCGGGCTCGATCTCCGCGCCGAACGCGCGCAGGATCCACGGCCAGAGGAGCCCGAGACCCAGGATCCCGGGCAGGACGATCCCGTAGCCCGCCAGCCCGGCCAGGGCGGCGCCAAGGTTCCGGCCGGGCCACAACCCCAGCGAGAGGTGGCCGCTCGGATCGAGGCGTCGAGCGAAGACCACGACCGCGGCGCAGCATCCGCCCAGGACGGCGGTCCGGAGCCCGAGCTCGACGATCGTCTTCGTCGACGGGGCCAGACTCTCGAGCTGCGGATCCAGGAACGAGAGCGCCAGGAAGAGCACGGTCGCCAGCGCGACGAGGATCGCGACGTGGGAGAAGCCCCAGCGCGCGAAGAAGACGTTGCGACCGGGGAAGAGCCGCCGGACGACGAAGACCGCCAGCGGCGAAAGCGCCAGCGAAGTCGCGGCGAAGACCGCGCCCAGCTCCGCGAGGGTGCCGCTGTCGATCCCTTCCTGCGCGGCTTGGATCAAGATCGGGCTGCCGATCCCGCCCCGCCGGAGCCGACCACGCCCTCGATCGGCGACGAGGCGTTCGCGTACAGTCTGCGCGGGATTCGGCCCGCGAGGAACGCGTTCCGGCCCGCGGAGCACGCGTCGCGCATCGCGGCGGCCATGCGCAGCGGCTCGCGCGCGGAGGCGATGCCGGTGTTCAGGAGGACGCCGTGCGCGCCGAGCTCCATCGCGATGGCGACGTCGGACGCCGTCCCGACGCCCGCGTCGACGATGACGGGGACGCGGACGAGCTCGAGCAGGATCCGGATCGCGTTCGGGTTCAGGATCCCCTGCCCCGAGCCGATCGGCGAGCCGGCGGGCATGACGCTGACGACGCCGAGCTCCTCGAGGCGGACGCCGAGCCGCGGATCGTCGGAGGTGTAGACGAGCACGTCGAAACCCTGCCGGACGAGCTCGCGCGTCGCCTCGAGCGTCCCGACGGGGTCGGGGAGGAGCGTCTTCGGATCGCCGAGCACCTCGAGCTTCACGAGCTTCGTCCCGAGGAGCTCGCGCGCGAGCTCCGCCGTGCGCACCGCCGTCTTCGCGTCGTAGCAGCCGGCGGTGTTCGGGAGGATCGTGTAGCGGGAGCGGTCGATGTAGTCGAGGAGGTTGGGCCCCTTGCCGCCGAGCTCGACACGGCGGATCGCGACGGTCACGCAGCGGGTCCCGCTGATCTCCAGGGCCGCGCGCGTCTCCTCGAAGGAGGCGTACTTGCCCGTTCCGACGAGCAGGCGGGAGTGGAGGACGGTCTCTCCGAGGACGAGGGGCTCGTCCGCGAACTCCAAAGGACTCTCCGAGGGCGTCATCGCTCAACCCCCTCCCATGATCGTCACCAGCTCCACCAGGTCGCCGGCGCGGAGGACCGTGGACTCGCGCCGGTCGCGCGTGACCAGGCTCCCGTTCACTTCCACGGCGACCATCCCCGGCCGCAGATCGAGCTCGGCCACGAGCTCCGCGACGCTCCGACCCTCGGGCACCTCAAGGTCCCTTCCGTTCAGCTGGATCGCGATCGTGGTGGTCGGCATGTCGGCGGCCGCGCATTCTAGGCTCTCCCTCGACACGCAGGAACGCGCACTTCAAGTAGGCGCTCTCCGGGAGCGACAGGAGCGCCGGGTGGTCGGGCGCGGCACCGGCGAGCTCCTCGAGGTACGCGTCTCGCCCCGACTCGCGCGCCGCGTCCGCGAGGAAGCCCACGAACGCCGGCACGCGGACGTTGTAGGAGCACGAGGCCGAGACGAGCGTGCCGCCGGGCTCGATGAGCTCCATCGCCCGCCGGTTCACGTCGACGTAGCCGCGCTCGGCGCCCGCGATCTCGCGGCGGCTCTTGGCGAAGGCTGGCGGATCGACGACGACGAGCCCGAAACGGGCCTCCTCGCGCGCGAGGGCCTTGAGCTCGGACATGCAGTTGGCGCGGCGCGTGCGCACGCGGTCGGCGACGCCGTTGCGCTCCGCGTTCCGCCGGGCGCGCTCGAGCGCCGCCTCGGACTGGTCGAGGCACAGGACCGACCGGGCCCCGGCCATCGCCGCGCGGACGCCAAACAGGCCGTCGTAGCAGAACGCGTCGAGGACGTCCCGACCGGCCGCGCGCGCCGCGGCGCGAGCCCGGTTCTCGCGCTGGTCGAGGTAGTGGCCCGTCTTGTGGCCGCCCAGCACGTCGACTTCGTAGCGCAGCCCACCTTCGCGCACGAGAACGCCTTCCGGGACGGCGCCGCGCAGGACCTCGACGCGCTTCTCGAGCGCTTCGAGCTTCCTCACGGCGCTGTCGGAACGATCGACGACCGTCGCGATCGGGAACGGCAGCGCCTCGTCGAGGAGCGCGACGACTTCCTCGCGCAGCCGATCGGCGGCCGCCGTTCCGCTCTGGATCACGAGCACGTCCGCGTAGCGGTCGACGACGAGCCCCGGGAAACCGTCGGCGTCGCCCGCGATCAGCCGGCACGCGCCGTCCGCCTCGACGTAGCCCATTCTGGTCCGCGCGGCGACCGCGCGCTCGACGCGCCCCTTCCAGAACGAGCGGTCGGGCTCCTCCTTCTCGCGTGAGACCATGCGGACCGCGATCCGCGACGCGCTGCTGAAGGCCCCGAACCCGAGGTGCAGTCCTCCTGGACCGAGAACGGCTGCGATCTCCCCCGGCTCCGCCTCCGCCTCCGCGACGTCGTCGCGGAACGCCCAGGGATGTCCGCCTTCGATCCAGCGGCGGCCCTTCCCCGTCAGCACGACCTTGCCCATGCCGGAGCGCGAGGCTACTCCCCCACGATCTCCAGGAAGCGCGGATCCTCCCGCAGGGACTCGAGATCCGGATCCCGGCGGGCCCATTCGTTCTGCTTCCTGCGCGCGCCGGCCGACATCGGGTTCAGCTCCAGGTTCCTGCGCAGGCAGTCGAGCGCGAGCTCGGCCTCCCCAAGCAGGGCCCAGGTGCACGCGACGTTGTACAGGTTCGCCGGGGAGGGCGTGAGCTCGCGCAGGATCGTCCGCGCCTCCTCGCCGCGGCCGGAGCGGGCGCTGTAGCAGGCACGCAGCACGCGCATGAACTCGTCCTGCCGGAGCTCGAAAGCGCGCTCGAAGTAGGCCAGCGCGCGCTCGGGGTTGCGCATCTTGACGTTCGCGTTGACCGCCAGGGCCACCAGGGCGCTCGACCGCAGCCCGCGCACGGTCGCCAAGTCGCGCAACGACGCCCCGCGCTCCTTCAAGGCCGTCTCGATCGTCTCCAGCCGCTCGACGGCGCGCGTGATCTCGATCTCCGCCCGGGCGGGATCGTCCTCGTCGCCCCAGGTCGAGCCGATGGCCAGCTCGATGTCGGCCTCGATCAGCCAGTAGCGCTTGAGGTCGCCGCTCTTCTCGAGGTCCGACTTCACCGCGAGCGCCAGGGCGCGCGCGCGCGCCGGGAGGCCTTCCTCGCGCAAGGCGCGGACGAGCATCATCCCGTGCATGGACGGCGCCCGCGACTCGAGCGCGGCGCGGGCCTCGCCTTTCCCCTCGCGCTGGGAGGCGTCCAGGAGATCGAGCCACTCCCGGTTGAGGACCTGGATCCGCTCGGCGTCATCGGCCGACGGCGCGGCGGGATTGCCCGCCATCTCGCGCCGCAGGCGCTCCCGCAGGTCGAGGAAGGACCGCGAGGTCTCGTCGAGGCGCGCCGACAGGATTCGGCGGAGCCGGTCGGCTCGCTCGGGATCCCGCAGCGGATCGGCCGTCTCCGCGGCGACCCCGGGGAGCGGCTCGAAACCCGGCATCTCGTCGCGCGCGACGCTGGCGAGGATCCTCCCGAGCGCGGCGCGCACCGAGAGCGCGCGCGGCGAGGGCCACGCCGTGCTGCGCGGGTTCTCGAGGAAGAGCGGCGAGGGCGAGAGCTCGTCCTCCAGGAGCGCGTCGAGGCTGGCCGTGCCGCTGGCTCCCGCCAGGGCCAGCGCGAGCTGCGCCTCGAGCTCCAGGGAATGCACGCGCCTCCCTGACTCGACGAGGCGGGCGATGAGTTCGGGCGTCTGCGCGCCCAGGGGATCCTCCCCCGGGCTCTCGGCGAGCGTGCGGACGATCTCGAGGAGCTCGCACTGCGCGCGGCGGTGGAGCCACGCGGCGTGCTCGCGCGCGAGGCGGGCATTCGTACGGTCGAGGCGCTCCGCGAGAAGGCCATCGAAGAGCCGCTCGGCTTCCGCGAGCGGCGCCCGCGCCTCGCGCGCCGGCTCGGGAGTCGACGAGGCGGCAATCCGCGCCGCGGCGTCGATCGCCAGTGCGGTCGCGCGGAGCGAGCGCGCTTCGCGGTCGGTGCTGGTGGCCGTCTCGTGCAGGATCACGCCCACGGCGCGCGACGCTGCCAGCGGATCGACGCCGAGCATCAGCGCGAGCCGCCCGCGCAGGAGCGCTCCTTCCGCGGGATCGAGGCCCATCGATTCGAGCTCCTCGACCGCCGCCGACGCGCGCAGGGCGTCCCCTCCGGTGATCAGGCGGGCCAGGTAGGCGTCGAGACCCAGGCGCGCCCCGCGGCGGACGATCGGATCGGGATGCCGCCGGCCCGCGAGGAGCTCGGCCGCTCCGGACCTGTCGCGGCGTTCCGCGAGAGAGCGCCCGTAGGCCGCGAGCATGGGACCGAGAATCTCGGGATCCGAGGCTGCGCCCGCGCGTGCGCGTCTCCCGACGATGCCGCGCGCGGACGGCCGATCGGCGAGCAGCGCCGCCGCGAATCCGCGCAGCGGACTCTCGAGCTCGTCGAGGATCGCGTCGAGGGCCGCCGCCGATTCGGGGCGCTCGAAGCTCGCCAGGCGCTCGATCGAGTCCGCCCGCAGGGACATCTCCGGATCGGCGAGCGCGAGCCTGGAGAGCGCGGCGACGCGCTCGGCGAGTGCGCTCGCCCCGAGGTCGCCCCGGCCGAGGAAGGCGACGAGCTCCGCTCGCGTCCCGGGATCGGGATCGGCGAGGGCGGCGAGGGCGGGCCCGATCGAGCGCTCGCCGCCCGCGCGGAAGACGAGGTGAGCTCGCCGCCTCCGGCCGAGCGGCGCCTCCGAGCTCAAGCCGTCGAGCGCGGCGAGGGAAGCCTCCTCCGCCAGGCTCGCGAGCGCCTCCAGCTCGGCGTCCGCGGTCTCGTCGTCGCTGGAGAGACGCAGAATCCGTTCGCGGAGCGAGGGAGACGCGTCCGGACGCTGCGGCGCCGCACGGCCGAAGCCGGCGATGCAGGGCAGCGCCACGAGGGTGATGAGGGCATTCCGGAGCATGACGGAAGGTAGCGTGCGCCGGGGAGTTGCTCGCGGGCGAGCACCGGTCCGTTGACTCGCCGAGAGCCATAGTTCAGACTCTCCCCCCCTCTCTGGCCAGGGAAAGGGCCCGCGAACGCCCCGAGCCGTGCGGAGAGACGCCACTATGAAGCGGGTAAACCGCTTCATAACATATATTTAAACGACAACGCCCAGACGGAGAGCCCGGGCCGGATGCGACGCCGCGTCGTTTCCGAACGGAGATCCCTGGACACACCCACCATGAACCCTGACGACGTGCTGAGGATGATCGATGTCATCCACCGCGACAAGGACATCCCCAAGGAAGTGATCTTCCGGGGACTCGAGGAGGCCTTGGCGGCGGGGGTACGCAAGCGCTTGGGTGTCGGCGAGGACCTCGTCGTGCGGATCGATCGCCAGAGCGGCGAGATCACCATGGAGGACGCCGAGGAGGAGTACGAGTTCGACATGCAGGAGCTCGGCCGGATCGCGGCGCAAGCGGTCAAGCAGGGCCTGCTCCAGCGCCTGCGCGAGGCCGAGCGCGACGTGCTCTTCGAGGAGTACGAAACGCGCGTCGGGCAGCTGGTGAACGGCGTCGTCCAGCGCTTCGAGGGCGACTTCCTCGTCGTGAACCTCGGCAAGGTCGAGGCCCACCTCGGCAAGGAGGACCGCGTCCGCGGCGAGGTCTTCAATCCCGGCGACCGCATCCGCGCGATCATCGTCGAGGTGCGCAAGGACGGATCGAGGGTCCGGATCCTCGTCAGCCGCACCCACCCCGACCTCGTCCGGCGGCTCTTCGAGCTCGAGGTGCCCGAGATCGCCGACGGGATCATCGAGATCAAGCGCGTGGTCCGCGAGCCGGGCTACCGCACGAAGATGGCGGTCTTGAGCCAGGATCCGAAGATCGACTGCATCGGCGCCTGCGTGGGCGTCCGCGGCTCGCGCATCAAGGCCGTCATCGACGAGCTGCGCGGCGAACGGATCGACATCATCAAGTGGAGCGATTCGCTCGAAACGCTGATCATGAACGGCCTCAAGCCGGCCACGATCCACCTCGACAACATCTATCCCGACGTGGACACGCACTCGGCCGTCGTGATCGTCGACGAGGACCAGCAGTCGCTCGCCATCGGCAAGAAGGGCCAGAACGTGCGCCTGGCGAGCAAACTGTGCGGCTGGGACATCGACATCAAGACGCGCGGGGAGTTCGAGGCCGAGATGGCCGGACCCGGCGGGCCATCGGCGGACGGCAGCGGTCACGCGGACCCCGGCGCAGCCGAGGAAGGCGCCGGCGGCGCGGAGCCCGAGTCCGAATCGGACGAGGGAGCGGGCGACGCGGGCGAGCCCGCCGCCATGAGCAAGGGTGCCGGCGGCGACGCCGGCGCCCGCAACTGATCGACATCCCGGAGAGAACAGGAAGCACGGCCGAACCGCTTGACGCAGAAGAAACGCATCTACGACCTCGCCAAGGAATATGGCATGTCGGGCGACGACCTCGCCAAGAAGCTCCGCGACATGGGCTTCACCGAGATCAAGGGCCGCATGACCGCGCTGGACGACTTCATGGTCCTCCAGATCCAGGGCACGCTCGAAGCGCACGGCCTCATCCCGGAGTCCCTGAAGGGCACGGTCGAGCAGTCCGGCATCGGGCTCGTCGTCAAGCGCAAGAAGAAGAAGCTCGGAGAGGTCGTCGGCGGAGAGGAAGTCGAGCCTCCGGCGGCCCCGGCTCCGCGAGCTCCCGAGCCGAGGGAAGAGAAGCCGAAGCGAGCCGCGAAGGTCGCGGAGCCCGTGACGGTCCCGGAGCTGGAGCCGGAAGAGGAACCCGCCCGGCTCCAGGTCGAGCCCGAGCCGGAACCCGTCGTCGAGCGAGTTCGCGCGGAGGTTTCCCCTCCCCCGCCGACGGAAGAGGAAGTCTCCGAGGAAGCCGAGATCGCCGAGCCGGAGCTGACGCCGGCCAAGGGCCCGACGTCCACGCGCCCAGCGCCTGAACCGGTTTCCGCGCCGGCCGAGGCGCCGGCCCCGCTCGCCGCCAGCGCGAAGCATCCCCCCGCCGAGTCCAAGCTGCCCAAGCGCCAGGGGAAGGTCGTCGGCTTCATCGACCTCACGAAGATCCAGTCCGCGCAGCCGAAGAAGCCCGAATCGCGCCGGATCCGCTCGAAGGACGACGTCGCTCCCCAGGTCATGCCCACGCTGGCGCACGACAAGAAGCGCGCGCTCCTGCGCGGCGACCGCGGCGCCCGCGAGCAGCTCACCGCGGGGCAGCTGCGCGAGCGCGAAGCGGGGCGCTTCCTCCGCCGGCGCACGCCGGGTCCGGCGGGCGCGCCGACCGGACGTCCGCAGCGCGGGGGCCGGATCCAGGACGCCTCATCCTCCCCCCACTCGGGCGGCAAGGTCGCGATCGACATGCCGATCACGGTCAAGAAGCTGGCCGAGGCCCTGTCGGTCAAGTCCGGCGAGCTGATGACCTGCGCCATCCGCAATCTCGGGATGGACATGATGAAGCTCAACATCAACGCCCTGATCGACGAGGACACGGCCGTCCTCCTCGGGCAGGAATTTGGTGTGGAGCTCGTCGTCTCGACCCAGCTGGCCGCCGAGGAGACGCTGATCGGCGAGCTGAAGAAGAAGCGCACCGACGTCGAAGAGGGGCATCTCCTCCCCCGCCCGCCGACCGTCGCCTTCCTCGGCCACGTGGACCACGGCAAGACGACCTTGATCGACGCGATCCGCCGCTCGACGCTGGTCGAGGACGAATCCGGCGGCATCACGCAGCACATCGGCGCCTACCGGGTCACGACCGCGCAGGGACACCCGCTGACGATCATCGACACGCCCGGCCACGCGGCCTTCACGGCCATGCGCGCGCGGGGCGCGGAAGCCGTCGACGTCGTCGTCCTGGTCGTCGCCGCGGACGACGGCCCGAAGCCGCAGACCGAGGAGGCGCTCGCGCACGCCCGCGCGGCCAAGACGCCCGTCATCGTCGCGCTGACGAAGATCGACAAGGCCGAGGCGAATCCCAAGCGCGCCATCGAGGCGCTCGGCCGCATGGGGCTCGTCTCGGAGGCCTGGGGCGGAGACACGGCGATGCTCGAGGTCAGCGCGACCAAGGGCACCGGCATCCAGGAGCTCCTCGAGCGCGTGTTCCTCGAGAGCGAAGTCCTCGAGCTGCGCGCCCACTTCGAGGGTCCCGCCTCCGGCGTCGTCCTCGAGGCCGAGATCCAGCAGGGCAAGGGCATCGTCGCGCACCTCCTCGTGCAGGACGGAACGCTCGTCCGCGGGGACGTGATCCTGGCGGGCGAAGGCTACGGCAAGGTCCGCTCGATGCACGACGACCACGGCCAGATCGTCGAGAGCGCGACGCCGTCGATGCCAGTCGAAGTCTCGGGCCTGTCCGCGCTGCCGGGCGTCGGCTCGGCCTTCTACGTGGTCGGAGACCTGGCGCAGGCGAAGGAAGTCGCCGAGGAGCGCGAGCGGAAGAACCGCGCGACGTCCCTGACGGAGCGGCGCACGGTCACGTCCGAGATGCTCATGAAGGCCGTCGCCGACGACGCGCGGCAGACGATCAACCTGATCGTGCGCGCCGACGTCCAGGGCTCGGTCGAGGTCCTGCGCTCGGCGCTCTCGGAGCTCAAGCACGAGGAAGTCGAGGTCCGCGTCCTCCACGCCGGCGTCGGAGCGGTCACCGAGAGCGACGTGCTCCTGGCCACGAGCTCGAACGCCACGGTCATCGCGTTCCACACGGGTGTCAACGACAAGGCACGCGAAGCCGCCGAGCGCGGTGGCGTCCCGATCAAGCACTACGAAGTGCTCTACGTGGTCCTCGACGACGTCCGCGACCTCATGGAAGGCCTGCTGGCCCCCGAGATCGTCGAGGAGGTCACGGGACACGTCGAGATCCGCGCCATCTTCAAGTCGAGCAAGGTCGGCCTGATCGCCGGGTCGCACGTGACGGACGGCTCGATCTTCCGCGACAGCCGCGTGCGCGTCCTGCGGGAGGGCAAGCTCATCCACAACGGTCCGCTCGCTTCGCTCCGACGCGAGAAGGACGACGCCAAGGAGGTCCGCGAGGGCTTCGACTGCGGCATCGTCCTGCGCGACTTCCAGGACGTGCAGCCGAAGGACGTGCTCGAGGCCTACCGCGTGACCAAGGTCAAGCGCACGCTCGGCGACAAGGCCGAGGTGTAGTCCTGGCGAATCCGCGGACGATCGCCAAGCTCGAGTCGCGCATCCAGGAACGCGCGGCCCTGTGCCTCCAGTTCGAGGTGAACGACCCTCGGGCGAGTTTCATCACGGTCACGCGGGTGAAGCTCTCCCCGGACCTCTCCAGCGGCCGGATCTACTACTCGGTCCTCGGCAGCGAGGGCGACAAGAGCAACGCCGCGCACATGCTCGACAGCGCGAGCGGGTTCCTGCAGCGCCAGATCGGCCGCGTCCTCCAGATGCGTCGCATGCCGCACTTGAAGTGGACCTACGACGATTCGATGGAGCGCGCGGACGAGATCGACAAGCTGATCCGAGAGGCGCGCGCGCGCGACCGCACGATCAATCCGGATGTCGACGCGCCGGAGACACCCGCGTAATGCTCCGTTACATCCTCGGCGAGCTCTTCAGGAAAGGACGACGCCCCATGCTCAAGCCCGGCAACGTAGCCCCCGATTTCGAGCTCAAGGACCACCTCGGCGGCACCGTGAAGCTCTCCGGCTTGCGCGGGAAGCGCGTCGTGCTGTGGTTCTACCCCAAGGCCGACACGCCGGGGTGAACGAAGCAGGGCTGCGGGTTCCGTGATCGAATCCGCGACTACGAGGCGAAAGGCGTCGTGATCCTCGGCATCTCCTTCGACAGCGTGGAGGAGAACCGCGCGTTCGCGGAGAAGTTCAGCTACACGTTCCGGCTGCTCTCGGATCCCGAGCGCAAGGCCGGCATGGCGTACGGAGCGGCCGAGGATCGGAAGGACAAGTACGCCAAGCGCTTCACGTACGTGATCGGCGCCGACGGCAAGATCGAGCAGGCGATCGACACGAAGGACGCGGCCGGTCAAGCCGCGGCGCTGCTGCCGACCGTCTGAGTCAGGATCTCCGCTTCCAGACCACGCCCTTGGGCGTGTCCTCGAGCACGATTCCCTGCGCGAGCAGCTCGTCGCGGATCCGGTCGGATTCGGCGAAGTCCCTGCGCTTGCGCGCGTCCTCGCGCGCGGCGATCCGCGACTCGACGTCCCCGTGGAGGCTCTCCTCCTCCATCCGGATCACGCCGAGGACGCTGTTCGCCTTGCCGACGAACTGCAGCGCCTGCGACGCGGCCGAGGCGCCCAATCGCTCCTCGAGCGCCGCCGTGCGCAGCTTGAAGAGCGCCCCGATCGCGCGCGGGACGTTCAGGTCGTCGTCCATCGCGGTCTCGAACTCGTCGCGCGCGTCCGCGACCTCCTCGAGGCCGTCGTCGGAGCTCGGCGCGGCGCCGTGGCCGCCCGCGGCGCGCCGCAGCCGCTTGACGAGGTCGTCGAGGTTCTCGAGGGCGGAGGTCGCCTCCTTCATGATCTCCCACGTGAAGTTCAGCGGCTGGCGGTAGTGCCCGCGGATCAGGCAGAAGCGCAGCGCCCGCACGCTGAAGCCCTTCTTCTTCACGTCGTCGAGGCTGTAGACGTTTCCGAGGCTCTTGCTCATCTTCCCGCCGTCGACCTGGAGGAACTTCGAGTGCATCCAGAAGCCCGAGAAGGGCTTGCCGGTGAAGGCCTCGCTCTGCGCGATCTCGCACTCGTGGTGCGGGAAGATGTTGTCCTCCCCGCCCGTGTGGATGTCGATCTGATCGCCGAGGTGCTTCATCGCCATCGCGGAGCACTCGATGTGCCAGCCCGGGAAGCCGTCCGGGCCGAAGTGCGTCTTCCACTTCATGACGTGGCGCGGGTCGCTCTTCCAGAGCGCGAAGTCCGCCGGGTGCCGCTTCTCCTCGCGCACCTCGATGCGCGAGCCGGCGTCGAGGTCGGCGACCTTGTTCCCGGAGAGCCTTCCGTAGGCGGGGAACTTCGAAACCTCGAAGTACACATCGCCGCCGACCTGGTAGGCGTAGCCCTTCTCGACGAGGCTCTCGATGATGGCGATCATCTCGGGGATGTGTGCGCTCGCGCGCGGGTAGAGGCGCGCGGGCCGCATCCCGAACTCCGCCACGTCGGCCAGGAAGACCTCGGTGTGGGTTCGGCTGATCTGCCAGGGATCGCGGCCCTCCTTGCGCGCCTGGACCTCCATCTTGTCCTCCCCGTCGTCCGCGTCGTCGGTCAGGTGGCCGACGTCGGTGATGTTCATGACCTGGCGCACCTCGAACTCGCGGTATTCGAGCCAGCGCCGCAGGACGTCGGCGAAGAGGTAGGTCCGGAAATTCCCGATGTGCGCGCGGCCGTAGACGGTCGGACCGCAGTTGTACATGCGCACGATCCCCGGCTCGAGCGTTCGGAAGGGCTCCTTGCGCTTCGTGAGGGTGTTGTGGAAGGTCAGGGTCATGGCGTCTCCGGGTGCGGAGAGGATATCCTCGTCCCGGGCTCGATTCCCGCCAACCATGAAGACCGCGACCTCCTTGCTCGCGATCGCGCTGTTCGCGCCGGGTGATGCGCCGCTCGTCGAACCCGTCCGCCACGCGACTTGCGTGCGCTACTACAGCCTCGAGGGCGACGTCAAGCCGGATCTCCTGCGCCGGGCCGTGTCCGAGCTGTCGGCCATCGAAGCGGAGGCGAAGATCGCGATGGGGCCGAGCGGAGTGTCTTCGAAGCCGAAGTACCGGTTCGTCGTGCTCGAAGTTCCGATCGGCCTGCCCGCGAAGGACATCGAGAAGGCGCTGCGCAAGACGACCCCGAAGGTGACCGAGCTCGCGTGGACGGCCTTCCAGGGGGAGGACCGCAAGCTCCCCGACATCCTCGGGTTCAGCGGGCCCGAGTGCGTCGTCGGGATGGACAACGACATGCGCTGGTTCGCGCTCGAGGGCGGGCTCGCGCGGTTCTTCTACGTGCCCGGCAAGCTGGACGCCACGGACCTCCGCTCGCGCTTCAAGACGCTCTACAAGCCCTTCGACGCGGACGAGCTCGGGGAGCTCGTGCGCGAGCGGATCGAGTGGAAGCTGGACGAGCCTCTGACGGCGCCGGCGGGGAAAACGGCCGAGAAGGCGCTCGGGAAGCTCCCCGGCGTGGTGAAGGCGAAGATCGACGTCGCGACCCGCACCTTGACCGTCGACATCGCCCACGACGGACTGCGAGCGACCGCGCCCCCGCCGGGGAAGGAACCCGCTCCGGGAGTCCCGGCCGGTGGATTCCTGGCGAACGAAGCGCTCGACGCGCTGGCGAGCGCGAAGGTCGCCGTGGCGGGGACCCGTGATTCCGCGGGCAAGTAGCCCTCGAGCTCCTCGTTTCCGCCTCACGCGCGAGCTCGGCTCGGGCGCGACCGGGCGCGTCGTGCACGGCACCTTGGCGGAAGCGTTCCCCCCCTACCCCGCGGGCATGGAGGTCGCCGTGAAGTACCTCCACCGGCGTCTCGAGAAGGATCCAGCCGCGCTCGCGACGTTCGAGGCCGAAGCCGTCGCAGGAAGCGTGATTCGCCACGGCAACGTCGTCCACGTCCTCCACGCGGGCGAGGACGAGAACGGGCGCTACCTGCTGCTCCCCTTCGTGCCGGGCAAGACACTGCGCGAGGTCCTCCAGGAGAGCGGAGCCCTCCCCGAGCCGCTCGTGCGCTCGATCGCGCGGCAGATCGCGAGCGGTCTCGCGTCGCTGCACGGCGCGGGCATGATCCACGGCGATCTGAAGCCGGAGAACGTCCGGCTCGATGCCGAGGGCAACGCCGTGATCCTCGATCTGGGCTTCGCGCGATCCGCCACGCCGGCCGAGGTGCCGCACCACACGCCGCGGCCGGGCAGCCTGCCCTACCTGTCCCCCGAGCAGGCCCGTGGGGGAACGGGGACGGAGAAGAGCGACGTCTTCGCGCTCGGGATCCTGGCCTTCGAGCTCGCGACCGGCGTGCATCCCTTTTCCGCCTTCGCGGGGCGCAAGTCGCGCGGCGACCAGCACGCTTCGATCTCGGGGAGCGGTTCCAGCGGCCTCGTCTCGCGGACGGCGCTCGAGAAGGTCGGGGCCGACCGCCTGATCGCCGCGATCGCGCTCGCGCGCTTCGTGCCTCCTTCCCGGGTCGTCCCGCAGATCTCGCCCTTCCTCGACCACCTGCTGCGCGAGCTCCTGCAGCGCGATCCCGGGTCCCGGCCCGCCGCGGCGGAGGTCGAGCGTCGGCTCGTCGAGCAGGAATCGAGCGCTTGGTGGCGCAAGGAGGTCGAGTTCGATCCGGGCGCGCGGCGCGGGGGCAGCGGAGAGCGCGACGCGGCCCACCGCACGCCTCTCGTCGGCCGCGAGGCGGAGATGGAGACGCTCCTGGCGACCTACGAGGCCGCGGTCGGGCGCGCCCCGGACGGAACCTCGCCGCGCGCGGTGTGGATCCGCGGAGCGCCCGGGAGCGGCAAGTCGCGGCTCGTGAACGAGTTCGCCGCGCGCGCGCGCATGCGCGAACAGCCTCCCCTCTTCCTCTACGGCCGCTGCCGCGAGCTCGAAGAGGAGCGGCCGGCGCAGCCCGTGCTGCGGCTGCTCGAGCGCTACCTGCGGCTCCCGCCGAATGCCGCGCCGACGGAGCGCGAGATCGAGATCCTGAACAAGCTCCTGTCGCCGAAGGCGGCCGAGACTCTCGTGCGTGCCCTCGATCCGCGCACGGGAGACGACACGCCGCTCGCGGTGCCCGTCGCGCTGGGTCTCTGGCTCGCGGCGCTCGCCGCGGCCGTTCCGCTCGTCCTCTTCCTCGACGACGTCACCTGGGCCGGCGACGACACCCTGGACGTCCTGGGATACGTCGCGGGAAGGCTCTCGGGGTCGCGCGCGATGCTCGTGCTCGGCGACCGCGCGGGCGCGACGGCGCGCAGGCCCGAGCGGCTCGAAGAGCTCGCCCGGAAGCTCGAGCAGGGTCCCGGACTCGTCCGCATGGACCTCGCGCCGCTCGACGAGCGCGCCATCGCGGCGTTGGTCGAGCGGATGTTCCACCACTCCGCGCCGCGCCTGCGTCTGTCGCAGGTCCTGTGGGAGCGCAGCCGCGGCAATCCGGGCATGCTCTCCGAGCTCCTCCGGGGGCTCGTGGCGCGGAACGAGGCCCGCCCGCATCCGGATGGTTCCGGGCTGGCGCTGGCGATCTCCCCCGACGAGATGCCGCTGCCCGGATCGCTCAAGGCCGCGATCGCCGACTCTTTCCGCCGGCTGCCGCCGGAGGACCGCAAGTGGTTGCGACGCCTCGCGGTCGCGGGAGGACGGATCGAGACCGATTTCCTGCTGCAGGCGTTCCCGGAGGCCAAGCGCTCGGAGGTCGACCTCGTGCTCTCGCGCCTCGTCCGGTCGCAATGGCTCGCTCCCGCCGGCGCGCGCTTCCGGTTCACACGTCCGGCGCTGCGCGAGGCGGTGTACCGCGGGATACCGCGCGCGGAACGGCTGAAGCTCCACGCCGCGGCGGCGAGGGCGCTCGCGGCGGCGGGAGCCGAGAGCGCGTCGCTCGACCGGACCTTCCAGCGCGCATTCCACCTGAAGTCAGCCGAGGATTCGCGCGGACTGCTGGCCGTTCTCCCCGATCTGCTGGCCCGGCTCCTGCAGGCCGGACAGCCGCAGCGCGTGCACGTGCTCGCCCAGTGGGGCCTCGCGTCGCTCGAGGGGCTCGACCACAGCCCCGAGCTCGAACGGATGCGGATCACGCTGCTCGAATCGGCCGTCGACGCCGCGGATCGCCTCGGATACCGGCGCGAACAGCGCGATCTGCTCGATCGGCTCGCGGATCTGGAGATCGACCCCAAGACGGATCCGGAGCTCGTCGGCCGCGTGTACCTGCTGCACGCGCGCTACGGAGTCAGCACGGGACAGTACGGGCTCGCGCGCGGGTGGCTGCGCAGCGCCGTCGAGATGTTCGAGCTAGCCGGGAAGGAGCGCGAACGCAGCGAGTCGCTGCGGCGGTTGTCGCTCGTCCAGAGCCACGTCGGGGAGCTCGAGGAGGCGCGCGAGCTGGCGAAGGAGGCTCTCGAGCGGTCGCAGACGGAGGCGCAGAAGGCGCTCGCGCGGCTCTCGATCGGCGCGATCGAGGTGCTCGAGGACCGTTTCGAGGCCGCTCTGCGGCAGGCGGACCGCGCGCTGGCGATCCTGCGCGCTTCGGAAGGCGGCGGGAGGCCCGGGATCCTGGCCGCGGCGCACCTGCTGCGCGCGCGGGTGTACCGCGTGGTCGGCGATCCCGCGCGCGCGCACGCGTCGGCCAGCCGCGCGCTGGAGCTCTCGCGCGTCGCGGGCGAACGGAGGCTGGAGGCGGAGGCCGGCGCGAGGCTCGGAGGGATCCTGCTCGATCTCGATCGCCCGCGCGAAGCCGAGGCGACGCTGCGGGAGGCGTTGCGGCTGGCCGTGGAGATCGAGGACCGGCGCGGAGAGGCGATGGCGAGCATCTTCCTCGGGATCCTGCTCTGGGAAGGCGCGGTGCCCGAGGCGGAGGCCGTGCTCGCGCGCGCGGTCGACCTGGCGGTGCAGATGGGACTGAACCGGGTGGAGGCGGTCACGAGATCGATCCAGGCGAGGATCGCCAGGGCCGCCGGCCAGCTCGACGCGGCGCTCGAGTCGAGCAGCAAGGCGATGGAGCTCCTGGCGACGTTCGGCGCGGAGCTTTCGGACCGGATCGTGATCGCCGGCTCGCACGCGCTGGTGCTGTCGACGCGCGCCGAGAAGAAGGAGGCGCGCTCGATCGAGAAGAAGCTGCGCGAGCGCCTGTCGCGCGAGAACGCGCGGATCAAGTCGCCGCTCTTGCGGATGCGCCAGAAACGCGCCTCGATCCGTCTCCTCGCGGCGGTGCTCTCGCCGGACGGCCCGGTGTTCCCGCGCGTGAGGGAAGAGGTCAGGGAAGAAGCCGCGGACTAGGCGCTGCGCTTCACCCGCTCCTCGTTCTCGCCGTGGAACTGCGCGGCTTCCGTCGAGCCCGTCAGCGCCGTCGTCGAGGACGTCCCGCCGGAGAGCGCGGTCATCACGGCGTCGAAGTAGCCCGTGCCGACCTCGCGCTGGTGGCGCGTCGCAGTGTAGCCGGCCGCTTCCGAAGCGAACTCGGCCTGCTGCAACTCGGAATACGCCGCCATCCCGCGGTCCTTGTACTCGTGCGCCAGCTCGAACATGGAGTGGTTCAGCGAGTGGAACCCCGCCAGCGTCACGAACTGGAACTTGTAGCCCATCGCGCCGAGCTCGCGCTGGAAGCGCGCGATCGTGCTCTCGTCGAGCTTCTTCCTCCAGTTGAAGGAGGGCGAGCAGTTGTAGGCGAGCAGCTTGCCCGGGAACTCCGCGTGGACGGCCTCGGCGAATCGCCTGGCCTCCGCCAGGTCCGGGTGAGACGTCTCGCACCACACGAGGTCGGCGTACGGCGCGTAGGCGATCGCCCGCGCAATCGCCGGCTCGAGCCCGGAACGCGTGCGGAAGAAGCCCTCCGCCGTCCGCTCTCCCGTCAGGAACGGCCGATCGCGCTCGTCGACGTCGCTGGTGACGAGCGTCGCCGCGTCCGCGTCGGTCCGCGCCACGACCAGCGTCGGCACGTCCATCACGTCCGCCGCGAGCCGCGCCGCGTTCAGCGTCCGGATGAAGCACTGCGTCGGCACGAGCACTTTCCCGCCCAGGTGCCCGCACTTCTTCTCCGACGCGAGCTGGTCCTCGAAGTGCACGCCCGCCGCTCCCGCCTCGATCATCTGCTTCATCAGCTCGAAGGCGTTCAAAGGTCCGCCGAAGCCCGCTTCGGCGTCCGCCACGATAGGCGCGAACCAGAACGTCGAGTCGTCGCCCTCCATGTGGGCGATCTGGTCGGCGCGCGCGAGCGTCTGGTTGATGCGCTTCACCACCATCGGCACGCTGTTGCTCGGGTAGAGGCTCTGATCGGGATACATCTGTCCCGCGAGGTTCGCGTCCGCCGCGACCTGCCAGCCCGAGAGGTAGATCGCCTTCAGCCCGGCCTTCACCATCTGCATGGCCTGGTTGCCGGACAGCGCGCCGAGCGCGTGGACGTACTCCTCCTCGTGAAGGAGCTTCCAGAGCCGTTCCGAGCCGAGCCGCGCGAGCGTGTGTTCCACGCGCACGCTCCCGCGGAGCCGCTCGACGTCAGCTTGCGAGTAGTCGCGACGGATGCCTTGCCAGCGGAAATCGGGACGGAGGGATTCTCTAGCCATGATCGTTCTCTCTCAGGTCAGGGTCAGGATGTGTTCGTACGCGCGGAGGGTTAGGAAATCGGGCATCTCCGGTGCCGTGGTCAGTTCCTCCATCAGGGAGGCTGCGAGACCGACTCGCGCGCCCTGGATCGCCGCGGCCTCTTCGCGCAAGGCGGCGCGGACGAGGTCCACGTCGATGCGACGTCCGTCCGCGAGCCGCGCGCCGTGGCGCACCCACTGCCAGATCTGCGCGCGGCTGATCTCCGCGGTCGCGGCGTCCTCCATGAGTCCGTGGATCGGCACGCATCCGTTCCCGGACAACCACGCCTCGAGGTAGCGGACGCCGATCTCGAGGTTCGCGCGCAGCCCCGCTTCGGTGATCACAACCTGCGGGACCGCCAGGAGCTCGGCCGCTCCGACGCGGATGTCCTCGCGCAGCACCTCGAGCTGGTTCGGGCGATCACCGAGCACGCGATCGAACTCCTCGCGCGCGATCGGGACGAGTCCGGGGTGCGCCACCCAGGTCCCGTCGTGGCCGGCCTCGACCTCTCGCTTCTTGTCGGCGCGCACCTTCGCGAGCGCAGCCGCGTTGCGCTGCGGATCGTCCTTGATCGGGATCTGCGCGGCCATGCCGCCCATCGCGTGCGCGCCCCGCCGGTGGCAGGTTTTCACGAGCAGGAGGCTGTAGTCGCGCAGGAAGCCCTGATCCATCGTCACGAGCGCGCGGTCGGGCAGGACGAAGCCCGGGTCGGCCCGGAACTTCTTGATGAAGCTGAAGATGTAGTCCCAGCGCCCGCAATTCAGGCCACTGGAGTGCTCGCGCAGCTCCCACAGGATCTCGTCCATCTCGAACGCGGCCAGGATCGTCTCGACGAGCACCGTCGCGCGGATCGAGCCGCGCGGGATCCCGAGCGCTTCCTGGGCGTGAACGAACACGTCGTTCCACAGGCGCGCCTCGAGTCGGCTCTCGAGCTTCGGGAGGTAGAAGTAGGGCCCGGTCCCGCGCCGCAGGAGCTCGGCGGCGTTGTGGAAGAAGTAGAGGCCGAAGTCGAAGAGCGATCCGGACATCGGCTCGCCGTCGATCTGGACGTGGCGCTCGGGCAGGTGCCAGCCGCGCGGACGGACGACGAGCGTCGCGGTGCGGTCGGCGAGTCGGTAGACCTTGCCCGCACCGGGGCCGGTCCCGGGTTGGACGAACTCGATCGTGCGCCGCACGGCGTCCTGGAGGTTGGCCTGGCCGTCGACCAGGTTCGCGAAGGTCGGCGAGCTCGCGTCCTCGAAGTCGGCCATGAAGACGCTCGCGCCGCTGTTCAGCGCGTTGATGATCATCTTCCGGTCGACCGGGCCCGTGATCTCGACTTTCCGCTCGCGGAGGTCCGCCGGCGCCTCCGCGACCTTCCACTCGGCTGCGCGCAGTTCGCTCGTCTCCGCCAGGAAGCCCGGGCGCTCCCCCGCATCGAGTCGGGCCTGGACTCCCGCGCGGCGGGCGAGGAGCTGGCGGCGCCGCGCGCCGAACCGGCGTTCGAGGTCGGCGAGGAAGGCGAGCGCGGGGGGCGTCAGGACCCGGTCGGAGCCAGGGACGGCGGGAGCGGACAGGGAGACCCCCGTCAGGTTCCGCGCGGCGAGCGTGGGAGCGGATTCCACGAGGAACTCTATCCCGGGTTTCCCCGGACCGCGCTAATTGAGAATCAATCTCATTTTTGGGTGGACGAAACCAAACGAATCTCCCTAGGATCCTGGCCCCAACTCCCGGAGTCCCTGATGAAAGTTCTTCCGTTGGTCCTCTCCGTCTTGGCCCTGCCCTGCCTGGCTCGGCCCCCCCTGGCCCAGGAGCCCCCGCCTCTCCCCGACGAGATCGCGGCGAAGATCGAGGAGGTCCGCCGCGAGTCCGACGCGAAGTACCAAGACCTGCTCGAGGAGATCGACGCCTGGAAGCGCTCCTCTCCCGCCGGCGCTTCCTGGACCGACCGCCTGGCCCTCGGCGGCTACGGCGAGATCCACTACAACTCGGAGAACGTCGACGGCGCCGAGCAGATCGACATCCACCGCTTCGTCGGCTATGTCGGCTACCGCTTCGAGGACTGGATCCAGCTCCACTCCGAGCTCGAGCTCGAGCACGCCTTGGTCGAGGACGGCAACGGCGAGCTGTCGATGGAGCAGCTCCACGTCGACTTCCTGCTGCGCCCGAGCTTCAACGTGCGCGCAGGCCGCTACCTCACGCCGCTGGGGATCGTCAACGAGACGCACGAGCCGACGACTTTCAACGGCGTCGAACGCCCCGACTTCGACACCTACATCCTCCCGACGACGTGGTCGAGCGACGGCGTGGGGATCTTCGGGGACCTGAGCGAAGACCTGAAGTACCAGCTCTACCTCGGCAGCAGCCTCGACGGGTCGGCCTTCGACCCCGTCGACGGAATCCGCGGCGGCCGGCAGAAGGAGCGGCCTGGCCTCTCCGAGCCCGCTCTCTCCGGTCGGCTCGACTGGTACCCCGGCTGCGTCGAAGGCGAGCTGCGCCTGGGCGTCTCGGTTTTCGCCGGGGGCCTCGACAACGGGAACCGGGGCAACGACCCGGGGATCGATGCAGACCTCCGGATCTACTCCGCGGACGGGCAGTACAGCCTCGGCCGCTGGGACTTCCGCGGCGCGTACGCGTTCGAGAGGATCGGCGGCGCCGCGGACATCGGCGGCGGGGTCGCTTCGCAGATCGACGGCTACACCGTCGAGGCCGCACGGCACATCCTGCCCGAGACCTGGAGGAAGGGACGCCTCGCGAATGCCGATCTGATCACCTTCCTCCGCTACGACGCGCTGGACACCCAGAAGGAGATGCCGAGCGGTGTCGCCCCCGATCCGGCCGGCGAGCGAGACATCATCACGTTCGGATTCGGCTTCCTCCCGACGCCGGGGCTCGTGATCAAGACCGACTTCCAGATCCGCGACGATGAAGCGTCGGGCCTTCCCGAGCGATTCAACATCGGCCTCGGCTGGCACTTCTAGGGGCCCACCGGTGTTCCTCGGCCTTCTCCTCGCCCTCCTCATCGCGAATCCGGCTCCAGCCTCGGCTGCGTGCGCCGAGGTCTACCTGACGGAGGAACAAGCCCTGGGGCTCGCGTTCCCCGACGCCGAGATCGTCGAGAGGAAGCTCGTCCTCTTCACCCAAGCCGAGCGGGAGGCGATCGCCCGGGCGTCCGGCCGAAGTGAAGTCCCCGGCACCTTCCGGTACTTCCTCGGGCGCCGATCGGGAGAGGTGATCGGATTCGCGGTGATCGAGGACTGCCTCGGCAAGAGCGAGCCGATCACCTACATGGTCGCGACCGACGGCGCGTGCCGGATCCGCACGGTGGAGATCCTCGCCTACCGCGAATCTCATGGGGGCGAGGTGCGCCAGCCCAGATGGCGCGGGCAGTTCGTCGGCCGATCGGCCGAGAGCCCCCTCCGGGTCGGGACGGACATCCGCAACATCGCCGGGGCGACCATCTCGTGTCGCTCCGTGACCGACGCGGTCCGCCTCCAGATCGCCTGCCTGGAGGCCGCGAGGCGGGCCTCGTCCAGGTCGTCGGAGGTCGCGGAAGCGGCGGCGCCGCAGGGTCGTTTGCGGCGCGCGCGGCTCGCGATGGGCACGACGCTCGCAATCTCCGTCTGCGAGCCGACGGCAGGGCGCGCCGGCGAGGCCATCGACGCAGCCTTCGCCGAGATCGAGCGCCTCGAGCGGATCCTCTCGACGTTCCGCCCGGAGAGCGAGGCCTCTCGCTTGAATCACGGGGCGGGCGGAGAACCCCAGCCAGTCGGCCCGGAGCTCCTCGACCTGCTGTCCCGCAGCCGCCAGATCACCCTGCGGAGCGGCGGTGCCTTCGACGTCACCGTGGGACCCCTCGTGGCCCTGTGGAAACGGTCGGCTGAATCCGGAGCGCTCCCGACGGAGAACGATCTCACCGAGGCGCGAGCGGCCTGCGGCCTCGCAGTCGTCGAGACGGATCCCGAGCACGGTCGCGTGCGCCTCGCACGGCCCGGAGCGGCGCTCGATTTCGGCGGGATCGGCAAGGGCTACGCGCTCGACCGCGCGGCAGCCGCGCTCGAGGATCGCGGCGTGCACCGCGCGCTGCTCGACTTCGGCGGTCAGATCCTGGCGCTCGATCCGCCGCCGGGCGAGGCGGGCTGGACGGTCGAGCTGCGCGACTTCCGCGACCCACGGCGGACCCGCGGCTCGCTCCGGCTCGTCCGAGCCTCGATCTCGACGACGGCGGACTACGAACGAGGCCTGGACATCGCGGGAAAGCCGTCGTCCCACGTCCTGGATCCGCGCACGGGAAGCCCGGTGGAAGGGATGCTCGGCGCGAGCGTCGTCTGCCCGACCGCGACCGAAGCCGACGCGCTCTCGACGGCGATCTTCGTCCTCGGGCCGCGAGATGGAGTGGAGCTCGCACGCCGAAGCGGCGCCGCCGCGCTCCTCGTGCCCACGGAAGGCGCGGAGATCGCGAACGACGCCTTCCGTGCGCTGGAGATCCGGAGGGAGGAGCCCCGGTGAAGGAGTTCCTGTACCTCAGGAACGGCCTGCGCTCGCTCCAGCCCTCGACGCGCATCGCGTACACGCTCTTCCTCGTCTTCTCGCTGCTCGGGTACGGCGTGATGGTGGCCCTCGCCGCGGATCGGAGCGGGTTCACGACCGCCTCGGCAGCCGAGTACTACGCGGGCGGCGGTGACGCGTACCCGAAGACGAAGGGTGAGCTCCTCGAGTTGACGCACTTCCACCTGTTCAGCATGCCGCTCCTCCTGTTCGTCCAGGGGCACCTATTCCTCATGATCCGCTGGCCGCGACGCCTCAAGCTCGCCGTCCTCTACGCGGCGTTCCTCGGCTGCGCGCTCGATCTCGCCGCGCCGTGGCTGACGCTCTACATCTCCTCCGACCTCGCGGTCCTGAAGAACGTGGCTCGCGCGCTGCTCGGTCCCTCCCTCCTGGCCTTCGCGATCCTGCCTCTGTGGGAGATGTGGTCCCCGGCGCGGAAGGCCGGCGGCGAAGGGAACGACTCCGATCCGCGCCTGGGGGTGCCGTAGTCCGCGCTCAACGGCCCGAGAACAGGTTCTCCAGCCTCCACCCCAGGGCGTGCCAACGCAGGCTCTTCCCGTGCGCGGAGAGGATCGCGCGCGCGGTGGTCACGATGCGCGCACGATCCGGCTCGTAACCGGAGAGAAATCGCATCCAGTCCGTCCTCGCGAGCGCAGCTGCGAGGTCGCCCTCGCGTCGGGAAACGTACCGGTAGAGGCGGGTGAGGTTCGCGATCCGCTCCTCGAGCGAGAGACCCTCCCCGGCCCGCGCCCGGTCGAGATCGAGGATCCACATCCTCGACGATCCTCCCGAGAGGGCCGCGCGCTCGACGAGCAGGTTCTTCGTCGTGAGATCGGCGTGGAAGCACCCGGCGTCGTGCATCTCGCGCACGAGCTTCCCGGCCGCGCGAGCCAGGCGTCGCAGCGCGTCGCGCGGGATCGCTCGCTCCCGCGCCGCGGCGAGCACCCCGTCGAGGTCGATCGCGTCCTCGACCTGGCGCGTGACGATCTCGAGCTTCCAGCCCCATCCGGGCGCCGCTCGCGCGCGCGCCGCGGCGACCTGGGGAGTGTTCACACCTGCTCGCGCGAGGGACGCCGCCGCGGCGAGCTCACGGAAGGGGCGCGAAGCGTCGTGGAAACGCTCCCCGGTCAGGAAACGCAGCAGACCTCCGTGGGAGAAGCGCCGGATCAGGAACATCCCCGCGGGAGTGGGCAGCTCGAGCAGCGGCTTGCGTCCCGAGAGACGGCTCGTCCGCGTCCCACCGTCCGAATCGAGCCCGTAGCCGGCCGCGCGCAGCGAAGGCGCGCAGTCACGGCGCATCGCCAGGACGCCTCGATCGCCCCGCTCGACCGAGTAGTCCTCGGGAAGTCTCTCGAGGATCGGGACGGGGTTCAACCGAGCGATCAGATCCCGGCGCCGAACGTGTCGCCCGGGTCGGCGCGCTTGGGCTCCTCGGGGCGCTTGGGCGGCGCCATCTCCCGCTCGCGGACTTCGGCCGGCCTGGGAGCGGGCGGCGGTTGCGTCCGCTTCGGTGCCTCGAACACACCGAGACCGAAGGATCCGGCCGAGCTGGAGTCGGAAGAGGAAGTCGGAGCGAGCTGCGGCGGGGAGGCCTGCGGCGCGCGCTCGCGCGGCGCGAACGGGACGGGAGCGCGGGGCTCGGGCCGATCGCCGGCACCCTGCCGATCTCTCGGATTCGGTCGCTCCTGCGGGCGATCGTCGCGGCGGGGCCGGTGGTCGCCGCGCGGCTCGCCACGGCCGCCCCCGCGGGCTTCTCCTCCGCGAGAATCGGGGCGGCGATCGCCGCGACCGTGCCGATCGGGGCCGCGCGGACCCTCGCGGGCCGGGGGTGCTTCGCCGTGATCGCGCGCGGCGGGAACGGCCGTCGTCTCGCGCTCGCCGGCCTCGGCTCGGGAGGGCTCGAATCGCTCGCGGGGAGCATCGTTCCGGGCGCGCTCGCGCCGGTCGCCCTCGGATCGAGCGTGCTCCAACCTCGGCTGCGCCTGTCGCGGCTCCTCGAATCGCGCCGGTTCGCGCCGGGGCGCGTCGCCCCGCCCGAATCGGCCGCCGCGCTCGTTCCGGCCGCCGCGCTCGTTCCGGCCGCCACGCTCGTTCCGGCCGCCGCGGCCGCCGCGGCCGCCTTCCTCCTGCTCGCCGTATCCGTCCGTCTGGACGTCGCCGACCTGGAGGAAGTTCGTCGGGATCGGGTCGGAGAGGAACAGGGACTTGCGGTCGTAGAAGTTGACACCGTCCTCCCACGCGTCGAGCGCGTTGACGGTGACCACCGCGTAGTCGCGGGAAGCCCTCCGCCCCGTCTCGAGCGCGTCTTCCGCGGTCAGAGCCAGGTGCAGGAAGCTCCGCCGACCCGGCCGCAGTCCGTACCGCCGCGCCCGTTCCGCGTCGTCGCGTGAGATACCGACGTAAAGGAGCGCGGGAGGCTTGGAGGGCTCCCCGGGCTTCACCTGGATCGAATGGCCGTAGAGCGCCCGGATCTTGCCTTCCCGGATCTCGTACCGCGTCCGGTCTCCGCCCTCGATCGATTCGACGACGTCCTCGGCCTCGACGGGTTCGCCCAGGCGCTCGTTCAAGGCACCGACGACGTCATCCAGCTCGGCGAAGCCGTACTCGTCGAGCTCGAGGTCGAACTGCTCGGGCTGGTGCCGGAGCATGTAGGCGAGCGAGCGGGTGATGCGTTCGACCAGGGAGGGGTTCTGCATGAGTTGTTCGATCGCCGGCCGCGGGACATCCGGGCCATCACGGCGCGACATTCTGATATGGTTCCCCCGGCCAGGCAACCCCGAGAGGCCACGCGGACCCCCGGCGCGCGTCCTCCATCGCAAGCGGAAGCATCCGAATGTCCCTGTCCGATTCCTTGATCGCGCAGATCGCAGCGCTGGACCCGGTCCCCATGGTCGTCGCCCTGATCGTCGGGGGCATGATCGGCTTCGAGCGGGAGATCCACGGCCGGCCGGCGGGATTGCGGACGCACATGCTCGTGTGTCTCGCGTCCGCCCTCATGATCCAGGCCTCGCACATCGTTCCGATCGGCGTGGCCGCGGTGAACGACGCGGTACGCGTGGTCATGGATCCGAACCGCCTGGCGGCCGGGATCGTGACAGGGATCGGCTTCCTGGGCGCGGCCACGGTCATCCGTGCTGGAGACATCGTTCGCGGGATCACGACCGGAGCGACCGTCTGGTCGGTCGCGGGCCTGGGGATCGTGATCGGACAGGGCGAGTACGTCCTCGCGCTAGTTGCCGGAGTCGTGATCCTCGGCCTGCTCGCGGGCGTCGACAAGCTCGGTCGCGCGATCGCGCCCGTGATCTACAGGCGCCTCATCGTCCGCGGGGAGCGATCCGAGCTCACGGCGCTGGCAGAGCTCGTCGGCGGGATCCTCAAGGCGCGCAACATCCGCGTCCAGGACCTCTCCGGGACTCGCGGGGCGCCCGATCAGCCCTTCCAGCTCGTGTTCCACATCCGTTGCAGGAACGTGAAGCAGGCCCCCGAGATGCTCGAACTCCTATCCGACCTGAAGGGCGTCTCGAGCGTCGAGTGGTCGGAGATCTCGCACTAGTCGCAGGCAGCTGCGGGCTATCGGGAGGCGACCACCACGCGCGGCGAGGGCAGCTCGTGCCCGTCGCGATCGAAAGCCCTCGCGGGCTGGAAGCCCCCTTCCCGGAGCTCTTCGAGGAACTCGGGCGGACCGTGGACGAAGATGCACAGGTCCTCCCCGATCTCGGCATCGGTCCAGCACAGGAGCAGGGGCGGCAACGGCGGGTTGATCTCGGGATCCATCTCGTTCTCTCCTCGCGGTCCTGGGTCTTGGTCGACCGAGGCTCTCGAATCCTGCTCAGGATCTCGGAAAGGTCCCCGCAAGTTCGGGACAAGGACGGCGAAGCTCGCGCTACGAAGGCCCGCCCTACGCGCGAGGAGCCGCCCGCATTTCACCCCATTCTTGCCGGATCAAGTTCTCCTGATCCCAGGGGGAAGAAGCTTCAGCGCGCGAACTGCAGGGGCGGCCGGTCGTACTCGGCCGGGACCGGGACCCCCAGGAGCGCCAGGACGGTCGGCGCGATGTTCAGGAGATCGACGCCTTCGGGAGGGATGGCGATCTTGCGGTTGCAGAAGAAGATCCCCGGCACCAGGTCTTGCGCGACCGATACGTGGTCTCCCGACCAGTTGTTCGTGTTGTCCTCGATCGAGGGGGCCGGCTTCCATCCGCCTCCTCCCTCGGCCTGGACGAGCTGCATCCCCCCCGTCGTCGTGGACCATCCGACGCGGTAGCCCGCCTCCAGCCCGACCATCAGGTCGGATTCGAGGTCGAGGTGCGGTCCGGAGTGGATCTCCGGCATGCGGTGGACGCTGCGGACGACCGACTTGTCGCCGTCCCGCGTCGCGAGCAGGTCGCGCCTGATCTCGTCCAGGAGCTTCGGCATGTCGGCCGGCTCGACGATCCCGTTCCGCTCCCTCCCGCGAAGATTGACGAAGATCATCCCCAGCCCGACGGCGTAGGCGCGCGTCCGGCTCCAGTCGACGTACTGGAGGAACCCGCCCTGCGCCCGGGATCGGAGCTCCACCGTGTGGAGGTAGCCGTGCTCGGCGAGCCAGTTGTTCAGGTTGAGTCCGCGTCGGAAGCTCTGGAAGCCGTGGTCCGCGCAGAGGATGAGCGTGTCCTCGGGACGAAGGTGACCCGCCACGACCTCGCCGACGAGGCGGTCGATCTGCCGGTACGCGGCGGGGATCGCGTCCGACAAGGCGATCTCCTCTCCGCCGAAGCTCACCTTCGCCGCGGCAGCTGCAGCGTCGTGCTTGGGGTGCTCGCGGTCGTAGAACTGGTACATCATGTGCTGAACCCGGTCGGGGGTTCCCTCGACCGCGAAGAGCATCCGCCAGTCCGTGCGGGCCAGCTCGATTCCCAGCAACTTCTCCCGGTCCGCACGGGTGGCGTCGACGTCCTCGAGAAACGTCTTCGGATCGATCTCGCGGTCCTTGAGCGGCATCGTCAGGCAGGCCCAGCCCACGGTCTCGAAGGGGCTCGCCGCGGCCCGAGCGAGATCCGAGACGAACTCGGGAGGCTGGCTGACCGGCTGCCAGAAGGGCGGCGAGGACGGATCGATCTGGAGGAAGTCCACGTACAGCTCGAAGGGGTCCTTCGCCTTGACGACCTTCACGCGCGTGATCGCATGGACCTTGATCAGCGAGCTCGCCTCGAAAGTCGGGTGGTACCAGGGAGACCACTCCCCCTCCGCGAGCTCGTGCCCGACGCCGTCGAGCGAGACGCGCACGCGGCCTCCTTCTCCTCGGACGACCACGAGAGGAACCGTGAGCCTCCCCCGCTCGCGTCCTTCCGCACGAGCATCCTCCTCCGACACGAACTCGCGCGGGCCGAACACGGTGCTCTCGATCCGCCCGTCGATCTCGTCCACTCGAAACACCGTGCCTCCGGTGCTGGTCGAGCGGCCTTCGGGCGCCCGCGCGAGTTCGGAAGGATCCGTGGTGTACACGAACCAGTCGCCGTAACTCCCGCGGGCGTCGGGAACGCCCAGCCCCGCCAGCACCTTGGCTCCGTGCACCTCGGGCCGATCCCAGGCCATCGGTCCGTCGAGGACGACGCAGGGCACTCCGGCCCGGGCCGCGACCTCCCAGAAGCCCCCCGTCTGGACCAGGTTCGTCACGACGTCGGGAATCGTCTTCGGGAGCTCCGAGCTCGCGGCGTACCCGGCCCATCCGCCCGCGACGCCGAGGACGAGCGCCAGGGGGACCGCGAGGACCTTCCGGAAACGGAGCACGAGCACGAAGAGCATCGAAAAGAGGACCAGAGCCGCGCCGCCGCACACGAGACCGGCGACGGGTGGGTCGCTGCGCGCGAGCCATCCGAGCGGCGGAGAGAGCTCGAACGATGCGAGCGGGCGATCGTCGACCGCGAAGAAGCCGAGATTGGGCGACGGATCCCCCCCCGCGGAGAGATCTCGCTTCACGAAGCCGGGGATGCCCGTCTTGGCCGGGTTCTGTCCGCTGTTCAAGGAAGCCCAGGAAACAGGCGACTCGGCCGGGATCGTGGTTCGGAGCGGAGCGAAGGTACCCGTCTCACGCAGGCGCGCGAGATGCGGGAGCTCGCCGCGGTCCATCATCTCCGCCGCAGTGCGGGCATCGGCTCCGTCGAAGCCCAGGACGATGACGCGACCCCCCTCCAGATTCGTCGTCAGCGCCGTTGGGCGCGGGCTAGGATCAGCCGCAATGGGATTGGGAGCGCGAACGATGCTGGAGCGTAGGCAGTCGCGCCGCGAGGTGTCAACCTCCGGGCGAACGTCCGTCCTGCTCCTCCTCGTCGTCGCGCTCGCGCTGGCGCTCGGGATCGTCCTCTGGACGGCGCGGTCGGGTCCGCGGATTCCCTCGCCCGCTCCGACGGCGCCACCGGAGAGCGCGCCGCCCGCCGATCCGGAAGGAACGTTCGCGCTGTCGGCCGGCGCCGCGGGCGATGCGGCCGTGCCCGCGCGAAACACGGATCCTGGCGCCGTTCCGAAGCCGGGTCCGGAACGGTTCGAAGGCCGGGGCGTCATCCGCGGCGAGGTCGTCGCGCAGGGCGGCGCGGCGATGCCCGAGCGCTGGACTCTCTTCCTCGAACCCCACCCCTGGCTCGAGGGCCGCGAGAAGGCCGAGGCGCGACGGATCGAGTTCGAGCACGGGGAGACGACTTTCCGGGCTGCCGACCTCCCCCTGGGTGGCTACCTCGTCCGGGCCGTCGCCCCCGGCCTGAACGATCTGCCCGCGAACGTCCTCCTCGTGCGAGGATCCTCGGACCAGTTCGTCACCCTCGCGCTCCGCTCGGGCGGCTTCCTCGACGGCGGCGTGATCGACGCTTCGGGTCGGCCCGCGGATGGCCTGGACGTGACCCTCGAGTCCATCCAGACGCGCAGCCGGAGGAACCTCACGACGGACGCTGCCGGCGGCTTCGTCTTCCGCGACGTCCAGGACGGCGAGTACGAGCTCCTCTTCGGCCGAGCGGAAGCGCCGCTGCTCCCGCCCGAGCGTTTCACGTTCAAGGCGCCCTCGCTTCGGTTCCCGACGCGCACGCTGCCGGCGACCGGGACCTTGAATCTGATCGTCGTCGACCTGAACTTGCGCCCGCAGCCGCGCGCCCGCATCAGCGGCTCCAACACTTCCGGGAGCTCGGTCGACGCCTTCGCCGATCACCGCGGGCGCGCTACCGTTCGGCACGTGCTTCCGGGCCGCTACCTCCTCGACGCGACGAGCGAGGAGGGACTCGAAGGACACGCGTCGTTCGAACTCGCCGCGGGCCAGGAGCTCGAGATGCAGCTCCTGGTCCGCGAGCGGAAGACCCCGCGGTAGCTCACGCGTCCAGGGCGCGCACGAAGTCCGCGATCAGGTCGTCGGCGTCCTCGATCCCCACCGATACGCGCACGAGACCGGGTGGGATGCCCGCGGACGAGCGCTCGGCCGGCGACAGCTTCACGTGCGACGTGTTGAAGGGCAGGCTGACGAGGGTCTCGACCCCTCCCAGGCTCGACGCCTCGAGCGCGAGCTCCAGACCTCGCACGAAGCGGAGCGCGGAGGCGTCGCCTCCCTCGACGACGAAGGAGAGCATCCCTCCCGGCGCAGCGAGCAGGGACTTCGCGCGGGCGTAGCTGCGATGGCCCGGAAGACCCGGGTAGAGGACCGAGAGCACGCGGGGATGCTCGACGAGCCGCGCCGCGAGGCGGCCTGCATTCTCGACGTGCGCGCGCATGCGCAGCGGCAGGGTCTTGATCCCGCGGTCGAGGAGGAAGGCTGCGTGCGGATCCATGCAGCCGCCCCCCAGCTGCAGCCACCGGAACGCGCCGCGCAGGATCTCCGCGCTGCCGCAAGCGGCTCCGCCGATCAGGTCGGAGTGCCCGCCCAGGTACTTCGTGGCCGAATGGAGCACGACGTCGGCGCCCAGCTCGAGCGGCCTCTGGAGGATCGGCGTCGCGAAGGTCGCATCGACGACGAGCCGCGCACCGGCGGCGCGGGCGGCTTTCGCGATCGCCGGTACGTCCGCGACGGTCATCGTCGGGTTGGAGATGCTCTCGCAGTACACCATGGCCGCGCCCTTCGCGAGCGCGCGCGCGCGCGTCTCCTCGTCGTCGAGGTCGGCGAGCACCGTTTCGATCCCGAGCGGCGCGAGGAAGTTGAGGAACAGATCCCAGGTCGACCCGTAGAGGTCGCGGTGGGCGACGATGCGGTCGCCGGGCTTCAAAAGCGACATCGCGACCGAGTGGATCGCAGCCATCCCCGAGGCGAAGACGAGGCAGGCCTCTGCGCCGTCCAGCGCGGCCAGGCGGCGCTGCACGACGTCGAGCGTCGGATTCCTGATGCGCGAGTAGATCAGGGCCTCCTCCACCCGGCCGCCCAGCATCTTCGCGTAGGCCTGGTCGTCGAGAAGGAACGTCGCGCTCTGGGAGATCGGCGCCACGATGTCGCGCGTGCGCGCGTCGGCTCGGTGCCCCGCGTGGACGCAGGCGGTCGCGGGTCGCATCGAGGCCGCGGGTCGGGAAGGGCTCATGCGCGTCATGCTAGCGGTTGCCTCGCGCGGCGGTTGCATCGCCCCCGGGCGTCCCTAGACTGCTCGGCCTTCGCACCATGCCTTCCGAGCCCTTGATCGACTTCGAGAAGGTCGATGTCGCGACCGTACTCGCTTCGCGCGAGGACGTGCTGGCGAAGATCCGGCAGCGCGGCCGGTTCGCGCTCCTCGACGGGATCCTGCACGTCGACGGGGACAAGGGCCTCATCGTCGGTTTCAAGGAGATCCGAGCCTCCGACTGGTGGGCGGCGGACCACATCCCCGGCCGTCCGATCTTCCCGGGAGCGCTCATGTGCGAGGCGGCCGCGCAACTCTGCTCGTACGACTACCTGCGCAAGCAGTCGCTCCCCGAGGGGAGCTTCCTCGGATTCGGCGGGATGAACGCGACGCGCTTCCGCGGCATCGTCCAGCCCGACTGCCGCATGATCTTCGTCGCCCGGCCGGAGCGTCTGCGCAGCCGCATGTTCCAGTACGCCGCCCAGGGCTTCGTCGAGCGCGAGCTGGTCTTCGAGACCGAAATCCTCGGCGTCCTCGTTTGAGGCGCGCCTAGGGCCTCAGACGTTCTCGCCGAACACCGCCGGGGCGCGCGGGATCTCCTCGGCCTTGCCCTCGACGTCGAGGATCGCCACGACGTCGAGCTCGACGCAGCGGCACGGGAGCTCGAGCAGCTCGGCGAGCGAGGGTTTCGTCGCGCCCGATTCGCCGTTGACGGCTTCCTTGACGTAGGTGCCGTGCTCCGTGCGGATGCGGACGAGCCAGGTCGTCTTCCCGGCTACGGCCGGCGCGTCCGTGACGCGCTCGAAGTCCACGAACTCGACCCAGCGCTCGCGAGCCTTGTCGGCGCGCCGGTGCGCGACCCGGGCCGGCGTCTGCTGCGTGACGGCGAAGCGGCGGCCACGGATTCCCGCGATCGTCGCCGGCGAGGGATCGCCGTCGATCTCCACGCGGGCCTCGTACTCCTTCGCGTGCGGAGTCTCCTTGATCACCCGCACGCGGTTCTTCTCGGTCCAGTGGAGCCCGCGCACCTCGAGCCGGCCCTCGTTCCGCCGGTTGATCTCCGCCTCGAGGGCCGCGAGATCGACGTCGAGGCACTTGGGGTTCACCATCTCGAGCACGAACGGGCGTCCGTCGCCCAGCATGCGCACGTCGATGTCCTCGCGGCCCGCGCCGTGGAACTTGTTCTTGCGCGTCTTGAAGGCGCTGCCGGCGACCCAGCCGACGAGTTCCTGCACCGAGTCGCGCGTCAGCTTGCCGAATCCCTCGCAGCGCTCGCAGCCGCGACGCCTGCGGGGGTGGCCCTTGCACACCGGGCAGAAGAAGACGGTCTGCGGCAGGTCGCGGCAGAGCTTCCGGTAACGGCCTTCGACGAAGACCTTCGCGTTCGGGAGCTTCTTCACTTCGGCGTCGCTCATCGGACCTCGCCCTTTCGGGAACTCTTCAGGGGGACGAATGGAACGTCCCTGCCGACCCATCGCGGGGTAGCTGGGCCGGAGAGGATATCGAGTGGATCTCGCGTGGCAAGCGCGCGAGGGAATCCCGCGCGAACCACGGTGCAGGCTTCCTGTCGGCTCCTGGCGCTCCCTACAATCCGCCCGCGATCGCACTCGATGCATCCGATCCTCTTCAAGATCCCGGGCCTCGACTTCCCGGTCCGGAGCTTCGGCGTGATGCTGGCGGTCGGGTTCCTGGTCGGCTCGTGGATCCTCGGCCGGCTCGCGGAAACGCGCGGCGACGATCCGAAGGGAGACCCCGCGCGGTTCTCGAGGATCACGGTGTGGGTGCTCGTCGGCGTCGTGATCGGCGCCCGCCTCATGTACGTGATCGTCGAGATGGCTCGCGGATCCCCCGTCGGGCAGGAGTTCCGCTCCTCGCCGATGTCGATCTTCGCCGTTTGGCAGGGCGGCCTCGTGATGTACGGGGGAATGTTCGGCGCGATCGTCGCCGGGACCTGGTGCGCCCGCCGAGAGAAGATCCGCGTCCTGCACGCCTTCGACCTCGGCATGGTGGGCGGTTTCATCGGACAGGCGATCGGCCGCGTGGGCTGTCTGCTCGTCGGCGACGACTACGGGCAGGTCGTGCCCGAGCGGTTCGAGAATCTGCCTTTCCCGATCACGCTGCGCGTGCCGGAGGTCCTGCCCGAGGGGAGCCTCTTCGGGATCGAGAACGCCGGCCAGGTGCTCTGGGCGACGCAGGCTTGGATGAGCATCAAGGCGCTGATCGTCGCCTTCGTCGCCTGGCAGGTCCTGAAGCACCGGCGCTACGCCGGCCAGGTCGCGCTCTGGGGACTCCTGACCTACGCGGTGCTGCGTTCGATCGTCGAGGCGTTCCGGGGCGACGAGGTGCGCGGAGTGTGGTTCGGCGGGACCGTCTCGACGTCGCAAATCGTCTCGCTCGTCATGGGGCTCGTCCTGATCGTCCTCCTCGTCGTGAACCGCGGACGCCGCGATCCCGCTCCCGCGTCCCGATGAGCCGGCGACGAACAGTCGGGAGCTCGCTTCCCTTCCCTCGGGAGGCCGTCGGCTCGCCCGCACGGTTCGTCGGGGGCATCGACGAAGCCGGGCTCGGCCCCCTCCTCGGTCCGCTGACGATCGGATTCGCGGTGTTCCGGGTGCCCGATCCGGACGTCGACCTCTGGAGCGCGCTGGAGACCGCCGTCGCGCGGACGCCGGAGGAATGCGACGGGAACCGGATCGCCGTCGCGGACTCGAAGGTGCTCTTCGATCGCACGCCGAGAGGAGAGGCGCGGCTCGAAACGTGCGCTCTCGCCTTCCTGGCGTTGGCCGCGGCTACGAGACGAGCCCCGTCCAGCGGGATCGAGCTCCTCCACCGGATCCCGGCGGCCTTGCGCGGCTCGGGCCGCCTCCTCGAGGAGCGCTGGATCGCCTTCCTCCCCGACCGCCTCCCGCTGTTCGTCTCCGTGGAGCGGCTCGAGCGCGCCGTGGAGATGCTGGAGGAGGCTGCGCGAGCCCGGCAGGTCGAGATCGTCGCCGCGGGGACCCGCATCGTGCCGGTGGCGGAGCTGAACGCGTCCCTCGAGCGCACCGACAACAAGAGCCGCACGCACTGGGACCTCTCCGCGGGCATCCTGCGGCTCCTCTGGGACGATCACGCGCCCGAGGGGCTCGACCTCCTCGTCGACCGCCACGGCGGGCGGATGCGTTACGGGCCGCTGCTCCGCGAGACCTTCCCCCACGCGACCGTCACGACCGTCGACGAGGAGGGCAGCCGCTCCGAGTACCGCGTGACCGAGTCCGGATCCTCGGGCGCCCGCTGGATGCGCATCGTCTTCGCCGAGCGCGCGGAGAGCGCGTCGCTCCCGGTCGCCCTCGCCTCCTGCCTCGCCAAGCACGCCCGCGAGACGTGCATGCGCGGCTTCAACTCGTACTTCCTGTCCCTGCAGCCTGGACTGCGCGCGACCGCGGGCTACGTGAACGACGGGCGCCGGTGGCTCGCCGAGGCGCGGTCGGCGCTCGCTGCGGCGGGCCTGCGCGACTCCGAGCTCTTGCGCGCTCGATAGCCCGCCACGAGGTACGCTTTCCCCGCCGCCGCCATCCGAGAAGAGCCTTGAAGATCGCCATCCTGGGCGCCGGCGTGTCCGGCCTGTCGCTCGCGCGCTTCCTCGTCGAAGGCGGCTTCGACCCGGCGTCGATCCACATCTTCGAGGCCTCGGGCGAGGTCGGAGGCCTGTGCCGCAGCAAGACCGTCGATGGCTTCACCTACGACGTCGCCGGCGGCCACATCCTGTACAGCAAGGACGCGGCGGCGATGCAGTGGATGAAGGACTGCGCAGGGGGCGAGAAGGCCTTCGTCCGCCGCGACCGGCACACGCGGATCCGCTTCGAGGATCGCTGGGTGAACTACCCCTTCGAGAACGGCCTCGGCGACCTGCCTCCGCAAGCCAACTTCGATTGCCTGCGCGGCTACGTGGACGCCTGGCACCGGCGGCAGGTCGACGGATCGTCGGCGCCGAGCGAATTCGGGGCGTGGGTGCGCTGGCGCTTCGGCGCCGGAATCGCCGACCACTTCATGGACCCCTACAACACGAAGGTCTGGAAGCGCGACCTCGCGCACCTGACGAGCGACTGGGTCGCCGGGCGCGTTCCCGACGCCCCGATCGACGACGTCCTGCGCGCCTCCGTGGGGATTCGCACCGAGGGGTACACGCACCAGGCGATCTTCTTCTACCCCCAACGCGGCGGGTTCCAGGCGATCACGGACGGGATCGCGAAGACGCTGCTCTCGCGCGTGCGGCTCTCGACGCCGGTCACGGAGCTCGTCCGTTCCGGCTCGCAATGGCGCGTCGACGGCGAGTCCTTCGACGAGGTCGTGAGCACGCTGCCGCTGACCGACCTGCCGAAGATCCTGCGCGACATGCCGCACGACGTCGCCTCGGCGATGACGGGGCTCGAGTACAACGGCCTCGTGTGCGTGCTGCTCGCGCTCGATCGCGCCGAGCACCCCGATCTCTCGTGGGTCTATCTCCCGCACGACGTGCAGGGACCGACGAATCGGGTGACGTACATGTCGAACTACTCGCCCCACAACGCGCCGCAGGGCAAGTCGTCGTTCCTGTGCGAGGTGACGCTCCCGGGAGAAGCGCCCGTGCCGGGGACCCGGCTCGAGGAGGAAGTCATCGCGGGCCTCGAGCGCGCGGGCCTGATCCAGCCCGGAGAGGTCCTCTTCCACGACCGCACGAGCGTCCGCCACGCCTACGTCGTCTTCGATCACCAGTACGCGGCGCGCCGGCGGGCCGCGTTGGGCTGGATGGAGCAGCAGGGAATCGTCCCGCTCGGGCGATTCGGACGCTTCGAGTATGACAACTCCGATCAGTGCGTGATCAAGTCGCGCGAGCTCGCGGGCAAGCTCCTCCAGCGCGCCGCGCGCGGCTCCTGACGGAAAAGCTTTCCGGGCTTCCCGCCCCCCGGCGGGACTCCCCCGAACAGCCGTTTCCCCCGTCCCGGGCAACCGGGGGTAGTATTGGGCGGAACGGCCCCGCGCCGAGCCCGAGGAGGGGCGAAGGCGGGGCTGCCGAGGTCAGGCCCTCGGCCCATCCGGTTCGAGTCAGGCCACGACGCGCGGCCTACTCCAACGGGATTCGATCACCGCTACGTCCGAGCGTCCGGGGAAACATGCGTCCGGGACGCTCGAGCAGTCAGGAAAACGAAGTCATGAACAAATTCCTTTCTCGTCTGGGTTCGATCGCGCTGCTCTGCGTGGCAGCCTGCGGAGGAGGAGGCGGCGGCGGAGGCGGCAGTTCGGTCACCGCGCCGAGCAACCTCGAGTATCCGCGTCCGGTCGGGGTTCTCACCGTCGACGTGGCGAGCGCCCCGAACACGCCGACCTACGACGGCAGCCCGGCCACGTTCGCGATCGACCCCGCTCTGCCGGACGGGATCCAGATGAACCCCCAGACCGGGGCGATCTCCGGGATCCCGAGCCAGGCGTCCCTGCGCACCACCTACACGGTCACCGCGAGCAACGCCGGCGGAAGCACGACCGCGCTCGTCAAGCTCTCGGTCGTTCTCCCGACCCGATTCGCCTACCTGATGAACCAGGCCGATTCCACGATCACCGTGTGCACGGTGGACGCGGAGACTGGCCGGCTGCACAACATCGGGTACCGGACCGCGCCCGCCTCGCAGGTCGGACCGGAGCGCATGGCCGTCCATCCCAGCGGCCGATTCGCCTACGTTTCCAACCTGAACTCGGACAACCTCTCCGTCTACACCATCAACACCCAGGAGGGCTGGCTCGCCGCGGGGAACGCCGTGAGCCTCGGAGCCGGTCCGCACTACCCGACCATCGATCCCTCCGGGCGGTTCATCTATGTGACGAGCCAGAACTCGGACCAGATCCACGTCTTCTCGATCCACCAGAACAACGGCTCTCTGACTCTCGTCCAGCTGCTTCCGACCGGCGTCCAGCCGTCGGCCTGCGCCACGGACCCCGATGGCAAGTTCCTGTTCGTCGCCTTGCGCGGCAACCCCGTCAATGGAGCGGGGAGCGCGATCCAGGCCTACGACATCAATGCGGTCAACGGGACGATCGCCGCGAACGTGCCTTCGCTGTCCGTGAACGGCACGCAGCCTACGGACATCTCGATGGATCCGGCCCATCCGAGGTTCGTCGTCAGCCTCGAGCGCTTCGACTTCGTGATCCCGATCACCTTCGACACGCTGACGGGCGCCCTGACTCTCGGCGTGGCGGAAGACACCGGAGACCGTCCGGTCGCGGTCGCCGTCGAACCGACGGGGCGCTTCGCCTACGTCGCCAACCGGAACGACGGAACGGTGTCCTGGTTCACGATCGACCAGGCGACCGGCGACCTCACGCCCGTGAACTCGATCAGCGCGGGGTTGGGAACGAATTCGATCCTCTCCGATCCGGCGGGGCGCTTCCTGTACGTTCTGAACACCGGATCGCGGATCTTGTCGCAGTTCCAGGTTCTCGACGACACGGGCGGCCTCGTGCTCCTCGAGAGCACGGTGACGCGCGCGGCCCCGAACCACGTGGCCTTCGCCCAGGGCGCGCATCCGATCGTGCGAGTCCCGCGCTTCCTGCACGTCGCCGCGGCGAGTTCCGACGAGATCCCCACCTACACGATCGACGTGCCGAGCGGGAGCCTCAACGAGGTTCCCAATCCTCCCATGACGCAGGATCGGCCCGTCTCGGTCGCGACCGATCCGAAGAACCGCTTCCTCTTCGTCGCGCACGAGACGGCCAGGAGCATCGGGGCCTACACGATCAACTCCGCGAACGGCGCGCTCGCGGCGGTCGGGGCGCCGGCGCTGACCTCGGGTCGGCCCTCCCACCTCACGGTGGATCCCTCGGGACGCTTCCTCTACGCCTCGACGCGCGATGTGGTCAATCCCAACGACGGGTGGGTCACGACGTGGATCATCAACCAGAACGACGGCTCGCTCGCGCAGGGGGACACCCATCAGGTCGGCAACCAGGCGCTGTGGGTCGAGTGCGATCCGACCGGCGGATACCTCTACGTCGCATGCAAGGGCAGCGGCCCGGGCACGGCGGTGATCTCCAAGCTGAGGATCTCGTCCACGAACGGGGCGCTCACCGATCTCGGCACTCCGGAGGTCGCCTCGGGCGTGACCGCGCTCGGCTTCCACCCCTCCAAGCCGGCCCTGTACGCGGTGTTGAACACGGCGAACGCGATCGCGACCTACACCATGGACCCCGTTTCAGGCGATCTCACGATCGTGCCGGGGGGGGCGGGTAACAGCGGCATCGGCCCGACCTCGATCGAGATCACGCCGGACGGCAAGTTCGGCTTCGTCACCTACTTCGACGCCCCGGGCAACGGGCACGTCTCTCGGTTCGCCGTGGACCCGGTGACCGCCAAACTCATCGTCCCGGCGGTGCAGTACCAGGACGGAATGCACCCGACCGACCTCGAGATCGACGGAACCGGCCGGACCTTGTACGTCACGAACAGCGGCTCGAACGACATCTCCGTCTTCCAGGTCGATCCCGCCACGGGAGTGCTCACCTTGTCGGCCCCCGCGATGACGGGCCTCGAACCGTCCGCGGTCGTCGTCACGACGATCACCCAGTAGGTCGGCGCCCCGTCCACGGCCAGCCGGGCCGTGGACGGGCGTTGGCTCGGAACGAGCCGGCGTGCGAGACTCGCGCCTCCCCGGGGAGGGCCTCGACATGCTGGTTCCGTGCCTGACCGCACTCTCGACTCTCGTCCCGATCGGCGACCGGATCACCGGCCGGAGCTTCGCGACCCGTTCCGAGGTGATCGCCAAGCACGGCATGGCGGCGACGAGCCAGCCGCTCGCGACGCAGGCGGCACTGCGGATCCTCCAGCAGGGCGGGAGCGCCGCCGATGCCGCGATCGCGGCCAACGCGGTGCTCGCGCTCGTAGAGCCCGTCGGCTGCGGCCTGGGCGGCGATCTCTTCGCCATCGTGTGGGAGGCGAAGACGCGCAAGCTCCACGGCTTGAACGCCAGCGGACGTTCTCCGCTCTCCCTGAAGCTCGAGGAGTTCGAGAAACGAGGGCTGAAGAAGATCCCGAGCTACGGTCCCCTCCCCGTCTCGGTGCCCGGCTGCGTCGACGGCTGGTGCGAGCTGTCGAAGCGCTACGGGCGAATGCCGCTCGACAAGGTCCTCGCGCCGGCGATCGGGTACGCGCGTGAGGGCGCGCCGATCTCCGAGCTGATCGCGCACTACTGGAAACGCAACGCGGCGGCGCTCGAGAAGTACGAGAACTTCGCGGCCACGTTCATGCCCGGGGGCGCGGCGCCTGCCATCGGCGTGCCCTTCGCGAATCCCGCGCTCGCCTCGACGCTCGAGAAGATCGGCAAGGGCGGGCGGGCCGCGTTCTACGAGGGCGAAGTCGCGCGGACGATCGAGGCCTACATGAAGCGCAACGGCGGCTTCCTCACGGCCGCGGATCTCGCCGCTCACACGAGCGAGTGGGTCGATCCGGTCTCGACGACCTATCGCGGCTACGACATCTGGGAGCTGCCTCCGAACGGACAGGGCATCGCCGCGCTGCAGATGCTGAACGTCCTGGAGGGCTACGATCTCAAGTCGATGGGCTTCGGGAGCGCGGACCACGTCCACGTGTTCGTCGAGGCGAAGAAGCTCGCGTTCGAGGACCGCGCCCGTTGGTACGCGGACCCTGCGTTCGGGGAGATCCCGGTGCGCGAACTGATCTCGAAGGAGTACGCGGCGGAGCGACGGAAGCTCATCGATATGGCCAAGGCGGCGAAGAGCTATCCGGTCGGCAATCCCGCGCTCGAGCACGGCGACACGATCTACCTGACGACCGCGGACGAGGAAGGGAACATGGTCTCCCTGATCCAGAGCAACTACCGCGGGATGGGATCGGGGATGACGCCCGACGGGCTCGGCTTCGTGCTCCAAGACCGCGGTGAGATGTTCGACCTCCAGCCGGGAAGGCTGAACACCTACGCGCCGGGCAAGCGCCCCTTCCACACGATCATCCCCGCCTTCGTGACGAAGGACGGCGAGCCCTTCCTCTCCTTCGGCGTGATGGGCGGCGCGACGCAGCCGCAGGGCCACGTGCAGATCCTCGTCAACATGATCGACTTCGGCATGAACACGCAGGAGGCGGGCGATGCCCCGAGGATCCTGCACGAGGGAAGCTCCGAGCCGACCGGCGAGGAGATGACGGACGGGGGCAAGGTCTCGCTCGAGAGCGGGATGCCGTCAGGGACGGAGGCCGAGCTCGCGAAGCGGGGTCACCGGTTCGCGCCGGGCACCGGGAACTTCGGCGGGTACCAGGGGATCCGCTGGGATCCGGTGCACCGCGTGTATTTCGGGGCTTCCGAGTCGCGCAAGGACGGGCAAGCCGCGGGGTACTAGTGCTTGCCCTCCACGGCGGCCTTGATGTCGATCAAGTCCTTGCCGCACATCTTCCGCGTCGCGCCTCGGAACATCCATCCCATCAGGGTCATCATGACCCTGCCCGACGTCGTCACGGGCTCTCCCGAGAATCGCATGGTCAATTCCGTTCCGCCAGCCTTCTCCGCGAGTTCCAGCGAAGCCCGGTAGATCGCGCCATGGCTCTCCGCCCGCGTCTTGTAGAACTCGGGCTCGACCGCGTCGGTGATCCACATGGTCTCGGTGGCGGTCTTCCCGAACATCGTGCGGGTCTCCTTCCACTTGAGCCCCACCAGCCCCGAGGCCGGCTTCTCGAGGATCTCGACCTTCTCGATCCCCCGGATCGCTTGCGGAGCGTTCTCGATGTCCGTGATCTGCTTCCAGACCACGGCGCGGGGAGCGTGGATCAGCACGCTGGTCGACACTTCCATGTTCGGCCTCCTATTTCTTCTTCCGCGTGTACACGAACTCGAGGACCTTCGTGTTGCTCTCCCCGATCATCATGTCGTGCACCTCGAGGGTGAACTGGTCCTGACCGAAGCCGCGGCAGACGTACTTGACCTGCTTGTCCTGCTCGGGCGTCATCGGCTCGTCGATCGTGCCCCACAGGATCAGGTTGTCGCCGCTCTTGTCGAAGTGGCCGAACGCCGTATTCATGCAGGTCTGCATGCTGTCGACCTTGGCCCACACGAAGCGCTCCTTGAAGTTGTCGTAGCCCAGGTGGGCGATGCCCTTGACCTTCTGACCCATCATCTCGATCGACCAGTTCTCCTGGAGCCACTTCCCCTCGGCGAACCAGCTGAATTCCGCCGTGCCCTTCGACTCCATCGGCGGCCCGCCGGGCATCACGTGCATCTTCATCGTCACGTCGTAGGTGCCGAGCATCTCCTTGAGCCGCGCGTGGGCCGGGCCCGGCTGCATGGTCTGCATCCAGCGCGCCATCCCGCCGTCGGCGTCCCTGGAGACCGGATGGGTGAAGCGCTCGGTCTTGCCGTCCTGCATCCACAGTGCGCCGAAAGCGAATCCGGCGAGCGAGAGGGCCGCGAGAGTGAAGACTTGCATGGGATCAATCCTCGGGGGTTTTCGGAGTGGAATCCGCCGCGAGCACCATGGCCGCGGCCTGGAGGGTGAAGCAGCTCTGGAGCTCGCCGCGACGCTCGGCGGCGAACACCGCGCGCGCCTGGGCTCGCAAGTCGCTAGCACGGGGCGCCATGGGGAGCACGCAAGCCGCGAGGACGACGGCCGACGCGGCGCTCACTCCCCGGACCAGGCCGAGAGACCAGGTCGCGGCGTGCTCGAGGCGCTCGATGCGGACGACGAGCGAGCTCCCTGAACCCAGGAACGCGCGCAGTCCGCCGGGAGCAGGCTGCGCGAGCAGGGGCCGCGCCGCGAGGACCAGAGTGTCGCGGTAGGAGGGAGCGTCCTTCCCGAGGGCGCGCGCCACGGCCTGGTCGCACTGGAGCTCGCCCAGGACGTGCAGCCGCTCGACGGCGATCCAGGCCAGCGGATGGAACCACACGGCGGCGCGCAGGATCGCCCACAGCTCGTCGAACCAGAGGTCGCCGCGTTTCAGGTGCGCGAGCTCGTGGAGCAGCGCGTGCTCGTCCCGCCGCGTCGGCCTGCGAGCAAGCCAGTCCCGCGGCAGGAGAAGCGTCGTACGGAAAAGCCCGGCCACGGCGGGCGTCGCCAGTCCCTCGAGCTCGCCGATCCGAAGGCGGCGCGAATACCCGATCGTCCCGGAGGCCCGCTGGACTGCCGCCAGCCAGGGTCGCGAGGGAGCGACGACCTCGACGCGGGCATGCAAGCGAGCTCGCCGGAGAGAGCGGAGGGAGAGCACGGCGAAGAGGCCGGCCAGCCAGATTCCGAAGCAGGCGCCCATCACCCCTGCGCCGGGCGCGAGCTCCGCCGCCGCGAGCGTGGTCTCACCGATCGCCGCCGTCACGCTCCACGGCGAACCGAGGTCCGGCGGGACGAAGAAGCGCGCGAGCGCGAGCGCCCAGAGCAGCACCAGGATCTGTGGCCACACGCGCCGGACGAGGAGGCGGTCCGCGGTCCAGGCCAGCCCCAGGAGCACCGTCGCCTGCAGCGTCGTCGGCAGGATCCACGCCCACCATTCGGCGATCCAGCTAGCCGCCTGCACGCTTGGCCTCCCTGCGCTCGACCTCGGCGATCCAGGCCTCGAGCTTCTTCCGGTCGCCGGCGTTGAGGCTCGCGTCGTCGGCCAGATGGGCGAGGAGGGGGCCGGAAGCGCCCTCGAACACGCGGTGGATCAGCGTGCGCACCGCTTGGCGCTGCGCTGCGCGCTGGTGGACCGCGGGCGCGTACCAGGTGACGTTCCCGCGCTTCACCGCGCGGACGAGGCCCTTCTCCTCCATCCGGGCGAGCAGGGTCTTGAGGGTGTTGTAGGCCCAGGCCTGCTCGCGGAGCCTGCCGAGCAGGTCGCGCGCGTTGGCGGGATGCCCACGCCAGAGCGCGTTCAGCACCTTCCACTCGGCATCGCTGGGCTGGGCGGGCTCGCGGGGCATGACCCCCAATCTACCACAAGTGTAGTAGATGTCCAGGGGGGGCATGGGCCCCCACCCCGCTCCCCGAAGGGCTCAGGCTCGAACCCGGACGGGGCGCTTCCACGAGCGCACGGCGTTGGTGAGCCAGGCCGCGAGCTCGGAGGCCTTCACCCGGTCCTGCTCCATGGAGTCGCGGTGGCGCACGGTGACGACTCCGTCCTTCATCGTGTCGCCGTCGACCGTCACGCAGAAGGGCGTGCCCGCCTCGTCCTGCCTCCGGTACCTCCTGCCGATTGCGCCGCTCTCGTCGTAGAAGGTCGCCATGCGCATCCGGCGCAGCTCGCTCTCGATCTCGTGGGCACGTTCCGGCATGCCTTCCTTCTTCACCAGCGGGAACACCCCGGCCGTGATCGGCGCGATCTCGGGGTGCAGGCGCAGCACGACGCGCGCCTCGCCCTCGACCATCTCCTCGTCGTAGGCGTCGATCAGGAAGGTGAGCGCCGTGCGGTCGATGCCCGCCGCGGGCTCGATCACGAAGGGGAAGTACTTCTCCTTCGTCTCCGGATCGAAGTAGCGCAGATCCTTGCCGGAGGCTTCCGAGTGCCGCTTGAGATCGAAGTCCGTGCGACAAGCGATGCCCTCGAGCTCCCCCCACCCGAACGGGTACTCGTACTCGACGTCCGTGCAGCCCGTCGAGTAGTGCGCGAGCTCGTCCTTGGCATGGTCGCGCAGCCTCAGGCGCGCAGGATCGATGCCGTAGTCCTCGTACCAGCTGCGGCGCTCCTTGCGCCAGAAGTCGAACCAGCGGTCGTTCTGCGCGGGCGGGACGAAGAACTCCATCTCCGCCTGCTCGAACTCTCGCGTCCGGAACACGAAGTTGCCGGGCGTGATCTCGTTGCGGAAGGACTTCCCGATCTGCGCGATGCCGAACGGCGGCTTCATGCGCGAGGACTCGAGCACGTTCTTGAAGTTGAGGAAGATCCCCTGCGCCGTCTCGGGCCGCAGGTACGCGACCGAGGCCGAGCTCTCGGCCGCTCCGATGTTCGTCTTGAACATCAGGTTGAAAGCACGCGCCTCGGTCAGCTCGCCCCCGCACTCGCCGGGACGCTTGCTCGGCCGCTCCAGGCACACCGCGTCCTCGAGCTTGTCGGCGCGGAAGCGTCCCTTGCACTTCTTGCAGTCGACCATCGGATCCGTGAAGCCCCCCACGTGGCCGGAGGTCTCCCAGACCCTGGGGTTCTGGATGATCGCGGAGTCGAGTCCCACGATGTCGTCGCGCGACGTGACCATGCGGTTCCACCAGGCCTCCTTGACGCGGCGCTTGAGCTCGACGCCCAGCGGGCCGTAGTCGTAGGTGTTGCCGATGCCGCCGTAGATCTCGGATGCCTGGAACACGAATCCGCGCCGCTTGCACAGCGACACGATCGTGTCCATGAAGCCCTGCGCCTGCTTGTCCATGCGCGGCGCAGCTTATCGAGCCGTCCGGGCCGGATCTATCTCGGTTCGCGCGCGTCTCCCGCCGCGGGCGCCTCCGCTTCCAGGACGAGCTTCTCGGCGAGCTCCGTCATCTCGGACCACGGCAGGTCGCGGGCGCGGATGATCCCGTCCTTGTCGATGAGGACCGTCGTCGGCTGGCAGCGCACGGCCCAGCCCGCCAGGATCGGGTGGCCCGAGTGCGTGGTCGCGCAGCGCCAGTACACGCCGTGCTTCGCGGCGAGCTCCTGGAACTGGGCGACCGTGCGGTTGTCCGTATTGATGCCGAGCAGCGTGAGAGGACGAAGCCGGTACTTCGAGTCGAGCTCGGCGCGGGCGGAGATCCCCTCGAGGAAGCCCGGCCATTCGAAGCTCCAGAACTCGAGCACGACGACGCGGCCCTTGTAGTCCGCGGGATCGAGAGGGAGACCCTGGACGTCGGTGAGACGTGTCCGCGGCGCCGGCTGCCCGGGCATGACCGCGGCCAGCTCGGCGCGGCTGCTCTCGGCGGCCTGGCGGAACCGGCCCTCGGGATGCTCGTCGCGGGCGCGCGTGTAGAGCTCGATCGCCCGTTCGTAGCTTCGCTGGTCCCCCCGCGACCTCACGCTCTGCGCCATGCAGAACAGCGCGGCCGCGCGCGCGCGCGGATCCTCGTTCTTCTCGAGGATGGCCTGCATCGCGCGCTCGACGCGATCGAAGGGCAGCTGGGCGGCGTGCCCGGCCAGGCGCTGCAGCGAGTCGAATACCCACGGCTCGGCCGGGAACTGGCGGTAGAGGACGACCTGGAGGTCCGAGCGCAGGCAGGTCCACCGCCCGTCCAAGCCGTCGGAGTAGGCCTCGCCGAGCTTGTTGGCGAGCCAGGAGTACGCGAGACCCGGACCCTGGCGCTCCACCATCTCGTACTCCGGGTAGAGATGGGTCACGAACTGCTTGGCCGAGTAGTGTCCGGCGTCCGCGAGGATCTGGAACTCTCCGACCAGGCCGTGGATCGGCTGTCGCGGCCAGGCTTCCGGCGGCTCGCCTCGGCCCTGAAGAGCCAGCAGCTCGTCGACCCATCGGCGCTCGAGCGCGAAGAAGCGCTCGTGCAGCGGACCGTACAAGATTCCCGAGACCTGCTTGGCGGCCCTGGTCTTGGGCATCGTGTAGAGGATCTCGCGGTGGATCTCCGCGGCATCCTCCAGCCGCTCGGGATCATGGGTCGAGTCGGCCAGGGTCCGCGCCCAGGCCTGCAGGAGCTTCGCCTGGCCGCGGATCTCCTCCACCGCCGTCTTCTCCGCGAGCGCCTCGGCCATCTCGAAGACGACGCCGTCCCCGAGGTCCTCGAGCGAGGCGCGCAGGCCTTCGAGCGCGCGCAAGGCCGCCTCCTCGTCGGCGTGACCGGCGAGGATCTGCGGGAAGGTCTCCTGGGCGAGCCGGAGCCGCTCGCCGGGCTCGCCGGCGACGAACTGGAGGTTCGCGAGGATCCACCCGAGCGCGCCGCCGCCGCCGCCGCGCGCGGCCAGCGCCTGGAAGTCCTTCAGGAAGCGCAGCGCGGGGTGAGCCGGCTCGGGCGCGTCGGTCTTGCCCTGCACCCTGCGGATCCGCAGGTCGTCGTAGCTGCGGATCGCGGCGGCGTACTTCCGCTCGAGCGCGTCGAACTCGGGGTCGACGGGCCGGACGATCTCGATCGCCGCGCGCGGCGGCGGGGCGGCCTCCTGGGGCGCGGTGGAAACCGGCCCGAGGACGATCGCGATCCAGGCGAGGAACGACATGGCGGAGGACCGGAGAGCAGCCTACGGGACCTGCGTTCCGCGGTTGGCGCGGGCGGTCGCGCTCATGCGCGCGCCGATCGAGTCACTTCGACTTGGCCTCGCGGATCAGGGCGTCCACGGCGGCGTCGAGCTGCGACCCGCGCAGGTTGGTGTGCCGGATCGTCCCCTTCGCGTCGAGGACGTAGATCGTCGGGAATCCCCGGACCCCCCAGGCCGTGCAGAGCGGTCCGCGAGTCGATCCGTCCCAGGCGTTCCGCCAGGTCACGCCGTTCTCCGCGGCCATCTTCCGGTAGGCCTCCTGGCTCTGGTCGGTGTTGACGCCGATCAGCGCGAAGGGCTCGTTCTTCAAGCGCTCCACGAGCGCCTTCCCGTGCGGGATCATCGCACGGCAGGGAGGTCACCAGAATCCCCAGAACTCGAGCACGACGACCTTGCCGAGGTAGTCGGAGAGCTTGAACTCGACGCCGTCGACGTCCTTGGCCGTGAAATCGGGACAGCGCATGCCGATCTGCAGGCGATCGGCCTGGAAGAGCCGGCCCCGCGCGACGGCCACGGCTTCGCTGCCCGGATTGTCCTCGATCGCCTGATCGAGGAGCTCGCGGGCGCGCTTCGTGTTCTCCGGACCGCCGGCGCCGAGGAGCATGAGCCCGAGCGCGCCCCGGGCCTCGCCGCGCAGCTTCTTGTCCTGCACACGCTCGGCGATCTCGGTGAGCAGCGCACCGGTCGTCGAGCCTCCGAGGCGGCCCGGATTGGCCTCCGCTTGCAGCCGGTAGATCACTTCTCGCAGGCACGGTCCCTCCGGAAGGTCCTTCACCCACTTCCGGTACAGGTCGAGACGGCGCTGGTTCCGTGCCGCGGGGGCGAGCCCGAGCGCCTCGGAGTAGTTGATGCACCACTGGATCGCGCCGACTTCTCCGCGGTCGGCGAACGCGACGGCGCGCCCCCAGTACTCGTCCAGGGGACTCGCGGGCCACTTCGCGGGGTCGAGGCCCTGCTGTCGTGCGGCTTGGGTCTCCGACTGGTGCGCCTGCCACCGCAGCGAGAATTCGCGCTCGAGAGCGGTCCAGGCCGGATCGGCGGGAGGAAGCTGGAGCTTCTGGGCCTTCGCCGCGCCGGACGTGCCGAGCTCGGCCTTCTTCTGTGCCTGCGCCGCGCCGGCGAGAAGGAGCGCGAATGCGGTCGCGGCGATCAGCGATCGCGCGATGCAGCGAGTCCCCGCGGCTCCGTCGTGGGATCGAACCATGTCCTCCAGGATATCGCGTGGTCGATGCATCGACCTATAATCCTCGCCGATGAAAGTCGGGCAAGACACGGCGACGGCGCTCGCGCCGGCCAGGGCGAGTCCCTTGGAGCTCGGGCGGATTCGCGGACGGGTCGAGGACGGCTTCCGGATCAGCCCGGAGGAAGCCCTCCTGCTCCATGACCAGGCCGACATCCTCACGCTGGGGCATCTGGCGGACCTCGTGCGGCGGCGCAAGCACCCCGATCCGATCGTCACGTACATCGTCGACCGCAACCTGAACCCGACGAACGTCTGCATCACGGATTGCGGGTTCTGCGCGTTCTACCGGCGTCCCGGCGCGGAGGGCGCCTACGTGCTCCCGCGCGAGGAAATCCACCGCAGGATCCAGGAGACGGCCGACCTAGGAGGGCGGCAGCTCCTGATGCAGGGCGGCCACCATCCTTATCTCAAGTCGGCGTGGTGGTGCGACCTGATCGCCGACATCCGCGCGCGCTGGCCGCAGGTGAACTGCCACGCGCTCTCGGCGCCGGAGCTCGACCACCTCGCGAAGCTCGACAAGCGTCCCGTCGAGGACGTGATCGACGATCTCGCGCGCGCGGGGCTCGGGAGCGTCCCCGGAGCCGGCGCGGAGATCCTCACGGAACGCGTGCGCAAGATCATCGCGCCGAAGAAGACGAGCACCGAGCGCTGGCTCGACGTGCACCGGAAGGTCCACGAAGCGGGCCTGCGCTCGTCGGCGACGATGATGTTCGGCCACGTGGAGACGGCGGCGGAGCGGATCGAGCACCTGCGCCTGCTGCGCGACCTGCAGGACGAAACGGGCGGCTTCACGGCCTTCGCCTGCTGGACGATGCAGCCCGAGGGCGTCCCGGAGGAGTCGAAGTACCCGAAGAAGGCGACGCCGGGCGTCTACCTGCGCGTGCAGGCGCTCTCGCGGATCTTCCTCGACAACTTCGCCAACATCCAGACGAGCTACGTGACGCAGGGGCTGAAGATGGCGCAGGTTACGCTGCGCTACGGCTGCAACGATTTCGGCGGGACGATGCTCGAGGAGAACGTGGTCAGCGCCGCCGGCTGCTTCCACCTCGCGCCGATCGAGAAGATCGAGCGGCAGATCGAGCGCGCGGGATTCCTGCCGCGACAGCGGAACTCCTGGTACGGCCTGGTCGATGCACGGCACGACGGGCCCTGCAGCCCGGCGAACCGCGAGGAAGCGGCGACCCACGTGGCGGCGCGTAAGTCCCGGCTCGGACGGAAAAGCCTCGCGGCAAGCCCGGAGACGACACCGACGGCCGAGGAAATGGACTCCGTGGCGCGCGAGACGGCGGAAGGGTTCGGCACTTCGGTGCCGACGGCATGAGCGCGGCGTCCGCCACGGTCGCGGAGTCCGCGGCGAGATCGGGCGAGCGCCTGCAAGGTCTCGCGCGGACCGCGGGCCTTTCCGACGTGGCCGAGAAGGTGCTGGAGAGAGCGAGGCTGTCGCGCGAGGACGGCGAGCGCCTCTACCGCTCCGACCTGCAGGTCGTCGGCGCGCTCGCCAACCACGTGCGCGAGCGCATGCACGGCGATCTCGCGTACTTCAACGTCAACCAGCACGTCAACTACACGAACATCTGCAACAAGCTGTGCCGGTTCTGCGCGTTCCAGCGCCTGCCGGGGCAGGAGGGCGCGTACTGGTGGACGCCCGAGCAGTGCGCCGAGAAGGTCCGCGAGCAGCTGCACGAGCCCGTCACCGAGGTGCACATGGTCGCGGGGATCCACCCGAAGCTCGGGTACGAGTACTACCTCGAGCTCCTGCGCGCGGTGAAGGCCGCGCGGCCGTCGATCCACATCAAGGCGTTCACGATGGTGGAGCTCGACCAGATCGCCAAGAAGGCGCGCAAGCCGCTCGAGGAAGTGCTGCCCGAGCTGATCGCGGCCGGCTTGGGCTCGATCCCCGGCGGCGGCGCGGAGATCTTCAGCGAGCGGGTGCGGCAGGAGACTTACCACCTGAAGATCAGCGGCGACGAATGGCTCGCGATCGCGCGCAAGGTGCACCGTGCGGGGTTGAAGAGCAACTGCACGATGCTCCACGGGCACGTGGAGACGATCGAGGAGCGCGTCGATCACCTCGATCGCCTGCGGCTGCTGCAGGACGAGACGGGCGGCTTCCAGACGTACATCCCGCTGTCGTTCCACCCCGAGAACAGCGAGATGGCGCACGTGCAGGGCCCGACGGCGGTCGACGAGCTGCGCGAGATCGCGCTAGGGCGATTGATGCTCGACAACATCCCGCACGTGAAGGCCTACTGGATCCTGATGGACGTCCCGATCGCGCAGCTCGCGCTGTCGTACGGAGCGGACGACGTCGACGGGACGGTGGTCGAGGAGAAGATCTACCACGAGGCCGGCGCGACGACGCCGCAGCGCGTGGCGCGCGAGGAGCTCGTGCAGTGGATCCGCGACGCGGGACGGATCCCGGTGGAGCGGGACACGCTCTACAACATCATCGGCTAGTTACGAACAGAACACGGCCATCATCCGACCATGGATCGCCACATAGCTTCGCTAATTCTCGTTCTGACTCTTCTACCGGCCTGTTCGAGTGCCGCCGCCGAACGCCCCGAGGGCTCGGCCGATCCCGCATCTCAAGAACACTTGTTGCTTGAGGCTGTCTTCCGTCACCAGTTTCAGGCCTATCCTTCTCAATCAGGCCTGGATCCAAGCGACTACTACTTCCTTTCCCTTGGAGTCCGTCAAGATCCGCCGCCCGATCTGCTAGCGCGGTTCGTGAACCATGCCCCACCCATAGAACCAGTATCGAAGTCGAAGATCGGCGGCGATGGGGGCACTCGGGTCCGTCACAAGGACGATGATGGTTCTGGAGTCATCTTCCGACTCGCCAAGATCCGATGGATCGGGGATGACACAGCCGAAGTTGACGTCGACGGCTACAGATCCAGTCGCGCCGGATCCGCACACAGGTACCGCGCGGAACGCCAAGGCGGAAGATGGAAGGTCGTGAACGAGGAACGACTCTCGACGTCGTGATCTCTCTGTTGCGCGGGATTGCACAAGGAATGCACGGACAGACCGGGATCCCATCACCTGTTCCCCGGCGATCTTCTCGCCCAATCAGACCGACCCCGACCCGCGTTCTCCACTCCTGACTCACGGATCGACCACCTCTGAACCTCGAGGAGAACGCAGTAGCTGGAGGAATCGGAGTCGGGAGGCTCGCGTCCGGCGCAGGGTTCGTGTCAGTGCTTCCCCAGCAACTTCACGCTCGGTTGGGAATCCCGGATTCAGTGCAACCTGCCCGGAACCGGTCAGGTCCGCAGTGCGACAAGCCCTGCGGAGCCGACCATGCCCGAGATCAGCCGCTTCTTCGGAATCAGCGTCTTCATGAACTACCTCGACCACGCCCCACCCCATTTTCATGTGAGGTACTCCGGCCGTACCGCGTCCGTCGCGATCCGTCCGATCAGGCTGCTGGCTGGGGAGCTACCTCCTCGGATCCTGGGCTTCGTCATCGAGTGGGCGGCCCTTCACGAGAGGGAGCTCCTGATAAACTGGGATCTCGCGAGGAAGGAGCTGCCGCTCCAAAGGATTGCGCCCCTTGAGTGATCACTTGATGCCGGATGTCGTCGCCGTCGAGCTACTCGGCGATCACCGACTCCGCCTGCGATTCGACGATGGCGTGGAAGGGGATATCGATCTTTCCGAGCGTCTGAGTTTCCGGGGAGTCTTCGCTCCTCTGAGGGATCCCGAGTACTTCGCCCGCGTCCGCGTCGATCCGGAGGGCGGAACGATCTCCTGGCCCAACCAGGCGGACATCGACCCTCTGGTGCTCCACTGCTGGGTCACGGGTCGACCCCTTCCGGAATTCGGTGAGGACGCCGTCGCCGAAGGCGGCTGATTCAGCCCTTCCCCAGCACCTTGATCAGGCGGATCTGCCCCGCGTGATAGAGGTCGTGCGCCGCCGCGCCGGCGACGAGGTCGTGGTAGCTGTGCTTGCTCCCGCCCGCGCGCTTCCCCCACTTCGCCGCCGGAAAGCGCTCGACCGCCGCGCGCAGCGTCCGGTGCATCTCGTCGAGCAGCGCGACGTCCGCCTTCCAGCCTCGCGCGCCCTCCGATCCGCTGCGCCGGAACCAGTTCGAGCCCTCGAGCGGGAAGCTCCCCCGCTTCTCGCCCGTCAGCTTCCGCCGCACCGTGTACTTCCAGTACGCGCAGTGCACGGCGAGCTCCCAGATGCTGTTGCGTCCCTTCGCCGGCCTCCACGCCGCTCGCGCGGGCGTGATCCCGCGGATCGCGCCGCGCAGGTTCGGACCGTGCCACGAGGCGTGATCGAAGGCCCGGTCGAGAGCGTGCAGGAGGGCTCGAGTCGTCGCGTCGGTCATCCGTTGCCTCCAGGATGGATCCGGATGCTATCGGGGCTTCGCCGACCCGGCCAACAGCCTCCACGGCGGAGGAACCGACCCTCCGGCTCGACGCGGAACCTCGTCTCCTGATCCGGGTTCCTTGGGCGTACCCTCTCTCTCGAGTCGACCCAGGAGAACGCAATGAATCGCACGCCCAGGTGGATCGGAATCGGAATCTTGGCCCTTTCGCTCGGTGGCGTGGTCGCGGCAGGCCCGGCCGGCGACGGACGCGCGCACGCTCGGCAGGCGCCTCAGTTCCGCCCAGCGATGGCGCGCCATCCGCGACTCGCCCGCGCGATGCGCCATCGCGAGCAGGCACGGGAGGGCGTCCAGCGCCTGCTCGAATCGCTCCAGGCGACCGATTCCCAGCGGGCCGTCGCCCTGGAGGCGGCCCGCGCGGCCGAGCCGATCGCTCGAGAGGCGCGCGCCGAAGCGGCTCGGATCCGCACCGAAATCCTCGCCCAGCACGGTGGTGACCGCGCCGCCGCCCGCGAGGAGATGAAGCAGCGCACCCGGGAGCTCCGCGCGAAGACGCTCGCGAAGCTCGCGCCTCACGCGGGCCGCGTCCTCGCGACTCTTACACCGGAGCAACGCAAGAAGCTCGACGACGCCGCGACTTCGCGCGGTAGGACTCTCGACGAGACGCGTTTGACCCAGATCACTTCCTTCCTACTGACGCGTCCGGCGACCGTGCGGAGGCTCGAGAGCAAGCTCGGACGCTGATCGGACGTCTCTCGCATCCAGTGGGTTGGATGCGATGATGGGCCGCATGCTCACGCATGCGGCCCTCTTCCTTTTCCTCACCGCTTCTCCGCTTCCGCAAACCGCCTCGGCCGAGGATCTCCGCACGCTGTACGACGTCGAGACCTACCGCCTCGATCTCGCCGTCGATCCGCGCACGCGCACGCTCACCGGGACGGTCGCGATCGAAGCGAAGGTCGTCGGCCCCGCGCTCTCGCGCCTCGTGCTCGACCTGAAACCCCCGTTCGTGGTCCAGTCGGTCACGGAGCTCGCGGACGCCGTCGATCCGCAAGCTCCCCTGGTCGGGAAGCCCCTCGCGTTCGAGCACAAGGCCGCGGCGCTCTCGGTCCTCCTCGAGGACGGGAAGAAGCGCGGCGACGTCTTTCGCCTCGCCGTCGCCTACTCCGGCAAGCCCGTCGCGGAGAACTCCTTCGACGGCTTCCACTGGAAGAAGACCGCCGAGGGCAAGCCCTGGATCTCGACCTCCTCGCAGGGCACCGGCTCGTCGGCGTGGTGGCCCTGCAAGGACTCCTACTTCCATCCCGAGGACAAGCCTGAGCGCATCTTCGTGAACCTGACGGTGCCCGACGGGCTCACGGGGGTCTCGAACGGGCGACTGACGGGCCGCGTGAAGTCCGCCGAGGGCACGGAAACCTTCCACTGGGTCCACGAGTACCCGTGCGAGACCTACGCGATCGCGATCGCGGCCGCGCCCTACGTCCAGGTCGACGACGAGCTCGCGATCGAGGGCTCGGACGAGAAGCTCCCCTACTCGTACTGGGTCCTGCCCGAGAGCGCGGAGAAGGCGAAGCTCCAGTTCCAGGACGTCCCGAGGATGCTCGAGATCTTCACGAAGGCCTTCGGACCGTTCCCCTTCCCGAAATCCAAGTTCGGGCTCGTCGAGACGAGCTTCTTCGGCATGGAGCACTCGACCTGCATCGCGTACGGCTCGAGCTTCCCGGCCTGGTGCAAGGCGAACAACGAGGTCGATCCCCACTCGTTCCAGAACGCGAGGTTCGACTACATCCTCGTGCACGAGACCGCGCACGAGTGGTGGGGCAACGCCGTGTCCGCGAAGACCTGGGGTGACTTCTGGATCCACGAAGGGTTCGCGACCTACGCCGAAGCCGTGTACCTGGAAGAGCTCGAGGGCTACGACGTCGCGCAAGAGCACTTGGAGAGCCTGCGCGGGCAGATCGGCAAGGACTCCCGGCTCTACCGCGGCGAGAACCTGGACTCGGGCGAGGCCTACGCCGGCGTGCTCTACGCCAAGGGCGCCTGGGTCCTGCATACGCTGCGCGGCTACGTCGACGACGAGGAGGCTTGGTGGAAGACGCTGCGCGACTTCTACGCGGCCTTCCGGTACCGGAACGCCGACACCGAGGACTTCCGGGCGATCCTCGAGGCGAACACGGGGAAGAACTGGAAGACCTTCTTCGACGAATGGGTGCGCGGCGAGGGCTATCCGGTCCTGTCGGGCACCGTGACCAGGAAACCCAAGGGCCTCGTCATCCAGCTGAAGAACCAGGGCAGCTCCAAGACAGGCTTCCACGTGCCGCTCGACGTGACCTGGAAGGAGGCGAGCGAGGCGAAGTCGCAGCGCTTCGAGCTCGTGCCCGGAGACAACAGGTTCGAGGTCGCCTGCAAGTCGCGGCCGAACGGCATCGAGATCGTCGGCCTCGAGGACCTGCTCGTCGAACGCAAGATCCTCTTCGATTGAGCTTCGAAACAGGCGGAGCCGGTCGGACTCGCGTCCGGCCGGCTCCACTCTCTCCTCCTCGGTCCCCTCCGCCCGGGGCCTCAGTTCCCCGGGCCGAGGCAAGGTCTCCGCATCTTCGATGACTAGGGCACTCCTGCCGCGGGAATGCTCCACATCAGGACGACTTCACCGGAGGCCGGGGCCTCGTCCTTCTCGCCGGCCACGGTGTCGGCGCCCGAATCCGGAGCCGGGACGAGTCCGGGAGGGAGCATCGAGCCCTGGATCACGCCGATGGAGGCGAGAGGCTGGTTCTTGTCCCCGCTCGGGACGAGGACCTCGACGTCGAACTCGGCCCAGCCGTTGGGGTAGCGGACCCACTTGCCGGAGACCTGGGCGACCACCGACTTCCCGCCCTTGGCGTCGACCGCGAGCAGAACGCCGAGGAATCCTCCCTGTTGATTCATCCCCGGCAGCGAGGGGCCACCGGGCACCAGGTTCGCGCGCAACGAGTAGCGCAGGTTCGCATCGCCGTCGTAGAGCCGCGCGCTCAAGAAGCCGAGCTCGTTCGTCGCCGGGATCCACATCCCCGCGCCGAAGCCGGAGTCGCCGAGGGTGGAGGAGGCGCCGGACTGGACGGGGGCGCCGGATTGCTTGGTGTGGCGATGGGCGAGCAGGCCCGGTGCGAGGATCAGCGCGCAGGCAGCCGACGACAGCAGGATTCGGGGGAGGGGTCGCATGGCTTGGCTCCTTTTCTGGGATTCGCGGGGCGAGGGATGTCGCCCCTCTGTTCAGGCCGGGACCCGCCCGAAAGCGAAGCGGGATTCTCAACGACCTGTCATGAGGAAGCCGTGATCTCCCAGACGGGGAGGGCCGGGGGCGCCGCCAGGAGGCGGAGCGGCGTCCCGAGCGTGGGATGGGCGATGGTGAGAGCCCGGGCGTGCAGGGCGACGCTGGCGTCGGGGAGCGCCTCCCGCGCACCGTACTTGAGGTCCCCGAGGAGCGGCGTGCCCAGACTCGCGGCGCAAACGCGGAGCTGATGAGGACGACCGGTCTCGGGGACGAACTCGTAGAGAGTTCTCCCGGGACGCCTCGCGAGCACCCGCCAGCGGGTGAGGGCGCGTTTCGCGGTCGCGCGAGCCTCCCGGAAGGCGTGGACGCGGTTCCTCGCCGGGTCCTTCTCGAGCCACTGCTCGAGGAGGCCGGAGTCCTCGCGCGCTTCGCCCTCGCCGACGCCCCAGTAGATCTTCTCGGCGCTGCGCTCGCGCAGCGACACGGAGAGGCGTGCGGCGGCCTTGCTCGTCCGCGCGAAAACGAGCACGCCGGAGACGGGACGGTCGAGGCGGTGGACGACGCCCAGGAAGACGTTGCCGGGCTTCTCGAACTCCGCGCGCACCCAGGCCTTCGCCAGATCGAGAAGGCTCTCGTCGCCGCTCGAGTCGGGCACCGTGGGGATTCCCGCGGGCTTCACGACGCCGAGGACGTGGTTGTCGCAGTGCAGCACTCGCAGCCCTGCGTCCGGCCGGGATCCGTGCATGGGGCTCGTCAACTCGCGTCGGCGGCGAGCTCGACTCCGCGCGACCAGCGGGCGCAGAAACCGGCCGGCAGGAGGCGGCCCCGCGGAGCCCTCTCCGGCAGCGCGAGCTCCCCGGACTCGAGTTCGCCCGCACCGAGATCGGCGACCAGGTTCTGCAGCGTGAGCGGCGAGCACCCGATCGCGTACGAGGAGAGGATGACGAGCGCGCGTTCGGCCACGAGCTCTCGGACCGCCGCGACCAGCGCCGCGATCGAGTCCTCGAACTGCCACTTCTCCCCCTTCGGCCCGCGGCCGTAGTGCGGAGGATCGAGCAGGACGGCGTGGTAGCGCGCGCTCCGGCGCGCCTCGCGCCGGGTGAACGCCAAGGCGTCGTCGAGGACGACCCGCATCGAGCTCTCGGGAAGCTCCGAAGCGGCGAGGTTCTCGCGCGCCCAGGCGATCGAGGTCTTGGACGCGTCGACGTGGGTGACCTCGTAGCCGTTCTGGACGGCCAGGACGCTCGCGGCGCCCGTGTAGCCGAACAGGTTGAGGAGGCGGGGCGTCTCGGCGCCGAGGCCGCGCGCGGCGCGCGCGACGAAGCTCCAGTTCGTCGACTGCTCCGGGAAGATCCCGACGTGCTTGAAAGCCGTCGGACGCGCGATGAGGGTCGCACGGGCGAAGCGGACGCTCCACGAGGGAGTCGCGGGGCCGCGAAACGCCCCTTCGCGCGTCGACCAGCGGCCTCCGCGGCCACCGCTCTCGGCGTCGGGGACGAAGGTCAGGCCCGCGCGCCGGGCCCACTCGTCCTCCGCGAGCGCGCGCGGCCAGAGCGCCTGGGGATCGGGGCGCCTCACCACGACGTCGCCGAAGCGCTCTAGCTTCTCCCCGCCCCCGCAGTCGAGGAGCTCGTGGTCGGGGAAGGCCACGTGGGTGAAGCCGTGCGCAGTCACGACGCGATCCTACACCCCGCGCATCCTGCGCGGCGGTCTGCCCTCCGACGCGTCGCGCGCTCCGCGGAGCTGCGCGATCGCCGTGACGAAGCGCTCCACGGGGACGCGCAGCGTGTGGTGCAACCGGCGCGCGAACGGCCGATCGTGGGTCCAGGCGTGGCGCATCCACGGGCCCGAGGTCTGGAGGGAGCGCCAGGCAGTCCCGAGATCCGGGACCGTGCGCACGCCGAACAGCCGGTGGAGCGCGTGGTGCGCGAGGTAGGTCCGGCGGTACTCGTACGCGACCGAGCGATCGTGCGAGTGCACGACGAAGGCGCGCGGCGTGTACGAGATCGCGTGCCCGACCTCGATCGCGGTCTTGCCCCAGATCATGTCCTCGGCGAAGGCGCAGGGGCCGAATCGGATCGACCGCCACACGCTCCTGCGCACGGCGCTGCACACGTTGTCGAAGGAGCACAGGGCGAGACGCTGGAAGGGATCGAGATCCGACAGCGTCCGGCCGGGGGGGAGTCGCGAGAGGCGCCGTTCTCCCGAGCCGTGCAGGCTCTCCGCGAGACGCAGGGCCGTGACGGAGGGCGCGTCAGGGCGCGCGATCTGGCGGCACCAGGCTCCGGCGACGGCCGGATCCTCGAACTCGGCCACGAGGTTCGCCAGCCAATGCTCGTCCCCGGGCGTTGCGTCCTGCACGAGGAGCACGGCGATCTCGCCGCGAGCCTGCTCGATCGCGAGATCGCGCGTCCCTCCGTGGTCGAAGGTCTCCGGCGCGATCTTCACGACCTTCGCGCCGAAGCGGCCGAGGCGCTCCAGCGTCCCGTCGGTCGAGCCGGAATCTACGGCGAGCACCTCGACCTCCCCGAGGTCGTGGCGCTGGGCGCCGATCCCCGCCAGCACCCCTTCGAACTCCGGTCCGGCGTTCCGGACCGGGAGGACGATCGACACCCTCATCGCGCGAGGAGGCTCTGGTAGAGGCCGAGCACCGTCGTGTAGTGCTCCTCCTCGGTGCGCGCGGGCGGCATCGCGTTGCGCAGCCGGTCGGCCAGTCCGGGCTCGTCGACCAGCCTCTGCATGCACCGGCGCAGCGCGGCCGCGTCTCCGGAGGGGAACACCAGCGCGTCGATTCCGTCGCGCACGTTCTCGCCGAGGCCGCCGGCGTCCGAGGCGATCAAGGTCTTGCGGAAGAGCCGGGCGGTCTGCACGAGGAGCGGCGAGCCTTCGAGGCCGACCGAGGGCATCACCTGGACGTCGAAGCCCGACGCCAGGCGGCCGACGTCGCCGGGCTGGAAGCGCCCGGTGAAGCGGATCGGCGCCGATCCGGCCCTGTCCTTCAGCGAGCGGACGTATTCCTCCTCGCCGTAGCCGTGGATCACGAGCTCCGCGCGGCGGTCGAGCTCACGGTACGCCTCGATCAGCGTCTCGACCCCCTTCTGCGGCACGAGGCGCCCGACGAAACCGAAGCGCAGCACGTCGGACTTCGTTTCGCGGTAGTCGCCGGCCATGGCCGGATCGACGCCACCGGGCTCGACCCGGATCTCGCGGCGGACGCCGAAGTCCTTGAAGGCCCGCGCCAGATACGGGCCGACGGAGACGAGGAGGTCGACCCCTTCGAGGGCGCGCGTCATCTCGTCGCGGCGCTGCTCGATCACCTCCGCGTGGCGCGCCTCCGTTCCCCGGCGGCCGAGGAGGGCCAGACGCCGCAGGCCCTTCTTCCGGCCGTCCAGGTAGTCGATGTCGCCCCCCATGCACTCCGCGCAGCGCGCCAGGTCGACTTCGCGGCAGACGTACCCGTCCGGCCGCAGCCGCACGCCCCTGGCGCACTGCATCCAGTAGTCGTGCAGGGTGAGGATCACCGGGATCCGGCGCCGTTTCAGCACCTCGAGCATGCCGAGGGAGAGGCGGGTGAGGTGGTTGACGTGGACGAGGTGGGGCTTCTTCTCATCCAGCAGACGCTCGAAGATCGTGTCGACTTCCTCCTGCCGCCACGTGCGGGAGAAATCGTCGATCTCCCGCAGATCGACCTCGACGCCGGTGCACGGGATCCCGTCGACCACGTGCTCCACGATCTCGTGCTCCTCGTGGGGCTGCCCGATGATGCCGTGGAACACGTGGACCCCGTGGCCGTGGCGCAACAGGAAGCGGGCCAAGCCCCGGGCGTAGTCCTCGGTCCCGCCGATCCCCCAGGGGGCGAAGTAGTGGCTGACGATCAGGACTTCCATGGGGCTTTCCGCGGCGTCTTCGCGGGATGTTGCGATCGGCGTTCGCGAGCTTAGCATCGAGCCCCCATGGTGTACCCGATGTCCTCTCGGCGTCTCCCCGCGTCGAAACTCGCTCGATCGGTCGCCAGCCCTTGAGGATCGTCCTCGTCGTCCATCAGTTCCCTCCGCTCTACGTCACGGGGACGGAGCTGTACGCGCTGCGCGTCGGCCGCGCCCTCCTCCAGCAGGGACACGAGGTGCACGTCTTCTCGGGATCGCCCTCGCACATGTCGGAGGTCCCGACTCTGCTCTCGTGGAGCGAGCCCTACGAGGAGGTTCCCGTCGACCGGCTGGAGGTGAGCCCGGCGCTCTTCCCGAACCGGTCGCTCTCGGAGTACTACGCGCCCATCGCAGGCCGGATGTTCGGCGCCCTTCTCGACCGAGTCCGCCCCGACGTGGTCCACGTGCACCACCTCATGTACCTCGGCGCGTCGCTCCTCGAGGAAGCCTGGATCCGCAAGATCCCCACAGTGATGGTGCTGGCCGATTTCTGGGCGCTCTGTCCGCGCGTCACGCTCTACGACATGAACCGCCAGGTCTGCCCGGGACCTGAACGCGTGTCGCGCTGCGACGAATGCTTCACTTCCTGGCGGGTCCGCGGGCCGACCGCCGTCGCACCGATCGCGCCGAAGGGCGCAGACTCGTTCGGAGACGGCGGGGTGGACGCGCTCGGGCGCGAGGGACCGCTGCTCGAATGGCAGGCGGCCAGCGTCCGGCCGGCATTCCTGCGGGAGATGCTGCGCCTGCCCGAGATCCTCCTGGCGCCGTCCGAGTGCCTGCGCGAGACCTACGTGCGCCACGGCTACGATCCCGAGCACCTGCAACCGATGCGGTACGGCATCGACGAGAACCTCGTGCGGCGCGAGCGCAAGGGCGACGGGAAGGTGCTGCGCTTCGGCTTCGTCGGCAGCATCCAGCCCCACAAGGGCGCGGCGCTGCTCGTCGAGGCCTTCCGCGGCTTGGAGTGGCCCGAGGCGACGCTCTCGATCCACGGCGACCTCGGGACGGACGTCGTGCACGGCAAGATGCTGCGCGAACTCGCCGCGCCCGACGCGCGCGTGCGCCTCTGCGGCCGCTTCGAGCGCCGCGATCTCGCGCGCGTCCTCGACTCGCTCGACGTCCTCGTCGTTCCCTCGGTGTGGCCGGAGAACACGCCCTTCGTCGCGCTCGAGGCGCAGGGCGCGGGCATCCCCGTCCTGGCCTCGAAAGTGGACGGTCTCGCGGAAGCGATCCGGCCCGGCGTCGACGGCCTGCTCTTCGATCGCGGCAGCGTCGAGGACATGCGGCTGCAGCTCCAGGCTTTCCAGAAGGACCCCGATCTCCTGAACCGCATGAGCCGCGAAGCGCCGCGCGGCCGCCCAATGCCCGACCACGTCCGCGACATGGTGAAGATCTGGGAGAAGGCGATCGAATCGCGGCGGCGTCCCGAGCGCGAAGACAGCGCCTCGGCGGCGCAGATGAAGGCGCGACATCGCAGGATGCTGGCCGAGCAGATCGACTGGCTCGTGACGCGTCTCGAGCGTCAGCCCTGGGTGCGGCGGGAGTTCATCCGCTACCTGCGCCGGGAGATCCCCAACATCGAGGAGTCGCCCCTCACCGTACCGATGCTCTTCCAGCTCGCGGCGCACACGGTCGGCGCCGGTCAGTTCCTGCACGAGCGCATCGGGTACCTGGAGAACCGCGGCCTCGTCTTCCGGCCGATGCACGGCGTGCGAAAGACCTGGGACAAGTTCTCGAAGAAGCTCAAGAACAAGCGCTGACGGAATACGGAACCAGGTTCGTTTTTTCGCAC
>JBJXFB010000050.1:0-51787 GCA_046155895.1 Planctomycetota bacterium | reverse complement strand
GGGTGGTGAACCACGTTTCGGACAGCGTGAGCATCGTGCGCCTCTCGACGCGGAGCGTAGTGGCGACGCTGAAGACGGACGACGAGCCGTGCGACGTGGTGTTCGGGGGGACGCCGGCGCGGGCGTTTGTCTCCTGCTCGCAGGCGAACACGGTTCTGGTCTACGACCTGGCGAGCCTGTCGCAGGCTCCGACGCGGATCGCGATCGACGGCGAGGACCCGCGCGCGATGGCTGTGTCGGGTGACGGGACGAAGGTGTACGTCGCCGTCTTCGAGTCCGGCAACGCGACCACGATCCTCGGCGGGGGCGCCGTCAACAACCTCGGCTTCCCGCCCAACGTGGTGAACGACCCGGCGGGTCCCTACGCGGGCGTGAACCCGCCTCCCAACAGCGGAGCCCTCTTCGATCCGCCGCAGAATGGGGCCAACCCTCCGCCGCCGAGGGTCGGCCTGATCGTCAAGAAGCGCGTGTCGGGACGCTGGTGGGACGACAACAACGGCGACTGGACTGACCTCGTGAGCGGGCCGAATGCGGCCCTCTCGGGCCGGCCGGTCGGATGGGACCTCGCGGACAACGACGTCGCCGTGATCGACGCATCCAGTCTCGGCGTGACCTACGTCCGCCGCCTGATGAACCTGTGCATGGCGATCGCCGTCGATCCTTCCAACGGCGACGTCACGGTGATCGGCACGGAAGCCACGAACGAGATTCGTTACGAACCGAAAGTGCAAGGACGGTTCACGCGCGTCGAGCTGGCACGGGTGAAGCAGCCCGGGCTCGCGATGAGCGTGGTCTCCGATCTGAATTCCCACCTCGACTACACCGTGCCCACGATCCCCCAGTCGGAGCGCGACAAGTCGCTCGGCGATCCGCGCGGGATCGTGTGGAACGCGTCGGGGACGCGCGCCTACGTGACGGGGATGGGATCGAACAACCTGATCGTGATCGACTCGAACGGCGGGCGGGCGGGGACGACGCCGACGATCGACGTGGGTGAAGGCCCGACCGGGATCGTCCTGGACGGCGCGCACGCGCGACTCCTCGTGCTGAACAAGTTCGAGGGCTCGATCTCGGTCGTCGACCTCGCGACCGAGACGGAGACCGCGCGGGTTTCCTTCCACGACTCCTCGCCGGCGGCGATCCGGATCGGCCGCAAGCACCTGTACGACACGCACAAGAACTCCGGGCTCGGTCAGATCGCCTGCGCGTCCTGCCACGTCGATTCGCGCATCGACCGGCTCGCGTGGGATCTCGGCGATCCCTCGGGAACCATGAAGTCCGTCGCAGGCCAGAACCTCGGCGCCGGCATCCCGGGCTTGAACACGGGCTTCCAGCCCTGGCACCCGATGAAGGGCCCGATGACGACGCAGACGCTCCAGGACATCATCGGCAAGGAGCCGCTGCACTGGCGCGGCGATCGCGCCGGCATCGAGGAGTTCAACGGAGCTTTCATCGGCCTGCAGGGGGACGACACGAACCTCACTCCGCTGGAGATGGCGGAGTTCGAGAATTTCCTGGCGACGATCCACTTCCCGCCGAATCCGTTCCGGAACTTCGATAACACGCTCCCGACCAGCCTGCCGCTCTCCGGGCACTACACCACCGGGCGCTTCGGTCCCGCCGGACTTCCGCTGCCGAACGGGAACGCGGTGAACGGTCTCGCGATCTACCGTCCGCCCCGTCTTCTCGATGCGACCGCGTTGGCGTGCGTGACGTGCCACACGCTGCCGACCGGGATGGGGACGAACCACAGGCTGCAAGGCCCGACCCTCGTTCCGATCGCGCCGGGCCCGAACGGAGAGCGCCACCACATGCTCGTGTCGGTCGACGGCTCGACGAACATCTCGATCAAGGTGCCCCAGCTCCGCAACGAATACGACAAGGTCGGCTTCGACACGACGCAGCTCGTGAACCGCGCGGGCTTCGGGCTCCTGCACGACGGCAGCGTCGATTCGATCGCGCGATTCATCGACGAGCCCGTGTTCTCCATCCAGAGCAACCAGGAGACGGCCGACCTCGTCGCGTTCATGCTGGCGTTCTCGGGCTCCGAGCTGCCCCAGGGCTCGACGAATCCGTTCGCCCTGGAGCCGCCAGGCTCGCCCAGCCAGGACTCCCACGCGGCCGTGGGAGCGCAGACGACGCTCCAGGACGCGAGCAGTCCCGCTCCGGGTCAGTTGACCTTGATCGCGGACATGATCGCGCAGGCGAACACGAAGAAGGTGGGGCTCGTCGTGAAGGGCGTGCGCGGCGGCATCCCCCGCGGCTACACGTACGTGGCGCCGAATCTCTTCGAATCCGATCGGGCCGGCGCGATGGTCACGGCCGATAGGCTCCAGTCGTCGGTGACACTGGGCAGCGAGCTGACCTACACCGTCGTTCCTCGCGGCACGGCGACCCGGCTCGGGATCGATCGCGACCTCGACGGTTGCCTGGACCAGGACGAGATCGACGGAGGCAGCGACCCCGCGGATCCCTCGAGCCGAGCCTGCGGTCCCGGGACCTCGTTCTGCGCCGGCGACGGCTCGCTGGCCACGGCTTGCCCGTGCTCCAACACGGGCGTCGCCGGCCGCGGCTGCGCGAACTCGCAGGCGGGGAGCGCGGGCGCTTGGCTGACGGCGCAGGGGACGACGAGCCCGGACACCGTGGTCTTCACGTCGTCGGGGGTGCTGCCGAATTCCCTGTCGATCGTCCTGCAGGGGACGATCGACCTCGGAGCCGGCGTGTTCTACGGCGACGGCGTTCGCTGCGTCGGCGGCACGCTGAAGCGCCTCTACACGAAGAACGCGGGGAACAGCGTCTTGACAGCGCCGGTTCCGGGAGAACCCTCGGTGACCGCGCGTTCCGCGGCGGCAGGGGATCCGATCACTCCGGGATCGACGCGCTACTACCAGGTGTACTACCGCGACGGCGTGGCGGCCTTCTGTCCGGCCGGGAGCACGTTCAACGTCTCCAACGGACATCGCATCGACTGGTAGGTGATCACTCCGCTCTGCATGGTGGTGTTCGCCCACTTCCCCGCAGCGGAGGGGATGACGCGAACATCGTCGGTGGATCCCGCAAAGCTCGCGCGTGAGTACGCCTCGGCGATCGAGAAGCTCAACGACGCCCAAGCCCGGAAGTCCGAGGCCAAGACGGAGGAGGACCTCGCGGCCAAGCTGCCCAAGGAGGCGAAACGCGCCCTAGGCAGCCTCATCGATGTCCAGAAGGGGCCGGAGCTCTCCGCGGCTCTCGTGACCGCGGGAGAGGCGGCGCTCGACTTGGCCCTGCTCGACGACTTCGAGAAGATCCGGACGAAGCTCGAGGGCTTGGATCAGGCTGCCACGGAATCGCTCGGAATCGCACTGTCGAGGCCGCGCTTCCTGGCGCGCGGGACCGAGGGCGTCGAGATCGAGGGCCTCACGGCGATCGCGGACACGCTCGATCTCGTCCTCGACGCCTACGACGAGGTCTTCGGCATCAAGAGCTTCAGCAAGGTGCCGGGGAAGAAGCTGCGCCTGCGTGCGCACCTCGTGGAGAAGATCGAGAGGCCGCCACACTTTGCGCCCCAGTTTCCGTTCCACTCCGAGATCGACTTCCCGGTGATCGACGCGCAGGCGTTCCGCTCGCCGACCGAGGACGGGAAGTTCCTCTTCTACGGGTTGTGCCACGAGCTCGGACACGTCGTCGCGATGTGGGGGGACCGATCCAAGGAAGAGGACCATCACTCCTGGGCGCACTACACGGGCGTCGTGATCGTCGAGCACCTGGCGGGGAAGAAGCCGGTCGCGGAAGTCCTCGCCGAGCTGAAGGACGTGCGCTGGCGTTCGCTCGAGAAGGAACGCGAGCTGATCGACAGGGCGAAGACGAAGCCGTCCGTCGACGATGCGAAGGGCGTGATGGCCCTCCTCGTGCAGTTGCACGACGTCGTGGGGCCGAAGGTGATCGGCGAGGCCGTCGAAGCGATGAGCGCCGAGGAGAAGGGGATCCGGATCAATCGGGTGCGCTACTACCGATTCAAGGACTTCGAGGAAGCGCTGATCGCGACGGAGCGGGGGAAGAAGAAGCGGAAGGACGTCGAGAAGCTCTTTCGTTGAGGCGGGGGACACCCCGGGCGTCACCCCGCCTTACCCGTCGGCCCGCTCCACGACATGAATCCACCAGAGAGGTTGTGGAGCTTCCCGTAGCCCTGTCGCGACAGGAACTCGCACGCGTGAGCCGATCGCTCGCCGCCGGCGCAGTACACGAGAGTTGGCTTGCCGTCCTTGGGGAGCTCGCGCCAGCGCTGCTCCAGCTCCTGCACGGGGATCAGCAGCGCGCCCGGTATGATCCCGCGCGAAGTTTCCTGAGGGGTGCGCACGTCGAGGATCCTCGCGCCGGCAGTGACGAGCGCCTTCCCCTCGTCCGTCGACGCCTCGCGCCAGAGCCGTCCCTCGAGAACCATGTCCGCGGAGATCGCCTCGCCCGCCGCGACTTTCGCGAGCATCTGCCGCAGCGCGGCGATCTCCCCGCCGAGCTCCTCCTTGAGATTCTCGTCGCGCCTGCGCGCTTCCGACTTCGCGTCCTCGACAGCCTGAGACGGCTTCGAAGCCGCGCTTTTCGCAATCAGGGCGACGACGAGGGCAAGGATTGCGATCGCGAGGGCGGCGTAGACCACCCTACTTCCCGCTCGGCCTGAAGATCACATCCCCGCTCTTGCAGCGGATCTCGATCCTCCCGCCTCCACCGTTCACCCTGCCCTGGAGCGACGACGCGTTCCGGTCGTCCGTGCCGGGCCCGAGCTCGATCGGGAACCCGCGCTCGATCTTCCCGTAGTTCGTCCGCGCGTCGATGTCGAAGGCCAGGTCGGCCGGCAGCTCGAGCTTCCCGCTTCCATAGTTCGAAGCGATCTTCCAGGTCGTGCTCACTTCGCTCCCCTGGGTGCCGGACACCGACACGTCCCCGGAGCTCGACTCGGCCTCGACGGACTTCAGCACGCCTTCGACGTGCACGGAACCGTATCCGGACTTGGCCTCCACCGATCCTTGGAAGCCCGTGATGCGGACGTCGCCGCTCGAGCTCGAGGCCGAGAGCTTCCCCGTGCCACCGTCGACCTGCACGGAGCCGTAGCCGCTCGCGAGGGAGGCGATCGGACCCGTGAACGCCTTCGCGCGAACGTCTCCCGAGGACGTCTTGGCCTCGATTTCGCCTCCGATCCGCGCGATCTCGAGGTCTCCGTAGCCGCTCTCGATCTGCACCCGGTCGGCGCGCGAGTCCTCGATGCGCACGTCGCCCGAGCTGCTCTTCGCGGTGATCCGTGTCGACTCGCAGTCGCTCAGCGCGACGCTTCCATAGCCCGATTTCGCCTCGATCGACGTCCCGTTGACGGCCGCGACGGCGACGTCGCCCGAAGAGGATGTCGCTTCGAGGTCGCCTGCGACCTTCTCGATGCGCACCGAGCCGTAGGCCGAGTGCACCTTCGAGCCCTCGAAGGGTCCTCGGGCGTCGATGTCGCCGGATCGGCTCTCGATCTGCAGGCGAACGCCCGGCGGGATGGCGATCTCCAAGTCGGCTTCAGCTACGAGCCGGTAGTTCCCTCCGAACTGTCCTACCTCGAGGGTCGCGTCCTCGAGGCTCACCGTGGCGCCGCTCGCCGAGGTCGTGATTTCCAGCTTCGCGTTGGCCAGAGCCTTGTCCGCCTCCGCCTGTGTGGCTCCCCAGGCCGTGATCTGCGCCGAGATGCCCGCGGAAGTCTCGCCGGCGCGCACGCGGACGTCGCCGCCCGCGAGATCGATTCGAAGCGTCTGGCCGGCGGAGATCTCGAGCGGGTGCGTCTCCTGGCGCGTCGCCTTCTCGTCGGCACTGACGCTGAAGCTCCTCCCGGCGCTGATGACGCAGGCCCCCAGCAGTCCGAGCGAGACGAGTCCGAAGAGGCAGAGTCCGGCGGCGATGAGCAGGAACTTCTTCATGGCGGGGATCCTCGAGGAGGACTGCGGCGGGGAAAGCGCCTCGGTGCGCACCCTGCGCGCCCTCATTTCTACTGCCGGGCCTGGAAGAGCGCCACGCTGGCCGTGAACCCGTGGAGGAAGTTCCTCCCGCCGACCGGACCGATCTCGCCCATCGCGAAGAAACCCGAGGTGGGAACCACCTGGGCGAAGGCCGATTGAACGCAGGTGATGTCGTGGTTGGGCTTGGCGAACATCCTCGTCCCGCGGCCGTTGCAGGAGAAGAGCAGGGCTCCCCGCGCGGAATGGTCCGTCAACGCTCCGGAGCTCCCGCCGGCGCGGTCTCGCATCAGCGTCGTCAGGTCCTCGCCTGCCGAGGCCGCGTCGCGGACCAGGAACTGGACCGTCTGCCCGACGCGCAAGCCGCTGTCGCCGACCGCGATCGCCCCCTGCTGCGGTTCGATCCCGACGAGCATCCTCACGATGAAGTCGCCGCGGCTGAAGCCGCTCTTCGTCGGATCGACGGCCAGGCCGAGGAACGGGCGGTTCTGAAGGAGGGCGCGGTCCTCGTCCGAGATGGCGCGCAGGGTCTCCATGAGGACCTGCACGGCCTGCTTGCCTCCGAGCTTCGCGATCAGGTTGTCCTTGCAAGCCGTGATCACCCAGGCCTTGCCGACAGGCCGGCAGCCTTGGCTCACGACGGGGCGCATCTCGACGTCGCCCTCGACGACGACGCCGATGGCCCCGCTCTCGACGATACCTTCGCCCGTCACGAGCAGGTTCTGACCCGGGCCGCTGCCGCCGCTCGCCATCGCCCCGACGACGGGAACGCCGGGGAGCTCGCTGTTGAGCATCTCGAGGTACTCCCCGGCCGGGAACGTGAACGGATCGGCGAGCAGGAGCACCGCCGCGCGCGCCCGGTCGACGACCTCGGGCAGCTTCGTGAAGCCGAGGCGCTCCTCGGCCTCGCGCCGGGCCTGGACGACGAAGGGCCGGAGCTGCGTCCCCGGCAGCGTGCCGCCGAAGAGCGAGATCGCCGCGCCGCGCTCGATCTCCTGCGTGGTCCCGACGATGCCCTCGCCGGTGCAGCCGATGAGGACGCGCGCGCCGGTCGCCTGCGCGATTCGCGGTCCGAGGCTCTCGATCGCCGTTCCGTGGTGGTGCGAGACGAAGACGGCGGCGAAATCCGGCTTTTCCCCCGCCAGGCCCGCGGCGAGGCCGCGCGAGACCTCCTGGATGGCGGCGTCCGAATCCACTTTCGTGGAGAGGGCGCTCGAGAAGCGGGGTGTGTCCATCCTTCGGTGGGGCGAGTCCAGTCTGAACGATGAATCGGGCTCTTTCATCCCCGAAGTCCGGTCGGCCGCGGCGGACGGGGCCGCCCTCCTCGATCTCGGCGCGCGGGCGCTGGGATGGAGGTGAACCAGCCCGGTATGGGCTATCCTGTCTCGCGTTCGTCCGCCCGCGCGGGGCTCCGTCGCGCCCCGGGGCGGACGGACCGGATCCCAGGTCCGGAACCTCTCGGCCCGGGCTCGGCTGCACCGCGGCCGCGCTGCCCAAGTCCACACGGAGCAAGATGAGCATTCCCCCGCAAGCCGGTGTCGAAGACCGCCTGCAGCAGTTCGAGAGCGTGGTGATCCGTTTCGCCGGCGACTCCGGCGACGGAATGCAGATCACGGGCAACCAGTTCACGCAGACCTCGGCCTTCGTCGGGAACGATCTCGCGACGTTCCCGGACTTCCCGGCCGAGATCCGCGCGCCCGCCGGGACCCGACCGGGCGTCTCGGGATTCCAGGTCCGCTTCGCGTCGACGGACATCCACACACCGGGGGACGCACCCGACGTCCTCGTGGCGATGAATCCGGCAGCGCTCGTCGTCAATCTCTCGGACCTGAAGCCGGGCGGGATCCTGGTCGTCAACACGGGGCAGTTCCGCGAGCAGGATCTCGTCAAGGCGCGCCTCGACAAGAATCCGCTGACCGACGGGTCGCTCGAGGGCTACCGCGTCATCCAGATCGACATCAACAAGCGGATCGCGGAGGCGCTGAAGGGCTCGACGCTCTCGCCGAAGGAAGTCCAGCGCTGCAAGAACTTCTACACGCTCGGGCTGATGTACTGGCTCTACAACCGGCCGCTCGAGCCCACGCTGAAGTGGCTGTCGGACAAGTTTGCCAAGACGCCCGCGCTCGTCGACGCGAACCACAAGGCGCTCCAGGCCGGATACAACGCCGGCGACATCCACGAGCTCTTCCAGGGCCGCTACGAGGTCCTGAAGTGCGACACGATGCCGAAGGGCACGTACCGCAACATCATGGGCAACCAGGCGGTCGCGATGGGACTCGTCGCGGGAGCGGAACGGGCCGGCCTGAAGCTCTTCTTCGGCTCGTACCCGATCACGCCGGCCTCGCCGATCCTCGAGCAGCTCGCCGCGTACAAGAACCACGGCGTGATGACGATGCAGGCCGAGGACGAGATCGCGGCGGTGTGCTCCGCGATCGGAGCGTCCTTCGCCGGACACCTCGGAGCCACGGCGACGTCGGGACCGGGCATGGCGCTCAAGATGGAGGGCATCGGCCTCGCGATCGCGGTCGAGCTCCCTCTCGTGATCGTCGACGTGCAGCGCGGCGGGCCTTCGACCGGTCTCCCGACGAAGACGGAGCAGGCCGACCTCCTCCAGGCGATCTTCGGACGCAACAGCGAGGCTTGGCTCCCCGTCGTCGCGTGCTCGACGCCCGCGGACGCGTTCGACTGCGCGTTCGAGGCGTGCCGGATCGCCGTGCAGTACATGACGCCGGTGATCCTGCTCTCGGACGGCTACATCGCGAACGGCTCCGAGCCGTGGAAGCTGCCGAAGATCGAGGACCTCCCGAGCTTCCCGGTGAAGTTCCACACAGAGGTGGAGGGCTTCCTGCCCTACAACCGCGACGCGAAGCTCGCGCGGCCGTGGGCCATCCCGGGGACCCCCGGTCTCGAGCACCGCGTCGGCGGACTCGAGAAGGAGCACCTGACGGGCAACATCAGCTACGACGCCGAGAACCACGACTTCATGGTCAAGCTGCGCGCGCAGAAGGTCATGGGCGTCCGCGATTCGATTCCGACGCCGAAGGTCTTCGGGCCCGAGAAGGCGGAGATCCTCGTGCTCGGATGGGGTTCGACCGCGGGAACGATCACCGGGGCGCTCGAGAAGCTGCACAAGGACGGCGTGCGCGTCGCGCGGATGCACTTGCGACACGTCTGGCCGCTCCCGAAGGGCCTCGACGCGATCTTCAGCCGCTACAAGACCGTGCTCGTGCCCGAGATGAATCTCGGCCAGATGGTGCGCGTGCTGCGCAGCGAGTACCCCCACCACAACTTCGTGAGCTACCCGAAGGTGCAGGGGCAGCCGTTCCGGGTGCAAGAGATCATCGACCGCGTGACGAGCCTGATGGAGAAGTAGAGATGACCCAAGACACGACGACCCTTCCGCAGTCGACTCCCTCCCCGGCGCCGGTCACGAAGAAGGACTTCAAGTCGGACCAGGAGGTCCGCTGGTGTCCCGGCTGCGGCGACTACGCGATCCTGAACATGGTCCAGACCGTGATGGCGGGTCTCGGCATCGCGCGGAAGGACATCGTGTTCGTGAGCGGGATCGGCTGCTCCTCGCGCTTCCCGTACTACATGAACACGTACGGGTTCCACACGATCCACGGGCGCGCGCCGGGGTTCGCGACGGGGATCAAGGCCGTGAATCCGAAGATGTCGGTGTGGATGGCGACCGGCGACGGCGACGGGCTGTCGATCGGAGGGAATCACCTCGCGCACCTGCTGCGGCGCAACGTCGACATCAAGGTCCTGTTCTTCAACAACCAGATCTACGGGCTGACGAAGGGGCAGTACTCGCCGACGTCGCCGATGGGGCAGAAGACGAAGAGCTCGCCGATGGGCGCGATCGACCGGCCGTTCAATCCGATCGCGTTCGCGCTCGGCTGCAACGCGACGTTCGTGGCGCGGACGATCGACACGCACCAGAAGCACATGCAGGGGATCATCGAGGTCGCGGCGCAGCACAAGGGCACGGCGTTCATCGAGATCTACCAGAACTGCAATATCTTCAACGACGGCGCGTTCGACGACGTCGCGTTGAAGGACGTGCGCGACGAGCGGACGGTGGATCTGCGTCCGGGGCAGCCGCTCGTGTACGGCAAGGCCATGGACAAGGGGATCCGCTTCGACGGGATGGAGACGAAGGTCGTGCCGGCGGCGGAGGCGACGGTGTGGAACGCCGCGACGAAGTCGGGCGGGCCGGCGTACATGCTCGCGGAGATGGATCTCGAGAAGCCGGAGAAGCCGGTGCCGATCGGGATCTTCCGCGCGGTCGACGCGCCGACGTACGACGAGGAGATCAACAAGCAGGTCGTCTCGGCGGTCACGAAGCGCGGGAAGGGGACGCTGAAAGACTTGATCTGGTCGGGCGAGACTTGGGAAGTGAGCTGAGGAAGCCGGAGAGGACGGTGCATGCACCGCAATCTCCTGATCCTCGCCTCGCTGTCCCTGTCCGGAGCGGCTCTCTGGATCGCCTGGAGTTCGCTGAAGCCGACGCACGAGCGTTCCGATCCATGGTCGACGCTGAATTCTGACGCGAGTTCGGAGTCGGAAGCTCAGCAGACGCCGCTCGACACGCCTCCCCAGAGATCCGAAGCGGCGCGCGCACCCGCGGCCTTGCCGGTTCAGGCTGACAACCAACCGCAACTGATCGTCGCCGGACGCGTGGTCTCCGAGGCTGGACTACCAGTCGATGGCGCGCTGGTCTCCGTGCGCTATTCCGGCCCGCAGACCGCGACCTCGGCGCCGTGGACCACGAAGAAGCAAGCGACCACGTCATCCTACGGTCGGTTCGAGTTCCGAGGGACCGAGCAGCCTGACTCCTTGGTCTTGTCGGCATCGATGCTCGGGTACTCCGATTCCAATGCGGTTCTTGCGGAACCCGGCGAGGACGGAGTCGAGCTGGTCCTGAAGGACGGAGCCGTGGTCGCTGGACGGCTGGTCGTCGATCACGAGGTGGACCTCAACGCGATTCGGCTCAGCTTGGATGCTCGCTACCGCGAGAACGAACATGACCTCGGTCTTCAACTCGCGGATTGGGGTCTGCGCCCCTCGGCCGACGGAAGCTTCTCATTCGAAGAGGTGAACGCAGATCAGGTGCGGCTCTCCGTGAGCGTCGAAGGAGAGCGCCTCCTGGACATCGACGGCATCCAGGTCGGCAAGGCCGGCACGGGTCTCGATCCGAGACTGAATCCGCTCGATCTCCGAGGGCGATTCCATCAGCTGACCATCGAGCTCCAGGACGACTCGGGCCGGAGCATCGCGAATGGAACTGTCGCCCTCCTGGACTCGATGGGAGTCAGGGGGAAGCGACGGATGGCGCAGGGAGGCAAGGCACGATTCCTCGTTGCGCACGGCGCCTACGATTTCGACGTCGAAGCCCCGGGTTGGCGGCGTGAGCGCTTATCCGCGGTCAGTGACGATCGAGTGGTCCGCTTGAGGCGCGGGTATCCCGTGCGTGTCGTCCTCACCGGGGCTCTCGAGCTCCCTCCACCGCCCTATCGGCTCGCGGTCGGTTTGCTCGTCGACGGCGAGAAGCCGGGCTCGGATCTCGATGGGATGGGGTCGTTCGTCGATTCGGGCGAGACGACGCTCGTCGCATCGAGATCCGGCCCTCACGAAGTCGGCTGGTATCTCGAGACCGGAAGTCGCTCGCGATTCCTGTACGGTCCCAAGGCGCGCAAGGTCGACGTCCGCGAATCCGACGAGGAACAGACGATCGTGGTCGACCTCGATCCAGTGGTCAGGCGGTCGTGGGAGGCGATGGTCAAGCAGGCGGAGTCGGGGAAATGACCCGACGACCCTTCCCCACCTACTGCAGCTTCTCCACGTCCCCGAGTTTCCTCCACCGCACCACATCCGCCGCCGCGAACGCGAAGTCGCGGTGCTTCACGTCGACGCCGTAGGTCGCGGTCTCGCGGATGTACATCTCGACATCCGCCTTCGCCGGCGGGTCGTAGACGTCGCAGTCGTGCATGATCACCTCGAAGCCGTTCGAGGAATCGAATCGTCCCATGATCACCCGGCCGGTCCGGGTCTCGATCACGAGGTTCTGGCCGTGCGGCGCGGCGTGGATGGGGTCGCTCATGGAGCGAACGATCGTAACGGGATCGCCCCTCGGCGGGAACATCGCCCGGGTCCATGGGCGCTCGTCCTGGATCCCGTTACGCTGGTCACCATGAGCCTCACCCCGGCCTTGGTCATCTGGATGAACGGCGAGTTCGTGCCTTGGGACAAGGCGCAGATCCACGTCCTCACGCACGGCCTTCACTACGGCAGCAGCGTCTTCGAGGGCCTCCGCGCCTATCCGCAGTCGAAGGGCACCTCGATCCTCGCGCTCGACGCGCACGTCCAGCGCTTCTTCCAGTCCTGCAAGATCATCGGCCTCCCGCTCGAGTACCAGCCCTCCGAGATCCGCGAGGCGATCCGCGAGACCGTCAAGCGCAACGGCCACGACCACTGCTACATCCGCCCGATCGCGTGGCGCGGCTACGGCTCCCTCGGCGTCTGGGCGGACGACTGCCCCATCCAGGTCGCGATCGCGAGCTTCTCCTGGAACGGGCACTGGAGCGCCGAAGCTCGCGAGAAGGGCCTCGACGTCGGCGTCTCAAGCTGGCGCCGCATGGCGCCCGACACCCTTCCCGCGATGGCGAAGTCGGCGGGCAACTACGTCAACTCGGCGCTCGTCGTGCAGGAAGCCCGCGCGAACGGCTACCACGACGGCATCGCGCTCGACGTCGAAGGCTTCGTCAGCGAAGGGAGCGGCGCGAACATCTTCCTCGTCCAGGGCGGGCGCCTCCACACGCCGCCGATCGGCGCTTCGATCCTCTCCGGCGTCACCCGCGCCATCGCGATCCAGATCGCGACCGACCTCTCGATCCCGGTCGTCCAGATGCGCGTTCCGCGCGAGATGCTCTACACGGCCGACGAGCTCTTTTTCAGCGGCACCGCGGCCGAGATCTCGCCGATCCGGAGCGTCGACCGGAAGCCCGTGGGCCAAGGCGCCCGCGGTCCGGTCACTCAGAGCATCCAGGAGCGCTTCTTCGGAATCCTGAAGGGCGAGTACGAGGACCGCCACGGCTGGCTGACGGCCGTCTAGCTCGCCCCCGCGCCGTGGGGGATCCGTTCCAGCCCCCGCCTTGCTCGCTACGGAGCCGGAACACAGGCAGCCTGCGGGCCGGACTCCGGGCGCGTTGCGGAGCTTCCGCAGGCTCCCATAGGAGCTTCAGGAGCGTGTCCGGCTCTGCGTGCCTTCGCGCGGGCCCGCGACTTGCCTGGGCGGCGGCCTCTCGCCCGCAAACCCACCAGGACGGCTCTCATGAACCTCTTCCAGCCCGCACTCGTCTTCCTCGGCCTCGCGCTCGCAATCCCGGGCAACTCGACCGACTCGCTCGACCCGGCCTTCGTCGCACACCTCCGGGCACGCTACGCAGCCGTCGAGCGGGATCTCGCGGATGCGGACGTCTCCGCGCTGACGCCCGACCAGCTCTCGGCGCGCACGCGGGTCCTCGCGGCGCTCCGCGAGTACTGGACGCGCGGCGACTTCGGGCACAACCACGATTTCCCCGGAGCCCGCGTCCCGCACTTCGTCGACCACGACGGCCGGCACTGTGCGGTTGCCGCGCTCCTCCACGCCACGGGCGAGGACGAGCTCGTCGAGGCCGTAGCCACGGCGAACAATCAGGCCTGGATCGTCGATCTCTCGCGCGACGAGCGGTTCTCGGGCTGGCTCGCGCGCAACGGACTCACCCTTTGGGAAGCTGCGCGCATCCAGGTCCCTGCCGTCGGCGGCCAGGCGGATCCGAGGGTCGCATTCCGAAACGCAGACACCACCCGCGGCTCCGGCGGGGGCGGAACCTACCGCGGCCCGGGCGACACCGCCGGGGGGAACTCCGGCGGCTCGAGCACGTCCGCTCCCGCTTCGCCTTCGACTCCACGCTCCGGAGAGAGCACCGGGGCTCCGAGCAGCGTCGCTCCGGCGGGTTCCGCGTCCACCTCTCCCAAGATGCCCGGCATGCCCACGGCGCTCAACCTCACGACCGAAGCCGACGACGGCTGGTGGCTGTGGTGGGAGTACAACAAGCTCGAGTTCCTGCGCCCCAACCGCCTCGACGGCTGGCTCTTCCCGACGACCGGCGAGGACGACGGCGGCGACCGCACCCGGGCCGTCCGCCGGGAGCTCCTGCCGATGCTCATGCTCGCGCTCCGCAGCGCCGACGCCGAAGTCCGCGGCGCCGCCGCGCTGGCCCTCGGCCGCATCGGGCGCGCCGAAGCGGTCGACCTGCTCCTCTCCGCCCTCTCCGACGCCAGCATGGTCGTGCGTCACCGCGCGATCCTCGCCTTGGGCTCCACGGGATCTCCGCATGCCATCGAGCCGCTGCTGCGGATCGCGCGCGCAGGCGCGCCCGCGGCCGAGGCGAAGGAACGCGTCTCTCCCTTCGCTTCCCCGCTCGCGATCGTCGCGCTCGGACTCGGACGGCGAGCGGGCTTCGATGCCTCGGTCGACGCCATGGTCGCCCGCATCGCCTCGACCCGCCGCGGCGCTGAACGCGATGCGGTCCTGAACGCGGCGTTCATCTACCACAAGATCTCGCCCTCCCCCGAGCTCGAGCAGCTCGCCGTGGAGACCGCGCTCGATTCGACGCAGGCTCCGAGCGTCCGCTGCCGGGCCGTGGAGTCGTTGAGCAGCTCGACCGACGACCGGATCCTCTCGAAGCTCCAGACCATCCTCTCCGGTCCGCGCCTCGACCTGCGCCGTTCGGCCGCCCTCGCGCTCGGAGACTCGAAGCACCCCCTCGCGCTCCCGCCGCTGATGACCGCCTTCGAGACGGAATCGGAAGTGCTCACGAAGGGCTTCCTCCTGGTCTCGATCGGGCGACAGGGCGGTGAGAAGGCGTGCGACCATCTCATGCGCGTTCTCCAGAGCCACGAGACGGGGATGCGGAAGTGGGCCGCCTTGGGCCTCGGGATCGCAGCTCGCCGCGCGGGCGACGAGAAGATCCCGGAAGCGATCCGCGGCGCGCTCGCGCGGGAGAAGAACCGCGAAGCCGCTCCCGCCTACTGGATCGCGCTGGGGCTCGCGCGGGATGAAGTCGCGCGCACGGCGATCCGCGAAGGCCTGTGGCGCGCTTCCGATCCGCGCATGCGGATGTACGCGGCGACGGCGCTGGCGATGATCGGCGGCGATCCTTCCGCGCGGGCGCTGCGCGAGCGGCTGCCGGAGGAAAGCTCCTCCCTCGCCCGGGTCGCGATCGCCCAGTCGCTCGGATACCTCGGGATGCCGGAGGACTCCGGCGCGCTCGCGGACGTGCTCGAGAAGCTGCGCGAGCCCGGGCTCCAAGGCCTGGCCGCGACGGCGATCAGCTTCCACGGCGGCGTCGAGGACTTCCACGCGCTGAGCCGGATCGCGAAGTCGGACGAGGGATCTCCCGTGCGGCGCGCTTCGGCGATCGAAGGCCTGGGGATGCTCCTGGGCGGCTCTCCGCCGCTCGTGCTGGGCGAGGCTTCGCGCCAGTCGAACTACACCGTCTTCACCGACTGGGTGAAGGAGATGCTGCAGACGACGCTCTGATCCTCGCGGCTACCGCTCGACCAGGGATCCCGCGCCCGAGTGGCCTCGGCGCGGGATCCGTCGTATCCTCCCTCGCCATGGCCCTCGACCGCGAGACCGCCTGGACGAAGCTCTGCGAGTGGACGAAGACCGACGCCCTGCGCAAACACGCGCGCGCCGTCGAGGTCGTGATGCGCGCCGCGGCGCACCGTTACGGCTCGGGTGCGGGCGACGAGGAACGCTTCGGGATCGCGGGGATGCTCCACGACGCCGACTACGAGGCCTGGCCGGAGGAGCACCCCAAGCGCATCGTCGCGTGGCTCCGCGAACAGGGCGAGCAGGAGATCGCCCACGCGGTCTCGGCGCACTACACCAAGTGGAACGTGCCCTACGAGAGCACGCTCGACAAGGCGCTCCTCGCCTGCGACGAGCTGACGGGTTTCGTCGGCGCCTGCTGCTTCGTGCGTCCCGACGGGATCGCGTCGCTCGAGCCGAAGAGCGTGATCAAGAAACTGAAGGACAAGGGCTTCGCGGCGAAGGTCGAGCGCGCCGAGGTCACCGCCGGCGCGGAGATGCTCGGCGTCGAGCTCTCGGATCACGTCGCCTTCGTGATCGGCGCGCTCGTGCCGCACGCTGCTGAGCTCGGGCTGCAGGGGCGCCAGGCGGCGCCCGCGAAGCCGTAGAGTTCCTTGGATCCGCTCCCGATCGACGCCGTCCTCCCGCGGCTGGTCGAGGCGCTCGGGAAGAGCTCCTGCGTCGTCCTGCGTGCTCCCACGGGCGCGGGCAAGACGACGCGCGTGCCGCCGGCGCTGCTCGACGCGGGTCTCGCGGACCGCCGCAAGGTTCTCATGCTCGAGCCGCGGCGCCTCGCCGCGCGCGCCGCGAGCCGGAGGATCGCGTTCGAGCGCGGCGTGCGGCTCGGCGAGGAGGTCGGATTCCACGTCCGGTTCGATCGCAGGGCCTCCGACCGCACGCGCATCCTCGTCGTGACCGAAGGCCTCCTGCTGCGGATGCTCCAGGAAGACCCCTTCCTCGACGAAGTCGGCGTCGTCGTCCTCGACGAGTTCCACGAGCGCAATCTCGACACCGATCTCGCCCTCGCGCTCTCGCGGAAGATCCAGCTCGAGGTTCGGCCCGACCTGAAGATCGTCGTGATGTCGGCGACCCTCGACACGGCCGAGGTCTCCCGATTCCTCGGCGGCTGCCCGGTGGTCGAGAGTGAAGGCCGCCTTTTCCCCGTCGAGGTGCGGTGGATCCCCGTCGACGAGCGGCGGCCCGTCCACGAAGGAATGGTGACGGGAGTCGCGCAGGCGCTCGACGCTACCGAAGGCGACGTCCTCGCCTTCCTTCCCGGAGTTGGCGAGATCCGGCGCGCCCGCGAAGCGCTCGAGCCGCTCGCGCGGAAGCGTGACCTCCTCCTCGTCGAGCTCTACGGCGATCTCCCGATGGAGAGGCAGGACGCCGCGCTGTCGCGCGCCGATCGGCGCAAGGTCGTCCTCGCCACGAACGTCGCCGAGACCTCCGTCACGGTCGAAGGCGTCACCGCCGTCGTCGATTCAGGCCTCGCGCGCGTCATGCGCTTCGATCCCTCCGTCGGCCTCGACCGCCTCGAGCTCTCGCGGATCTCGCGTGCCTCCGCGGAGCAGCGCGCGGGCCGCGCCGGACGCACGGCGCCCGGAGTGTGCTTCCGGCTCTGGTCGCAAGCCGAGGAGCGATCGCTGCGAGAGCGCGAGGACCCCGAAATCCGCCGCGTCGACCTGGCGGGGCCCGTCCTGCAGCTCCGGGCCTTCGGCGAGAGCGACGTGCGCGCGTTCGGCTGGCTCGAGCACCCGGCGGAGGCCGCGCTGGCCCGTGCCGACGAGCTGCTCTCGCTCCTCGGCGCGGTCGACGGGGGCGGCCTGACGAAAATCGGCAGAGCGATGGCTCGGATCCCCGCGCACCCGCGCATCGCGCGACTACTCCTCGAAGGTGAGGCGCTCGGTTGCGCGCGCGAGGCCGCGGTCGCCGGTGCGCTGCTCGCCGAGCGCGATCCCTTTCGCGGCCGGAATTCAGGCCTCACCGGCCGCCGCAGCGATTCCGACGTGCTCGATCGCGTCCGCGCGATCGACGGCCTCGATGCGGCGAGCTCCGCCTTCGTCCTCCGCGCAGCGGAGGACCTCGAGCGGCACGTGAAGTCCGGGCGCGGCCGCGGGTCGGAGACGAGTTTCCTGCGCGCGCTGCTGGCCGCCTTCCCCGATCGCGTGGCGAAGCGCCGCGCGAAGGGAGATCGCCGCGGGATCCTCGTCGGCGGGCGCGGCGTGACTCTCGGGGAAGAGAGCGGGGTCGTCGACGCCGAGCTCTTCCTGTGCATCGACATCGACGCCGGGCGGCGCGGAGAACGCTCGGAGGCGCTCGTACGCCAGGCCTCCGCCGTAGAGCGCGAGTGGCTACCGCCGGAACGGATCCGGACGGAGACGATCCTGCGCTTCGATCCGGTCCGCGAGGCCGTCGTCGCCGCGCGGACGACGCGCTACGAGGATCTCGCGCTCGAGGAGGCCGTGACCGCGCTCCCGGAGGGCGGCGAAGTCGCCCGCGTGCTCGCCGAGGCCGCGGCGACCGATCTCGAGCGCGCGCTGCCCCTGCGTGACGAGGAGACGCGAGCGTTCCTGGCGCGCCTGCGATCGCTCCGGGGCTGGGTGCCGGAGCTCGGGCTGCCCGCGTTCGACGAAAAGGAGCTGCGCGAGATCCTCCCCGAGCTCTGCGAGGGCTACCGTTCGTTCGCGGATCTGCGCCAGCTGCCGCTCATCGAGATCCTGAAGAACCGGCTCACTCACGAGCAGCGCCGCGCGCTCGAACGCGAAGCCCCCGAGCAGCTGTCCGTGCCGAGCGGGAGCTCGATCCGTCTCGTCTACGAGCCTGGACAGTCGCCCGTGCTCGCCGTGCGCATCCAGGAGATCTTCGGGATGGCGGACACGCCCACGATCGCCGGCGGTCGAGTGAAGGTGCTGTTGCACCTGCTCGCGCCGAATCACCGGCCGCAGCAGGTCACCGACGATCTGCGGAGCTTCTGGAGCGGCGCGTACGTCGGGGTGCGCCAGGAGCTCAAGCGGCGCTATCCTCGGCACTCGTGGCCGGAGGATCCATGGCGCGCGACGCCGGAGCGGAAGCCCCGGCCGCGGAGAAGTCGAGGATGAGGACCAAAATGCGAGATTCCACACTCGGTGTGTTCCTTGCCTGCGTTCTCGCGGCCTGCGCCGCCAGCGGAGGAAGGAGCGAGCGCCGCGCCGGGCACGCGCTCGACGGGCTCGATCGGAACGAGATCGAGGCCGCGGGAGAAGCCTTGCGATCCGCCGGCGATCTGCGAGAAGGCGTCGAGCTCGTGTCGTTGACTCTCGCCGAGCCCGCGAAGGATGCCGGGGAGCGCCAGCGCCGCGCCTTGGCCGTGCTCTACGATCGGAAGAACGATCGGACGCGCGAAGCGCTGGTCGATCTCGCAGCGCCCGCGATCGTGTCCCGCGCCGAGGTCCCGGGGGCCCAGCCGATGCTGCGCGGCCCGGACTACCGGCTCGCGGGCGAGCTTCTCGACGCCGACCCGCGCTGGCGCGCCGCGCTCGCGCGACGCAACCTCGATCCGAAGCATGTCGAAACCGACTCGTGGTCGGCCGGCGTGGTGTCCGGGCTCCCTCCCGGCCGCTACGTGCGCGTGATCCACTTCCTGCGCGGGGAGCAGAAGAACGGCTACGGCCCGCCGATCGAGGGACTCGAGGCGCTCATCGACCTGGCGCGAGGCCTCGTCGTCGATGTGATCGACGAGCCCGGTCCACGGCCCGGATCCGAGAGCACGGACTTCCACGATCCCGCCGTGCGAGGCGAGCCGCGACCCGGATTGAAGCCGCTGCGCACGGTCCAGCCCGAGGGCCCTTCGTTCTCCTGGCACGGGAACGAGTTGCGCTGGCAGGGCTGGCGCATGCGCTGGAGCTTCGACGACCGCGAGGGGCTCGTGCTGCGCGGCATCGGAATCGAGGACGGCGGCCGGGTCCGCTCCGTCCTGCGCCGCGCCTCGATCAGTGAGATGTGGGTGCCTTATGGCGATCCTGCGACGCGCTGGGCCTGGCGCAACGCGTTCGACGCGGGCGAGTACGGCCTCGGCCAGCTCGCGAACGGGCTCGTCCCCGGTCTCGACGTGCCGGAGCACGCCGAGCTCCTCGACGCGAGCGTCAGCGACTCCCGAGGCCGCGCGCGGACGCGCGAGGCCGTCGTGGCGGTCTTCGAGCGCGACGGCGGCATCCTGTGGAGCCACGGCGGCGATCCGACGGTCGGCACGCGCTCGCGCGAGCTCGTGTGGCGCTTCGTCGTGACGGCGGGGAACTACGACTACGGCTTCGAGTGGGCCTTCCGCCAGGACGGCTCGATCGGCTTCCGCACGGACCTGACCGGCATCGTGCTCGCGAAGGGCGTCGCCGCGGAGCGCTGCGGCGCCTGCTCCGAGGCGTCGGGCGCGGATGGAACGCTCGTGCCCTCGGGCGAGGAGCGCTTCGGGACCTTGATCGCGCCGCGCGTGCTGGGTGTGAACCACCAGCATCTCGTTTCCGTGAGGCTGGACTTCGACGTCGACGGTCCGCGGAACGCGCTGCGGGAGCTGGATTTCGAGAGCGATGCCAGCGCCGCGAACGCCTTCGTCGTCCGTCGGCGCGAGCTGCCGGTCGAATGCGGTCGCGATGCCGACGCTTCCCGCCAGCGATCCTGGGAGGTCTACGCGCCCGGCTCGATCGCGGCGTTCGGGCATCAGGCCGGCTGGCGCATCGCGATCCCCGGCGCCGTGCCGGTCTTCGCCGCTCCCGACTCGAGCGAGCGCCGGCTGGCCGCCTTCGTCGACCACGCCCTGTGGGCGACGCGTTGGAAGCCGCGCGAACTGTTCGCGGCGGGCGACTACCCGTCGCAGGGCAGAGGCGACGGCGGGGTCGAGCGTTACGCAGCGGACGGCGAGGCCCTCGCCGGCGAGGATCTGGTCGTGTGGGCCACCATCGGCGTCGCGCACGCGCCGAGGCCCGAGGATTGGCCGATCATGCCCGCGGCCCACGCCGGCCTCGAACTCACGCCGCACGGATTCTTCGCCCGCAATCCCGCGCTCGATCTGGGGCGCTAGATCGCCGGCCACGGGCCGCCCGAGAGGTCGAACGCTGCATCCCTACCGCCTGCGACCCGGGGGCGTTCGTGCGGGCGCCGTGGGATCAATCCTGCAACCGAACCCGCATCCAGGATCCGATCGCCTCGATCTCCTCCAGGCAGACCTCGTGCATCATCGGATACTCGCGCCAATCGACTTCGCACCCGACGCGGCGGAGCTCGTCGCGCAGGGCTTCGCCGCGTTCGATGTGGACCATCGGATCCGCGCTTCCGTGCGCCTGGAACACCGGCAACCCGCGATTCGCCGATGCGATCTCGGCCTCGAGCGCGTCAGCCATCACGAGGTAGGTCGACAGCGCGATCGCGCCCGCGAGCGGCTGAGGAAACCGCAGCGCCACGTGCACCGCGACGGCGCCGCCCTGCGAGAATCCTGCCAGCAGGATCTTCCGGCTCGGCACGCCGCGCTCGATCTCGCGCTCCACGAGGGCGCGCACCTGGGCTTCGGATCGTCGAATCCCCTCCACGTCCTGCCGGTAGCGCAGGTCCGGTCCGGCGATGTCGTACCAGGCCGGCATCACCATCCCCATGTTGAGCGACACCGGGATCTTCGGCGCGTGGGGGAAGACGAAGCGCGCCGCGTGACCCTCGTCGATCCCGAGATGAGGCACGATCGGCACGAAGTCGTTCCCGTCGGCACCGAGACCGTGGAGCCACACGATCGAGCACCGGGCCGGCTTCTTGGGCTCGATCTCGACGCAGGAGAGCAGATCGCTTCTGGCTTGCATGCGCCGGGATCCTATCCGAAACGGCGGGCCGTTTCGGAAGCTACAATCTGCCCGCTCATGTCGGACTCCTTCCGCGCCGTGACGCCCTGGTCGCCGGCTCGCCCGGAGACGCTCGTCGTGTGCTGCTCCGACGGCCGCTGGCACGCGCAGATGACCGAGTTCGTGCACTCGGAGGTCTCGGATCGCGCCGACCTCTACTGCGTTCCGGGGGGTCCGGCCGTCCTGGATCCGTGGAACTCGACCTTCGACGAAGCGCGGGTCTTCGAGCAGTCGATGAGGCTCTTCGCGGAGCATCACCAGATCTCGGGCATCTGGCTGATCGCGCACCAGGGTTGCGCGTGGTACAGGGTGAAGCACCCGCATCTCGAGACCTCGGCGATCCTGAAGCGGCAGCTCGCGGACCTCCAGCGGGGTAAACAGATTCTTCTCGAGCGCCACCCGAACTACGACGTGCGTCTCGTCTTCGCCGAGCTCGACGGCCAGGCCGTCAACTTCCGCGACTGCACGAACGAACCCCAGAGCGTCTCGGCATGATCGGGGCGAGTGTGGTGAGTCGGATCGTGCTCGGGCTCGTGCTCTCCTGCGGGCTGCACGCGCAGGATCGCCCCACGTTCGATCCGAGCCGCGACCTCGAGGGCTTCGAGCAGGCCGCGGCCTCGGAGTTCAGCGATCTCTACCCGCTGAAGACCTACCTGGAGCTGCGGGGCAAGGAGCTCACGCCTGCCGAGCTCGAGGCCCTTCGGAAGCGCTGGCAAGCCGAGCGCGAGGCCGCCCTGAAGCGCATCGGCGACATCCGTGCCGACCCGCGCGAGGCGCGTTTCTACGAGCTCGAGTCGCGTCTCGAGCGCCACCGGTACTTCTCGAAGATCCACCTGGAGGTCGATCGATCGATCCCCGACTGCTTCTTCCTCGTCCAGAAGCAGCAGGCCCACGCCCCCGCGACGCGCGATCCGCGCAAGTTCGCCGACTTCTTCGGGCCGCCCGTGAAGCAGATGCGGAACGCCTTCGTGAAGGGGATCGCCGAGCCGCTCGGCTTCCAGCGTCGCGCCGACTACCCGCTCTTCGCCGTCTGCATCCTCGCGGACGAGGACGAGTACCACGCCTTCGGCCAGGAGACCGAGCAGCTCTGGAAGCTGAACGCGGCCTACTACGACCCCCAGCTGCGCCTCATCGTCGCCTACGGCGATCCCGAGGGCACCGACCGCACGCCGGCGCTGCAACGGCGCCTCGTCTTCTCCGAATTCGGACGCGCGCTGCAGCAGGCCTACTACGGCGGGACCGACGATCGTCCGCATTCCTTGTGGCTGCACCTCGGCTTCGCGAGCTGGTACGGCTGGCGCGAGGGCGTCCTGGCCGAGGTATCCGACAAGACGCAGGTCGATCCGGACCTCCTCGCGCGCGTGATCAAGCTCACCCAGTCCGAGAAGGACCGGGAGATCCTGCTCTACCCGGTCGTGGACCTCCTGCAGCTCAGGACGACGACGGACGTCCTGCAGCTCGCGAAGAACCGCGCGGAGGAGCTCAAGGCCGATCCGCCGAACCCCGACGTCCTGCTCCATGCGTTCTACGACCAGTCGGCGTTGTGGATGCACTTCCTCCACGACGGCCTGGGCGGGCGCTACCGCGAGCCGTTCCTGAAGTTCTTCCAGTCGTCGATGAACGGCCTGGGAGGCCTCGACGCCTTCTACATCGCGTTCCGCGGCATCGACATCGCCTCGCTCGACCGCGAGTTCTACACCGCGAGCCTCGCGGAGCACGCGCGCGAGTTTCCTCGCATCCCGACGGACTCGTCGTGGATCGAGAAGCCCTTCGCCGAGCGCGCGAGCCCCTCCGGCTCCTCCGCTCCCGCCGCGGAACCGGTCTCGGCGATCCCCGCTTCGAGCGCCCCGTACTCGGCGAACTCCGTGGCCGCTGGTCCGCAGGACCTCGACGCGCAGCACGCGCTGGCGCTCGTGAAGGCGAAACAGGGCGATCTCGAGGGCGCGCTCGGCTCGCTCGAAGCGCTGGCGGCGCAGTCCCCGCCTCCGCCGGAAGGGGACCGCATCGCGCGCGACATCGAGCGCGTGAAGCAGTTCATGCTCCTGCGCGAGGGCTATTTCGCCAACCTCGTCGCGACGGGCGAATCGATCTCGGGCAAGTACCGGGGCGTCGAGTACGTCGCGAAGGTGGCGCGCGTCGAGGACGGCTGGCTCCATCTGGCCACGAACCCGCTCGGCCTCTCCAAGATTCCTCTCTCGGCCATCGAGCCCTTCGACATCGCCAAGCAGGCGGGCTCGAAGGCGGAGCAGGGCGCGGCCAAGCCGTGGGTCCGCTTCTGGCCCTACGTCCTCGTGGGCGAGACGAAGTGGCAGCAGCTCCTCAAGGACGAGTCCGCGGGCGCGCTGGCCCTGCGCGAAGACGCGCGCTCCTGGTATCCCGAGATGCTGAAGACGGCGAATGCGGCCGTCGTGCTGAACGAGATCGCGGCGATGCCGGAGCCGAAGACGAAGAAGGACGCGGAGAAGCTGTTCGCGGCGGTCAAGGCGCTCGTCGCGGCGTACGGCGACGTCCCTCTCGTCCAGCGCAAGATCGAGCCGATGCGCCAGCTCGTCGGGAGCGTGATCGTCCGGACCTACGCGGAGGAGGACCCCGCCAAGGCGTGTCACGGTGTCTGGACGACGCTGGGGAACGGCCTCGTCGACATCGTGTACGACTTCACGAAAGCCGATGAGGCCGAGGATTTCCGGCGCATCCCGGACTACCTCGTGCCGCTGCACGAGAGCCAGACGCCGACGGTGAAGAAGGAGGACGCGTCGAGCTGGGCCGTTACCGGCGGCGAATTCGTCGGCACGGGGGCCGCGGCCTACCGGCATTTCGCCGAGCTCGAGGTTCCGATCGTCGTCCGCTACGACGTGTTGTTTCGCGAGGGCCCGAGCAAGAGCCCCTCGGCGCCCGCATTCACCTTCATGGTGGCGGCCTGCGACGACCTGAACGGAAGCTATGCCGGGTGCATCAACTTCGGGAGCCTCTCCGTCGTCGACGTCGAGAGCAAGAGCTTCAAGACGCTCGCCGAGGACGCACCCGCCTTCGCCAAGAAGGTGTACCACCTCGAGCTGCACAACGACGGGAACACGGTGACGACATTCGTCAACGGCAAGAAGAAGTTCGAGTCACCCGCCGCAGGGCGCCGCCGAGGCGCGGTGCTGCTCTGGTTCCACGTCGACCACACGCTCGCGGTGCAGCGGCTCGAGATCCAGGGCAAGATCGATCCGCGCTGGCCCGAGAAGGCGAAGATGGACTACTACCGCGCCAGGCTGGACGAGATGGGGCTGCGCTAGGCCGGAATACGGTACCAGGTCAGTTCTTGCGGCATCCGGAGAACGTCGTTGCGTGCGCCGAGTCGCTGCTCGGATGCCGCAGGAACTGACCTGGTAGCGTATTCCGGCTCCGCAGCTGTCCGCACGCGCCCTCGACGTCCTGGCCAGCCGAGCGGCGGATCTTCGCGAGCACCCCGCGGCGGTGGAGGAACCTCGACATCTCCCGCGCGCGCTCGACGCTCGGCCGGCGGTAGTCGAGACCGTCGACGTTGTTGTACGGGATGAAGTTCACGACGCCGTAGCGGCCCTGCATGAGCTCGCCGAGGCGTTCGAGCTCGTCGTCGCCGTCGTTGACGCCCTCGAGGAGAGTCCACTGGTACTGGATGGGCCAGGTCGTCCTGCGCGCGTAAGCCTCCGCCAGATCGATGAGCTCCTCGGGCGCGATCCGCGGTGCGCGGGGGAGTAGCTTCTCGCGCTTCCCGGCGTCGGTCGTGTGGAGCGAGATCGCGAGCGCGGGCTTCACGTCGTTGGACGGAAGGCGTTCGAACACCCTCCGGTCGCCGATGGTGGAGAAGACGAGCTGCTTGTGGCCGAGCCGCCCCTCCGCGCCGAGCAGCGAGAGCGCTTCGAGGACTTCGGCCAGGTTGTGGGCGGGCTCGCCCATCCCCATCAGCACGACGCGCCGCACGGGACGGCGCCGCCGCGCGACGGCGACCTGCGCAACGATCTCGGCGCTCGTCAGATTCCGCAGCAGTCCTTCGCGCCCGGTCCAGCAGAACGTGCAACCGACCGCGCAGCCGACCTGCGTCGAGATGCACAGCCCTTCGCGCGGCAGCAGCACGGTCTCGACGGTTTTTCCGTCCGCCAGGCGCAGGAGCAACCTCGACGAGCCGTCCTCGCCCTCGTGATCGGATAGGGGCGTCGCGATCGCCGCCAGATCCGTCTCGAGCGCAGCCATGTCGTCCAGCACGCGTCTTGGGAACGGCGCTTCGCGACCGCGGCTCTCGCGAGGCAGATCCTGGCCCGCCAGCCAGGCGCGCAGGAGCCTCCCGACGTGGACGGGCTTCGCGCCCAGCTCGTCCATCCGAGATCTCATCTCCGAGAGGTTCATCGTCTTCCTTCGGCACTATGAGATCCTGCTCGCGCTCCTGGGGGAAGTGGAGAGGATTCGGCGGAGCGGATAGTCTTGGCTCGATGCTCCTAGCCACCGCAATCCTCCTCGCGTCCGCACAAGACGCGCCTCCCGCGAAGAAGGACACCGTCGTCCGGCGCGTCCCCGGGTCCTTCCTCCACGTCGCGATCGACATCCCCGGGTTCACCACCGACGACCGCAACGCGAAGATCCTGGCGAAGATCTTCGGCGATCGGGGCGTCCTCGTCGGCGCCGTGCCGTCGAAGCTCGCTTCGGTCGAGCTCCTGGCGAGCCCGGCCGGCGAGCCGGCGCAGACCGACGAGCGCTGGCGCGACGAGAACCTGGCGGACTCCGGCACGCGCTGGAAGCAGTTCGAAGCGGCCGGAACCGCCTGCGGCGAGCTCTCCATGATGATCGACGGGAGCGGGAGCCACGACTTCCACTCCTTCTTCGTGCGCGGCGGCTTCCAGTTCGACCTGCACGTCGGCGAGACGACGACGAAGGAGCGGCAGGAGACCATCACGAAGGAGGACTTCGTGAAGATGCTCGAGAGCCTGCGGTTCGCGGTCGTGCGGCGCGGCACCTGGGAGCAGATGCCCGAGGCGGCGCTCGACGTGATGCACCAGGCGATCCTTCGCAAGGACGGCTGGAAGGCCTGGCTGAAGGAACGATCCGAGGCGGCGAAAGACGACTACGCGACGCAATTCGCCGCCGCGGAGGTCTCGAGGCACTTCGGAGCTCCGTTCGAGGAGCAGATCCCGCTCTACCTGCGGACGATCGAGATCCTCGACGCGAGGCCTCCTGACGCGAAGCCGCTCTCCGCGAAGGAGGCTCTGGCGCTGGCGGCTTCCGAAGACGGCCTGGCGATCGCGTTCCTCGATTCGGGCGCGCCGGAAAAAGCGCTCCCGCATCTCGAGCGCGCGCTCAAGGTCGCGCACGACCTCACCGCGCCGATCCGCGCGGGCGTCGCCTACAACCTCGCTTGCGCGCACGCACGGCTCGGCCACGAGGAGCACGCGGTCGCGAAGCTGATCGAATCGGAGAACATGGAGCCGGGCGCCTTCTTCCGCGCGCGCACCGACAAGGACTTCGACAAGATCCGGCAGTCGAAGCCGTTCCAGGCCCTGCTGAACACCGAACGCGCGAGGGACTGACTCAGGGCAGGAGGGTGACCCGGGTTCCCTCGACAGCGAGATGGAAGACGCGGTCGATGTCGCGCTGGAGCATGCGCACGCAGCCCTGTGAGGCAGGCTGCTCGATCCAGTTCGCGGCGACGTCGCCCGTGTACCCGTGGAGGCCGATGCCCTTGCGCCCGATGCCTTCGCTGTCGAGGGCAATCCAGTATCCGCCGAGCACGTTGCCCGGATCGCCTGGCGGGTAGACGGTCTTCGTCACGGGATCGGTCCACTCCGGATTGCGCGCGCGCAGGGTGATCGACGTCTTCCCGAGAGGCGTCGGCGAATCGGGCGCGCCGAGACCGACCGGCACGAACATCACCAGCGCGCGGCCGCCATCCGGGAGGACCCGGTAGACGGCGAGCCGGTACGCACCGCGCCTCACCTCGATCTCGACGGGGCCGCTGGACAGATCGAGGACCTTGAGCGCCTGCCCCTCGCGCAACCGGCGCTCGTCGTAGCCCTCGTTCAGGTATTCGAACAGCCCCGCGCCCGTCTTGTACCGGCGCGCGATGCGTTCGGGAACCTCGCCGGCGCGCACCTTGTGCAGCGCGAGGCCGAGCTTCTCCATGCCCGGCAGGCGCTCGGGCGAGAAGAAGGCGCGCGAGCAGTAGGGCTCGAGCGTGTCGGCGAGCAAGCGTCCGTCCCGCTCGTCGAGCGTGGCGCTGCCTTCGAGGATCAACGGGACGATCCCGGCGGGATCGGCGTTCGCGCGCGAGAAGAAGGGCGCGAGTCGCGCGCGCGGCGAGCTCGCGGGGGTCGCGCGGACCTCTTGTTCTTCCCGGGCGTCGACCGTGGGAGCGGGACAAGCGGCGGGAGCCGGGAACACGAGGGCGAGCGAGGCGGCGAATCGGAGCATGGGGCCAGGATACGGGCCTCGACGCGCGGATCGAGACCCGAGGCGCTCCCACCGGATGGTCGATCGGGCGTATCCTCGGCTCCACGAGAATCGCCATGTCCAAGAAAACGACCCTCGCCCTCCCCGCGATCGTCCTGCTCCTCGGCCTCGGCTCCTGCACTTCCTCGCGCTTCTACGACCACCGCTTCCAGCCGGCGCCGCTCGAGGTCGAGGTGGGGACCCAGGCCGTCGCGGGCTCGCAGGTGCGGACGCTCGTCACCGTGATCGGGATCCAGCGCGCAGGGGAGGGTCAGCCCGCGTCCGCGATCGTGCGGATGAGGCTGGAAAACCTCGGGAGCGCGCCGGCGAGGCTCGAGACGGAGTCCATGAGCCTCGTGTCGGCCGACCTGGTCGTGTTCGGGCCGGCGCGGATCGTCTCCGCGGATCCGGCGGGGCTGCCCGAAGGCGAGATCGCCGCGGGCGGCGACGGTGCGATCGACCTGATGTTCCCGCTGCCGGAGGGGAGGAAGGCGTCCGAGGTCGACCTCTCCGGGCTCAATCTGCGGTTCACGCTGCGGTTCGGGGAGCACGGCGCCACGGCGGGGGCGACCTTCCGGCGCGTGGAGTGGGGGTACTGGGATCCGGGATCCCCGCGCCTGAGCATCGGGGTGGGGATCACGTCGGATTGAGGAGGGAACCCCCTTGACGGGGGGCGACGGCACTGTACTGTATGACCTAGTACAGTAGACACCCCGGGCGGGAGTCCGCCCGACCCAGCCGTCCCCATGATCCTCCGCGTCGACGCCCAGAGCCCCGAGCCGATCTTCGAGCAGATCGCCTTCCAGGTGAAGTCGGCCGTCGCGCGCGGCGAGATCGAGGGGGGACACAAGCTCCCGTCCGTGCGGGAGCTCGCCAAGGAGCTCGCGATCAACCCGAACACCGTCGCACGCGCGTACGAGACGCTCGAACGGGACGGAGTGATCGTGCGGCGGCAAGGCTCGGGGTGCTTCGTGACTGGGGAGACGAGCGCGCTGCGGATCGAGGAGCGAAGACGGCGCCTCGACCAGCTCGTGCAGCGCGCGGTGACGGAAGCGTTCCACCTCGGCCTCGACGGCGAGGACGTGCGCGCGGCAATCGAGAGGCACCTGAAGAAGCAGACGGTAACGGGGAGCAAGCGATGAGCGATCCGATTCGTTTCGAGGGCGTGCACCGGAGCTTCGACGGAAGGTCCGTGCTCGCGGGGTTGAGCTTCACCGTGCGGCGCGGGGAGATCTACGCGCTGCTCGGGAGGAACGGCGCGGGCAAGACGACGGCGCTGTCGATCCTGCTCGGGTTTCTGCGGCCGATGGGCGGGCGGTGCACGGTGCTCGGCGAGCCGAGCGAGTCGCTGACGCCGGCGACGCGGCTGCGGATCGGGCTCGTGAACGAGGGCGCGCCGTTGTACGGCTGGATGCGCGTCGGCGGCGCGGTCGAGTTCGAGGCGGGGTCGCGCGCGAATTTCGAGCGCAAGTACGCCGAGGACGCGCTGAGGCGGCTTGGCATCTCGATGTCGAAACGGATCATGACGCTGTCGCGCGGCCAGCGCGCGCAGCTCGCGCTCGTGTTCGCGATGGCGGGGGATCCCGAGGTGCTCGTGCTCGACGATCCGGCGATGGGGCTCGACGCGGTGATGCGCCGCGAGTTCCTCGAGGCGATGATCGACCTGCTCGGGCGCGAGGGGCGGTCAGTGCTCTTCTCGTCGCACATCCTCCCGGACGTCGAGCGGATCGCCGACCGCGTCGGGATCCTGCACGGAGGACGCCTGATCGTCGACGCGACGATCGAGGACCTGAAGCGACGCGTGCAGAAGCGCTTCGCGCGCGGCGCGGGCGAGGGCGTGTTATTCGCCGAGCGCGTCCCGGGCCTCTTGCGCGCGCGCAGCGTTCGCGACGGGCTCGAGCTGACGCTGCTCGACCTCGACGCGCAGCGCGAGATGGTGTTGCGGTCGCTGTGTCCCGGGCTGTCAGAGCCGACGACGCCGACGCTCGAAGACCTGTTCATCGAGATGACGACGGAGCGCGCGGCAGAGGCGCTGATGCCGAATTACGGAGGTGTTGCGTGAGAGGGTTGCTGAAGAAGGAATTGACGGAGGTTCTCGTTCCCTTCGGGACCGCGTTCCTCGTGATCACGCTGGCGTGGCTCGTTTCCGTTCGGTTCTGGGACGCTCTGCTGCCGCCGGCCTCGGAGATGCTGATGCTGGTCGCGATCTCCTCCGCGCTGGCAGGCGTCGTGCTCGGCTACCTCCAGTTCTCCGCGGAACGTTGGCGCGGCAAGTTCAGCTACCTCTGCCATCGCGGGACCGGCGTCGAGGGCGCGTTCTTCGCAAAGACGATCGCCGGCCTGGTTGCAACCGCGCTCGTCGGTCTCGGACCGCCGGTGCTCTACGCGATCTTCGCGAGCTTCGCGTCGCCGAACGCTTCGATCATCCAGTGGTCCCTGCTGGCAGTCTACGCCCTGACCGCGACGGCCGGCGCGAGCCTCTACGGGCTCGGCGCGCTGGCGGCGAGCCTACGCCGTCGGACGATCGCGGGGATCCTGCTGATTCCCGTCGGCGCAAGCGCGCTCTGGGCGATCTCGGAGCTCCTCGGATCCCCCTGGGGCGACCCGTCCGCGGAGTGGCTCTTCCCAATCGTTCACCTCGCACTCGCCGCGGTCTTTCTCGGTCTGGTCTTGCGTCTGACCCGCTCCGGTGTCGATCGAGATCTCCCTCTGCCCCGATTCGTGCGTCTTGTGGCCGGGATCCTCGCGGTTCCCCTCATCCTGCTGCCGGCCGACATCGGCGCGTCGATCCTCAAGGGGTCGTTCCTCGACTTGGTCCGATCGGAGTATCCGATGATCCTGCGCGATCGGGCGACGGACGAGATCTTCCCGGTCGTCCGCGGCGAGCAGGGAGGCCACTTCCGACTGGAAGCAGGCGGAGGGGCCGGCGAGCGCGTCGAACCGTATGCTCCCCAGGGTCCTGGGCCTGGATTCGATCTGATCTCCTGGGGCCACGGATCCTCTGGTCTTTCCGACGCCGCGCCCCCGGCGGACCTCTTCGAGACCGCGGATCCATTCGCCACTCGTCGCGGCTTGGTGCCGATCACCATGCGCTATCGGGGGCTGGAGGATCAGGAGCTCGCGTACACTTCCAATGTCCGAATCTACCTGGATCGGACACGAGGGGTCGTTCGCGGGTTTGTCTTCGTCAACACGCAGTGGGGGCAGAGCGTCGGTGTCGGCCCTCGGTCCTCGCCGTTCGCCATCGAGCTCGGAAAGCCCAGTGGTGGAGGTTTGTTCTCCCCCGCGACCATGGTGCTCCGGGGCGAGGACGGTGCGGTGAGTCGACTCGCGAAGAGCCTCGAGTCTGAGGAGTCGAAATCGCCCCCGCCGGGATTCCAAAGCCTGGATTACTTCCTCGGTCAGGCAGGACATGGGATCTGGGTGGACCCCTGCCTGCACGATCCGTCGGATGGCTCGTTCTGGCGGATGGACTTGTTCGATCCGAAGAAGCGTCTCTCTCCCGTCGAGCTCCCCGGCGGAGACCGGTTCGTCCGGCTGCAGGCTCTCTACAGGCGATCGGAGATCGTTCTCGGCCGATACGGAAGCTGGGACGAGGATCCCGTCGTTGTCGGCGAGAGCGGTCGATACGTATGGGACGGGCGCAAGTTCGTTGAATTCGTTCCCTCGGAGACACTCGTGACCCTGGACGACGCTCCGAGCTTCCTCCGCTACCGCATCGTCGTCGAGGATCCCGATCCGCTCCGCTGGACGTTGCGCGTGCTGGACGCAAAGGAGGACCGCGAGGTGTTCACCCATGCGTACGCTCCGCGGAGTGGGAAGGGTTCCGTCGCCGCAGCGGCGGCTCAGGCTTCCGTCCTCTTGCGCTCGCCGCTCGCGAACACGCTGCTCTTCACCGGCGTCATCACCCGCAAGACGGATCAGGGGTTCGACGACGGTTCCGAGTTCCTGGCCAGCGGCCGACGACCGTTGCTCTTCGTCCTCGGCTTGGCTGTCGCGGTGGCCTGCGCGGGAGCCTGCATGCGTCTGCTTCGACGCGGAGGCGCCTCCCTGCTGGGGAGCGCACTCGGCTCGGTCTTCGTGCTCCTCTTCGGGCCCGTCGCGTTGCTCGTCGTTTGGCTTCTCGAGCCCAAGGGCCGTGTGCGCGAACTTCCGGCGGCGCGAACCGTCCCCGAGCCCGCGCTCGTGATCCAGAGCGTCTAGCGACCTATCCCTTCGCCTCTCCCACGTACGCCTCCGCCTCGATCTCCACCATCATCGCCGGATCCACGAGACCGCTCACCTCGACCATGCTCGTCGTCGGGCGGATCTCGCCGAAGAACTCGCCGTGCGCGCGGCCGACTTCCTCCCAACGGGAGATGTCCGTCACGTACATGCGCGTCCGCACGACGTCCGCGAGCTTGGCGCCGGCCTTCGTCAGCGCGGACTCGATGTTGCGCAGCGTCTGAACCGTCTGTGCGTAGGCGTCGCCCTCGCCGATCACCTCGCCCTTCGGCCCCGTCGCCGTCGTGCCCGACACGTGCACGTGAGGACCGATCCGCACGGCGCGCGAGTAGCCCACGACGGGTTCCCAGGGTGTCCCGGTCGAGAAGTTCGTCCGCTTCATCGGTTCTCCTCCGTCAGATCGACTCGAGATTCTCGACGGTGCGCTCGTTCCTCACGTCGCCCGTGTTCAGCGTCGTCTTCGGCTCGAAGAGCATCACGTGCGTCTCCTCCGCCGCGAACGGCATGTGCTCCACGTCCTTCGGCACGATGATCATCTCGCCGGGACCGAGCACCGTCTCCCCGTCGCGGAAACGCATCGTCAGCCGGCCCTTCAGCACGAGGAACAGCTCGTCCTCCCGCTCGTGCCGGTGCCAGACGAACTCGCCCTGGAGCTTGGCGAGCTTCACGTGCATCTCTCCGACCTCCCCGACGATCCGCGGGCTCCAGCGCTCCTCGAAACGCGCGAGCTTCGCGGCGAGATCGATCTTCTCGATCACGACGCCGACTCGACGTACGGCCGCGTCAAGTTGCGGTGGCCGTCCTTCGTCACCACCACGTTGTCCTCGATCCGAGCTCCGCCGCAGGGCGCGAGCCGGTCGACCAGCTTCCAGTCGACGAACGCACCCTTCTCGCTCTTCCGCAGCCGGCCCAGGAGCATCTCGATGAAGTAGATACCGGGCTCGATCGTGAACACCTGGTTCTCCGCGATCGTGCGCGTCGTCCGCAGGAAGGGATGCTGCGGCGGAGGAGGCACGGTCCCGCCCTCGGGACCCTTCTGCCTCCCGCTCACGTCGTGCACCTGGATCCCGAGGAAATGGCCGACGCCGTGCGGGTAGAACGCGCTCGTCAGGCCGAGGGTCACCGCTTCCTCCCCGGCCTTCGTGATCACGCCGAGCTCGTTCAGCAGATCGCCGACGCTCACGTGGGAGGCGTGGTGAACGTCGCCGTACGGCATGCCCGGCTTCACGATTGCGCACAGCTCCTGCTGCAGGTCGTCGAGGCCGCGCACGAGCTCCTGGAATGTCTCGTCGCAGTCCCTCGCCGTCCACGTGCGCGTGATGTCGGAGCCGTATCCCAGGTGCCTGGCGCCTGAATCGATCAGGAGCACCTTCCCGTTCCGGTGCGTGCGCTTGCGTTGGTAGTGCAGCGTCGCGCCCTTCTCGTCGAGCGCCACGATGCTCCCGTAGGGCAGTTCCTCGTCCACGCACCCCACGGCGGCGACGAAGGTCTGGTGGATCTCGATCTCGCTCGCGCCGGCGAGGAAGGCCGCTCGGGCCGCGGCGTGTCCGCGCGCCGCCATGCGCGTCGCCTCCTCGAGGCATTCGACCTCGTAGGGCGTCTTGAAGCTCCGGTCCCAGTCGAGACGCGAGATCAACGCCGGCGGATTCGCCCGCTTCGCCGCGATCCCGTGCTTGGCGGCGGTCGCGGGCGAGTCGCCGACGTAGGCCGCGCGCGCCAGAGGCGTCGACGATTCGACGTGTTTCCAGGCTTCTTCCTCGCTCTTCACTTCGACGAGGTCGAAGTCGCGCGCCCAGGAGGGACTGCCGAGCGGCGCCTGCTCGTACCAATAATCGTCCGGCGCGACGCGCACGAGCAGAGGCCGCTTCCCCGGCCGCACGAGCAGCAGGTGCCGCGGCCCTTCCATCGGGACCCAGTGCGCGAAGTGCGGCGCGGTGTGGAACGGCGCGTCCTGGTCGTCGGCGTGGTACGTGAAGGGCGCGCCCGATTGCAGCACCATCGCGTCAAAGCCGGCCGCGGCGAGCGCGGCCTCGGCCTTCGCCTGACGCTCCCGAACGTGTTGCGAATAGAGCTGGCTCATCGCGTCCCCTCGGACCGGGCCTCGATCATCCTGCGAATGGGTTTCGCGCAGAGGGCGAGGACGATCGCCGGCACGATCGTGAAGCCGGCGATCACCAGGCACAGCTCGTGCTTGTCGAAGTCGACGTAGGCCTTCGCGATCCGCCCGCCCATGTACGAGCCGACGGAGATCGAGAGGAACCACACGCCCATCATCATCCCTGCGACGCGCGCTGGGGCCAGCTTGCTGAACGCCGAAAGGCCGACGGGCGAGAGGCACAGCTCCCCGATCGTGTGGCAGAGATAGACGGCGGTGAGCCACATCGGGCTCACCCGGGCCCCATCCTTCGCCAGGATCGCGGCGGGCGCCAGGACGAGGAATCCCAGGCCTGCGAAGAACAGGCCCCAGGCGAACTTCCCGGGGTGGGACGGATCACGCTTCCCGAGCCGGATCCAGAACCACGCGATCACCGGTGCCAACGTGATGATGAACAGCGCGTTGACGGACTGGAACCATGTCGACGGGAACTCGAATCCGAACAAGCTGTTGCTCGTGTTGTCTTTCGCGAACGCGTTCAACGTCGAGCCGGCCTGCTCGAAGGCCGACCAGAAGAAGCAGGAAGCGAGGAACAGCACGGTGATCACGAACAGCCGCCGGCGCTCGTCCCCGGTCCAATCCGACTTGAGGAACAGCCAGGCGAACACCGCGACGGAGAGGACGGTGAGTCCGATCCCGAACGACTCGTCGATGAGATCGACCGTCAGGACCAGGGCTCCCGTCGCGGTCGCGGCGACGATCGCCCCGATGGCGACGATCGAGAGGACCAGCCCGACGAGGAGCGTTCGGCGGTCTTTCGCCCTCCCCGCTGGATCGGCGGTCTTGGACGGCGCCAGGCCCGCATCTCCGAGCTTCGAGCTGCCGAGCATGTACTGGACCAACCCGAAGAACATCCCGACGGCGGCTGCGCCGAACGCGAACTGCCAGGCGCGCTCCGGAGGAATTCCCCACGACGAGAGCCGCGTCCGGAAGCCCTCGTCCTGCGCGAGCCATCCGCACACGAGCGGCCCGAGGAACGCGCCCAGGTTGATCCCCATGTAGAAGATCGAGAAACCGGCGTCGCGTCGCGCGTCGGTGGGCGAGTAGATCTGCCCGACGATCGTGCTCGCGTTCGGCTTGAGCAGGCCCGTGCCGATCACGACTAGAGCCAAACCGGCGAAGAAGCTCGGGACCGAGTGGACCGCCAGGCAGATGTGCCCGAGCATGATCACGGCGGCGCCGTACATGACGGAGCGGCGCTGTCCGAGGAATCGGTCCGCAATCCATCCACCCGGCACCGAGACCAGGTACACGAGGGAGAGGTAGATGTGATAGATGCTGTGCGCTTCGCTCTCCGCGAAGCCGAGCCCGCCCTGGACGGCGGCGGTCGCGACGAACACGCGCAGCAGCGCGCGCATTCCGTAGAAGCTGAAGCGCTCCCACATCTCGGTGAAGAAGAGCGTCGAGAGGCCGCGGGGGTGGCCGAAGAACGTTTTCCCTCCGGGATTCGAGGCGGGCGTGTTCGCTGGCGGCATGGCGGAACAGGCTATCGGATGGCCTGCGGGCGAGGTAGGGCTTCGTCCTCCGCGCGCCGACGAACGAGCGCTCGCTGCTTCCGGCCGACCACGATCGCGATGCTGCCCCAGATCAGCGCGATCGGGATCGAAGCGAAGGCGATTCCCTGGATCCCGAGCCCGCCGAGCGAGCCCAGCCCGACCTTGAGCCACGCACCGATCGCGTCGCCCCCGCGGTAGACGAAGGTGTCGATGAAGCTCTTCGACTTGTACTTCGCTTCGCGGCCGACGACGGTGAACAGCACTTCGCGCGCGGGCTTCGAGGTCGCGTAGTGGCCCGTGCGGAAGAGGATCATCGCGCAGGAGAGAACGAAGAGCGTCGGATCGAGGCCGAGGAACACGAGCGCGAGCCCGAACGCCGCGCATTGGAGCGAGAGCGTGACGCCGATGCCGAGGCGTTTCACCATCCGGCCCGTCAGGAAGAGCTGCACGAGGAGCGTCAGGGCGTTCACGCCGAGGTCGAGCCTCGCGAAGGTCGCGGTCTGCGCTCCCTTGTCCAGTCCTTCGGCCTTCACGATGTCCGCTTGCAGGAAATAGAGGACCGTGCCGGCGATGCTGCCGACGAGCATGTACATGCAGATCCACGCCAGGTACGAGGATCGGAATACGAGACTCATCCCGTTCAGGATCCCGCCGATCTCCTCGTCCTCGGCCCGTAAGTTCGTCGCGTCGCGCGCCGGGGCGAGCTCCTCCGCGCGCAGCCCGCGCTTGCGAACCAGGGCTCGCATCGCCCGGACAGCGATCTCGAAGAGCGCCACGGCGATGAGCAGGAGGATGCCTGGATCGGTGGACTTCGCCACCTGGGAGACGAAGGCCGATCCCGTGATCGCGCCCAAGGTGCCGCCGACCGAGATGAACCCGAAGAGCCGCTTCCCCTGCTCGAAGGAGAACAGGTCCGCCATCAGGCTCCAGAAGGTGGCGACGGCGAAGAGGTTGATGACGCTGACCCAGACGAAGAACGCGAACGACAGCGCCGGCCGCCAGCTCTCCGGAGAGAAGCGGAAGAACAGGTAGAACACGACGAGGTTCACCGCGAAGAACCGGTACACGAAGGGCAGGAACTTCTGCCGCGGCCAGCGCGTCACGATCCATGCGTAGAGCGGGTTCGCGACGATCATCCCTCCGAGCGTGCCCATGAAGTTGATCGCGAGCGCGACCTCGCCGCCGGCCGCCCCGATCTGCTCGCGCATCGGGCGGAGGATGTAGTTCATCGTCAGCAGGCAGAAGAAGTACGCCCACGCGATGAGGAGCGAGGGCATCTCGCCTTCGCGCACGTCGACGAGACGCAGCAGCCCGTGGCGGCTTTCGCGAGCGGATGCGTCGGTCACGCGCTCCTCCAGAAGGCGACGCACCATCCCGCCACGAGCACGCCGAGCGCTCCCCAGGCGAGCATGAGCTGCCACTTCCCGCGCAGCCGCAGCCGTCCGCGCGACAGGCCGAGCGCCACGCCGAGCGCGAGGCCCGTGGCGAAGCCGGTCACGTGGGCCATCACGTCGACGCGCTCGAGGACCTCGCTCACCTGCCGCTGGGTCTCGCGAGCCGTGTCGCCCGCGTTGAAATGGCCGCCGCCGAATCCGAGCCAGAAAAGAAGAGCCAGGCCCATCGCCAAGGGCGTGACTCTCCTCAACCTCGAGTAGCGCAGCTCGCGCCGCCTCATCCACTCGTACGCGACCTGGATTCCGAGCGCGCCGAACACGCCGGTCGACGCGCCGACGGAGACGTGGCTCTCCTTCTGGAGCAGGGCGTTCCACAAGTTCCCCAAGGTGCCCGCGACGACGAATCCCGCCCACGCGATCCCCGAGCCCAGGCTCTGCGCCAGGATCACGCCGAAGATCGATCCGAACAGGATGTTCCCGCCCACGTGCGCGAGATCGGAGTGCAGCGACAGCGCGGTCAGCGCGCGCCACCACTCCCCGTCGCGGATCGCCGACGCCGACGCGGCGCCCGATCTCCACCAATCCAGGCCGTAGGATTCCCGGTACTCGAGCACGAAGACCAGGGCGAGAACGGTCGCGTAGACGACGGCCGCCTGGATCCCGTCGGAGATCGCCAGCGGTGCGTCCTCGCGCGGCGGCCAGCTCGCGTTCTCGCGGTCGTAGCGCTCGATTTCCGATCGGGCCGGCTCGGCGTGCTCGCCCCGGACCACCAGGATCTGCGCGCCCTCGGAGCGGATCGTCCCGTGAGGGATCCCCATCGCCTGCAGGACGAGCGCGTGCTCTCGGCTCTTCCGCGGGTCGATATCGCGCGCGACCTCGACCCAGATCGACTGCGGATCGTCCACGGTGTCGCTGTATCCTAGCGCGAATGCCCGGGTTCCCTCCGCTCCTTCTGGCCCTCGCTTCTTGTCTTACGTCCGCTCCGGCCGTCGCGGACGATCCGGCGGCGCCCGCGCGACTGCGGTGCGAGTCGCTCTCGGCTCCGCTGGGTGTCGACGAACGCAGGCCGCGCTTCTCCTGGGAGGTCATCGATCCCCGCCGCGGCGCGTTGCAGTCCGCGTACGAGTTGGTCGTGACTCTCGTGCCGGGGTCCGGCGAGCCCCGAACCGTCTGGGAGAGCGGAAGGATCGAGTCGAGCGAGACTTGCCAGGTCGAGTACGCCGGCTCGCCGCTCGAGAGCTTCCGCCGCTACGCGTGGAAGGTGCGCACGTACGACGCAGAGGGCCGTTCGTCTCCCTGGAGCGAGTCTTCGTTCGGAACCGGCGCATTGGATCCGGCCGACTGGGTTGCGCGCTGGATCGGCGACGCGGTCGCGGTCGAGCCGCCGCAGGGCGTGAACGACGGCTACCACAGCCAGTTCGCCTCGGCCGAGGACGATGCGAAGTGGATCCAGATCGATCTCGGCCAGGATCTGATCTTCAACCAGTTCCGCCTCCATCCCGCGCAGCCGCACGACGGATCGGGACCGCCGGGGTACCTCTTCCCGCTCCAGATCAAGATCTGGATGGACAGCGTGCCGAGCTTCTCGAAGACGTTCACCAAGATCGCAGAGAGGACCTACCAGGACATCCCCGATCCCGGGACGGAGCCGCTCGAGATCCGGCTCGAGCACACGAAGATGAGGGCGCGCTACGTGCGCCTCGGCATCACCAAGCTCCGCGGGACGAAGGACAGGGGTTTCGCCTTCGCGCTCGCCGAGTTCCAGATCCTCCTGGACGGCTTGCCGATCTCGACGGGAATGCCCGTGACCGTCAGCGATTCGCTCGAGAGCGGAGGATGGAGCTCCCGGCACCTCGTGGACGGCGACACCGTGTCGCACGGAACCCAAGGAATCGAACCGCTGCCCGCGCCGATGCTGCGGCGCGACTACCTCGTCGCGACGCCGCTCGCTCGCGCGACCCTCTTCGCGAGCGCTCTCGGACTCCAGGAAATCCGCATGAACGGCCGGCGCGTCGGCGAGGACCAGCTCGCGCCGGGATGGACCGACTACTCCGTGCGCGTGCCGTACCTCGCCTACGACGTGACGGAGCTCGTCCGCGTGGGCCGGAACGCGATCACCGCCCAACTCGCCGACGGCTGGTACGCGGGACGCCTCGGTCTCGCCGGGATCGTTCCGGGCGGCCTGCCGCGGGCGATCTACGGGCGCAAGCCGCGCTTCCTCGCGCAGCTCGAGCTCGAGCTCGCGGACGGCACGCGCCAGACCGTCGCGACCGACGCGACATGGCGATCGACGCTCCACGGTCCCCTCCAGGTCGCCGATCTCCTCGACGGCGAGACCTACGACGCAACTTCCGAGCGAGCCGAGTTCCACGAGCCGGGCTTCGACGATTCCAGGATGGCGGCCGCGGAGATCGACCAGGCCCTCGCACCTCGACTCGAATTCCTCGCGTGCGAACCGGCGAAGATCGTCCAGGAGCTCCGACCGGTCGCCGTCCGCGAGCCGAAGCCGGGTGTCTTCGTCTTCGACCTCGGCCAGAACATGGTCGGCTGGTGCCGCTTGAAGCTGCGCGCGCCGCGCGGGAACGAGATCGTCCTCCGACACGGGGAGATGGCCGAGCCGGACGGCTCGATCTACACGGCGAACCTGCGCGGGGCCGCGCAGACCGACCGCTACGTCGCGCGGGGCGCGGAGGAAGGCGAAGTCTTCGAGCCCCGCTTCACCGTCCACGGCTTCCGGTACGTCGAGGTCACGGGCCTGCCCGCGACACCCGACGTCGCGGACCTCACCGGCTGCGTCGTCTCGATCGCGGCGGAGCGCGCCGGGACCTTCGAGGCGTCGGACCCGCTGCTCGGGCGATTGTGGACGAACATCGACTGGTCGCTGCGCGGCAACGTGCTCTCCGTGCCGACCGACTGCCCCCAGCGCGACGAGCGCCTGGGCTGGATGGGGGACATCGCCGTCTTCGCGCAGACGGGGGCCTTCCTGCGGGACCTCGGCGCGTTCTTCTCCAAGTGGATCCCCGACGTGCGCGACGCGCAGGCGAGCGACGGGCGCTACCCGGACTTCGCTCCACACCCGTTCGGGAAGGACCTGCGATTCACGGGGACCCCCGCGTGGGGCGACGCGGGCGTGATCGTGCCGTGGACTGCGTACCTGAACTACGCCGACCGGCGTCTCGTGCGCGAGCACCTCGATTCGATGATCCGCTGGCTCGAGTGGATCCGCTCGAGGAACCCCGACCTCGTCTGGCGCAAGGATCGCGGGAACGACTACGGCGACTGGCTGAACGGCGACACGCTCGTGCGCGAGGGCTGGCCGAAGCAGGGCGCGTCGACGCCGGGCGAGCTGCTCGCGACGGCGCACTTCGCGCACTCGGCCGAACTCGTCGCGAGGATGGCGGCGGCCGTCGGACGCGCCGAGGATGCCGGGCGATACGCGGAGCTCGCGCGCGGGATTCGCGAGGCGTTCCGCAAGGCCTTCGTCGCCGAAGACGGGACGCTCCTCGGCGGCTCGCAGGGTGCTTGCGCCCTCGCGCTCGCGTTCGACCTCCTCACGGAGGAGCAGCAGGGGAAGGCACTGGATCGTCTCGAGCAAGGGATCGTCCAGGACTACGGCGGCCACCTCTCGACGGGATTCACGAGCACGCTGCCGGCTCTGCTCGAGCTCTCGCGCCGCGGCCGGACGGAACTCGCGACGAAGCTCGTGCTCGACAAGACCTTCCCCTCGTGGGGCTACGCGATCGAGCAGGGCGCGACGACGATCTGGGAGCGCTGGGACGGATTCGTGCCCGAGCGCGGCCTGCAGGATGCGGGGATGAACTCGTTCAACCACTACGCGTTCGGCGCCGTCGGCGAGTGGATGATGCGGATGCTGGCCGGCATCGAGCCCGATCCCGAACACCCGGGCTGGGCGCGCTTCTCGATCCATCCCCGGGCAGGTCCGCAGCTCTCGTTCGTCCGCGCCGAGCACCACACGATCCGCGGGAAGATCGCGAGCGCGTGGAAGCGCGAAGGCGGGAGCTTCCATCTCGACGTCACGATCCCGCCGAACACGCGCGCGAAGGTCTTCCTGCCCGCTAGGGACGTGTCGAGCGTCACGGAGGGCGGCCGGCCGCTCGCCGAGGCCGGGTCGCACGTGCGCTTCGTCGAGATGCGCGGCGGCGAAGCCGTCCTCGACGTCGCCGCGGGCAGCTACCGCTTCGCGGGGAAGCCGTGAGCGCCGCACACACTCCCGCGCAGGATCCGGCCGAGTTCAAGGCCGCGCAGCGCCAAGCGTGGGGTGATGCCGCCGCGGGCTGGCGCACGTGGTGGCGCGTCTTCGAGGGAGCCGCGCAGGGCCTCAACGAACGGATCGTCGACCTCGCGGAGATCCGCGCGGGCTCTCGCGTTCTCGACGTCGCGACGGGAATCGGCGAGCCGGCGCTGACGGCCGCGCGGCGCGTGGGACGCGCCGGGAGCGTCCTCGCGACGGATCTCGCACCGGAGATGCTCGCTTTCGCGGCGGAGCGCGCGGCCGAGCTGGACCTCTCGAATGTCGCCCTCCGCGAGATGGATGCCGAATCGCTCGAGCTCGAGCCCGGGAGTTTCGATGCCGCGACGAGCCGCTGGGGCCTGATGTTGTTCGCGGACCCGCTGGCCGCGGCGCGGGGAGTGCGTCGTGCACTGAAGCCCGGCGGCCGGTTCGCCGCCGCGGTCTGGGGACGGCCCGAGCGCGTCCCGTTCCTCGCGATCCCGCACCAGATCGCCGCACGCGTGCTCGGCGATCCGCCGCCCCCGCCCGGCGCGCCGGGAGCCTTTGCCCTGGCCGCGGACGGAGCGCTCGAGTCGGTGATGACTCGCGCGGAGCTCCGGGACGTGCGCACAGAGATCCTCACGGTCGCGTTCGAGTTTGCCTCGTCGGGCGAGTACGCGCGCTTCCTCGGCGATTTGTCCGCGACGATGCGCAAGGCATTGGCTGAGAAGCCCGCGGACGTGCAAGCGCGGATCCTGGCCGAGGTGGAGCGCGAGAGCGCCCGTCACGCCCTCCCGGACGGCCGGATCCGGCTCGTGAACGAGGTTCGCTGCGTCAGCGGGGCGCGCTGACGCCGTCCCAGGCGTCCGAGCGTACCCGCGCGCGGACGAAGGGTCGGAGCCCGATCCAGAGGACCGCTGCCGCCGCGACGTGCGCGACGAGCGCAACCCACACGAGCGAGTAGCGGACGGCGGTGTCGTCGCGGTAGACGCTTTGGGTCAAGAACGCCACGGCGCTCGGACCGATCCCGAGACCGATCAGGTTGATCGTGAAGAGGTAGACGGCCGTCGCCTGCGCGCGCATCGGGCTCGGCGTCATCTCCTGCACGGCGGCGGCTGCGGCGCCCCAGGGCATCCCGGAAGTGAAGAAGGTGGGGACGAGGAGCCACAGCGAGAGCGATTTGTCTTCCACGAGCGCGTAGAGGACTCCGGACGGGATCCATGCGATCGACGCAAGGAGACCGACCCGCATCGTCGCGTCGCGCCGTCCTCGCGCAGCGAGGCGGTCGGCGAGCCAGCCACCGAATACGATGCCGAGAGTTCCGGCCGTCGCCATGATCCACCCGAGCGCGATGCCGGACTCCGCGGCGGTCATGCCGTGGTCGCGCTGGAGGAAGGTCGGCATCCACGCGGCCGATCCGTAGCCGGAGAAGGCGAGCAGCGCGAAGCCGAGGTTGTGCGCGAGGAAGGCCGAGCGGTTCTGGGCGAGGTAGCGCAGGGTCTCGCGGAAGGGGATGCCGCCGGCGGGCCGCTCGCGCGCCGGCTCGACGATCGTCGCGAGGAGCGGGACGAGCAGGAGGCCGGGGATCCCGACGAGCAGGAACACGAGCTGCCACGAGCGCATCGGGCCGAGAATCGGCACCTCGTGCGTGCGGTTCTCGCCGACGAAGGCGATCAAGTATCCGCCGAGGAGCAGCGCCAGGCCGCTGCCGAGGTAGGAACCCATCGAATACACGCCCATCGCCGTGCCGCGGCGCTGCGGCGGGAAGCTGTCGGCGAGGAGCGAGTAGGCTGCCGGAGAGAGCGCCGCTTCGCCGACGCCGACGCCCATGCGCGCGAGGAGGAGGTGCGCGTGGCTCCTCGCGAGTCCGCAGGCCGCCGTCGCCGCGCTCCAGAACGCGAGGCCGACGGCGATGATCACGCGACGGCTCTTCGAGTCCGCCAAGCGCGCGATCGGGATGCCGAAGAACGTGTAGAAGGCCGCGAAGGCGAACCCCATCAGGAGGCTCACGCCGAGATCGCCGATCGCGAACTCGTTGCGGATCGGCGCGACCATCAAGTTGATGATCTGGCGATCGACGAAGGAGAGGACGTAGAGCGCGAGGAGCAGCGCAACGGCCCACCAGGCGCGTCGAGGCGGAGGGTAGGCCGGGCCCTCCGAAATCCCGGATTCCGGTGACACCGGCCTACGGCCTTTCAGTCCCCGGGGTGTGGACGAGCTCCGGATCGACGTCATGACGCCACTGGGTTTCCGCGTGGTGTGCTCATCCGTGGACTGGCAGCGCATCGCAGGGATCAAGCACCCTCCGATGCGCGGCCGTATCCGCGACGTGGAGCGTACACTGACGGAGCCGGACGAGATCCGGCTCAGCCGGAAGGACCCGGAGGTTATGCTGTTCCACCGTCGTCAGGGAGAGCGCTGGGTCTCTGCCGTCGTGCACCGCGGCAGGTTCGTCGGCCGCCTGATCACCGCCTACCCGGCCGACAAGGTGAAGCAAGGAGATCTGCTTTGGAGAAGGTGAGGGTCTACTACGACGCCGTCGGCCGGACCTTGAGCGTCTGGATCGCAGACCCGGAGACCGAGGACGTCTGCGAGGAAGTGGGGGACGACACGATCCTCATGAAGGACGCCGACGGACACATCATCGGGTTCGAGAAGCTGAACGTCGTGCTGACACCCGGCGGTCCGGGCCTGACAGTCGAAGTCGTTGCCGCTCCGAGTCACGCTGCCTGAACGGCTCGGCTCACGCCCGCCGGTACGCCGGGTGGGCCGCGAGCACGTCGTCGAGCGCCTTCTGCCCTCCGCGCGCCGCCGCGTCCGCGTGCTTCAGGACGGCGTCCGCGAACGGCCTCGCCACCGCGCGCTCGAGCTCGGGGTCGCGGTACGGCCGCAGCTGCGTGATCGAGTAGGTCTGCGACGGCGTCAGCTCGCCGGCGTGGAACCGGGCGAAAGTCCATTCGTCCAGGAACCGGTTCCCGAGCACCGCGACGTAGGACCGCATGCCGTCGGCCTCGCGCGCGGCGAGCCCCTCGAGGTCCTTCTTCCCGAGCGACACCGCGCCGCTCTCGGTCGTCTTCACCTCGATCGCGCGCTTCTTGCCGCGGAACGTGGCCTCGAGGTCGATCCCCTGCGTGCTGCGGTCCGTCAGGCTCTCCGCGCCGGCTTCGAGCAGCGCGATCGCGAGCAGCTTCTGCACGAGCTTCCCGTATTCCTTCCCGGTCGCCGCGGATAGATCGGACAGCCGCTGGTGAACGTCGAGCTTCATGGCGGCCTCACCGTTCCTCCTGCGACTCGATCTTCACGCCGCGCTCGGCGTCACGGGGTGCGAGCTTGAGCGCGCGCCGCGGCAGCGGCACGTGGCTCATCAGGCGCTCGACGAGCTTCCCGGGCGTCGCCGCGACGACCACGGGGCACGCTTTCGCGACGCGCTCGACCGCGCGCGCGAGTCCGGCTCGGTGCTCGTCGTCGAGGCTCTGGTCGGGATCGTCGAGCACGACCATCGTCGGCAGGCCCGCCTTGGCGCGGTCCTCCGCCTGCGCGAACAGCAGCGCGAGCGAGATCGCGTTCAGCGACGCCTGGTTCAGGATCGAGATCGCGCGGCCGCCGTCCGAGTCCTCGATGTCGTACGACAATCCCTTCGGCGTCCGCTTCACGCGCACGCGCACGTCGAGGCCGGCTCCTTCGCCGGCGATCAGCGCCACGAACTCGGCGAGCGAGCGGTTCACCTCCGCTTCGCGGCTGGCGGAGCGCTCCTCCTGCGTGAGGCGCGCCATGCCTCCGAGAGCATCGAGGTCCGCCGCGAACGCCGCGGCGGCATCTACCGCCTCCTGGAACGTCTTCCACTCGGGCGACGCCGTGAGATCCGCCCGCTGCTGCGCACGCTTCGCCGCAAGACGCCACCGGGAGAGTTCCTTGAGTCGCTCCTGGTCGCGTCGGTGCTCCTCGAGCTCCGTCTCGAGACTCGTGAGCGCGCCTTCGAGCAACCCGATCTCCGCCGCGAGGGCTTCGTCCTCCGAACGGGCGGCCGCGAGCAGATCGGTTCCTCCCTCGAGCCTTTCGGGCGACACGAGCGCGGCCAGGTTCTCGCGGCGGTCCGTGGCGCTCTTGCGCGACTCCGCTTCCTCGACGACGAGCTTCTCCGTCGCGCGGACGGACTTCTCGAGCGCCGCTCGGCGTTCCCGGGCGCGGTCGCGATCCGCCGTGAGCGTGACGAGCCGCTCGCCGGTCCCCTTGCGGACGGTCGTCTCGAGGCGCACCGCGAGCCCTTCGGTCTTCGTGTCGCAGACCGGGCACTGATCTCCGTTCGAGCCGCCGCGCAGGACTTCCAGCGTGTCGCGCAGGAGCGCGAGCGTCCGGTTCTCGGAGCGCAGGCTCGCTTCCGCCGCTTCGATCGACCTCTCGGTCTCCGCGAGGAGCTTCTTCTGCTCCGCGACGTCGCCGCGCTCGCGCGTGTCGGCCTTGAGCGTCTCCGCGATCTTCTGCCACCGCTGCTCTGCGGGCAGGAGCTGCTCCAGCTCGCTCACGAGCTTCGCGCGGCGCTTCGAGGCGCTGGTCAGGCGCTCGTTCGTCTTCGACTCCTTGCGGACGTGCGCGATCCAGCCGTCGGCCCACTTCTTCACGTCCGGCTCGTCCGCCTCGGTCTCGCACGCGGGGATCTCGGCCCGGATCGCCAGGCGTTCCGCCAGATCCCGCGCGCGTTGCACGGCGCCTCGGCCGACCTCGACGCCCAGAGCCGGCGAGAGCCGCGCGCGCTCGAGTCCGAGCGCCGCGAGCTTGCGCTCGCTGTCGAAGAGCTCCTCGGAGGGCATCGCGAGCCGGTGGAGGACCACCTTCTCGAGCTCGGCGAGCTCCTCGTCAACCCTGGAGATGATCTTGCCCGGCTGCTGATCCTTGAGGAGTCGGTGCAGGCGGTCGTGCTCCTCGAGACCGAGGAGCGACGACAGGATGTGCGAGAGGTCGTCGGCGACCGTCAGCCGTCCGCGCAGGACTTCCTGGTGCTGGCAGCACGCGCGGCGCCAGGTGTCCCAGTCCGGAAGGCGGCTCTCGCGCATCCAGCCTTCGGCGTCGGCCTGCACGCGCTTGCTGCCGTCGGCGAGGGAGATCTCGAGCTCGTCCTCCTCGCGCGCGCCTGCGCCGAGCTTGCGCCGGCGCGTGATCGTCGCGGCGCCCTGGCCCTCGAACTCGATCGCTAGGGCGACCTCGACCGCCGCGCTTCCCGCGCCGCGTCGTTCGACTTCCCAGTCGGCGCGTTCCGCGATCCCGCTCTTCTTCTTCTCGATCTCCCGGCCGAAGAGGCACCATTCGATCGCGTTCACGGTGCTGCTCTTGCCGCGACGGTTCTCGCCGACGAGGACGGTGAGCGGCCGGTCGAGCGGCACGATGCCTTCGCGCCATCCGCGGAAATTGCGGATCGAGAGGCTGACGAGGCGCATCAGCCCGCCGTCCCCTTGAGCTTCGATGCGGCCGCGCGCACGGCGGCGAGGAGCTCCTCCTGCCGCGCGGAGAGCTTCGACGGGGCGTCGGTCTCGGCCAGGATGGCCAGCAGCTCGAGGCGGTTCTCGACGCGCACGCCGCGCTCGCGGATCTTGCGTTCGAGGTCTTCGAGGCTGTTCACGGCGGTTCCTCTCCGCCCGAATCGAGCGGCGCGGGTTCCCTTATATCCCGCGCCGCGACCCGCAGTCGAGCCTCAGCCCCTCCGCCCCGCCGCGCGCGCGCACTCCCGCCGGAGCGTCTCGAAGAGTTCGTCGATGTGCTCGATCCGCGTGCGGAAGTTCACGGGGCAGATCCGGAAGTAGGAGCGCCCCTTGAGCTCCGTCGTCGAGAACCAGAACCGTCCCTGGCGCTCGATCTCGCGCGCGGCCACGCGGTGGATCCTGGCGGACTCCTTTTCGGGTATCTCGCCGCCGTCCTGCGGCGCGTAGCGGACGCAGACGGCGGACATCACGGGCTTCACGGCCGAGAGGAAGTCGCGGCTGTTCGAGCACAACCCGTGCAAGTGCTCCGCGAGATCGACGTTGGCGTCGATCCAGCGCCCGATCTCGCGCGTCCCGTAGCGCTTGAACGACATCCACACCTTGAGGCTGCGGAAGCGCCGCGACTGCTCGAAACCGTGGACGTAGTAGGCGTAGCGCTCGCCTTCCTTGTCCATCTCGTCCACCAGGTATGCGGGCTTCAGGCCGAAGGACGCCGTGAGCCTCGCTGCGTCCTTCACGAGGATCGCGCCGGCGTCGAGCGGCGCGTAGAACCACTTGTGCGGATCGATCGTGATCGAGTCCGCCAGCTCGAGGCCGTCGAGCACGCCTCGCCGGCGCTGCGAGATCAGCATCCCGCCTCCGTACGCGGCGTCGACGTGCACCCACATCCTCTCGCGATCGGCGATCCGCCGCAGCGCGCGCAGGTCGTCGACCGCGCCAGTGTTCGTCGCGCCGCCGATGCCGACCAGCGCGAGCGGCCGCACGCCTTGCGCCTTGTCCGCGGCGATCGCGGCTTCCAACGCGTCGATCCGCACGCGGAACGAGTCGTCGGTCGGCAGGATGCGCTGCATCTCGCGTCCGACTCCCACCGCATCGACGGCCTTGTCGACGGAGATGTGGCGCTCCTCGGAGGTGTAGACCGCCCAGCGATCGCGGACGCCCTCCTTCTGCGCGCGGTCTCCGGACACGGCGTCCCTCCCGAGCTTCAAGCCGATGAAGTTCGCCGTCATCCCGCCGCTCGTGAGATTGCCGCCCGCGCTCGAGGGATAGCCCGCGAGATCCGTGAGCCAGCGGACCGTGCGCCGCTCCATCGCGACGGCGGAGGGACCGATCGTCCAGGCGCCGAGATTCTGGTTGAGCCCCGAAGCGAGCAGGTCGCCCAGGATCCCCATCGGGGTCGGCGTCGGCGTGATCAGACCGAAGTAGCCGGGGTGGCTGACGTGCGTGCAGTAGGGGAGGAGCTTCTGGTCGATCTCGCGCAGCACTTCGGCCGCGGGGATGCCTTCCTTCGGCAGCGGCTCGTCGAAGAGCTTCTCGAGGTGCGCCGGCGTGACGTCCGGGAAGAGCGCCTTGTCCTCGACTTCCTCGAGGTAGGCACCGATGCGGTCGACGAGGGCGTGTCCGGTCTCCCGGAATTCGTTGGCGTCCATGACGCCCACTCTAGCGCGGCGTCTGGCGGTCGATCGTTCCGGCTCGGTACGCGATGAGTCGACGGCCCACGCGCGTCGCGAAGGAGTCGTCGCGCTGATCGAGCGCGAGCTGAAGAGCCTCCTCGGCAGTCGCGGCGGCCTTCGGAATCTCGCCGTGTTCGGCGTACGCGGCGGCGAGAGCGTCGAGGATGCCTGGGTGCTTGCGTCCAGTCGCCCGCGCCGCGGCTTCGCCGAGCGACACGGCCTGCTGCGCGTCGCGCAGGCGCGGATCTTCTGCTCGCGCGAGGATCCACGCGAGGTCACCCAGCGCGAGCGGCCAATCGGGACGCAGGCGGAGCGCCTCGCGGGCCTCCGGGAGCGCGTCCGCGAGCCGGCCGCGCGCGATCAGGACGAGCGCGAGGCCGCGGCGCGCCTCGGATTCCGCCGGTGCCGCCTCGACGACCCGCCGGAGCTCGCGTTCGGCGCCGTCGAGGTTCTCCTCGCGGACGAGAAGTCGTGCGAGAGTCAGGCGCGCGCTGACGTGCTTGGGATCGATCTGGAGCGCGCGCTCGATGGCGCTGCGGGCCTCCGCGGGCTTCTGGAGCTCCTCGAGCAGCTGCCCCCGCATCATGTGCGCCTCCGCCAGATCGGGAGCGGTCTCGAGGGCGACCGCGATCTCGGCCAGAGCCTCTTCGCGCTTCCCCTGCATCCAGAGCGCGAGCGCGGCTTTCCGGTGCAAGTCGGCGCTGTCCGATGCACCCTGGGCCGTGGGCTGGCCTGGAGTCTGCGCGTCCTCCGCGCGTTCCGGACGGCACGACACGAGACCCGCGAGCAGGGGCCCGATCGTCGCGGCGAGCGCTAGTTGCGCCGTCCTTCGACCTCCCTGTCGCGGCATGCCTGCTACCACTGGATCCGGAAGGCGTTCGTGATGTTGAACACGTTTCCCGGCGGGATGACGTCTCCCAGCGCCGCCGAGCGCGACTTGATCGAGAGTTCGCCGATTCCCGGAGCGCTGACGACCCCGGCCGTCGAGGATCTCGCGCAAGGAATTTCATCGATCGCCTTCATCGCGCCTTCCTCCCAGATCGACCTGCGTCCCCACGCCCGCCTCGCGCGCCTTGCGGTCCAGGTGATGCGCGACGACGAGATCCTCCACGGCGATCCCGAGCGACTTGAAGAGCGTGATCTCGTCCCGCGAGCGCCTTCCGTCGCACGCGCCGATGAGGATCTCTCCGATCTCACCGACGATGTGGTCGTCGCCGATCGCGCCCTCGGCCCGCGGGATCAGGAAGTCGCCCGACTCCGCCAGCGCCGACTCACGCAGGTCGACGAAGAGCCGCGAGCGCACCACGGCCGCCGTGTCGAGCTCGCGGGCGTGCTTCAGGCACGCGCCGACGGCGTTCACGTGCGTTCCGGGCGCGAGCCAGGCGCCTTCGAGGACCGGGATGGAGGACGAAGTCGTCGTGCAGACGAGATCCGCGCCCTCGACCGCCGTGCGTGCCGATTCGCAGGCCTCGACGCGGATCGCGAAGCGCTCGGATTCCCGCCGTGCGAAGGCCTCGCGGCGCTCGCGAGTCGGGCTGAAAACGCGCACGCGGTCGATCTTGCGCACGGCGAGCATCGCCTCGAGGTGCGTCCTGGCCTCGACGCCGGTGCCCAGGATCGCGAGATCGAACGCGTCCTCGCGCGCCAGGAGCATCGTGGCGATCCCGCTCGCCGCCGCGGTGCGGATCGCGGTGATTTCGCTGGCGTCGAGGATCGCGCGCGGGACGCCGTTCTCGGGGTCGAAGAGGACGACCACGCCCTGGTGGGAGTCGTAGGGCGTGCCGTGATTCCCCGGAAACACCGTGACGACCTTGAGGCCGATCGGACCCGGCTCGCCCACGGTGCCGAGGTACCCGGGCATCATGCCGAGCAGGCTCTTCCCGTCGGCGAGCCTCATCCCGCGGCGCAGCGGGTTCGAGCCTTGCCCGGCGGCGAGCGATCCCAGCGCCTGCGCGACGAGATCGATGCACTCGCGCATCGGGAGCAGCGCGCGGATCTGCGGCTGCGTGAGGATCAGCGTCGGCACGGATCGTCCCGTTGCCGCTCTCACAGGATCCACTGGATCCGCTTGGCGCTGCTCGTGTTGAAGAGGGAGGATCCGGGGCCCGGACATGCGAAGCTTGGTGCTGCGTCGCGGTAGTACACCATGTAGTAGCGCGTCTGTCCGGCGAAGATCGGATTGCCCAGGGAGGCGGAGCGGCCAGAGATGTTCTTGGGCGTGTCCCCGACCTGAGGAGCCGAAATCTGGCCTCCCACGGCGTTCCTCGTGTACAGGCGAATGATCGCGCCACCCAGGCAACGGACTCCGTCGCCGTACGTCACGCCGTTGGCGATCTCGGTCGTGCCCTGCAGGACGAGCGATGGCCCGGTCAGCCTCTGACCCGCGGTCTTGAAGACCAGTGTGTCCGCGGAGAGCCTTCCGATCCCTTCGCTGTGCAAGGCGGCGCCGCCCGTGGCATCGGAGTTGTCGCAGCCTCTTCCCGGCCCCGAGGGCGCGTTGCCGCATGGGCACACGATCACGCCGGCGATCCCGGGCTCGCAGAAGGTGACACCTACACCTGGAGGGTTGACGCACACGCCGACAGAGATGGCGAACGTACCTGTTCCGCCGGTCCCGCCAGGGAAGGTCCCCATCTGGATCGTGTAGGTCTGGCCGCTCGTGGCGTTCCAGCAGAGCTCGGATTGCAGGCCGCACAGGTCGTCGTTGCAAGCGAGAGCCGACCCGCTCACCGGGCACGCCGGCGTGCCGGGGTAGATGCCGACCTTGGTGTCGACGCTCGATTGTCCGCACACCGACAGCGTGACCAAGCCCGAGGACCCGGCGGTCCAGTTGTACCAGATGTCGTTGTCGATCGCGGTCGATGCGAACGCGAGGCAGAGGTTTTCGGTCTGACCCTCGGTGCCGGTCGTGGCCGCCGTCGTGTCGAAGGCGTGGGGACCCGCGCCAGCGATCGCCGACGCGGTGGTGCACGAGTCGTTCGCCGGAGCGGGTGGCGCCAGGGACACGGAGAAGGTCCCCGCGCCGTCGGCCGAGGCCGGGTACTTGCCGATCTGGAGCGTGTACGTGGTCGACGCCGCCGCAGCGAAAGACAATTGCGACTGGAGGCCGCATGCGTCGTCGTTGCAGGCGATCGCGGCCGCACCCGGGCAGCCCGATCCGTTGTAGACCGCGATCTTCGAGTCGTTCGTGCCTTGCCCGCAGATGCTCAGGATGTAGGTGCCGGCGGCGCCCGACGTCCAG
>JBJXFB010000128.1:0-12282 GCA_046155895.1 Planctomycetota bacterium | reverse complement strand
AGACGGCGTAGCTCCCGGCGATCACCGCCAGGAGCACCTGCGCCGTGCAGATGTTGCTCGTCGCCTTCTCGCGCCGGATGTGCTGCTCGCGCGTCTGCAGCGCGAGGCGGAGGGCCGGCTTGCCGGCGCGGTCTCGCGAGACGCCCACGAGGCGTCCCGGAAGGCTGCGCTTGTAGGCCTCCTTCGTCGCGAAGAACGCCGCGTGAGGGCCGCCGTAGCCGAGGGGCACGCCGAAGCGCTGGCTGCTTCCGAACGCGACGTCCGCCCCCTGCCGTCCGGGCGGCTCGAGGAGCACGAGCGCGAGGAGGTCGCACCCGACCGCGACGAGCGCGCCGCGCGCGTGGGCCTTCTCGCACAGCCCGCGCAGGTCGCGCGCGATCCCGTCCGTGGTCGGCGTTTGCACGATCGCCCCGAAGACCGGCGCGCTGTCGAAGTCGAACGCGGCCGGATCCGCGACGACGACCTCGATATCGAGCGGCCGCGCGCGGGTCCTCACGACGTCGATGGTCTGCGGGTGGCAGTCCGCCGCGACGAGGAGCCGCCGAGCGGCCTGGTCCTTGCGGACTTCGAAGAGCAGGTGCATCGCCTCCGCGGCCGCGGTCGCCTCGTCGAGCAGCGACGCGTTCGCGATCTCGAGGCCCGTCAGGTCCGCCACCATCGTCTGGAAGGAGAGCAGCGCCTCGAGCCGTCCCTGGCTGATCTCGGGCTGGTAGGGCGTGTACTGCGTGTACCAGCCGGGGTTCTCGACGATGTTCCGCAGGAGGACCGGAGGGGTCACGCAGGCCGAATAGCCGAGGCCGACGAAGGAGCGCCGGACCTGGTTCTCCTCCGCCATCGCGGCCAGGAGGGCCAGCGCATCGCGCTCGCTCCGCGCGCGCGGGAGGTCGAGGGACTTCTTCGTGCGGATCGAGGCCGGCACCGCGGCGTCGACGAGCGCGTCGAGCGACGCGCGGCCGACCGTCGCGAGCATGGCCTCGATCTCGCGCGCGTCAGGGCCGACGTGGCGGTCGACGAAGCGGTCCTGACCGAAGCTCGGCGCACCCGTGGGAGCGCCGGGGGAGGTTTGGGGCTTCGCCCGCGTCTCGTCGGACGAGATCCCTTTCATGACCGTGCTCACGGATGCTGGGCCAGGTGCTTCTCGTACGCCCCCGCGTCCATGAGCGCGTCGAGGCTCTTCAGCGCCGGTTTGATGCGGATCAGCCAGCCTGCCTTCCACGGATCCTTGGAGAGGATCTCTAGGTGGTCCTCGATCTGCGTGTTGACCTCCACCACCTCGCCCGCGACGGGGCAGTTCAGGTCGGAGACCGCCTTGACCGACTCGATCTCGCCGAACGTGTCCCCGGCCTCGAGCATCCGCCCTACTTCGGGGAGGTCGCAGTACACGAGGTCGGCCTCGTTGCCGTTCGAGAGCTTCTGGACCGCGAAGTCCGTGATCCCGATCAGCATCGTGTCGCCGTCGGGCTTGATCCACTCGTGGGTTTCGTAGTAGCGGCGGTCGTTGGGTCGCATGGTGGAGGGGGAGGCTTTCAGGGGATTGGGGTTCATTTCCTCGTCCTGGAGAAGAACGGCAGCGCGCGGAACCGCGCCGCCTGGCGCTTGCCCTTGATGTCGAGCTCGACGGGATCGCCCGGTTGGCCCGAATCGAGCGGAACGTACGCGGTGCCGATGTTCGTGCCGAGCGTCGGCGAGGGCGAGCCCGAGCAGACCGCGCCGAGCTCGCGGCCGCCCTGGAAGAGCTTGTAGCCCTGCCGCGGGACGCGCGGGCCGTCGGAGGTGATGCCGACGAGCTGGCGCGTCGGTTTCGCCTTCACGCGCTCGAGCGCGGCGCGGCCGATCCAGTCGCCCTTCTCCGGGTGGAAGGACACGCCGAAGCCGAGCCCGGCCTCGATCGGATTGTGCGTCGCGTCGATCTCGTGGCCGTAGAGGGGCATTCCCGCCTCCAGGCGCAGCGTGTCGCGCGCGCCGAGGCCGATGGGGCGGAGGCCGCGCGGCTCTCCCGACCGCTGGAGCTCCTTCCACACGCGCTCCGCCTGCGCCGCGGGCACGTAGACCTCGAAGCCGTCCTCGCCCGTGTAGCCGGTGCGGGAGATCCGCGTCCGGGGGATGCCGCACATCGTGCCGAAGCCGAAGCGGTAGTAGCCGACGGAGGCGAGATCGAGGTCCGGGACGAGCGGCTGGAGCACCGCCTGCGATTCAACCCCCTGGAGCGCGAGCATCGCGAGCTCGTCCGTCTGGTCCGCGACCGTCACCTTCTTCCCGCGCGCGTGCGAACGGATCCAGTCGAGGTCGGCCTGGGTGTTGCTCGCGTTCACGACGAGGAAGACCTCGTCCTGGCCGCGGTAGACGAGCAGGTCGTCGATCGGGTTGCCGTCCTCGCGACAGAAGAGCGCGTAGCGGATCGCCCCCTCGGGGATCCTCGCGCAGAAGTTGGTCGCCAGGAGATCCGCCAGCGCGAGCCGGTCCGGTCCCGTGAGGCGGACGCGTCCCATGTGCGACAGGTCGAAGAGGCCGGCCTTCGAGCGCACGGTCCGCACCTCGTCGAGGATCGGGCCGTACTGCACGGGCATGTGCCAGCCGCCGAACTCGACCATGTGCGCGCCGAGGGCGACATGGAGGTCGTGGAGCGGGGTCTCCTTCATGGGGGGCATAGGGATGACGGGGTGCGTCCCTGTTCTCCGCCGCCGCGTGGCGGCGCTCGTTCAGGGTCGTCCAGACCTGAGTCCCTAGTACCTGAGAGTTTCGCGCGCCTCGCGCGCTTGCCCCTTCGGCGTCCCGCTAGCGCGGGAGCTCTCCCCAGGATCTGCCAGCTCGATTGTCAGGGCCAAGACTCTAGTAGGTCCCGCGCCGGTCCTGCAAGGGCGAAGACGGGCCTCGTCCGGGTCTTGGTCCTCAAGGGATGGTCCTCGGGCGCTCGATAGGGGGGCGGATCCGTGCCGTCGGGTCGAATCCGACGTGCTCCCACCCCACTCGAGTTGAGGAACCCTGCGTCATGAGTCTTGCAAAGACCTCTTTCACCTTCGCCGCGAGCCGCCTCGCCTTCGTCCTTCTCCTCGTGCTCGCCGGTTGCAGCGGCGGGAGCTCGGGATCGTCGAACTCGATCGGAACGGCGGTCCAGGACCTGACCGGGGATCCCGAGGGCACGACGACGGTCATCACCTTCGCCTCGACCAAGGGCCTTGCCGCCGCCACGACGGCGGCTTTCGAAGCGACCGGGGGGCAGACCGCGCAGTCCGTCACCGTCGTCGGGAACGTCGTCACGGTGACCTGGAACGGGCGCGTCACGCCGACCCACCAGGTGCGCGCGACGGGGCTCTCCGGGGTGACGAGCGCCTTCCACGCGGTCACCACGAGCGACCCCTCGGTTCCGACCTACACGATCCAGTCCGCGACGCAGAACCCGGGTTGGGGGGGGGACACGGTCACGATCACTTTCTCGGGACCCCACATCGTGGAGACCGAAGCGGAGGACGAGACGAAGTGGACGCTCATGACGGGCGGCGTCCCGCGCGATCTTTCGGGCTCCACCTTCGACTTCGACACGGCGACCCAGGAGCTCGACATCGTCCTCGGCACGGACGCCAACCTGCACGCGACCTTCACTTTCGCGGTGACGAACCTCCACAGCGTCGCCGACGTCCAGCTCGCCGCGACGCCCGTGGCAGGCAACGCCACCGGGGACGCGACCCCGCCGAACCTCGTCTCGGCCCACCAGAACCTGACCGAGGACGAGTTCGGCCGCGTGATCGACTTCACGTTCGACGAGGCGATGGACCCCGACCTGTCGGTCCTGCTCTCGCACTTCTCCGTGACCCTTCCGGACGTCGCGACGACCGTCGAGCAGCCGTCCGAGGATATGCTGCGCGTCACCTTCAACAATCCGATCGTCCCGGGTTACGACACCGTGACCCTCCAGGGGCTCGTCGACCTGCACGGAAACGCGTTCCCCGACGGGATCCAGGCCATCGTGCAGCCGAGCCCGGTCGCGAACGCGTTCGCGGGCAACGTGCAGGCGCTGACCGTGGCGAATGCGGGCGGGGACTACGTCCGGGCGACGACCACGCAGGCCTTCGATCCCGATTCGGCCCTCGATCCGACCCTCTGGAGCCTGGACGTCGCCGGAGCGCCCATCGACCTGACGACGCAGACGCTCTCCTACGACCTCCTCACGAAGACGCTCACGATCGACCTCACCTTCGACATGGACAACGGCGACTCGTTCACGCTCCAGTCGCTCGGCGTCGTCGATGTCGACGGAGACACCTCGAGCCTGACGCAGACGCAGTCCGTCTCGGGCGAGACGACGGCGCCGACCGTCCTGACCGCCAGGCAGAACCGGACGATCGATTCGGCGGGTGCGGTCGTGGACGTCCAGATGTCCGAGGACGTCGACGTCGTGACCGCTCAGACGCTCGCCAACTGGACCGCGAGCGGCGGTCAGTCCCTGCTGACGGCCTCGCTGCTGCCCGGCCTGGACCAGGTGCGTCTCACCTTCAACAACCCGATGATTCCCGGCGACGTCACGATCACCGCCCAGAACGTCCGCGACCTGGCCGACAATCCGATGGTGCTGCAGGCGGGGATCTCCCTCACCTCGACGGACACCACACCGCCCGCCGCGACGACATGGTCCGCGACGGCGCACCAGGGCGAGAACAACGATGTCATCGAGGTCTTCTTCGACGACGAGATGGTTCCCACGGACGTCACGGACGTCTCGCGCTGGAGCCTCGAGTCCCCGGTCTTCGTGGCTCGTTCGACCGTCGGCGCGACGGTCGAGTACGAGCCGGTACTGCACCGCGCCCGCCTGAAGCTCGTGAACGGCGTCAATCTGCGCCGCGACGAGGACTTCCAGGTGGTCCTGACCGGAGTGCGCGACGTCGGCGGCAACGCGCTGCCCACGACGCCGATCTCCGGGGATGTCAGTGCCGAATCGACCCTGCCCTACGTGCACACGATCTGGCGCCCGGCCCTGAACCCCGACCAGGTCGAGGTGCGCTTCAGCGAGCCCTGCGACTTCCTCGACGACATCTACGTCGCCTTGACCAATCCGGCCGGGACTCGCTACATCCTGCGCGACTCCGGCGGCGTCCTGCGCGGCTACGCGACCTCCGCCACCTCGCTGGACAGCGGCTTGGGAGCGCGCGTGTCGTTCGGGATCGTGGTCGACCCCTCCGACACGATCGACGTGCTCGGGGCGACCGACCTCGTCGGCAATCCGCTCTTCCCCGCGCTGGCCTTCGCGACGGTCGCCGAGGACACGGCGGAGCCGACGCTCGCGCTCGGAGTCTCGTTCCTGACGACCATCTCCGGCGAGGAGAACGACGTCCTGAGCGTCACCTTCGACCGGCCGGTGAGCCCCTACACCGTCACGGACCACACGCACTACACGGTCACAGGAGCTACGAACGTCGAGAAGCGCGGCTTCGACGTCCAGTTCAACGGCGTCGACACGGTGACGCTGCCCCTGCGGAGCAACGCCGGGGACTACGACGTCCTGACCGCCGCGAGCTACGACCTCACCGCGGCCGGGATCCGCACGGCACAGGGCGTGCCGATGAGCTTCCCGGCCACCGAGGTCGGGATGGTCGTGACCGGGGACGTGTCGGCTCCGACCGTCCAGGTCGGGAAGGTCCGGGTCGACCCGACCACGGCCAATGCGCTCCTGGTCGAGTTCCGCGAGGCCATGGCCGAGCCCTCGGTCACGACCGCCGCGAACTACGACTACGACAGCGGCACCACGCCTCTGTTCGCCGAAATGCTGGGCCCGCGCACCGCGCGTCTGACTTTCGCGAGCCAGCCGGCGGCGGGATTCGACCTGGCCTTCACCGTCGAGGACAAGGCCGGGAACTCGAGCGGATTGATCACCCGCACGGTAGCGGCCGCCGATGCGGCGGGCCCGCTCGTCGTCTCGGTCGCGGGCTCGATCCGGCCTGGCTGGGGCGGTGACGAGATCCTCGTGAGCTTCGACGAGCCCGTGAAGCCCTCGACGGCGCTCAATGCCTCGAACTACACGGTGACGACCGGGGGCTTCCCGCGCAGTCTGACCGGCGCGTCGTTGTCCTACTCGAGCGTCACGAGCCTCGTCCGCATCCGCCTCGCGGGGGGCCAGGAACTCCTGGCCGGACAGCCCGTCAGCGTCGGGATCACGAGCATCCAGGACTTCAGCGGCAACACGATGTCGGTCGGGCTGCAGGTGGGCGGCTCGACGACCGGGGACGCGGCTTCCGTCGCGTTCGCGAACGCCTTCGTGAACCGCCGGATCGACGTCAACGGTACCGTCGTCGACGTGCTCTTCAGCGAGGACGTCAACGAGACCTTCGTGACCACGACCTCGAACTGGACCGCGACGGGCGCGACCGTCCTCTCGGTCGAGATGCGGGAGCGCAACCACGCCCTCCTGACCCTGTCCGCGGCCCTTCCGGGCGCCGGGACGCTCCAGATGACCGGCGTCCCCGACCTGGCCGGGAACGTCTCCGGAAACATCAGCATCGACCCGGCCGAGTAGGCCCCCACGTCTCGCGAGGGCCGAATCCGCTTCAGGGTCGGCCCTCGACTTTTCGATAGGACCATGCCCCTCGTGCGCGGCCCCCTCCCGTGGAGGCGGCCGCCACGCCTAGGACACGGAACCGAGGCCCACCCCATTGACCCAAGTCGCCGCCGAACAACCGCCGCCCGTCGAGGAAGTCGTCGCTGCGCTGACTTCCGCCGCCGGTGCCGGCTACGGGGGGGCCGCCGCCCTGCGCGCCGGCATGCGCTGCGCGTCGGACAAGTTCGACGAGCAGACCGCGGGCACGATCGCGCGATCGCTGGTCGAGAATCTCTGCCGCAATCCGGACGACGTGCGCGTCCTCGAGACGCTCGTCCTCCTCGGCCTCGCGCACCCCGGAGCCCTGACGGAGAACCGCGTCAACCTCATCGTGGAGGGGCGGAGACTGGCCCTCCTGCTCGAGCGGGGAGGGCAGTACGAGCGCGCCTACTGCGTCGGCAACCTGATCGCCGAGAGCTCGCAGGCGGACGTCGGCGCCTCCACCAAGCAGGGCGTCGAGGTGGTGGCCCAGCTCCTGCGCGACGCGGAATTCGCCGCCGCACGCGGCCGCAACGACGCCGCGATCCGTTGCCTGCAGGAAGCGCAGCACATCGATCCGAGCCGCCAGGACATCGCCGCCGCGATCCGCGACCTCCGCCGCAAGCGCGAGTACCGCAAGTCCAGCGCGCTCCGGGCCGTGAAGATCGCGCTCTTCGTGACAGTCTTCTCCGGGCTCGCGACGGGGGTGACCCTGCGGGAGCGCCGGATCTGGCGCACCTTCAAGGCATTGCCGACGGCGACCGCGGACGATCTCGAGGGCATGCGCGCGCGCCTGGAGGGGATCGAGACCCTCCTCGACCAGGAGAAGTTCTGGGTGACGATGCCGATCGCGCTGCTGCAGAAAGACGTGCTCGGGCACGACATCGAGGTCCTCGCGCGTCCCGTTCTCCCGATCGTCACCGACCTGCCGGGCGGAGCGAGCGCCGTCCTCGCGCAGGCGAGCCCGTACGCCGAAGCGGATGCCGCTCGCGCGCGCGGACTGGAGCACGCCGAGAAGGGCCGCGTCCTCGATTCGCTCCGCGAGCTGCGCCAGGCGCTCGAGGTCGCGCCCGTCGACTGGGTTTACCGGACGCGGGTCGAGGCGAACGTGGCCGCGTTGGAGGCCTGGAAGCAGAAGAACCCCGGAAGGTCCACGCGATGAAGATTCTCCAGGGTTGGTTCGCCCGCGGCCGCCTGCGCTCGGCGAAGAAGCGTCTGGCCGAGGGCCCGACCGCGCGCCGCTACGCCGAGCTCGCCCAGGAGCACGCGCTCCTCAAGGACCTCGACGCGGCGCTCAAGGTCCTCGAAGAGGGGATGGCCGCCTTCCCGGGCGACGCCGAGCTCCGCCGGACCTCGAACATGTTCCGCCAGCTCTCGCTGGAGGACCGCACGCGGGCGCTGGCGCGCGAGCTCGAGACTGCGCCGCGCGCGGCCCTGTGGCGCGAGATGTGCGAAATCCTGCTCGAGGCCGGACGGCTCGCGCGCGCCGAGGAGACCGCCGCGCAGTGGTACCAGCATTCGCAGGAGGGCGAAGCGCAGTACTACCGCGCGCGCGCCCGCGCCGAGCGGTTCTTCGCCGACCGGCGCCGAGACGACGGCCGCATGGCGTACGAGCTGACCGAGGCGGCCCAGAAGCTGATGGATGGCGATCCGCGTCCTCTCGACCTGCGCGCGCTGATCGCGGCGCGCGCCGGCGCATGGGGAGAGGCACGGCGCGACCTGGCGAAGCTGCTCGAGATCGTGCCGGGAGATCCGGGCTACGAAGCCCGGTTCCGCAAGGCCATCGCGATGTTCGAGGGCCCGAAGACGATCGATCAGGCCTTCCGCGACGTGGAGCGCAGCGGCCGGCTCGCCGACGAGCCGCAGGATCGCGGGCCCAAGGCGCCCGCACCCGATTCGGCCGAGGGCAAGGACCCCGAGACCTCGCCCTCGCGCGCCCGTCCGCTCCTGCAGCAGATCGCGCGCATCCCGGGGATCCGCGCGGCGTTCTACCTGCGTGGGTCGACGGCGCTCGTCCAGGGGCCGAAGGGTCCCACGGCCGAGCGGACCGTGCGCACCGTGCGGGAGATCCTGAACGCCTCGCGCAGCGCCGCGCGCCGGCTCGGCCTGGGGCATGCCGCCGAAGTGCGCCTCGAAGGCGATCACGGCACGCTCCTGCTCCTCCCGGGTGAAGTCGGATCGGGCGCACTGTGGGTCAACGGCGAAGTGAACCGCCGGCACGAGGACGCCCTCCGCGAGCTTTCGGTCGCCGCGTGCGCCGAGGAGGCGGGATCATGAAAGCCCTGCTCGAGCCGTTGGCCACCCTGCCGGGCGTCCAGATCGTCATGCTCGTCTCGGAGGACGGCGTGCCGATCGTCGTCCGCGGCGAGACGCGCGAGGAGGGCGGCAAGGAGAACGTCGACGACGCCGAGGTCCTCGCCGGCCTGACGGCCGGCTGGATCGCCGAAGTCTGCCGCGCGGTCTCCCCGATCTCCTGGAATGCGCCCCGGCGGCTCGTCCTGTGCGCCTCGCGCGGGACGCTGATCGCCATGCAGGCGCCGCGCGCGCTGCTCGTGGTCGTCATCGGCCGCGGGGTGCAGCCGGGCGAGCTGCGGCTCCCGATGGAGTCCGCGATCGTCCGCATGGAGCGCGATCTGCGCGGCGGAAATCAACGAGCCTCTAGCCAGACGCCCGTTCAAGCCGACGAGAAGGCCCAGCCGGTGGGGCTCTTCCCCGCGCGGCACACGACCCCGCCGCCGGCGGCCGTGCCGGTCGAACGAGCGAAGAACCGAAATTCCGAGCCCTACGGACCCTCCGGGACATAGTCATGGTGCAGATCAATTTTGCTCAGAAGCAGGTCAACGCGAAGATCGTCTACTACGGACCGGGGATGTCCGGGAAGACGACGAACCTGGAGGTCGTGCACCAGCGCGCGCCTTCCCCGAACCGTGGCGATCTGACGAGCATCAGCACGGACGGCGACCGGACGCTGTTCTTCGACTTCATGCCGCTCGATCTGGGCACCGTCGCGGGGATGCGCACGTGCTTCCAGATCTACACGGTGCCGGGCCAGGTCTACTACAACTCGACGCGCAAGCTCGTCCTCCAGGGCGTGGACGGTGTCGTGTTCGTGGCCGACTCCTCGGCGGCGATGGTCCAGGAGAACCTCGAGTCGCTGAAGAACCTCGAGCAGAACCTGAACGAGTACGGCAAGAGCCTCGCGAGCCTGCCGCACATCATCCAGTTCAACAAGCGCGACCTCCCCGACGCGCTGCCCGTCGAGGAGATGCAGAAGCTCCTGAACGCGCACAACGCGCCCTGCATCGAGGCCGTCGCGAACACGGGGCAGGGCGTCTTCCCGACGCTCAAGGCCCTCGCGGCGCGCGTCCTCGAGACGATCCACACCGGCGCGCGCGGCGCTCCGGCGGCGGGCGGGATGCCTGCCGCGCCGGCCGCCCCGGCCACGCACCCGACGGGCCAGACGGGGTTCCATCCGCGACCGGCCCACACCGCGGCTCCGGCTGGCCGGACCGCGGGTGCGCCGATCTCCATGCAGCCCGCGGCCGGCATGCAGCCGCGCCCCGCGATGCCGAACTCGGTCCAGCCGCAACGCGCCGCGATCCCGGTCGCGGCGGACGCGACCGGTCGCACGGGTTTCCACCCTCCCGGACAGACCGCGCCGTCCGCTCCGATCGGGATGGCCCCGATGCAAGTGTCGCCGGGGCACGCTCCGGCCGGACCCAAGATCCAGCACGGACACGGCATCCCGCAGGGACAACCGTCTCACGGCGCCAATCCGGGTGGGGCCGCGCAGCCGAGCTCGATCCAGATGATGCGCCCGCAGGAGCCCAAGGCTCCCGCCGCTCCCCTGGCCTCGACGGGGTTCAACCGGCCGCTGCCGACCGCCGCCGCGCGGCCTGCCGCTCGTCCGCCCACTCCGCGTCCGCCCGCCCAGCGCGTCGCCCCCGGATCCAAGCCCGCCGCCGCGGCGGGCAAGAAGAAGGTCTCGACGACGATGCTCGTCGTCTTCGCCCTGGTCGTGGGCGCCGTCGTGGCGTTCGCCGTCCTGAGCTGAAAGGAGGCGCCCCGTGGTGATTTCCGACCAGACTCTGCGCAACGATCGCCTCGTCTTCTACACGAAGGACGTCCAGCGCATCGATACCGAGCTCGACGGCTTCCTCGAGCTCTCCGGCTCGCGCTCCGCATTCCTGATCGACAAGGAGGGCCACATGGTGACCCGACGCGGCGAGACGGTACAGAACTCGCTCGAGGCGATCTCGGCCCTGATCGCCGGGTCCTTCGCCGCGACGCGCGAGATGGCCCGCCTCCTGGGAGAGAACCAGTTCTCGACGCTCTTCCACCAAGGGCAGCGCGACAGCATCCAGGTCACGCTCGTCGGCGACCGGGCGCTCTTCGCCACCCTGTTCGACGGCCGCACGAACCTGGGGCTCGTCCGCTACTACGCCACGGAGACCGCCACCCACCTCGCGGCCATCCTGAACGAGATGACGACCCGGCCAGCCTCCGAGGCGGCGCCCGCCGGAGACCAGATCTCCAACGACTTCCAATCGTCGGCCGCCGCGGCCCTCGACAAGCTCTTCTGAGCGCGGGTCGGGGTGGAGGCCCCGGCCGAGCTTGCCAGCGGCTCCCCTCCGGGATACCTTCTTCGCCCTTCATACCGCCCTGGACGCTTGAGACCCTCTCGAGCTCGGGCCGGGCAACCAAGAGCGGAGCGGCGACCATGGCGCGTATGTGCGACTACTGCGGGAAGAGGACCGAGACCGGGGGCATGATCGCCCGCCGGGGTCTCGCCAAGAGCAAGGGCGGGGTCGGACTGCGCACGACCGGCCATTCCCTGAGAAAATACAAGCCGAACCTCCAGAAGGTACGCGCGCTCGTCGACGGGAGCCCGAAACGCGTTCGGATCTGCACGCGCTGCCTGAAGAGCGGACGCATCGTGAAGGCCACGCGCGGGCCGCTGGCGTCCGCACGCTGAGACGCCGCTAAGTATTCATCGGGCAGATCGTTAGGCGCGAGTGCGCGGCGCGCATTCCGCCCTCGGCGCCACCGCGCACGCGCTCGTCTCTCGCCGCGATCGGAACTCCGCGATCGGACCGTCTCGGCTCCCTCCGGCGCGCGCGGATCGCTCGCCGAAAGTCCGCGATCTGCGCCCTCCCGCAAAAAGTTTCAAAGATGCGTGGAAAGCTCGCGACGTGTGGAGCCGATGTCCCCATTGATGTCGTGGATACGCGCCGGATCGGCGCGTCAACACGGACCCCAAAAGTCCCAAGGAGATAATTCCCATGGCGAAGAAGAAAGCGACGAGGAAGAAGGCAACCCGCAAGAAGGCGACGCGCAAGAAGGCCCGCCGCGGCAAGCGGAAGTAGCCACTCTCTTCCGACGACCTCAAGGTCGATCGCAGGAGGCTCGCCATGAACAAGAGCCACCTCGTCGCCCATGTCGCGGACGAGTTGAGCACTTCCAAGCTACAAGCTGCCCTCCTCGTCGAGACCGTGTTGGGCGGGATTCGGAAAGGGCTCGAAACCGACCAGAGCGTCACGCTCACCGGGTTCGGAACCTTCGAGCTCAGATCGCGCAAGGCGCGGGTGGGGCGCAACCCCCATACCGGCGAGCCGATCGCCATCGCACCCGGCCGCAGGGTCGGGTTCCGGGTGGGGAAGGCTCTCCGGGAATCCCTCTGAATCCAGCCGCAGGGTCTCCTCTCATCGCACCGGCCG
>JBJXFB010000043.1:0-7738 GCA_046155895.1 Planctomycetota bacterium | reverse complement strand
TGGGTCGAGAAGGTGCGGTGGCACTCGAGACAGAGGAAGCGCTGGACGGTGCGGCCGTCGCAGGCGCGGGGATAGCGGCCCTTGAAGCACCATCGGCGATGGCCGGTCGTGATCGAGGGACAGTCCCCGCGGGGGCAATGCGGAGGTCGAAAACTCACGGTGGTCCTTTCTCCCCGGGCGAGGCCGGGGGTGGTCGTTCACCCGTGGGACCGACGCACCTCGCGGCGGTAGCTGGAGAAAGGCCGAAAAACCGTCAGCGGCGAGACGGCTGGAGAACAGCGGAGGGGGCCAGATTCATCAGGGGTGCAGGGGAACTAGCTTCTCGAGTCGCGGACCGCGCTCGGGATCGCTGACCGCGAACTCCGCCTCGCCCCTCATCCGGACTCCGGCGAAGCTGCCGTCGAGGCCCAGGACGTAGAAGTGCAGGTTGAAGGAGGGCAGGCCATTCGCGTCCACGAGATCGGGCTGATAGCGAGCTTGGCGCTGAGTCTGCCGCGTCACGCGTCGCATGGCCTCCAGGGCGGCATCGAGCGGGCTCGCGCCCTGTCGCATCAGCTCGACGATCGCGAAGCTGCCATTGGCGAGGACGCAGGCCTCGCCTCGACCGGTCGCGCCGGCGCTGCCCGCCTCCTGGTCGCAATAGAGTCCCGCCCCGATGATCGGCGAATCGCCGACGCGGCCGGGGATCTTCCAGGCCAGACCCGATGTCGTCGTCGTGCACGCGATCGCCCCGTTCTTCGCGAGGGCCGAGCAGTGGATCGTCCCCGTCGGGCGTGCCGCGCGCCATGCACGCAGACGCGCGTCACGGTCCTGGGCGCGTGCGAGACGTTCGGAGTTCGGCGGCAGCGCTCCTTGGTACGGGAGCTTCGGAGGGGGCGGGAGCCGGTCGTCCGACTCGCTCATCGTCTCCTTCCATTCGAGCCATTTCTTGCGCGTGGCCTCGGTGAGGAGCTCCGTGTGCGGATGCCCGTGCATCCTCGCGAATTCGTAGGCGCCGCGGCCGACGATCAGGCAGTGATCCGTCCGCTCGAGCACGAGCCGGGCGACTTCGCTCGGGTGAAGGATGTTCTCGATGCACGCGACCGCGCCTGACTTGTGTCGCGGGCCGTGCATGCACGCGGCGTCGAGTTGCACGACACCGTCCTCGTTCGGGAGACCACCCAGACCCACGCTGTCGTCCTCGGGATCCGCTTCGGCCACCTTGACCACCTCGATTGCCACGTCGAGCGGGTCGGCGCCCTCCTGGAGCTTCGCGTAATGGAGCTTCATCCCAGCGAGGGCGTTCTGGCTGCCGACGAGGACGGGGAAGTCCTTGCGCGCGCTCCCGCCCTTCGCGGCGGGAGCCTGCTGCGACGCGCGGACGGGCGACGTTCCGCAGGCAAGGGCCGCAGCACCGGCGGCGAGGGCGCCCCCAAGTACCGCCCGGCGCGCCAGACGCGGATCGATCGGGCTCGATTCATGGGTCGCATCGTTCGTGTTCATGGTCTCTCCTTCGGGTCCAAAAGATCTCCTTCGGGGCCGATCGTGTCCTTCTCGGCTCGCGCGTTCAGGCACATGTCGACGAGCTGCAGGCGGACCCGGTTGCACCACGTCCTCCAGAGCTCCGCTGTCGCGTCCCGGTTCTTCACGGCGCAGGCCGCGATGCGGTGATCGCGCTCGATCCGCAGGCTCTCCAGATAGCGCTCGAGGTCCATCGGCCGGGCGTCCGCGACCGCGAGCGCCGTGACGAGGATCGCGCTGCCGGTTCGGCGCATCTCCTCGGGATCCACGTGCTCGAGGCGGTCGAGGCTCGTGTGGTAAGCGAAGTCGGTGAAGTGCCAAAACAGGACGGCCGGAGTCCCGTGCTCCAGGAACACCACGTGGTCGCTTCCGCCCTCGAAGGGGTGCTCGCGCGTGGGCCACTTCGAAGCGACTCCCGCCACGTCGACCATCGCGCACCGGGCGACGAGGGAGAGCCCATGCGGGACCAGGGAGGCCGCTTCGACGGGTTCCGATCCCCAGGGCGTGTGCTCGTCCGGGGGCAGCACGTCGACGGCGCCTGGGTCGGGCATGCGCTCGAGGAGCGCCATGGCCCCCGTTTTCTCGCGCGACTGCCCCGTCATGTCCGCGGCGATCGCGGCCACGGCGACTCGGCCGCTCCGCTCGATCCAGACGCGACTCTGCGCCATCTCGTCCCCCCACACGAACGCAATCGAGCGCCCGGGGAGCTCGAGCTCCTCCGAGCGCACGAGCTCGGCCAACACCCTTGCCCCCTCGAGCATCGTCGCCACGCCGCTGGCGTTGTCGCAGGCGCCCGGCTCCTGCACGTGCGCGGGGAGGACGACCGTCTCGTCCGGCGCTACCGTGCCGATGATCGTGGCGACCAGCGTTCGCAGAGGACGCTCGGCGAGCTCGACCTCGGACTCGAAGGCGATGCGGACCTCCGGATGGCGATTCACGGCCTCCCGGATCGTCGCGAGCGAGCGCGGCGAGATCATCGCGACCGGGAGCGCGCAGCCGGCGGGGACGGACGCATAGGCGATCGCGTCGAGGTGGCGGCCCTTGCCGCTGGGATCCTCGTTCCATTCGCGGAGGTGGCCCGAGAGCACGGCCACCGCGCCCTTGTCGCGGGCCTCCGCGATCCTCGATTTCGAGAGAGGGTCATCCGTGACCAGGACGGAGCCGGGGCCAACGTCGTCGAAGGCCAAAACGACTCGGCCTTCGGCCTCACCCGAGGGCGCATTCCGCGGCAGCATCGTGCGATCCTGGTCCTCCGGCCGCGCGAGCTCGTGGAGGACGCGCTCGGGCTCACCAGGGACGAGGAGCCGGATCCGTGCCCGGCGGGGCGTCCACGCCGGCGAGTTCATGAGCGTCTCGAACTCCTCGATCCGCAACCAGTCGTCCTTCCCGTATCCAGCGTCGGAGAGTTCGGTCCGCACGCGGTCGAGGACGGCTTCGAACCCTTCGTTCCCGGGCTCGCGGTAGTAGCGGTCCGCGTAGGCGGCGGTCTTCATCGCCCTGTCGGCGCGGAAGTTCTCGTAGACCGCGCGCGCGAACCGGCCGGTGCCCGTCCCTCCGGGCGCGACGCCCGGGCCCGTGTGGCCGGCGTTGACGGCGGGCGGAGGCAGCGCCTCGGCGCGACGGCTCCACTCGCGGAGCTTGTCGTTCGACGGATTGCCGCAGGCCGGCAGCAACACGAGGAAACACACAAGCAGGGGGCGCGGCCTTCCGCGAAACCTGCGCTCGATCATCGAGGCAAGACCCGGTCGAGCAGGAGCCCGAGACGCGCGCGCGCTTCCGGCCGGATCTGATCCGGCGCGGTCAGGATCGCGTTCGTGAGCGCAACCCCGCAGGCGCAGCCCCGCTGGCGCGGGAGGAGCGGAACGACCTTCGCGATCAGCCGGCGAGCGTGCTCGACGTTCTTGGACATCACCGCGAGGATCGCCTCCACCGTGACGTCCTCGTGGGTCTCGTGCCAGCAGTCGTAATCCGTCGCCATCGCGACGGTGGCGTAGCAGATCTCGGCTTCGCGCGCGAGCCGCGCCTCCTGGAGATTGGTCATGCCGATGACGTCGACGCCCCAGGTCCTGTAGGTCCTCGATTCGGCGCGCGTCGAGAACTGGGGGCCTTCCATGTTCAGGTACGTGCCTCCATCGTGCATCCGGAGGTCGAGGCCCGCGCCGGCAGCGAGCAAGGTCTTTCGGACCTCGGGGCAGACCGGATCCGCGAACATCACGTGCGCCACGACGCCGTCCTCGAAGAACGTGTCCGCGCGGTGACGCGTGCGATCGAAGAACTGGTCGACGATCACGAAGTCGCCCGGCGCGACGTCTTCGCGCATCGAGCCGACCGCGGAGAGGGAGACGATGCGCGTGACTCCGAGCTTCTTCATCCCCCACAGGTTCGCCCGGGAGTTGATCTCGGTCGGACTGATCCTGTGCCCTCGGCCGTGGCGAGGAAGGAAGACCATGCGCGTCCCCCCGAGGACACCGGTGACGAAGGCGTCGCTCGGAGCCCCGAAAGGCGTCGAGAGCTCGATCTCTTTCACGGAATTGAGACCCTGGATTTCGTACAGCCCCGATCCTCCGATCACTCCGACGGCGGGCTCCTGGCTCATTTCCGGCTCCGATGGGGGTTCGGACGATCGCTGCTCGGCCTTCGGCTAGGCGACGTCCGTGGTCCGAGGTCCGCGAGAAGGCGCTGCACGACGAGCAGGGCGTACCCGCCACGCGGCAGCGCGAACGACAGGCGCAGTCCTCGCGGTGTCCGGCTCGAGCGCAGGTCGCGGGGATGGAGCGCGAGCGCGCGGTCTTCGCCTTTGAGCTGGAACCCCGGCACGCCCTCGATCCGGAAATCCTTCGGCTGGAGGCCTTCCAGAGCCAAGGCCTGCGCCAGGAGTTCGCGCTGACGCGGATGCTCGACGTCTTCGAGTCCCGGCCCCGGCAGGCGGAAGGTCCCGTGCATCGCGGGATCGAAGTTCATCGGACCGCGCGCGTGGATCAGCCGGCCTTCGGGCGAAGGAACCGCGATCCGATCGCGGGGCGGCGTGATCTCCTCCACGTAGCGCGCCACGGCCCGATTCCAGACGTGCGACTGCCACGCGTAGAGGTGGATGAGCCGCAGCTTCGGCGCGATCCGGCGGAAGGCTCCCGCGAAGTCCCCGGCATGCCGGGCGAGGTGCTCGAAGACCGAGTGGTGGGCCCCGAACACACCGGCGATCTCCCGGCACGCCCGCCAATCGCCCCAGCGCGAGTTGAGTGCCGCCTTGAACTTCCGGTTTTTGTCGTCGTCGCGCTCGGAGACGGAGCCGAGCAGGTTCCGGAGGGCGCGCTCGTGCTTGCCGAGAGCGAGGTCACGGGCGATCCAGCCTTGTCCGGATCGCAGGTTGCCGAAGCGTTGCTCGCCGAAATAGTTCACGAGGCCGTGCTCGCGCACCGCGGCAATCCCGGCTTCGACGCGAGGCTCGGCATCGCGCGGCAGGTCCCGCACGATCACGTCGAAATCGTTTCCCTCGCTGTGACGGCTCGTAAGGGCCTCGCCGGAGAAGCCGGCGAACTCGATCGAGATCTCCGGGCTCCGCCAGCGCACCATCCGTCCGCCGGGAACGCTCATGAACTGCGTCGTGATGCCCTGGCGGTCCTTGAGCCCGGCCAGGCCGATCTCGCTGCCGTCGACGCCCGCTTGTCGCGCGAGGAATCCCGCCGCTTCCAGGCTCGTGTACTTGCGCTTTGTCACGCGGTACACGCGGAATCGGCCTCGCGAACGGAGGTAGCCGTCGCGGAGGATCTCGCGCACGACGAAATCGCCCGGTTTGCTCTTCAGCTTCATCGCGGGCGTACCTTGCCGAGCTGCTTCAGCGCGCGCTCGAAGTCGCGGGGCAGGGGCGATGAGACGCGAATCGTCCTCGAGTCCTTGCCGGGAGCCGACGAGACATCGGCCGGATCCGGGAACTCGATCTCCAGCGCGTGGAGCGTCAGTCGGTCGATCAAAGCCGGCTCGATCTGCCCGGGCTTGCGCCGGTATCCGCGCTTGATCTCCGAGAGGCGCAGCGAGTCCCGCCTGCCGTAGACCCGATCGACGGCCAGCGGGAAACCGATCTCCCGCAGGTGGACGCGGATCTGGTGCGTGCGTCCCGTCAGGGGCTCGCAGCGGAGCAGCGTGTAGCCCCGGAAGCGCTGTTCGATCCGGATGCGCGTCTGCGACGGCTTGCCGTTCACCGGGTCGACGGACATGCGACCGCTCTTGCGTTCGTCAGGGCCGATCGGGAGATCGATGATCTCGAAGTCGCCCTCGGGGAGGGGGTGCTCGCCCTCGACCAGGGCGAGGTAGGTCTTGTGCACCTCGCCGTTGTCGAAGGCCAAGCGCAGCCGCCGCTCGGACTCCACGGTCTTCGCGACGAGGAGCACCCCGCTCGTGTCCTTGTCGAGGCGGTGGAGGATCCGCGGACGGAACTCGAGCTCCGTCTCGAGCGGCGTCGCAGGCTCGGGTTCGGCTCCGGAGCGGGCCAGGGCCATCTCGAGAAGAGCACCAGCCACGCTCGCGTTCTCGCGCGCCCAACGCTCCGGCTCGACCGCGAGGCCCGGCGGCTTGTCGACCGCCAGGACGAGTGGATCCTCGTACAGGATGGGGAGCCGCGCGAGCGGAGCCACCGGCGCGCGAGGGAGATCCTCGGTCTCGTCGAAGTCGACGAACAACACCTGATCCATCCGCAACCGCTGCGATGGAGCCGCGGGATTGCCGTCGACGAGGACCTTCCCTTCCCGCACCTGGTGACGCAGGAAACCCTTGTTCAGGAGCGGAAAGGAAAGGCACAGGAACTCGTCGAGCTCCATGCCGCTGCGCTCCGGAGGGATGGGGATATGGCTGGTCACGGGAGCCCCGCGGCCTGGCCGCGATCGAAGAGGATGCACGGCTTCCGTTCGCCTGGCAAGCCGGGCGCGAAACTCCCGTTACTCCCCCGCGAGGCCGCGCGCGGAATGCCTCGCGAGGACTTCCGGGCGCAGCGAGGCGACGTACGGGAGGTTTCGATAGCGACCCGCAAAGTCGAGCCCGTAGCCGACGACGAAAGCGTCCTCGATCTCGAAGCAACGCATGTCGGGCACGATCGGGATCACTCTCCTGGAAGGCTTGTCGAGGAACACGCAGGTCCTCACCTCGCGAGCGCCGCGGGTCTCGAGCTCGGCCCGAACGCGATGCAGGGTTCGACCCGAGTCCAGGATGTCGTCGACGACCAGGAGACGATGTCCTTCGATCTCGTTGCGGGACGGAAGGAACGTGATTTCGAGGACGCCGGACTCGGTCCCAGCTCCGTAGCTCGATACGCCGAGGAACGACAATTCCAACGGGATGGGGATGCGACGAATCAAGTCGGACGCAAACACGCAGGATCCCTTCAGCACCGAGACGACCGTGAAGTCAGATCCCTCGTAGATCGAAGTGATCTCCGCGGCGACTCGGTCGATGGCTGTCTCGATCTGGGCCTCGCTGATCAGGACTCGCTCGACGTCGCCGTGCAGGCTCATCGTAGGCTCGCGAACGGTCCAGATTCCCCGCATCCACGGACGAGGTCAAGCGCCAGCGCTGGCACCTTGATCTGCGGGCAAAGTGTGATAAGATCGGCAGTCGTCCGCGGGGAGTCGAATCCCCGTGATTGCGCGGGCGAGAGTTTGGGAACTCATCGTTCCATTCTCCTCGGCGATTCAGCGTGAAAATGCACTCGAGAGTCTCGGGGTCGAAGCGCGGATCAAGGACTTCGCTCGCAGAGGGCTCGAATGTGTTTTTGCCCTTTTCCATTACCAACCATTCATGACCACGAAGATGAAACGCAGCTACACGCGTCGCAGCGAAGATGAACGAATCGCAGATCTCCAGGAGAAGATCCAAGAGATCAAGACGCGCCTGGAGAACAAGCAACGCAAGGATTCACCGGTCCTGCGCGAGCTGGTCAAAGTCCGGCGGATGCTGCGCAAGTTCGCGCAGACGGCCCTCGATCACGGTCGCTCCGACTTGGCGCTCTCGACCGAAGCCTTCGTCGCCGGCCTCGAACGGACCGCGAATGCGCCTGAAGAGCCTGCCCGCCGCCGGAGCCGACAGCCCAGGGAGGGCGAGTACGCCGCGTGATGCCGCGCGCGGTCTAGCCCGCATCTCTCACCAGCGCATTTAAGCCGACCGCGAGGTGTGGCATAAGGCTGTTACCACACAGTCCTTCGAGCAACACCCCGCGGAGCGGCGATGAAGACAGAGCGTACGGAGAGCGAGC
>JBJXFB010000039.1:0-19227 GCA_046155895.1 Planctomycetota bacterium | reverse complement strand
ACTCGCTTTCGGTGGATGGCCAATCCTTGCCGAACGGGCTTGGAATCCCCGTCGGGTCTCGAACGCGGTTTCACGTCACGTCATGACGATCCTCCGCGCACAAGCTTTGCTTGGCGCAATCACGGCGACCAGATCACGCGTCCCGTCTGGGTCGCGTTGAAATTGCTGAGCGCCGGGCATCCTCCGAGCACCGTGTTGTCCCGGTAGTACACGACATACCAGCGGCTCTGTCCCGCCGCGATCGGGTCTCCCTTCGCGGCCGACGCAGCCGAAACCGTAAGATCTCCCCCGGCGAAGTTCGGAGCCGTGATGCTGCCGCCCGATGCGGACTTGGCGAACAGGCGCTTGAGCGTGCCGGACGTGCAGCGCACGCCCTGGCCGAAGATCGCACCGGTCGGGTTCACGCCGTTCCACTGCGCCACGATGCTCAGGGCGGTCGGCCTCTGGCCGGTCGTGGTGAAGACCAGGCTGTCGGAAGTGAGGAAGGTCCCCCCGCTCGCCGACAGGCTGGCTCCGCCCGTGTTCGAGGAGTTGTTGCAGCCTCGACCCGCGCCGCTCGGCGGGTTCGCGCACGGACACGCGATCACGCCGCCGACGCCAGGATCGCACAGGCTGGTGAAATCGGTTCCACCGGAACGGTCGTGGACGTAGATGTCGGGCGATCCGTTCGTGTCCCCGGGAACGAGGTTGTAGGAGGAACTCGTGAACGCCACGTAGCGGCCGTCGGCGGAGATCGAGGGCACGCTGCCGCCGAAGATTCCTTGCGCGCCGCTGGAGTCGATGCTGACTCGTTCGGTCGTGCCGCTCTGACGATCGCGAACGATGACATCGGCTTGTCCGTTCGTATCCCCGGGGACGAGGTTGGCGGCGTAGCTCTGGAACGCCACGTAGCGGCCGTCGGCGGAGATCGAAGGGTTGTAGCTGTCGGGGCTGAAGCCAATACCGCCGTTGTCTCCCTGCGCCCCGCTCGAGTCGACGCTGACGCGTTCGGTCGTGCCGAGCTGCCGGTCGCGGACGAAGACGTCGAGTGAGTCGTTCGTGTCCTGCGGGACGAAGTTGTTGGCGATGCTCATGAACGCCACGTAGCGACCGTCGGGCGAGATTGAGGGCCAGGTGCTGCTGCCGTTCGCCTGCGCGCCGCTCGAGTCGACACTGACGCGCTCGGTCGTGCCGAGCTGCCGGTCGCGGACGAAGATATCGGAATAGTTCGTGTCCCCGGCAACGAGGTTGTTGGCGTCGCTATGGAACGCCACGTAGCGGCCGTCGGGGGTGATCCTCGCCCCGGCGCAGCCGCCGTTCCCCGGCACTCCGCTGGAGTCGAGGTTGACGCGTTCGGTCGTCCCGCTCTGGCGATCGCGAACGAACATGTCGGGGAATTCGTTCGTGTCGCCCGGCACGAGGTTGGTGGCGAAGCTCCGGAACGCCACGTAGCGGCCGTCGCCGGAAATCGAGGAGTCCAAGCTGCTGGCGTTCCCCTCCACGCCGCTGGAATCGACGCTGACGCGCTCGGTCGTCCCGGTCTGGCGGTCCCGGACGAAGATGTCGGGACGAAAGTTTGTGTCCCCGGCGACGAAATTGGAGGCGCTGCTCGTGAAGGACACAAAACGTCCGTCGGGGGAGATGGAAGGATAGTCACTGGGAGCGTCTCCCTGCGCACCGGCGGAACCGAGGCTGACGCGCTCGGTCGCGCCGAGCTGGCGGTCGCGGACGAAGACGTCGCGCTGTCCGTTCGTGTCCCCAGGGACGAGGTTGGTGGCGTCGCTCCAGAACGCCACGAAACGACCGTCGGCGGAATTCGAAGAGTAGAAGTTCTCGCCGTTCGCCTGCGCCCCGGACGAGCCGACGCTCACGCGGACGGTTACCTGTGCGGGAACCGGAGACGCCAGCGCCGCGAAGGAGAGCGCTCCCGCGGGCAGCAACGAGAGGGAGTTTCGGAAGCTTCGGATCATGGCCGTGCTCCTTTCCAAGGGGGGGGACGTCCACGAGCCTATCTCAGCGGCTTCGAGATCGACAGGGGGGCTGAGACTCAATCGCGCAGCACGATCGGAACGGGGATCCGCGCGACTTCCCCCGCGGCGACCCGCATCGATCCTCCCTGCGGTTGCGCCAGTCCGTCGGACCGTTTCCACAACGGATCGTCCATGGCGCGGAACACGAGGTTCCAGCGCACGGCGCCGGCCCACACCGTGGCCTCGTGCTCGAAGAACGCTCCCTCCGCGACCTCGATCTGCCGCACGTACGTGTCGTTCCCCGATTCGCCCTCCGCGATCCGCAACTCGACGCGCAACCCGCCCTTCGGCGCGACGTCGTTCCCGCGGAACGCGAGCAGCCCTCCCGCGATCGGACGGAGCTCGCCGCGGCCTTCGCCGCCGGAAGGCACGTCGACCTTGCCGTGGCCGAGCACGCCGTTCGCGCGCACGTTGAGGAGCCAATTCCCAGGCGTCGCGCGATCGAGGCGGAACGTGCCGTCCGGCGCGATCGGGAGCTCGGCCTTGGTCACGCTCGCGCCCGCGGCGGACCACTCGGGGCCGCTCGGGGCGACGCCCGAGTCCCCCACCTGCGCGTCGATCACGATCTCGCGGAACGGAACGTCCTCGTCGAAGAGCACGCGGCCGACGAGCGAGGCCTCCCTTCCGACCGGCACACGCACGTTCGCGACGCGCTGCCCCGGATCGATCTTGAAGTCGGCGAACGCCGTCGCGCGTCCCTCGACGCGCACCCACAAGCGCCAACTCCCGGGATCGACCGGATCGGCCGTCACGCGGCCCGCTCCGCGCACCAGCGCCGGGAGCGTGCGCCGCGAGTCTTCCGGCCACCTTCCCTGCGGCCACATCTCCGCGGCCATCGGATCGAGCGGCTCGCCGCTCGCCGCGTCGACGATCTCCGCGACCACGCGCGCTCCCTCGTTCCGCGCGCGCCCCATGACGACGTCGAGCGCGTCGTCGCCGCCCTTCACCTCGAGCATCGTGTTCGGCGACAGCCAGTCCGACAGGGGCTCGGGAGGCTGGATGCTGAGCGTCCACGATCCCGACGTCGCGTCGTCGAAGCGGAAGGCCCCGTCCGCGCCGGTCTGGCCCTGCTCGCCGCGAAAGGTCCGCCATTCGCCCGAGCGGAAGAGTCGCGGCCGCGCGCCGGCGACCGGCATGCCGTCCTGGTCGACGATCCTCCCCGCGATCGCGCGCGGCGCCGCGAGCACGAAATCGATCCCCTCGAGATCGCCGCGCGACGGGAGCGGCACGCTGCGCCGGATCTCGACGAAGCCGGGCGCGTCGAGGGCGAACCAGCCGTCCTCGATCGACGGGTCCAGCCCCTCGAAGCGGTACGCGCCGGCCGCGTCCGTGCTCGTGCTGAGCATCTGGCCCCCCGAATGCGTGTCCACCTTCACGCCCGCGACGGGCGAGCCGTCCTCCGACCGCACCGTTCCGGAGATCGAGCGGGGCTTGAAGATCTCCAGCACGACGACCGCGTTCGTGTCGCGCGAGGCGAGCACGAGGACGTCGTCCTTCCAGTCGCGCGCGAAATCCTTCGCGGTCACGACGACGTCGTAAGTCCCCTCGCTCGACGCGGTGGGAACGCGCTCGAACCGCGCGCGCCCCCGCGCGTCGGTCTTCGCCTGGAAGAGGCTCCAGATGTCGGGGCGCGCGCCCATGAACATCGCGTGGTCGTGCAGCCGGCCGTACCGCGGCGTCAGCAGCGGCTCGAAGCGGGGCTCGAGGCTCACGTCGGCGCCGGCGATCGGCTTGCCGTCCACGTCCTGGACGAGGACCTCGAGCCGCGCGGGAGCTTCGATCCGCACCAGGAGCTCGCCCGACTCCCGCTTTCCGTCCAGCACGTCGATCTCGACCCATCCGATGCCGATCGGCGCGACCGCGAAGAGGTGGATCTTCGCGTGTTCACCCGCCGGCGCGATGCTCCGCGCGAGGGAGAACGATCCGTCCGCCCCGGAGCGCGCGACTTCCTCCGCGGTCGCGGGAGTGAAGGCCGCGCTGCCGGGCCGGCCCTCCGAGAGGAGCAGCGCGGCGTCCGCGACGGGCTCGCCACGCTCGTCGACGACGCGTCCGGCGACGCGGACTCCGCGGTGCAGGCGGATCTCGCCGAGATCGATCGGCTCGCGCGCGTCGAGCGCGCTGCCCGCGTCGTAGAAGCGCTCCCACGGGATCTCGTAGCGCGAGGCGAAGCCCTCGCATTCGGCGACGAGGTAGGTCCCGACGAAGAACGCGTCCACGGCGACGCCCGGACGAATCGGCAGGGCGCGCGGGAGCGCGACGGACGTGGAGCGGAATCGGCCGTCCTTGCCGCTCACGGCGAAGGCCGCGAAGGCTCGGCCCTCGGGGCGGCGGTCTCCGAGGGTCACGTGGGCGCTGGGGAGCGGCTCGCCGGTCTCCGCGTCGACGACGCGGCCGTGGATCTCGTACTTCCGGTCGGGCTGCGCGCCAACGGCAGGGTCCGGTGCAATTTCGACGGCGGGCTCGGCGAGGAGCGACGCCCGCTGCTCGGGGGAACGCGCGCCGCCGGACCTCTCGAGGCTGGAGAGATCGGGAGGCGCGGTCGCGGTGGTCTCCCTCTCGACCCACGGCGAGGCGGAATCGACCTCGACCTCGTGGCCGCCGGCCGCCCACCAGACGATTCCGGCCGTCACGGTGATCGTCACGGCCAGGGCTGCGTGCTTCTTGTTCATGGATTCGATCCCTCCTTCGCGCGCGACGGACAACGTGAAGCTCCCCGAGTCGCACCGCGCGACGCCGAGCGGCGTGTCGACGACGAGCGGACCGCGTTCGACGTCGAAGCGCGCCCGGCCGAGGTCCACCCGGACGTGGCCGGGGTCCTCTGCGAAGTTGACTTCGCCTTCGATCGACTGGACCGTGAACTCTCGTTCCTGGCGCGACCGGGAGAGAACGATCACGAGGATGACGAGCGCTGCGGCACACGCGGCGATGAGGAGTGGCCTGCGCGAGCGGCGCCGGACGGGCGCTGCGCCACGCGAGTCCGGGACGACCGCGAGCGCCGCACCGAGCGCGTCACCCGTCGCGAGATAGCGCTCACGGGCCGCGCGGCATCGAGGGCACGCGACGAGATGCCGATCGAGCTCCGCGTCGGGCGACGGAGAGAAGGCCTGCTCGATCAGGCGCTCGTCGAACTCCGCGCAGCCGTCCAGGTTCCTAGCCATCGTGCTCCCCCTTCTCCGCGAGCGCATCGCGCACCGCCTTGACGGCCAGATGGAAGTGCTGCCGCGCCGCGCCGATCGAGCACTCGAGCGCGACGGCGATCTCGTCGTAGTCCATGTGGCGCTGGATGCGGAGGATGAGCGCCGCGCGCTGGCGATCGGGCAGTCCCGCGGCCGCGCGCCAGGCGATGCGGACCGTCTCGCGCGCGATGGCCGCGGCGCGCGGATCGGGCGCGCGGTCCTCGAGCGCGCCGAGAGCGTCCGAAGCACCTTCCTCGTCGCTCGCTCCCGGATGCCGGCCGCGCCTGACGCGATCGCGGAGGACGTTCATCGCCACGCGGTAGAGCCAGGCGCGAGGCCGGCCTTCCGGCGGCGAGCGCAGCGCGCGCAGGAAGGTCTCCTGGACGACGTCCTCCGACTCCTGCCCCGCCCCCATGCGAAGGACGAAACCGCGCAGCTCGCTGCGCCAGGGCTCGGGATCGAAGGCCCGGGCGGGCTTCCTCATCCCACCCGCCCGGTGCGCCTCCGTCATGACCACGCCAGTATGGACGCGCGGCTGGCGTGCGCATCACGCTGGCCGCGGGGGAAATCGGCTGGAGGATCCCTCAGATCAAGGAACCCAGAGGATGACGCCCATGTTCGTCACATTGGTGCTGGTGAGCGGATTGCCACACGGCACGCCCGCTTGTCCGTCGCGGTAGACGGTGAGGTAGTGGCGAGACTCGGGGGGGACGATCGCGTGACCCGGGAAAGTCGCCGACTGCGCGCTTACGCTGAGGTCCCCCATCCCGGGTTTGGAGATCGATCCGCCGAAGGCCTGGACGGTGTAGAGACGCTTCAGGGAGCCCCCCACTGCGCAGCGCACGCCGGCGCCGCTCCCGATGCCCGAGGTCGGAGCCGGTCCTCCCGGCTTGTAGCTGTAGAACACGTTCAACACTCCACCCGGCGGACTGCGGTGGTTGCTCGTGGTGAGCAGCACCGTGTCGGAGCTCACGGACGCCGTTCCGCTGGCGTTCAACACCGCTCCGCTCGTCGAGCCCGCGCCGAAGTTGGCGCAGCCGCCGGCCGGATTCGCCGGCTGGCCGCACGGGCAGGCGATCACGCCCCCCGTGCCGGGGAAGCAGCTCTGCACCATCGGAGCTCCCGAGAGTCCCAGCCGGTCGCGCAAGAACACGTCGTAGATTCCGTTCGTGTCTCCTGCGACGAGGTTGGGGGCATAGGTGATGAACACCACGAATCGCCCGTCAGCCGAAACCGACGTCGGCGCGTTGATCAAGCTGGAGGTTCCGCGCGATTGTGTACCGTCCGTGGCGACACTCACGCGCTCGGTCGTGCCGTTCTGCCGGTCGCGCACGAAAGTGTCCACGAGCATGTTCGTATCGCCCGCGACCAGAGTCGTGGCGCCACTGATGAACGCGACGAATCGCCCGTCGGCGGAGATCGAGGGGTAGCCGGAGGCGAAATTCCCTTCCGCCCCGCCCGTCGCGACGCTGACCCGCCCCGTCGTATCGGCGTGGCGGTCGCGCACGAACACGTCATCGCGGCCGTTCGTGTCACCCGCGACCAGATTCGTGGCGCCGCTCAAGAAGGCCACGAAACGGCCGTCGGGAGTGAGCGACGAGACGACCGACGGGGAGGTGCCTCCAGTCGCCTGGGCCCCACCCGTCGCCACATTCACGCGCTCGGTGGTTCCGCTCTGGCGGTCGCGCAGGAAAACGTCGTGGAGAGCGTTGGTATCGCCCGAGACGAGGTTAGCGGCCTCGCTGACGAACACCACGAAGCGGCCGTCAGGAGTGATCGAAGACGAAAAGCTGCTGGCACCTCCCTCCGCTCCCCCGGTGGCCACGCTCACGCGTTCGGTCGTGCCGTTCTGGCGGTCGCGCAGGAAGACGTCAAAAGAGCCGTTCGTGTCGGACGCGACGAGGTTCGTGGCGAAGCTGTTGAATGCCACGAAGCGTCCGTCAGGGGAAACCGACGGCGCCGATCCCAGGATGAGGCCCGAATACGCGTCGCCCTCTGTCCCCCCCGTGGCCACGCTCACGCGCTCGGTCGTTCCGCTCGAGCGGTCGTGCACGAAACAGTCGCGGACTCCGTTCGTGTCGCCCGGGACGAGATTGGTGGCCTCGCAGTAGAAGGCCACGTAGCGGCCGTCCGAGGAGATCGACACGGAAACATCGCTGGCGCCATCGGCTTCTGCGCCCCCGCTCGCCACGCTCACGCGCTGGGTGGTTCCGCTCTGCCGGTCGCGTACGAAGGCGTCTGTGAATCCATTGGTGTCTCCAGCGACGAGGTCCGCGGCGCCACTCAGGAATGCCACGTAGCGTGCATCCGCCGAAACAGCCGACCCGTAGGACCCTCCCCCTCCGGAGACACCGGACGAGTTGACCGAGATCAGCTGCGTCGCCTGCGCAGCGAGCGGGGAGCACAGAACGCCTCCGAGAAGCGAAGCAAGGAGACGAGACTTCATCTGGCTCATGACTGTCATCCCCGATTTCAGCGCCTTCGGACGCGCCCGACTGCGACCAGACTAGCCCGGCGTATCCTGGAGGCACAGGAGCGGCGTCGAGAGGAGGCTTCGCGACCGCCTGGAGTCGAGCGAAGCGTCGCGCGCTCGCGTGGCTTCCAGCCCTGCTTCGGCGCGCGTTGCCGGGCGGATCGCCGCGCGGGCGGCAGCGTCGTCCATCTCGCGCGAGCGGAGCACGAGCAGCCCGAGTTCGTAGCGGCTCACGCGATCGGGACCTGCAACGTGCAGCAGGCCGCTCGCGTCGGTCTCCGCGAGCTCGACGAGCGCCCGCGCGGCGTTCGCCACGTCCAGCGGCGTGCGCCATTCGTCGGTGAAGAGCGTCGGGCGTTCGCCGCGCGCGATTGCGGAGAGCAGGCTGTCCGACGCGCCGCGGTCGCGGCCGAACGAGTCGCCGTAGAGCAGCGGGAGGCGCACGACGAGCGCTTTCGGGTGCGCCTGGAGCACGGCGGACTCCCCTGCCGACTTCGAGCGGCCGTACTCAGAGAGCGGCGCAGGAGGATCCTCCTCGCAGAAGCCTCCGGGCGGCGGGTCGTTTCCTCCGAAGACGAGGTCGGTCGACACGTGCACGAGCCGCGCGCGACTCCTGGCGCACCAGACCGCGACGAGGCGCGGGAACTCCACGTTCAGCGCTCGCGCGAGCCCGGGATACTTCTCCGCGTCGGCGACGCTCGAGAGCGCCGTGCAGAGGATCACTTTCGCGGGCCGGACGGAGTCGAGCACGAGCTCGAGCTGGCCGGGAGCGAGCGCGTCGAGCTTCCGGAACTTCGCGCGTGGCGAACCAGCTCGCAGCGCCTTCTCGGGACCCTCCTCGCGCCCCGCGACCACCACCTCCGATCCCGCCTGCGCGACGACGTGTGCTCCGAGGAAGCCGCTGCCACCCAGCACGAGCGTCGTCCCCGATGACATTCGAGCAGGAAACGCGAGCGGTTCGCTGGCGTCAAGCTCGCTATCCTCCTTCCGCGCCCATGAGCCCCGCCGCCTTCCGCCGCGCTCTCGTCCTCGCCAATCCGATCGCAGGCCGCGGGCGGGCGCGCGGTGCGGCCGAGGAACTCGTCGCCGGGCTCGCGCAAGTCGGAATCGAGTGCGAACTCCACTTCACGAGCGCGCGCGGCGACGCGATGCGGCGCGCGAGATCGATCGAGCCGGGATTCGATCTCGCCGTCAGCGTCGGCGGCGACGGAACGGTGGGTGAGGTGCTCGAGGGGTTGTCGGGCCGCGACTTGCCCGTCGCGATCCTCCCCATCGGCACCGCGAACGTGATGAGCCTCGATCTCGGCATCCCGCGCGACGTCCCCGAAGCCGTGCGCGTCATCGCGCGCGGCAAGACCACGGCTCTCGACACGGCGCGCGTCAACGCCAAACGCCTGTCCTTCCTCGTCACGAGCGTCGGATTCGACGCCGCGGCCGTCCACGAAGTCGAAGCGCGCCGCCGCGGCCCCATCACGAGATTCGACTACTTCACCGCGGGACTGCGGGCCCTCTGGCGCTACGAGCCGCGGCGTCTCGCGGTCGAGATCGACGGCCGCGAGCTCCCCGGCCGCTTCGCCCTCGTCCTCGCGAGCAACGTCGTCCACTACGGCGGGTTGAAGGTGCTCGCGGCCGACCGCCGCATCGACGACGGGCTCTTCGAGGTCTACCTGTTCGCGAAGGGATCGCGGGCGAGCCTCCTGGGCTACGGAATCCGCGCTCTCGTCTCCGGATTGCCGGGCGGCTCGTGCACCCGCCTGCGCGCGCGATCGATCCGGATCACCTCGGACGCGCCCGCACCCTGCCAGGTCGACGGCGACGCGTTCGGCGAAACCCCCGTGGAGATCGTGGTCGATCCCGTACAATCCCGCCTCGTCGTCCCTTGAGACGATACGCGCCGACCTCATGACCTCCACCACGCGCCCGACCATCGACGTCTCCGGGCGGAAGCTCGGCGGAGGCCAGCTCTTCCTCATCGCCGGCCCCTGCGTGCTCGAGACGCGCGAGTTGACGCTCTCGATCGCCGAGCAGCTCGTGTCGATCGCCTCCGAACGCAAGGTCCCCCTCGTCTTCAAGGCGAGCTTCGACAAGGCCAACCGCTCGAGCTCGCGCTCCGGCCGCGGTCCGGGCCTCGGCGCGATCGAGTGGCTGGGCGAAGTGCGCGAGCGCTTCAAAGTCCCCGTCCTCACCGACGTCCACCAGCCCGACCAGTGCGCTTCCGCCGCCGAGATCGTCGACGTCCTCCAGATCCCGGCCTTCCTCTGCCGCCAGACGGACCTTCTCGTCGCCGCCGCGAAGACCGGCCGCGCCATGAACGTGAAGAAGGGCCAGTTCCTCGCGCCCTGGGACATGCAGAACGTCGTCACGAAGTGCGAGGAGGCCGGCAACAAGAACGTCCTCGTCACCGAGCGCGGTTCTTCCTTCGGCTACGGACGCCTCGTCGTCGACATGACGGGCTTCGAGCACCTCGCGCGCACCGGGCGTCCGGTCGTGTTCGACGCGACGCACTCGGTGCAGGAGCCCGGAGCGCTCGGCGACCGCTCCGGCGGCGATCGGACGAAGGTCCCGGCTCTCGCGCGCGCCGCGGTCGCGACCGGCTGCGTCGACGGGCTCTTCTTCGAGGTCCACCCGGATCCCGATCGTTCTCCGAGCGACGGACCGAACATGATCCGCCTGGCCGACTTCGCGAGCGTGCTCGACGGCGTTCGCGCGGTCCACCGGGCCGTCGGCGGACCGGCGTAGGCCCGCGCCAAGGCCGTGGGCTCTCCCCGTCTGCGCGAGGTCCTCGAGCGCATCGACGCCGCCGGGAACGAGGGCGTCCTGCCCGTCGTCGTCTTCGACCTCGACTCGACGCTCTTCACGACGGGGCCGCGCAACCTCCGGATCCTCCGGGAGTTCGCCGTCCTCGGCGAGGCGCGTTGGCCCGAGGTCCGCGCGATCGTCGCGACGCTCGAGAGCTCGGAGATCGGCTGGGGCGTCGCCGATTGTCTGCGCGCGCGCGGCCTGGATGACGCGGCCATGCTGCGCGAGCTGCGCGCCTTCTGGTATCAGCGCTTCTTCACCGACGAATACCTCGAGGACGATCTCCCCGTCCCCGGCGCGGTCGAGTTCGTGACGGCCTGCCACTCCCGCGGCGCCTTGATCTACTACCTGACGGGCCGGCACGTGGGCGGAATGGAGGTCGGGACCGTCCGCGCGCTGCGCTCGCACGGATTCCCGTTCTGGCGCGGACGGTGCGTGCTCCATCTGAAGCCCTCGTTCGAGATGTCGGACCGCGGCTTCAAGGACGACGCCCACGCCGACATCCGCTCCTACCGCGGGCGCGTCGTGGCGACCTTCGAGAACGAGCCGGGGAACGCCAACGGGTTCCTGCGCTCGTTCCCCGACGCGCTGCACTTCCTGATGCAGACGATCCATTCGCCGCGCGCGGAGGCCCCGCTGCCGGAGCTCCTCCCGAGCGAGGACTTCCTCCCGGGCTGACTTTTCGACCCGGAAGCTTTCTCCCGCAGGGAAGCGCGAGGACTTCGCGCACGCGGGCGGGCCGGGAAACTCTTTCCACCGCCGTTTCGGTCGGGACCGAGCGCTTCGAAAAGTCGCGGTTCGAGCCGAGGAATCTCGCGCTCCCCGTTTGCCTGAATGCGATTTCGTAGGTAGACTGCTCGGCTTCGAAACGATGGGAGAGCCGGACGACCCGGCTCAGCGGTCCCCTCCTGGACTTCATCGCCGAGGCGCATGCGCAATCGCTGGACGATGACTGTGGGTACGCAAACGCAAGCAGAAGGAACGAGGGAGAGCACGATTCCGTCGCGGGATCGGCAGGAAGTCTCCTGGTCGAGTCGGGGGACTCGAGCAGGAGCTGAAAGAAGGGGGATGCCGGCCGCTCCGTGGGGACGGAGCACCGGCGCTAGGAGGAGATGCGTTCGGCCTGGACCAGCGGGGACAGGTCCGTGCCGCGCGCCACTCGGCGCTCGCGCCCTCACGGGCGCGGTCAACGCCATGGGGAGTGCACCGGGATAACCGGCGCACGGCGACGACTCGGTCCGCTCGCACGGACCGCGCCGGGTACTACGGGAGCATGGGGCTGCGCCTCATGCTCTCGTTCTTTCAATCGTCCGTGTCGACCCTGAATCTGTCCTTGAGTCGGTCGAGCAGCCGCGCGTGCACCTTGCAGACGCGCGATTCGGACAGGCGCATCAGCTCGCCGATCTCGCGCATCGAGAGCTCTTCCCAGTACTTGAGGTACACGATGCGGTACTCCTGCACGCTCAGGCGCTGTGTCACGAGGCGGAGGATCTCTTCGCGCGTGAGCTTCTCTCCGGGGGCGTCGCTGTGCGTGTCCTCGAGGACTTCGAGGCCCGGGACGGCGTCCTCGCCGGCCTCGGAGCTCGTCATCGAGCCCACGGGGAGGCCGGGCATCGTGACGCCGAAGATCTGGCGGTATTCGTCGAGCGGGAGCTCCATCTCGCGGGCGACTTCCTCGTCGTTCGGCTCGCGGTTCTTTTCGGAGCGCAGGCGCTCGCAGATCCGCTTCTGGAGCTCGATCCGGGTCCGCCAGGGGCGCGGCAGCCAGTCCTGGTTGCGGAGCTCGTCGAGGAGCGCGCCCTTGACCCGCAGCTCGCAGTAGGACTCGAATCGGACGCCGCGGGAGGGATCGAAGCCCTCGATCGCGGACATCAGGCCGAAATTGGCGGCCGTGTCGAGATCGCCTCGCTCGACGCTGCGCGGCAGCCGGTAGCCGAAGCGGCGGACGACCTCCCGCACCAGCGGCTGGTAGGCCTCGACGAGCCGATTGCGCGCGGTGTCCTCCGGACGCTTGCGGTAGGTCGCCCACAGGCGCTCCACGGCGTCCTTGCGTGCAGGCCTCGCCCGCGGCTTCGCTGGCGGTTTGGGCGCGGTCGATTTCCCGCGCTTGGCCTTTGGCGCTCTCCCGACGGTCGTGTCCAAACTCTCCTCGCTTCCTTCTCGGCGGCCGACCTCGCGCTCGACCCGTCGAGTCCCTCGACCGGCCGGACCGCGAGCCGGCCCTACTCGCGTGGATACCCATTCCCACGGGCTGATCAAGAGGCGCGGGCGGTTCGCCGAACGCGCCGCGATCGGCGGCGGAGTGGGCTGGAGGCTGGTTTCCGCCCGATTCTCGCGGGAAAAACGCGCGCCTCCGCTCGAGACGGCGGCGCCCGCTCAGCCCAGCGAAGTTTTTTTCGTTTTTCTGTTCACGATCGGCCCTCGCGTCCCGCCGCGAGCGCGCCTCGGCGCGGACGACGGGAGGCCGAGGCCGGCCAGCACGAGGGCCTCCGCCGCGCGCATGCGCGCGCGCTGCCGGGGCGAGCGGTCGTCGAATCCGCACAGGTGCAAGGCACCGTGCACGAGGTACAGCGCGAGCTCCCGTTCGATCGAATCCCCGCGTTCACGCGCAACCGCGCGCGCGCGGTCGACGCTGACGTAGATCTCTCCAGCGGGACCGCCGTCCTCCTCCCCGAGGTCGAAGCTGATCACGTCCGTCGGCGCGGGGTCACCGAGGAACCGGCCGTGGATCGAGGCGAGGGTCCGATCGGAGACGAGCGCGACCTCGACGGCGATCCCGGCCCGGTCTCCGTGGGCGAGCGCGGCGCGGACGGCGGTGCGGATGGCCCGGTCGGTGATGGGCCTGGCGCGGACTTCCCAAGCGATTCCGACGGAACCTGGCCCCCTTCGCTGTTCCTGCCCTCGCTCCAAGCCCGCGCGGCCAATGCCCTTGCGCTTGTTCAGGGCGCCCCGCCTCGCCCCGGATCCCGGGAGCTCCCGCGGGGCGTGCTCCGGCAAGGACTTGCGCGAGCTCCTTGCACAGCCAAGGGGGCCAGTTTCACGGAGAGGGTCGCTCGCCCTCGCGCGGCGGCCGCAGCGGCGCCTCGTACGCCTTCACGATCTGCTCGACCAGCGGGTGGCGGACGATGTCACGGGTCGTGAACTCCACGATGCCGATGTCCTTGTAGCCGCGCAGGCGCAGGGCGGCGTCCTGGAGGCCGTTCTTGCGGCCGTCGTCGAGGTCGGATTGGGAGGGATCGCCGGTGACGACCATCCGGGAGCCTTCTCCCATCCTCGTCAGGAACATCTTCATCTGGGGGACGGTCGTGTTCTGGCCCTCGTCCAGGATCGCGAAGGCGTTCGAGAGCGTGCGGCCGCGCATGTAGGCGAGGGGTGCGACCTCGATCACGCCGGTCTCCTCGAGGCGCGACACGTCCTCGAAGTCGAGCAGGTCGTAGAGCGCGTCGTAGATCGGCCGCAGGTAGGGGTTCAGCTTGGCCTGGACGTCGCCGGGTAGGAAGCCGAGGCGTTCCCCGGCTTCGACGACGGGCCGCGTGATCACGAGGCGGCGGCAGGCGCCGGAGCGCAGCGCGCGCACGGCGGCGGCGACGGCGAGATAGGTCTTGCCCGTGCCGGCGACGCCGAGGCCGAATACGAGCGGGCACTTCTCGACGAGCTCGAGGTAGCGGCGCTGGTTCTCCGTGCGCGGCTCGACCGGATTCGCCCGCATCCCACGCGCGCTGGCTCCGGCGGGGCCCGCGGGCAGCGGGCGCGGGCGGTAGGCTGCGCCGGGGTACGACTCTTCCGACGGCGCGCCGCGATCGAGCGAGGAGAGTCCCGGCCTCACGATGCGGTAGGGGGCCGCCGATCGTCCGGCCGAAGTGCGCGCGGCCGTCGAGGGTGTACGCGGACCTGCCTCGGCAGGCGTGCCGTCGCCGCCGAGGAGGATCGATTCGATGTCGCGTGCCTGCATCTCGCGTCCCTTGCGAGTCTTGCCGAGCAGGTGCTCGATGCGGCGCCGCGCCTCCTGGACGCCCTCGTCCTCCCCCTTGAGGCGCAGATTGCCACGGCGCGTGAAGATCTCGATGTCGAGGTCCTGCCGCAGCAGCTTGGCGAAGCGGTCGTAGGGACCGAGGACGAGGATGGCCTCGTCGTGGGACCGCAAAGGGATGGTGACCTCGATCAACTGTCTTTCAGCATCCGACGCGACTCCGCGGCTGTCAATGCGAACCCGCATGGGCGTGCAGAATCCACGGCCAGAGCGCGAGGGCGACGGGGACGGACAACAGGAGGCTGTCGATCTGGTCGAGGAGGCCGCCCGAGGGGCCGAGCATCGCCGAGGAGTCCTTCACGCCGGCTCGGCGCTTCACGAAGCTCTCGAGGAGATCGCCCGCCTGGGCCGCGAGATTGACGACCGCGCCGGCGAGGAGGCCGTGGACGAGGTCGCCGGGCAGCAGGTCGAGCGCGACGGACGCTCCGCCCGCCAGCGTGGCCGCGGCGAAGGAGCCCAGGCACCCCTCGGTCGTCTTCCCCGGACTGATCCTCGGGAAGGGGTGATGGCGGCCGATCGCGCTCCCGACGTAGTAGCCGGCCGTGTCGCCGATCTTCGAGCACACGAGGAGCGCCACGAGGCCTCCGATCGACCACGCGTCCCACACGTACCACAGCGCGGGCAGCGGCGGCGCGATCCAGATCGCGAGCCCGACCGTGATCGCGAGACCACGTCCGGCTCCAGGCTGACGCAGGACGAAGGGCAACGAGGTCGCGAGCAGGATCGCGAGGGCGAGGGCGCCCGGGCCGAGGCGGTCCCGCACCTGGCTCGGCTCGTCAGTGACGAACAGGACGATCGCGCCGAGCACGAGGTAGGTGAGCACGCGGGCGATGAGGATGCCGCGCGCCAGCCGGCGCAGGCTGAAGAGCATCGCGTAGGCGGCCGCCGCGAGCGCGGCCGACGATGCGTACGCCAGCGCGAAGCCGGTTCCCGAGCCTTCGATCGCCGCCGAGCCGAGCCGGATGACCCCGATCGCTGGGATCAGGAGCGCGGGCAGGAAATCGCGCAGCGCGAGCGTGCCCATGCGGCTCGTCTCCCACAGCGCGACGAGGAGGATCGCGGACCCCGCGAAGAGGATCGGATGGCCGTCTTCGCTTCGGCTCGTCCAGAAGAGCAGGCCCGCGACGCACGCGACGAGCGTCGAGCCCATCAGGGTCCGCTTCAGGATCCGAGCGGCCTTGGAGGGCGGAGGCGCGGTCATCGGCGGCGTTCCTCGAACGACGGAGGCGCGGTCATCGGTGGAGCTTCGCGAACGTCGATGAAGCGATCATCGGCGGCGTTTCGCGGAGGAGGCCGGGTCCTTCCGCTCGACCGCAGCGGGAGGAGCGTCCGCGATCAGCCCGCCGAACTTGCGCTTGCGGCTCGCGTAGGCCTCGAGCGCGGCCTCGAGCTCGGCTTTGCGGAACTCGGGCCAGCACACCGGCGACACGTAGAGCTCCGAGTACGAGATCTGCCACAGGAGGAAGTTCGAGATCCGCATCTCCCCCGCCGTGCGGATCAGCAGATCGGGATCGGGCGTCTCCGGGTCGTAGAGGTAGGACCGCAGCGTCTCCTCGTCGATCGATTCCGGATCGAGCGCGCCCGCGCGCGCGTCCTCCGCGACCCGCTTCAGGGCGTCGGCGATCTCCGTGCGGCCGCCGTAGGAGAGGGCCAGACGCAGCAGCATCCCGCGGTTGTCGCGGGTCAGCGCCTCGGTCTCGCGCAGGGCCGCGAGCGCCGGCTTCGGCAAGTCGCCGAGCCGCCCGATGGCGCGCAGGCGGATGTCGTTGTCCATCAGCGTGGGCCGTTCCTTCACCAGGAACTTCGCCAGGAGGCTCATCAGGTAGCGCACTTCGGCCGAGGGGCGCTTCCAGTTCTCGACCGAGAACGAGTACAGCGTCAGGCTCTCCACGCCGAGCCGCGCGCACTCGGTCGTGATCTCCCGGACCGATCGGATGCCTTCGCGGTGGCCGAGGATGCGCCGCAGGCGGCGCTCCTGCGCCCAGCGGCCATTGCCGTCCATGATGATCGCGATGTGCCGCGGGAACGGGCGGGAGGGATCGGGTCGTGCGTTGGCGGCCTTGGGCATCGCTACCAGGGCTCGAAACCCCGCGAGATCACCTGCGCGCGGTCGGGCCCGACGGAGAGCATCCCGATCGGCGCCGCGACCTCCTCTTCGATCCACTCGACGTACTGGCGCGCGGCGGCGGGCAGGTCCCCGTACTTCCGGACTCCCGTGATGTCCTCCGTCCAGCCCGGCTTCGATTCGAAGACCGGTTCGTAGAGCTCGACGCTGGTGGCGTGCGCGGGCCAGTCCCGGGTCTCGCCGCCTGCGCTCCGGTAGCGCACGGCCGCGCGGATCTCCTCGAAGCCCGTGAGGACGTCGAGATTCGTCATGATCCACGAATCGGCGCCCGCGGTCTCGAGCGCGTAGCGGACCGCGACCGCGTCGAACCACCCGCAGCGCCGCGGGCGGCCCGTCGTCGCCCCGTACTCGTTCCCCGCGGTCCGGATCCGGTCCCCGATCGCGTTCTTCTGCTCGGAGGGGAAGGGTCCCTCGCCGACGCGCGTGCAGTAGGCCTTGGCGATTCCGATGATCCGGTCGAGTTGGCGCGGAGGGAAACCCGCCCCGGCCGCGATCCCGTTCGGGCCGGTGTTCGAGGACGTCACGAAGGGATAGGTCCCCGAATCGATGTCGAGCATCGCACCCTGCGCGCCTTCGAAGAGAATCCGCTTCCCTTGGCGGTACGCGGCGCGGACTTCGCGGCCCGTGTCGGCGACGTGGGGGCGCAGGCTCTCCGCCAGCGCGGAGTAGCGGTCGAGCTGGCTCTCGAGGTCGAGCGGAGCTTCCTTGTGGACCTGGACGAGCAGCGCATTCTTCTCGGCCAGCGCCGCCCGCAGCCGGGTCCGTCCGAGCGCCGGCTCGAGCAGGTCGCAGAGGCGCAGACCCGTGCGCGCGGCCTTGTCCGCGTAACACGGTCCGATGCCGCGGCCGGTCGTCCCGATCCGGCCTTCGCCGCGCCAGCGCTCGGCGCACTGGTCGATCAGGCGGTGGTGCTCGAAGATCACGTGCGCGCTGGCCGAGACGCGCAGGTTCTTGCCGTCGACCTGCACGCCGCGCGCGCGCAGGCCCTCGATCTCCTCGAGCAGCTTGGCGGGATCGAGCGCGACGCCTCCGCCGATGACGTTCAGCGTCCCGCGGTGCAGGATCCCCGAGGGGACGAGGTGGAGGACGTACTTCTCTCCGCCGACGACGACCGTGTGGCCGGCGTTCGCGCCGCCCTGGTAGCGCACGACGCAGTCGGCGTGCTGCGCCAGCAGGTCGATGAGCTTGCCCTTGCCCTCGTCCCCCCACTGGGCACCGAAAACGCTGAGGGAGGGCATGGATCGCTCTTCTGGAACTCCGGGCCGAGCGGGGATTGTCGCGCTACCTCCGAGGCCGGACAAGGAGAAACGCGGACGAGGCCGATGGAGGGGGCGCGGAGTTCCTTCCGCGCCTAGCGTTCCTCTTCGGGGTAGTCCTGGACCTCGTAGGGCACGTAGTCGAGGACTTCCCAGCGCACGAGCGGGACGATCTCGTATTCGTCACCCTGCTTGTGCCGCCAGACCACGCAGCGGACGACCCGCAGGAGCGAGTCGCCGGAGTGCTCGCTCGCCTCCATCTCCTCGCGCGAGCCGTAACCGTCGGACATGTCCCCGCCCGCGGCCGTCGAACGCCGGGCGATGATGGCGATCGAGAAGACGCGGCTTTCGACGGTCAGCATCTGGTTCAGCTTGGACTGGACCTCGGCGGGCAGCTCCGTGAAGCCCTCGACCTCGGAGAGCTCGCCCAGGTTGTCGAAGATCCGGCGCTCGATGATCTCCTCGCCGTACTCGTCGAGGGCCGGCTCGGGCTCCTCGGTGGTCGAGTCCTCGACCGGCGCCTCCTCCTCGAGGTTCCTGTACTCGACCAGGCGGTCCCAGAAGCGCGGAGGGAGGTCGCGGTCGTCGAACAGCGCCTTGAGGACCGCGACGGGCGCGGTGTTCACGTTCACTCCGTAGCCACCCGTCGCGAGTGGGTCCGAACCGGCCGCGCCCGCTGCGGTCCCTCCCGCCGCGCCGGTCCCGGACCCCGTGCCCGAAGTTCCCCCCGTGCCCGAGGTGGGCGTGCCGCCGGAGGCCCCCCCGGTACCGCCCGTCCCCGTCGTGCCGGTGGTGGCGCCTCCGGCCGCCGCCGCGGTGGCGGCACCGGCGCTGCCCCGGCGCACTTCGCCCAAGGTCGCGACGGAAGACCAGACGGTCAGGAAGCTCCCGATCGAATGGACGATCACGCCGTCCTCGTCGCGGAAGTCGCGGAAGTGGCCCTCCTCGAAGGGCTCGAGGACGGAGAATTCCTTGAGCGATCGCGGCAGGCCGAGATCGACGTTCGCCGGATCGTCCGAGAGCAGCTCGGGCCGCGGGATCTTCGAGCTCGTGCGCTGCCTCATGTAGTCGAGCATGGCGGTGGCCATGTCCTCCGCCGTCCGCGCGTCGATGTCGGCGCGCGTCCCGGCCCGGCACAAGTCGAGGCAGCGCACGACCCGGTCGAAGGCGGCCTCTGCCTCCTTCTCGTCGGGGTTCAGCATGTTGAGGACGTTGATCTTGCTGTCCTCGTCCTGCACGAGCGCGCGCAGGCTGATCTCGTTGATCGAGGTCCGCTGCGGACGCGCCCATTCGTCCTTGCGGCTGTCCGTGGCCGACGCCTGGCCCGACGCACCAGCGGCTCCGGCCGCGCCGGCCGCG
>JBJXFB010000037.1:0-26865 GCA_046155895.1 Planctomycetota bacterium | reverse complement strand
ACTCGCTTTCGGTGGATGGCCAATCCTTGCCGAACGGGCTTGGAATCCCCGTCGGGTCTCGAACGCGGTTTCACGTCACGTCATGACGATCCTCCGCGCACAAGCTTTGCTTGGCGCAATCACGGCGCCCATGTGACCGAACCGCCGTTCGTCGTGTTCGTGTTCGCCGTCGCGCTTCCACAGGCTCCCGGCGCCGAGGAATCTCGGTACACGTTGAAGTAGTGCCGCGTCTGGCCGGCCGCGATAGCCACACCGAGCGCCGACGAGCGCGCTGAAACGCTGGCGTCGCCCATCCCAGGCTTCGAGAGAGCTCCAGCCACGGTGTTGCCGCTGTAGAGACGCCGCAGCCCGGTGCTCACGCAGCGCACGCCGGCGTTGCTCAACGCCCCGCGGCTCACCGTTCCCGACCCGGTGAAGAACACGTTGAGGACGCCCCCAGGCGGAGCGGTGCGGTGATGGGTCGTCTCGAGCACGAGCGTGTCCGCCGACAGCGAGGGCGTCCCGCTCGCTCCGAGCACGGCCCCGCTCGTCGCCGTCGCGCCGAAGTTGGCGCAGCCGCCCGCGGCGTTCGCGGGCTGGCCGCAGGGACAGCTGACGACGCCGCCAGTGCCCGGGAAGCAGAAGCCTGCGAACAGCACGTCGATGTCGAAGACGTAGGCCGCGCCGGAGTTCGAGCTGCCGTTGCCCGGGTCCCCGTTCACGCCCGTGGCGCTGCTGTCCTCCTCGGGAGCGCCCACGACCGCCAGGTCGCCGGACACGGCCGCCGAAATGCCGAAGTGATCGCCCGCGTCCGTGTTCGAGGCCTTGATGTAGGACTGCAGGCTCCACGCCGCGCCGTTCCGCACGAACAGGTAGGCCGCCCCCGATCCGCTGGCGCCCGTGTTGGAGTGGTCCCCCCCCACTCCCGTGGCGCTGCTGTCCTCCAGGTACGCCCCGGCGAGGACCGTGTCGGCGGAGATCGAGACGGGCCAGCCGAATTGGCTGAGCGGCGCCGGATTCGACGCCTTCAAGTAGGCCTGCTGACTCCACGCCGCTCCGCTCCGCACGAAGACGTAGGCAGCCCCGGCGGCCATCAGGCTGTTGTCGTTCGGGTCGCCGTCCACTCCCGTCGCGTTGCTTCGCTCGCCGGCCGCTCCCACGACGATCGAGTCGCCCGAAGCCGCGACCGAGATGCCGAATTGGTCGCCTGCCTCCGCGTTCGAGGCCTTGAGGTAGGCCTGCTGGCTCCAGGTCGTCCCGCTGCGCACGAAGACGTAGGCCGCGCCGGAGTTGCTGTCCTCGAGGTACGCCCCGACGACCGCCGTGTCCCCGGAGATCCCGACTCCGACGCCGAACGAGTCCTGGGCCTGGGTATTGGAGGCCTTGAGGTACGCCTGCTGGCTCCACGTCGTCCCGTTGCGGACGAAGACGTAGGCCGCGCCGGAGTTCACGGCCCCGTTGTCGGCCTGGTTGCCGTCCACGCCCGTGGCGGAGCTGTCCTCGAACTCCGCGCCGACGACGAGCGTGTCGCCGGAGATCGCGACGGAACGCCCGAAGTCGTCGCCCGCTTCCGTGTTCGAGGCTTTCAAGTACGCCTGTTGCGTCCAAGCCACCCCGTTGCGGACGAAGACGTAGACGGCCCCCGAGCCGCCGGCGCCGTTGTTGAACTGGCTCCCGCCCACGCCGGTGGCGTTGCTGTCCTCCAGCGGCGCTCCCACCACGATCGTGTCGCCGAAGATCGCGACGGAGCGGCCGAACTCGTCGTCCGCTCCGGTATTCGAGGCCTTGAGGTAGGCCTGCTGGCTCCAGGTCGAGCCGCTGCGGACGTAGACGTAGACCGCGCCCGCGGCATTGAAGCTGTTGTTGCTCCCGTCGCCGTCGACGCCGGTGGCGTTGCTGTCCTCCCAACTGGCTCCCACGACGACCGTGTCGCCGAAGGCCGCTACGGATCGTCCGAAGGTGTCGCCGGCGCCGGTATTGGAGGCCTTGAGGTAGGCCTGCTGCACGACTCCCGCCGCGAGCGCCTCCGGAACGGCGAGCCAGCCGAGAGCGGCGCAGAGCCAGACGGACTGGAGCTGTAGAGGCCTGGTGAGAATCACGATGGCGACTCCTCCCGATTCGAAGCGAGCTTCGAACCGTCCGCTCCGTCCCGCGGCTGCGAAGGAAGTCCGCAGGCGAGCCCACGGGGACTGGACGCACCCAGCCTAGGTGGGATCGCCGATTTCGGCTACTCGGGGGGTCAAGGCGCCCAGGAAACGACCCCGGTCTGCGTCGCGTTGAAGGTGCTCGCCGCGGGGCATCCGCCGAGCACGACCGCGTCGCGGTAGTAGACGATGTACCAGCGGCTCTGGCCGGCCGAGATCGTGTCGCCGGCCGACGCGGAGCGCACGGAGACCGGCGGATCTCCAACCGTGTAGTCCGGCGCGGTGATGCTCCCGCCCTCGGCGGACTTGACGTACAGGCGCCTGAGTGCCCCTGTCGCGCAACGCACGCCCTGGCCGAAGGTGATGCCCGCCGCGGCCGGAGACGACCACTGCGAGACGATGCTCAGCGTGGCCGGCCGCTGACCGCTCGTCGTGAACACCAGGCTGTCCGAGGTGAGGAACGTGCCGCCCGTGGCCGAGAGGATCGCGCCGCCTGTCAGGCCCGAGTTGTTGCACCCGCGACCGGGGCCGATCGGAGGATTCAGGCAGGGACAGGGCATGACTCCACCCACCCCGGGATCGCACAGGCTCGTGAAGCTCGTTCCGCCGACGCGGTCGCGGACGAAGCCGTCGAGGAGATCGTTCGAGTCGTCCGGCAGGAAGTTCAGGAAGTTGGCGAAGGTCACGAAGCGGCCGTCCGGCGACACGCATCCCGACGAGCTGTTCCAGGACAGCTGCTCGCCGCTCGCGCCCAGGCTGATCCGTTCCGTCGTTCCGAGCTGGCGATCGCGCAGGAAGACGTCTTGCGTGACGTTCGTGTCTCCGGCGACGAGATTGGTCGCGTAGCTTCCGAAGGCGACGTAGCGGCCGTTGGACGAGATGGACGGCATCACGAAGCACCGGTCGTTGCCCTGCCCTCCTGCGGTACTCACGCTGACGCGCTCGGTCGTCCCGAGGGCCAGGTTGCGGACGAAGATGTCCGGGACCCCGTTGGTGTCGCCGGGCACGAGGTTGTTCGCGTCGTGGGAGAACGCGACGAAGCGGCCGTTCCCGGAGATCTGCACGCCGTCCGCCCAGGAGAGGACCCCGGGGGGCGGCGGATTCGCGCCGACCGTGACTCGCTCGGTCGTCCCGGCGGTCCGGTCGCGGAGGAAGACGTCCACGGCGCCGTTCGTGTCCGCGGGCGCGAGGTTGCTCGCCAGGCTCACGAACGCGACGTAGCGCCCGTCGTCCGAGACGGAACCGTTGTAGCTCGGCCCGCCGGAGGCCTGCGCCTCGTTCGAGGCGAGACTCAAGCGCTCCGTGGTCTGGTTCAGACGGTCGCGGAGGAAGACGTCCTCGTGGCCGTTCGTGTCCCCCGCCACGAGGTTCGTCGCGCTCCCCGAGAACACGACGTAGCGGCCGTCCGGCGAGATGGAGCTGGCGTGGAGGGCAGCGTCCGCCTCGGCGCCGCTCGAGCTGACGCTGACTCGCTCCGTCGTCCCGAGGACGCGGTCGCGGATGAACACGTCCCAGCTCCCGTTCGTGTCTCCAGGCACGAGGTTGCTCGCCTCGCTGGTGAACAGGACGAAGCGGCCGTCCGGCGTCATGGCGGCGCCTCCGCTGCGGTTGTTCGTCTGGACTCCTCCAGGTCCGACGTTCACACGCTGGAGCGTGCCGGCGACGCGATCGCGCACGAAGACGTCCTGGTAGTTGTTCGTGTCCCCCGGGACGAGGTTCGTCGCCCGGCTGTCGAACAGCAGGAATCGGCCGTCCGCCGAGATGGAGCTCGGCGCGTAGCAGATCTGGTTGCCCTGGATCCCGCCGGAACCGACGGTCACCCGCTGGGTGACCTGCGCCGCGCTAGGACTCGCCAAGAGAAGGAAAAACGCCAGTCGACTGATTTGTGAGGATCTGCTCATTCTCCACTCCGTATCACGAGGTCTCGATTCCCGCAGCCCCTGTATCGAGATGTCTCTGGTTCGACCTTCCGCTCGACGAGCATTTTTCTGGGGCGCTCAGTACGTGTCCGGTATGCGTCGAGTGGACCGTGCTGTCCTCCGCGCAACCCGCGAGCACGATCGAGTCGCGGTGGTTGCCGGCGCACCAGCGACTCTGGCCCGGCGCGGTAATGCAGTCGCTCGCGTTCTGACGGAGTAAGCGCCGAGCGAACGCGCTACCCGCGAAACGCACACCCTGCCCGTGGATCGCCCTCGTCGGGCTTGCGGCGTTCCCCTAGAGCACCTTCACCTCCTCGCCAGAATGAGTTGTCCGGAGAATGAGTGAGGACAGATTGCCGCCGCAGCCACGGCTCACAACGGGCACGAGGCTACGGCGCCCAGAGCACGACCCCCGTCTGCGTCGCGTTGAACATCATCTCGGCGAGTGGATCGATCGTGGCGCGCCCTTCGTGGCAGCCGCGGAGCCGGACCGGATCGCGGTAGGTCACGAAGTACCAGCGGCTCTGACCAGGCTGGATCTCGTCCCCCATCGTTGCTGACCGCGCGGAGACCGTCATATCACCCGCGACTAGGTCCGGCGCGGAGATGCTGCCCCCCGAGGCCATCTTGGTGTACAGCCGCCGGATCGACCCGCCCGCGCAGTAGAGGCCTGCGCCGAGAACTCGGCCGCCGGGATTCAGCGCGGTTCCCGCGAACACGATGCTGACGGTCGCGGGATTCTGTCCGCTCGTCGCGAACAGGAGGCTGTCGGACGAGAGGAAGGTCGCACCCGACGCCCACAGGGTCGCGCCGCCCGTTGCGGCGGAATTGTCGCACCCGCGGCCGGATCCGCTGGGTGGGTTCGAGCAAGGACAAACGCTCACCCCGCCGAGACCGGGATCGCACAGGCTCGTGAACTGCGTGCCCCCGATTCGATCCCGCACGAACACGTCCGACCTGTTGTTGGTATCCCCCGGCACGAGGTTGCTCGCGCTGCTGTCGAAGATCACGTACCGGCAGTCGGGGGACATCGCGGCAGTCCCGATCACCCCGTTCGACGGCTCCCCCGTCCATCTCACGTTCACGCGCTCGGTCGTATGTGCAATGCGGTCGCGAACGTAGACGTCCCAATGCATGGCGATGCCTCCGGGGACGAGGTCCGTTCCGGAGATCGTGAGCGCGAAGCGACCGTCGTCCGAGACGGATCTCACCACCCCCCCCCAGCCGCTATCGTTGCCTATGGGACCGACGCTCACGCGCTCGGTGGTGCCGTTCAGCCGGTCGTGGACGAAGCCGTCAAAAGTTTGATTCGTGTCGCCGGGAACCAGATTGCTCGCTGTCGTGCTGAAGCCCACCCATCGACCGTCGCTCGAGAGCAAGCAACCACCCGAGTTGAAGCTGTAGGTGTTCTGCTGTAGCCCGACGGAGCTGACGCTCACCCGTTGGGTGACGCCGGTCAGACGGTCCTTCACGAATACGTCTGGGAGACCGTTGGTGTCGCCCGGAACCAGGTTCGCGGCATCGTTGATGAAGCTGACGAAGCGACCGTCGGCCGAGATGTCGCAGTCGGGGTGGGATTGCGAGGACGACTGGGCCTGCGCTCCGCTCGAATCGACGCTCACTCTCTCGGTCGTCCCCGTCGATCGATCCCGGACGAAGACGTCCCACTGACCGTTCGTGTCGCCTGGAACGAGGTTGGTCGCCTGGCTCCCGAACGCGACGTACCGGCCGTCTGCGGAGATGGCCCCTCCCTCCGAACGATCGTTCCCTTGCCCTCCGCTCGAATCCACACTCACCCGCTCGAGAGACCCGCTCGGCCGATTCCGCAGGAACACGTCGGCTCTCTGGTTCGTGTCGCCCGGCACGAGGTCGGTCGCGTGGCTGGTGAACGTCACGAAGCGGGCGTCCGGACTGACCGAGCCCCCGAACAAGTAGCAATCGCCGTTGCCCTCGATCTCGCTCGAGCTCACGCTCACGCGTTCCGTCGATCCTGCCTGTCGGTCGCGGAGGAAGATGTCCCGCCTCGCGTTGTCGTCTCCAGGCACGAGGTTGGTCGCGTGGCTGCTGAACAGCACGTAGCGACCGTCGGGAGTGACGTCGTTCGTCGTGGAGTCGAAGTTGGTCTGTTGACCGGACTGGTTGACGCTGACGCGCTGAGTCACTTGTGCCGGGCTCGTGGGCGACAACACGAGCGCAACCGCGATTTGGACCCTCCAAGCTCGTGTGTCCAGGACTCTCCCCCTTCGATGCGTCGGGACGCCATGGTACCTGGGCTGATGGACCGCGGTCATCCCGGGCGTTTCTTCGACCGCCGTGATTCCTGTCGCCTCCTCCGTTACCCTCCCCCGCTCATGACCGAGCTCGCTCAACCCGACCGAGTCGCCAAGGCCGAGGCGCTCCGCGGAGCCGGCGTCGATCCGTATCCTCCGCGCGGAGTCGTCGCGACGCCGGTCGAGAAGCTCATCGCGGGCGCCGGCACGGCCGACAATCCCGGATCGCTCGTGGGCGAGCGCGTCACCGTCGCCGGCCGCATGCTCCAGGCGCGCGACTTCGGCAAGCTCATGTTCGCGCCGCTCCTCGACCGCACCGGCCAGATCCAGATCGGCTTCCAGCGCGACGACCTCGCCGACTGGTGGCCGCAGCGCAAGATGCTCGACGCGGGCGACCTCCTCGGCGTCACGGGGCGCCTCGGCCACACCAAGAAGGGCGAGCCCACCGTGTGGGCCACCGAGGTCCGCCTCCTCGCCAAAGCCGTCGCGTCGCCGCCCGAGAAGTGGCACGGCCTCGCCGACAAGGAGCTCCGCTACCGCCGCCGCTACGTCGATCTCTGGGCCAGCGAAGGCGTCCTCGACGTCTTCGTCAAGCGCTCGAAGGTCCTCTCGACCATCCGGCGTTTCCTCGAGGGCGAGCACTACATCGAGGTCGAGACCCCGACCCTGCACCCGATCGCCGGCGGCGCGGCGGCGCGGCCCTTCGTCACGCACCACAACGCGCTCGACATGGACCTCTTCCTGCGCATCGCGCCGGAGCTGTACCTCAAGAGGCTCATCGTCGGCGGCCTCGAGCGCGTCTTCGAGGTCTCGCGCAACTTCCGCAATGAAGGGCTCTCGGCGCGCCACAACCCCGAGTTCACGATGCTCGAGCTCTACGAGGCCCAGGCCGACTACCGGCGCATGATGGAGATCGTCGAGCGCCTCTTCGAGAGCTGCGCGCGCGAGGTCAACGGCACCACGAAGACGATCTTCCGCGGCGTGGAGTACGAGCTCGCGGCCCCCTACCCGCGCGTGAGCTACGCCGACCTCTTCCGCGAGAAGAACGGCTGCGCCTTCGACGACGAAGCTAGCGTCCGACGGCGGGCGAAGGACCTGGGCCTCGACACCTCGCTCGAACGCTGGAAGCTGATGAACGACGTCTTCGAGGCGACCGTCGAGGACTCCCTCACCGGCCCCGTCTTCGTCGTCGACTACCCGGTGCCGATCTGCCCGCTCGCCAAGAAGAAGCCCGAGGATGCGCGCCTCGCCGAGCGCTTCGAGGTCTTCATCGCCGGCATGGAGCTCGGCAACGCCTTCACCGAGCTCAACGATCCCGCCGACCAGGCCAGGCGTTTCGAGGAGCAGGTCGCCACGAAGGACCCCGAAGCGCCGGGACAAGTCGACTGGGACTACGTGCAGGCCCTCGAATTCGGCATGCCCCCCGCCGGTGGACTCGGCATCGGCATCGACCGGCTGGTGATGGTCCTCACCGGTCAGGAATCGATCCGCGACGTGCTCCTCTTCCCCGCGATGAAGCCTATCCAGGAAGGGAGTCCTGCTCCGGCTCCCTAGAGGATTCCGGGGCCCCGCCATGTACCGCGCGTTCCTCTCCTGGCGCTACCTCCGCGCGCGCCGTGCGAACTGGATCGGCATCGTGGGCATCTGCGTCGGCGTCGGCGCGATGATCCTGATCCTCTCGATCATGGCCGGCTTCCTGGCCGAGAACCGCAGGATGGTCCGCGGGAGCCTGTCCGACCTGATCATCCAGCCGATCATGGCGGGCGATATCCCGACGGATCCCGAGCCGATCCTCGCGATCGTGCGCGCCGACCCGCGCGTCGAAGCCTCCTGCGCCCAGCTCACCTACTTCGGCCTCCTCACCCAGGAGGGTCGCGACTCCACTCTGGCCGACATCCGTCTCTCGGACCCGCAGAACGCGGATCTCGCCGGCGCCTACCTCGTCGGAATCGACGTCGAGGACGAGTTCAGGACCACCGAGTTGCGCGCCGCGCTCGTCAAGGAGCCCCTCTTCGGCGGCACGCCCGTCGCGAACCCCGACCGGCCCTTCGATCCCCCGCCGGGCTACGAACCAGAGGGGCGGCCGCTCGCCAGCGTGGTGGTCGGCGAGCAGCTCGCCAGCGCGTGGCGCCTCTCGCGCGGCTCCGAGATCAACCTGGTGACGGGCGTCCGCGACCCGGACAGCCGAGACGGATACGCGCCGAACAACATGCGCTTCGTCGTGGCCGGCACGTTTCGCTCGTCCGACAACGAGCTCGACGGCCAGCGGATCTACATGGATCGCTCGGAGCTCAAGCGCTTCATCGGACCGACGCGCAGCTTCAGCCAGGTCCTCGTCAAGCTCGAGGACTACCCGCGCGACCACGCCGCGGTGCAGGACGAGCTCGAGCGGAAGCTCTACGACGCGGGCCTGATCCTGCGCAAGCCCGATCCCGATTTCTCCTCCGCCGAAGTCAAGACCTGGGAGGACTTCCGCAAGATCCTCCTCGGCGCCATCGAGAACGAGCGCGTCCTCATGGCGATCATGCTCTCGCTCGTCATCGTCGTCGCCGGCTTTACCGTGTTCGCGATCCTCTCGATGATGGTCACGGAGAAGCGCCGCGACATCGGCATCCTCTCGGCGCTCGGCGCGACGCCCGGCGGCGTCACGCTCCTCTTCCTGATGATCGCGTTCTGGGACTGGATCCTCGGCGCGCTCGCGGGGGCGATCCTCGGCACGTGGGGCGCCCTGAAGATCGATTCGATCGAGCGCTGGCTCTCGTCGACGCTCGGGATCGAGATCTTCAACCGCCAGGTCTACCTGTTCGACCACATCCCCTCGGTCGTCGACCCGCGCGCGGTCGCGGCCATCGTCTTCGGGGCTTTCGTGTGCGTCGTGCTCTTCGCGGCGATCCCGGCCTGGAAGGCGGGGCGGCTCCATCCCCTGGACGCCCTGCGGTACGAGTGATGAGCGGAGACCAGGTCCTCCTCGCCGCCCGCGACGTCAAGAAGTCGTTCTCGATCGGCGATCGCCGCATCGAGGTCCTGCACGGCGTCGACCTCGAACTGCGCAAGGGCGAGCTCCTCGGTCTCGTCGGCAAGTCCGGCGCGGGCAAGTCGACGCTGCTCCACATCCTCGGGCTGCTCGATCCGCCGACTTCCGGTCAAGTGGTGCTCGAGGGCGCGGACGCGTGGGCGCTCGGGACGATCGAGCGCGCGCGGCTGCGCAACACGCAGATCGGCTTCGTCTTCCAGTTCTACCACCTGCTCCCGGAGCTCGACGCGGTCGAGAACGTCGTCCTGCCGGCCTTGATCGGGCGGTCCGGATTCGGCTGGCGCGGCGCCTTGAAGGATCTCGGCCCGCGCGCCGAAGAGACGCTCGTGCGCTTCGGCCTGGGCGACCGCCTGCGCCACCGCCCCGCGCAGCTCTCCGGCGGGGAGCAGCAGCGCGTCGCGATCGCGCGCGCGATGTTCCTCGACCCCGCGCTCGTGATCGCCGACGAGCCGACGGGCAACCTCGATACGACGACCGGCGAGACGGTCCTCGACCTCCTCGTCCGCGAGCAGAAGGAGCGCGGCCGCGGCATGCTCCTGGTGACGCACGACGAGCGCGTCGCGGCTCGCTGCGACCGCGTCATCGTCATGGAGGACGGGCGCATCCGGGCGGACGCGATCCCGCCGGCCCCGAAAGCGCCGCTCGCCGCGCGGCGGGTCCCGTGAAGGCGCTCGCAGCGTCGTTCGCGCTCCTTGCGGCTTCGTGCGCGAGCACGGCCGACACGATCCCCGATTCCCGCATCGGTTTGCACGCCGGCTACCGCGGCCTCGACGGAGAGGACTGGGGGCCGGTCGACGACCAGGGTGCGGCCGGTCTGGAGTTCGTGCACGAGGCGCCCGGCTCGACCGTCGGCCTCGAGGCGGCCGTCTTCGCCTCCGAGAAGACCGAGGACGACGTGTTCGTCCTCCCCGCGGCGATCGCCGACTTCCGCGGCCGCGCGCTCGAGCTCTCGTTCGGCCTGCACAAGGACCTCGCGGTCCGCTACGAGGGCGTCCACCCCTACTTCGGCGGCGGCCTCTCGCTCCTCCGCGTCGAGCTGCGCGGCGAGCAGGCTGGCCTCGAGGACGAGGAGGACGGCGACTCGGCCGGGCTCTACCTCCACGGCGGCGTCGAGTTCGACCTTTCGCCCGCACTCTTCCTGGGCGTCGATCTGCGCGTGCGCGGAGGCACCGACGTCGATCTCCTCGGCGAGGACCGCTCGACGAGCTACGGGCAGGTCTCCTTCGTGCTCGGCGTCCGTTTCTAGAGCACGCCGCTCTCGCCCGAGTCCGTCTCGCGCTCCCGAGCGACCGGCGGCTCCTGCGGGAACTCGTCCGGCTCGAAGCGTCCGCGCCAGCCGAGGCGCTCGCGCAGGCGCTGGAAGTAGTCCTCGCCCGGCCGCGCGAGCAGCGGGTACGGCACGGGGTGGCGCCTGAGCTTCACGACCCCGCCCTGCTTCAGCGGATAGAAGCCCTGCCCGTCGACCACGAGCGTCGTGATCCCCTCGGCGTGCGTGACGGCCAGCGAGAGCTCGCTGTCCCCGGGCAGCACGAGCGTGCGGTGCGAGAGGGCCTGCGGCGAGATCGGCGTCACGACGAGGTCCTGCATGGCCGGTGCGAGGATGGGCCCGCCCGAGGCGAGCGAGTAGGCGGTCGATCCGCTCGCGGTCGAGACGATCAGGCCGTCGGCGCGGTAGTTGGTCACCCACTGCTCGCCTACCTTCAAGGCGATCGACAGCAGGCCCTGGAACGCGCCGCGCGTCACGACGACGTCGTTCAGCGCGATCGCGCGCACGAGCTCGCCCGAAGCCGAGGCGAGCTCCGTTTCGATCCGCATGCGCGGCTCGACGATCGCGCGGCCGTCGAGGACCTCGCCGAGCGCTTCCTTCCACGATCCCGCTTCCGCGGAGGCCAGGAAGCCCACGCGGCCGAAGTTGATCCCGATGGTCGGGACGGGCGACGCGGCGAAGGCGCGCACGGCGCCGAGGATCGCGCCGTCACCGCCGAGCACGACCACGAGGTCGGGCTTGTCGCGCGTATGGCGCGCGATCGGGTCCTCTTCCTCGGCGTCCTTCTTCTTGCGCGTGTACTCGCGCGCAGCTGTCTCCACCGAGAGCTTCGCGACACGCTTCGAGAGCCAGGGCTCCAGCTCGCCCAGGAGCTTGCGCACCTCGATCTTGCGGCCGTCGGCGAGCACGAGGACGCGCTGGATCGTGGTCGCGGCAGCGCGCGCGCCGCCGCCCGCGGGAGCGGGTCGAGACGTGGTCGGCCTTTTCGGGATCGCCATCGCCTAGACCGGCGCCGGGGCGAGCAGCGCGCGCACGGTCCGTTCGATGCCCTCCGCGTCGAGGCCGACATCGGCGAGCTGCTCTTCGCGCGTCGAGCGGTGCTCGACGAAGCGGTCCGGGATCGCCAGGACGCGCAGGCGCGCCGTCGCGTTCGGCAGCATGTTGAGCGCCTCGAGGACCGCCGAGCCGAAGCCGCCCGCGCGCTGGTGTTCCTCGAGCGTCACGATCCAGCGCGCGGTCTGCGCCTGGCGCGCCAGGAGCTCCACGTCGAGCGGTTTGGCGAAACGCGCGTCGACGACGCCGACCGAGAGGTTCTTGCGGCGGAGCCGCTCCGCGGCCTCGAGCGCCTGCCGGACGAGGGCCCCGTAGGCCCAGATCACCACGCCGTCGCCCTCGACGAGGACCTCGGCGCGCCCGGGGACCATCGGCTGCCGTTCGCTGCGGTGGATCCGCTCCGTCGCGGGGCAGTTGTCGCGCGGGAAGCGCAGGAAGACCGGTCCGTGGTGCTTCAAGCCGAGCTCGAGCATCCGCTCGACGTCGCTCGCGTCGCGGGGCGCGCACAGCACGACGCCCGGGAAGGTCCGCAGGAAGGCGAGGTCGAACACGCCGTTGTGCGTGGGACCGTCCTGGCCGACGAGGCCGGCGCGGTCGAGCGCGAAGACGACGGGCAGCCCCTGGAGCGCGACCTCCTGGAACACCTGGTCGTAGCCGCGCTGGAGGAACGTCGAATAGATCGCGGCGACCGGCCGCAAGCCGCCCTTCGCCATCCCGGCGGCCATCGCGCAGGCGTGCTGCTCGGTGATCCCGGTGTCGTGGAAGCGCTCGGGGAAGCGCTCGGCGAAGGCGTCGAGCCCGGTGCCCGACGGCATCGCCGCCGTGATCGCGTGGACGCGCAGGTCCCGCTCCGCGAGGCGGAGGAGGGCGTCCGAGAAGGCCTTCGTGAACGCGGGGCCTGCCGCCGGCGACGCCTTCTCGGGCGCTGGAGCCTCCTCGACCGCGGGCTCGAGCTTGGCGGCCGGTTTCTCCGCCGCCTTGACGCCGTGGACGCGCTCGGGGTGCGTCGGCGCCTTCGGGTGGCCCTTGCCCTTCTCCGTCAGGATATGGAGCAGCACGACACCGTCGAGCGAGCGCGCGCGCTCGAGGTGCTCGACGAGCAGGCTCACGTCGTGGCCGTCGATCGGGCCGACGTAGGTCACGCCGAGCTCCTCGAAAATGTGGCCGGGCACGACGGCGTGGCGCATGACCTCGCCGATCTGGTCCAGCGCGCGGTCGACGCGCGGGCCGATCACCGGGATCGCGGAGATCAGGCTCTGCACCTCCTGGTGGGCGCGCTGGACGAGGCGGTTGTTCCGGATGCGCGAGAGGTAGCGCGCGAGCGCCCCCACCGAGCGGCTGATCGACCACTCGTTGTCGTTCAGGACGACGAGGAGGCGCTGGCCGCTCGCGGCGGCGTGGTTCAGGGCCTCGAAGGCCACGCCCGCGCCCAAGGCCGCGTCGCCGACGAGCGCGACGACCTGCGTCGGCTTCTCCTCGTGCCGGCGCGCGAGCGCGAGCCCGAGCGCGAGCGAGATCGCCGTCCCCGCGTGGCCGGTGTGGAAGAGGTCGTAGTCGGACTCCTCGGGATGCGTGAAGCCGCACAGGCCGTCCGTCTGCCTCAGCGTGCCGAAGCGTCCGCGGCGGCCGGTGAGGAGCTTGTGCGGATAAGCCTGGTGGCTGACGTCGAACACCAGGCGGTCCCGGCGGAAGTCGAACACGTAGTGCAGCGCGGTCGTGATCTCGATCGTCCCGAGGTTCGATCCGAGGTGGCCGCCCGTCTTCTGGATCGAGTCGAGCAGGAACGCGCGCATCTCGGCGCAGACCCGCGCGAGCTCGGAGGTCTGGAGCCTCTTCAGATCGAGCGGCGAGTCGATCTGCTCGAGGAGGCTCGGCGCGGGGTGGTGCGGCATCTTGGGCTCCTAGTTTGGCTCAAGCGGTGCGGCGGGGGTAGCCGTGGCTCATTTCGGCCGGGAAAGCACGCTGGCGACGAGTTCCTCGGGGCGATTCGTCCGCCCGCCGGGCAGCGCCCGCGCCGCGGCGCGCGCGAGATCGGCGAGACGGAGGGCTTCGGCGTGAGCGGGACCGACGCCGAGCGCCGCCACGAGCGTCGGCTTGCGCCCGCGCGCGTCCTTCCCGGGCGTCTTCCCCAGCGTCGTCGCGCTCCCGGTGACGTCGAGGATGTCGTCCGTCGCCTGGAAGCACCGCCCGAGCGCCGAGCCGTACGCCGCTGCCGCGCGGCAGCCCGCCGGATCCGCGCCCGCCGCGATCGCGCCCATCTCGGCCGCGGCGGAGAAGAGCGCGGCCGTCTTGCGCGCATGGATCTCGACCACGAGCGCCCGGTCGGCGGAGTCGGCGTCCGCGTCGAGGTCGAGCACCTGGCCTCCGACCATGCCGCCGTGGCCGGCGCCGTCGGCCAGCACGCGCGCGAGCTCGGCCGGACGCGCCGGGGCGCGGGCGAGCAACCCGAACGCGAGCGTCAGGAGCGCGTCACCCGCCAGGATGGCCCGCGCCTCGCCGTAGACCTTGTGGCAGGTCGGCCGTCCTCGCCGCAGATCGTCGTCGTCCATGCACGGCAGGTCGTCGTGGACGAGGCTGTAGGCGTGGACGCACTCGACCGCGGCTGCGGGGATCCCGGCGGCCGCGTCGTCCCCGCCGAAGTGCGCGCACATCATGCGCACGACTGCCGGGCGCAGGCGCTTGCCGGCTCCCAGGAGCGCGTAGCGGACGACTTCGACGAGGCGCGGCGGCGAGTTCCCGATCTCCTCCAGGGCCGACTCGAGCACGCGGTCGGCCCAGGCACGCGAGTCCGTGAGCCACGGCCCGAGCTCGACCGGGCCGTCCGCGGTCCGCCCTCGAGCGCTCACGGAAGGCTCTTGGCGTCCGCGTCGGGATCGCCGGCGTAGGGAGTCGTCCCTCCCTCGGCGTCGGCGGTGAGCTGCTCGACGCGCTTCTGGTATCCGTCGAGGATCGCGCGGCAGGAACGGAGGTGCTGGACGCCCTCCTGGTAGCGCTCGATCGCCGTCTCGAGAGGGATCTTCTCGTTCTCCAGCTCGGCCACGATGGCCTCGAGGCGCATGAGGCGCGCGTCGAAGCCGGGCTCGGGTTCGCTGCTCCGCTTCCTCTCGGCCGGCATGGGCGACAGTGTAGTCGCGGCCCTCTCCTCGTCCAGCCGAGCGCGTGACGGGGCAGAATCTTCCCGGACCGACCGTCGCGCGGCCGCGTGAGCGCCTCCAACCGGAAGAATCTTCAGGCCCTCGCAGCGAGAGTTCCCCTGGACGCTCGCCGCGCCGGGATAGTCTTCGTAGAGATCACCGTGAGCACGCCGAACCAGGGTCCAGCGGCCGCGAGCCAAGCGCCCGCGACGCCGAGTCAGGCTCCCGCGCCGCTGAATCATGGCCCCGCGGCCGTGACGCGCCGCTTCGTCGAGGCCGTGAACTCCTGCGACGCGGACAAGGTCCTCGCGCAAGTGACCGACAACCACGTCTTCACCGACTCGCTCGGATTCCGGACGTCGGGACGCGGCGGGCTGCGGGAGGCCTGGGCCTCCTACTTCAAGACGGTTCCCGACTACCGGATCACGCTCGACCAGGTGATCGAGCACGGCGAAGTCGTCGTCGCCTTCGGCATGGCCACGGGCACCTGGAAGAACGGCGGCGCGCTCCTGCCGGAGAACCGCTGGTCGGCGCCCGCGGCTTGGCGTGCCGTCGTGCGCGCCGGGCTCGTCGCCGAGTGGCGCGTGTACTGCGACAACGAGCCCCTGCGCGCGATCGTGCGGCGCAACGCCGCCAGTCAGCCGGCGGCGCCCCCCTCGTAGGTTCCCCCGGACGAACGGAACGGGTACAAGATGCCCGTGTCCACGCCCCGGAATCGTGCGTTCGGTTGGCTCCTGCTGGCGTGCCTCGCGGCTTGCAGCGAGGCTGCCCCCGCGCAGAAGGCGACCGCGGACGGCCGACGGGTCTACGACGCCCAGGGCTGCGCCCTGTGCCACGGGAGCGACGCGGCGGGCACTTCTCTCGGCCCCACGCTCCACGGCAAGGCGTCGTTGTGGACGCGCGAGAAGATCGTCGAGTACCTGAAGGCCCCCATCGCCTACGCGGAACAGGATCCGCGTCTGCGCGAGCAGAAGAAGAAGTACTCCCTGCCGATGCGCGCCTTCGACAAGGTGCCCGAGGCCGAGCTCGCCGCGGTCGCGGACTTCGTGCTGGGACTGCCCTAGGGAGAGCGATTGACCCCGCCGGGCGAGAATCCGCGCGAGGCCGCAGCGCTCCCGCGCGAGTCCGGCGGCTTCCTCCTGCTGCGCGTGCTCGGCCGGGGGGGCATGGGCGTCGTCTACGAGGCCGAGGAGCTCGTCTCGGGGCGACGCGTCGCGCTCAAGGTGCTCATGCAGGAGCTCTCCCTCTCCGGGGAAGCCTTCGAGCGCTTCCGCCGCGAAGCGCGCATCGCGGCCTCTCTCTCCGACTCGAGCTGCGTCTTCGTGTTCGGCGCGCACGTCATCGACGGCGCGCCGGCGATCGCCATGGAGCTCTGCCCCGGCGAGACGCTCGAGCACCGTATCGCCACCGGCGTCCCCATCCCGATCGAGGACGCCGTGCGCTGGACGATCGAGATCCTCGACGGGCTCGAGGCGGCCCACCGCGCGGGCGTCGTGCACCGCGACGTGAAGCCCTCCAACTGCTTCACCACCGCGCAAGGGCGCGTCAAGGTCGGCGACTTCGGGCTCTCGCGCTCGCTGGAGCAGGACGTGCAGCTCACGCGCTCGGGCGTCTTCCTCGGATCGCCCTTGTACGCGTCGCCCGAGCAGGTGCGCGGACGGGCAGTCGACCTGCGCAGCGACATCTACTCGACCGGCGCGACGCTCTACGCGCTGCTCACCGGCCGCTCGCCGTACCAGGGGGAGAATCTCGGCGAGGTGCTCGCGCGGATCCTCTCCGAGTCCCCCCCGCCTCCGAGCGAGCTGCGGAAGGAGATCCCGCGCGGCCTGGACAGGGTCGTCCTGCGCGCGATGTCCCGCGACCCGGCGCAGCGCTACCCGACGCACGCGGACATGAGGGAGGCGCTGCGCGGCTTCCTGGGCAAGACGAGCACGGCCGCGGGGCCGTTGCGGCGGTTCATGGCCTTTCTGGCGGACACCTGGGTCCTCAACCTCGTGAACATCCCCTTGATGGGTCTCTGGGCGAAGTTCGACCCGGCGACCGTCGAACGGGTCACGAGCCAAGCCTGGAGCGCCCGATCCGAATGGCTCGTGGTGGCGATGACGATGATCGGGCTCCTGTACTTCGGTCTCGCCGAGGGCCTCTTCCATCGGACGATCGGGAAGTGGATCACAGGACAGCGCGTCGTCGCCGCGGACACGTCGCGCGGCCTTCAGCGGCGGATGTCTCGGGCACTGCTGTGGTTCGCGCCCAGCCTCCTGGCGACGATCGCCGGCTTCTGGCTGGGCGAGGCCCCCCCTTGGGTCGCGCTCGGAGTCGGATCGGGAGTTCCGCTCGCAGGCAGCCTGGTGATGCTCTCGACGATGCGCCGCCGCAACGGCTGGCGCGGCCTCCACGAGCTGCTCACGGGCACGCGCGTCGTCGCCGAGCCCTTCCCCTTCGCGCGGTTCGTGCGACAGAAGGCGCCGCCGCCAAGCCGACTCGAGGCCCCGGAGGGGCTCCCCGAGCGGATCGGGGTCTACGCGACCGTCGGGCGCGTGGGCCGCACCGCCTCTGGGGAGATCGTCGAGGCGAGCGACACGCATCTCGAGCGGCGCGTCTGGATCCACGTGCGCGATCCCGCCGCGGCACCGATCGCACCGCAGCGGCGCTCGTTCGAGCGGCCGTCGCACCTGCGCTGGCTGGATGGATTCGAGGAGCACGGACGACGACACGAAGTGTTCGAAGCGCCGGGCGGTGCGCTGCTGCAGGACTGCTGCGCCTACGGGGAACGGATGCCATGGCAGGTGGCGCACGGAGTGCTCTCGGCGCTGGCCGAGGAGGTCGACCGGGAGCCGGCTCCGCGGATCAGCCTCGAGCAGGTCTGGATCGACCGATCCTGGAGCCTGCGAATCCTGGACGAGCCGCTCGGAGAAGCCGTCACCCGCGAGCCCCTGGAGCTCCTGGCGCTGGCCGCGAACACTTCGCTGCGCGAGGCGGGCGCCCGCGAGGTCCGTCTCCCGCCCGACCTCCCCTTGCACGCGGAACCGGCCGCGCGGCGACTGCTCGGACTCGACGCACCGTTCGACTCCGTGGCGGACGCCCGGCACGCGCTCGCCCAGTCGGCCAACCGCCCGCAGGGTCTCAGCTGGAAGATCCGAGGCATCCAGATGCTCCTCGGGTCGGGGATCTGGATCGTGTTCTGCTGCATCTCGATCTTCTCCACCCGGCTCCTCGTGATTCCGCAGGCACGCGCGGTCATGGAATCCCAAGTGCTCCTGATCGAGCTCGGCTCGGGGCGCCGGATGGTCGGCGAGGATTTCGAGCGCGAGCCTCTGACGCCGACGGGTCCGGAGCTCGACGAGAAGGGGCTGGAGGCCCGCTCGATCCTGGTCGCGCAGATCCTCGAGAAGCAACAACCGTTCGGCCAGGGCGTTTCGCTGAAGCTGTCCCCGAAGGAGCAGGAGCTCGTGGCGCAGAACCGGGAGGAGCACGCGGGCGCCACTCAGGCGCAGATCGCCGCCGCTCGGGCCCAGGTCGCCTCGGAGCGCTCGGCGGAAGACGATCTCGGGAAGTTCAAGCAACTCCGCATCCTGCGCGGAGCGCACTTCGTCATCCCCTTCGTCTTCGCATCGGCCTGGTCGATCGGGTCGGTCCTCGCGGCGTTCCTCCTGCGCGGCGGGCTCTCGCTCCTGGTCGTCTCGCTCGCCCTGCGGGACGCGGCAGGCCGGCGCGCGGGGCGTCTGCGGTGCGCGTGGAGAGCCATCCTCACCGCCCTGCCGCTGCTGGGCGTGTACTTCATCCCGTTCCCCCTCGCGATGAACCAGCACCCCGGCGCCGCCGCGATCGCGCTGGGGGTTGCCGCAGTCGTCCACCTCGCGCTGATCGCGGTCTCGCTGCGCACGCCGGCGCGCGGGTGGCAGGATCGGCTGGCGGGAACGCGGCTCGTGCCGCGGTAGGGTCCTAGCGCAGCGCCGACAGAGCTCGTTCGACTCGCGGGAGCGCCGCCGCGATCTTCGCGGGGCTCACGGCGCCGACGGACATCCGGAACCAGCCCTCGTCGGTCTCGACGCCGAAGGCGCTGAACGGCACGAGCGCGAAGCCGGCGGCCTCGAGCAGGTACTTGCGGACGTCTTCGGAGCTCGACAGCGTCGCTCCGGCCGGCGTCTTCCTTCCGAACGGATGGAAGCGGCCCGTCAGGTAGATTCCGCCCATCGGCGGCAGGCAGTCGACGTCGAGGCCCCTGGATTTCATCGCCAGCAAGCCCTCCGCGAGCGCGCCCAAGCGCACCTCGACCTCCCTCTGGAACGTCGCGTGGTACTCGCGGATCGCGGCGGGATCGCCGAGCATCCGCGCCGTCGCCACCTGCTCCGCCCTCGGCGCCCAGGCGCCGATGTGGCCGAGCACGGCGCTCGCACGCTCCATCACGTCGACCGGGCCGACGCTCCATCCGACGCGGAGCCCCGTGGCCGCGAAGGCCTTGCTGATCCCGTCGACGAACAGCGTGTACTTCGCGATCTCCGGCGCGAGCCCGGGCGGCGTGACGTGCTCGGTGCCGCGCTGGCAGAGCATCCAGTAGATCTGGTCGTACAGCAGGTACAGCGGGCGTGCGCCGCGCCGCTCGCGCGCTCGATTCTCCTCCAGGACGAGATCGCCGATCGCGCGCAGACGCTCGGCCGGGATCGCCGTCCCGGCCGGATTGAGCGGCGAGTTGAGGAAGAGCAGGCGAGCGCTCCGAAGCCGCGGAGCGACTTCGTCCTCCGTGGGCAAGAAGAAGTGCTCGCGCTTGCACGCGATCGGCACCGGCCTCGCGGCGGCGAGGTGCACGTAGTGGTTGTTGTTCCAGCTGGGCACGGGGTACACGACCTCGTCCCCGGGATCGAGCACGGTGCGGTAGAGCGCGTACAGCAGCGGACGCGCTCCTCCGGCGATCAGCACGCTCTCGACCGGATAGCCCAGCCCGAGATCGCGCGCGTAGAAGTCCGCGACCGCCTTGCGCAAGACGGGCATGCCGTCCGAAGGCGGATAGTTCGTCTCGCCCTGCTCGAGGGCCTCGACGATCGCCTTCTTCAGGCCCACGGGGATCGGGAACTGCTTGGGATCGAAGTCCCCCACCGTCAGGTTGCAGATCTCGCGCTCGCCGCCGGCGGAGAGCGCGCGGATGTCGCCCGCGATCTTGAGGATCTCGGAGCCGACCAGCGCGGCCGCCATCTCCCCCACCCGCCGCCGGGGATCCTTCCCGCGCTCGCGTGCGAAGGCAGCCAGGTCGAGGGGGGCCCGAGGCATCGTGGCGCGGACTATGCCAGCCCGGCCCGGCCTAGTCGACAGGCGAGGTCGCCACGGTCTTCGCCGCCGCGACCCCCTTGGCCCGGGAACGGTAGGAGCGCAGGAACAGCGAGGCCAGCACGATCGCGAGCAAGGCCCCCGAGCCCGCCAGCGCCATGTCCTTCTGCGTGTCCCATTCGTCCCCCTGCGTGCCGAGGAAGGCCAGACCGGCTCCCGGACTCACCAGCTGCACCGCGGCCCACTCGAGGATCTCGTAGATCGCCGAGAAGGAGAGCGTCAGGTCGAGCGGGAGGTAGTAGCTCCAGAACCCCTTCATGCCCGCGAGCACGATGAAGCACTCGCGGACGGGCACGGCGAACAGGAGCCCGAAGGAGAAGTGCACGAGCCGGTCGTACATGTTCCGGTCGGCACCCAGCCACTCCTGCAGCGTGAACCCGAACGGCACCTCGGCGTAGGTGTAGTGCGAGCCGACGACGTGCAGGACCATGAAGAGCGTGAGGAGGCCGTACGAGACGTCGCTCAGGCGGAAGTACCGCGCCGCGACGAGGAGGACGGGCACGAAGCCGACGACGAGCAGGTTCTCGAGGAACCACGCGCCGCGGTCGAAGGGCTCGATCGCGGCCCAGATCCAGACGGCGAGGAAAACCGCGCCGAGGATCCAGTAGTAGGGCCGCATCGTCCCCACGCCCACGGGCCGGAGCCGGCCTACGCGGGTGTCGCGCCGACCCACGGCCCGGCTCCGATCGGGTGGACGACGCTCGGGATCGAAGGCTCCTGCGCCATCAGGAAGCTCGCCGGTTCCGGCGCGATCGTGATCGGCGACAGGCCCGCCGCGGGGACGAATGTGGAGGATCCCGACAGAGGATCACCCGCGCGCGGATGCGCTCTCGGCGCGGCGCGGCAGCACGAAAGGCCTCCCCGCGCTGTCGCCGCTCGGCCAGCGGCCGTAGTGGAGGTGCTCGCCGTAGACGGGCGCGAGGACTTCCGGCCGCAGGACCTCCTCGACGGAACCCTCCGCCGCGACCCGACCGCGGTCGAGGAGGATCATGTGGCGCGCGTACTGGCCCGCGAGGTTGAGGTCGTGCGTGACGAAGAGCGCCGCGCGCTCTCCGCGCAGGGAGGCGACCAGGTCGAGGACGCGGATCTGGTGCTCGGGATCGAGGCCGGCCGTCGGCTCGTCGATCAGGAGGACGGGCGCATCCTGCGCGAGGGCGCGCGCGACGAGGACGCGCTGGCGCTGGCCGCCGGAGAGCTCGGCCATCGGGCGTTCCTCGAGGTCGGCCGCGTCGCAATCCGCCAGCGCGCGGGTGACCGCGTCGCGGTCGGAAGCGGTCGCCGACTGGAAGCGGGCGACGCGGGCGTAGCGGCCGGAGGAGACGAAGTCGCGCACGGAGAAGTCGGGCAGCGCGGGGAGGAACTGGGGAACGGTCGCGATCTTCTTCGCGCGCTCGCGGGGCGTGAGGGAGCGCGGCGCGACGCCTTGGAGCAGCACCTGGCCGCTCGACGGCTCGAGGAGTCCGCCGAGGACCTTGAGGAGCGTGCTCTTGCCCGAGCCGTTGGGTCCGAGGACGGCCGTGAGGTCGCCGGGTCGGAGCTCGAGATCGACGCCGTCGAGCGCACGGAGAGGTCCGGGGTAGTCGAAGACGAGCGCGCGCGCCGCGAGGAACGGCGAGGTCATCGCGCCGCGGGCCCCCACTCGAAGGCGACCGGGATCTCGACGGTCGTCGCGAGGCTCTTGTGCACGGGACAGGTGTGCGCCGTCTTCTCGAGCGCCTCCCGCGCGCGTGCGTCGAGGTCGCCCGGCACGCGGATCGCGACCTCGAGCCGCCCGATGCGGCGCACGGGGTCGGCGACCATGACTTTCTTCACGGTCGCGGTCGCTCCCTGGAGGTTCCAGTCGTGGCGCTTGGCGACGATGCCCATCGTCGTGAGCATGCAGGAGCCGAGCGCGGTCGCGACGAGATCCGTGGGCGAGAAGGACTCTCCCCGGCCCTGGTTGTCCGCCGGCGCGTCGGTCGCGAAGCTCGCCCCGGAGGGCCCGTGGACCGCGACGCAGTGCAGATCGCCTTCGTAGCGGACGCGGATCTCGACCATGCGGGCGATCCTAGCAATCCGCCGCGGCACCCAGGTACCCTGCCGGCCATGACCCTACGAGGAATCTCCCTGCCGTCCCTGCTGCTCCTCCTCGGCTTCGCGTGCGACTCGCCGCCCGATCCCTCCGAGGCTCCCAAGGCGTCCGCGACTCCCGCCGCAGCCAAGCCGCCTTCCGCCCCGAAGGCCTCCGGCGCCGCCGGCGAGCTCGTCTTCTCCCCGCCCTCGGGTTGGATCGTCGAGAAGCCCACGAGCAACATGCGCAAGGCGCAGTACAAGCTCCCGCGCGCCCAGGGCGACACCGACGACGCCAGTCTCGTCGTCTTCTTCTTCGGCTCCGCCGGCGGTGGAGGTCGCGAGGCGAACCTGACGCGCTGGGCCGGACAGTTCGAGCAGCCCGACGGGACGGATTCCTCCCAGCGCATGCAGAGCACCGACCGGACCGTCAACGGGCTCCCGGTCACCGAGGTCGAGCTGTCGGGCACCTACGTCGCCGAGACGACTCCCGGTTCGGGCGAACGCGTCCGCAAGGAGAACTGGCGCATGCTCGCTGCGATCGTCGAAGCGCCCGCGGGTTCCTACTACGTGAAGCTCGTCGGGCCTTCCGAGACTCTCCGCAGCTGGGAGTCGAGCTACAAGACCTTCCTCGACGCGCTGGAAGCCGCTCCCTGACCGGCGAGCCGAACCGCGGCGTTCGCGCCGCCTACTGCGCGCGCCAGACGATCGCGCCGTTGATGATCGTCATGGTCACGCGCGCGGCCCGCAGGTCCTCGGGCGAGCACGTCACCGGATCGATCGTCAGCACCGTCATGTCCGTCGCGTAGCCCGGCAGCAGCCGTCCGCGCCGTTCGTCCTGGTGCGCCGCGTACGCCGCGCCGCTGGTGAACCCCCCCAGCGCGGCGATCCCGTCGAGGCTCTGGTCGCTGGACAGCTCCTCGTCGGGCGAGTCTCCCGGATTCGACCGCATCCGCGCGGCGAACAGGCCCGCCACGGGATCCGGGCTCTCGACGGGGAAGTCGCTGCCGAACGCGAGCCGGCCGAGCTCCGGAGCGAGCGCGCGCCACGCGTAGGCGCCGCGCGAGCGTTCGATTCCGAGGCGGTCGACCGCCCAAGGCATGTCGGAGATCGCGTGCACCGGCTGCATGGACGGGATCACGCCGAGCGACGGGAACCGCGCCCAGTCCCGCAACGCCACGACCTGCGCGTGCTCGACCCGCGGACGCAGCTCGATCGCCTTGGGATCCACGGTCAACAGCGTCTCGTACACGTTGAGCACGGTCCGGTTGGCGAGGTCGCCGATCGCGTGCACGGCGGGCTGGAGCCCGTATTTCTGGCAGATCGCGATGCGGGCCGAGAGCGCGCGCTCGTCGAGGATCAGGTGCCCGCGCTCCTTGGGAGCGTCGGCGTAGTCGGCCAGCAGCGCAGCACCGCGCGATCCGAGAGCGCCGTCGGCGACGAGCTTCACACCCGGGCAGGAGAGCACGTCGCGTGCGTCCGGGGCGAGCGGCAGCCCCTCGACCATCTGGTCGGTGAGCTCCTCCGTCCCCGCGAGGTACGCGACGATCCGCAGGCTCAAGCGCCCGCTCGCCCGCAGCTTCTCGTAGACCTCGAGCTCCTCGCGCGTGACGCCCATGTCGTGGACGCAGGTCAGCCCGAAAGCCAGCAGTTTCTCCTGCGCCGCGAGGATCCGCGACTCGATCTCGGCGCGCGACGGCTTGGGGATCAGGCTCGAGACGAGGTCCATCCCGCGGTCGACGAGGATTCCCGACGGCCTGGAGTCCGGACCGAGCAGGACGCGGCCGCCCTGGACGTGGGGCTCGGCGCGGTACTCCTGCTCGAGCTTCGCCAGGGTCAACGCGGCGCGGTTCGCCAGCGCGGCGTGCCCGTCGATGCGAACGAGGTACACGGGGTTCCGCGGGGAGGCCGCGGAGAGCTTCGTGTGCACGGGGAACGCCTTGTCGGGCCACAGGTTCTGATCCCAGCCCCGGCCCACGATCCACGATCCCGCCTTGGCGGTCGCGGCGCGCGCCGCCACGCGTTTCACGAGATCCTCGAAGGTCTTGCAGGAGCGCAGATCGAGCTCCTCGAGCGACGCACCGTACGAGATCACGTGTCCGTGCGCGTCCTGGAGCCCGGGCACCGCCGTTTGCCGGCGCAGATCGATCTCCTGGGCGTTCTTGCCCTCGGGCATCGCGCGCAGCTTCTCGGGCGTGCCGACCGCGACCACCCACCCGTCGAGCGAGAGCAGCGCCTCCGCCGTCGTGCCCCGGCCGTCGTTCAGCTCGATCGTCCCGTTGCGGTAGAGCGTCGCACGACCCGCGCCACGATCCGGCGACGCCGCCGGGGCGGCTCGCGCCCGCCCGGGTGCCTGCACCAAAGAGGGATCGCACGGCACGGAGGCCGCGAGCGCGAGGAGGACGGGGAGCATTCCGAGGCCCATCATCGGCAGTCAGGGTCGCGGAACGGTAATCGGGCTTCAAGCTCCGTCGAAAACGGGTGTTTCGCATGGCAGAGTACCGCCATGAGCCCCCTCTCCGGCCGCCGGGCCCTCGTCACGGGCGCCTCGTCGGGGATCGGAGCGGCGACGGCCCGGGCGCTCTCGACCGCGGGCGCCGAGGTCGTGCTCGCCGCGCGGCGTGGAGACCGCCTCGCGAAGGTCGCTGAGACGCTCGGGCACTCGACTCGCATCGTGGTCGACGTCCGCGACGCGCTGGCGGTCGAAGCGGCGTTCTCGAAGCTCGAGGTCGACGTCCTCGTCGCGAACGCGGGGCTCTCGATCGGCATGGAGAAGCTCCAGGAGGGAGCTCCCGCCGACTGGTCCGCGGCGATCGACACGAACGTCAAGGGCGTCCTCCACACGCTCCGAGCCGTCCTCCCGGGGATGATCGCGCGCCAGCGGGGCGACGTCGTCCTCATCGGGAGCGTCGCCGGCCGCCAGGTGTATCCGGGCGGCGCGGTGTACTGCGCGACCAAGCACGCGGTGCGGGCGATCTACGAGGGGCTGCGGCTCGACCTGGCCGGGACCGGCATCCGTTGCACGACCGTCGATCCGGGCATGGTCGGCGACACGGAGTTCAGCGCCATCCGGTTCCGCGGGGACCTCGAGCGGGCTGGTGCGGTCTACCAGGGCGTCGACTACCTGAAACCCGAGGACGTGGCCGACTCCGTGCTCTGGGCGGTCACCCGGCCGCCGCGGATGAACGTCGGGGAGATCGTGCTCTGGGCGTCGGCGCAGGCGAGCACGACCTGGGTGGCGCGGAAACCGGCCGGCGGACAGTAGGATCTTCGCCCCCATGACTCCGACTCCCGACCCCAAGGATCCCCTGTCCGCGGAGATCGACGCCGCGCTCGAGGGCGTCGATCTCCAGAACCTCGATGCCCGCGAGGCCGCCACCACCGCCAAGGCCGACGCCGCGCGAGGCAAGAAGCCCGCGCGCGACTCGAAGCTGCGCCCCGGCACGATCACCGGCATCAGCGGGGACGACGTCTTCGTCGACCTCGGTCCGCGCATGCAGGGCGTGATCTCGCTGGGCGAGTTCGAGGAGCCGCCGAAGGTCGGAGCCAAGTACGAATTCAGCCTGCACGGCCGCGAGGACGAACTGTGGCTGCTCTCGCGCAAGGAAGCGGTCGCGATCGCGGCCTGGGACGAGGTCGAGGTCGGGTCGCTCGTGAAGGCGCGCGTGTCGGGGCAGAACACGGGCGGGCTCGAGGCGAAGATCGGCCCGATGGCGGCGTTCCTCCCTTCCTCGCAGGTCGGATTGCGGCACGAGGACAATCTCGGGAGCTACATCGGCCAGACGCTGACTTGCCTCGTGCTGGAGGTCGACCGCGACCGCAAGCGGATCCTGCTTTCGCGCCGCGCCGTGCTCGAGAAGGAGCGCGAGGGCGAGGTGAAGGAGAGGCTCGGGAAGATCGCCACGGGCCAGGTCGTGCGCGGCAAGGTGACGCGCGTGGAGTCCTTCGGCGCGTTCGTCGACATCGGCGGCGGGCTCGAGGGCCTCGTGCACGTGAGCAACCTCTCGCGGCGTCGCGTCGAGAACGCGGGGTCGATGCTCGCGGTCGGACAAGAAGTCCAGGCGCAGATCTTCGAGATCAAGGACGGCGGCAAGCGCATCGCCTTGTCGATGAAGGCGCTCGAGCCCGATCCGTGGGACGGCGTCGCGTCGCGCTGGTCCGTCGATTCGGTCGTCGAGGGCCGCGTGACGCGGATCGCCGAGTTCGGAGCGTTCGTGGAGCTCGAGCCGGGCCTCGAGGGCCTGCTCCACGTGTCCGCCATGGCGAAGGACCGCGTGCGTCGCCCGCGCGACCTGGTGAAGGACGGCGAGAAGATCACGGTGAGGATCGTGTCGATCGATCCGGCGCAGCGGCGGCTCTCGCTCTCGCGCCTCGATCCGCGCGGCGCGGTGCTCGGGTCCGAGGAGGCCGTCGACGCGAACGTGATCGACGAGGCGCTGGTGAAGAACAGGTCGGAGCCGGCCAAGACGAACCTCGGCAACCTGTTCAAGAAGGCGCTGGGCGAGAAGCCCAGATACTGACTGGCTTGCGTGTTGAACCCAATGGCGCATTCGAGGCGCCAGAAGCTCTCTCAACGCGCTTCAGGCCGCCCGTGTGACTCTCGCGCGCACCTCCTCGATCGACTCCACCGCTCGCGCCAGCGGATGAATGCTCGATGCGCCCCAATCCTGTCGCCAGCTGATCAACTCCGATTC
>JBJXFB010000036.1:0-10345 GCA_046155895.1 Planctomycetota bacterium | reverse complement strand
GCCGGGTGGGCCGGTGAGGTTTCCCCCACCGGCCTCCCACAGATCCGGACTTGCGCGACTCACGCATCCGGCTCGTCAGATCGAGGGTTTGCTGCGGGTTGCTGAGACATGGACGAGGTGCGGCCGTGGTAGCGGGTGGCGTCGTTCGATGAGCTGGAAGCGCGCCCAAAAGAGGGCTCCGTGCCAGCTCCGTCGCCCGAGCCACTTTTTCCACTCGTCCCGCACCGCGTCGTAGAAGCTGCGAAGCCGCTCCGCGTTCCCCAGTTTCCCGAAGTACGCGTAGTGACCGTGCAGCTTCCGAGTCAGCGCTTCCTGCTGCGCCCGAATCGGGTCATGGCGGTGTTGCGCGAGCCACGTGCGGATGCGTGACAGCGAGCGTGTGAGGCGCTTCCGGCTCGTCACCTGAAACACGACCCAGATCCCCGTCCCCGTCTTCATCCACGTGTGGGTGAAGCCGAGGAAGTCGAACGACACGTGATTCTTCGGGCCACGTAGCGGTGGCTGCCGGAAGTGGATCAAGCGCGTTTTGTCCGGGTGCAGGCCCAGGCCGTACTCCGCGAAGCGCTTCGGCAGCGCTGCATACACCGCGCGAGCATCGTGCTCCGCGCGAAACAAGATCACGAAGTCGTCCGCGTAGCGCACCAGGACCACGTTGCCGTGCGACTTGGGCTTCACGCGCTCTTCGATCCACTTGTCCAGCACCTCGTGCAGGTAGACGTTCGCCAAGAGCGGGGAGATCACCCCGCCCTGCGGCGTGCCTTGGTCGGGGTAGCTCAAGCTCGCCCCTTCCAAGACGCCTGCATTCAGCCACTTCCCGATCGTGCGCAGGATCACTCCATCCCGCACCCGTTGCTCCAGGATCTCCCGCAGTTTCGCGTGATCCAGCGTGTCGAAGAAACGCCGGATATCCACCTCGACGATCCAGCCGCCCCACATGTCCATCACTCCCTTCCGCAGGCGATCGAGCGCATCGTGCGCCGAACGCCCAGGGCGAAAGCCGTACGAGCAGTCCAGAAAGTCCTGCTCGTACACTGCGCTCAAGCACATCACGACCGCGCGTTGGAGGACCTTGTCCTCCAGCGTCGGGATCCCGATCGGGCGCGTTTCCTTGCCGTCGCCCTTCGGAATGTGCACGCGACGGACCGGCGGTGCGCGGTAACGGCCCGATTTGAAGCGCGTGAGCAGACTCGCGAGGTTTCGCTCGAGGTCCCGCTCGTAGTCGCTCCAAGTCTGGCCGTCCACGCCCGCCGCGCCGTCCTTGCGCGTGCGCCGAAATGCCTCGCGCAGCCACTCGACGTCGATGTGGTGCGACAGATTCGTCAGGGCCGTCTGCGGCAGCCTGCGAGCCAACTCTGCTATCCGTTGCAGTTTCGTTGAGACTGCTTCCGAGCTCCGTGTCTCGGTCATCTTGCCCTCCAACGGTTCCTCGATCCGGCGCCCCCTTCGCTCCTCTGGGTCCCGCGGGTCGGTGTCCCAGCTTCGTCGCTACTACGGGGCGCTCCGACTCCTCACCGTCCATCGCGCTGCGTTTACTTTCCTATGCGCAGCGCTACCGAGCTGCGTTCCTCGGTTCGCTCGCGTGCGGCTCGAACGCATGGCTCGCACGCGCCTGGAGACGTTCGGTTCCGGTTCTCCACGAGACCGGTTCGTTGCACCGGAGACGGCGAGGTCTCCCAAGTTCCTGCAAGACCCCTGTGCGCGCTCGCCCTGCTCTACGACCCCGGTGGGACTCGCGTGTCAGGCCGTTGCGACACGCTCGTATTGCCTCGCTTCCCTGAACTCGCTCGGCTCCCACGGGTACTGGTCTCTCGGGGCTCGATCACACGGCTTTCGCGCTCGCTGTCTACGCTTCGAGGTGTTCGGTCGCCCGCACGCCTCGCAAGACTCGCTTTCGGTGGATGGCCAATCCTTGCCGAACGGGCTTGGAATCCCCGTCGGGTCTCGAACGCGGTTTCACGTCACGTCATGACGATCCTCCGCGCACAAGCTTTGCTTGGCGCAATCAGGGGCTCCACATCACCTGCCCCGTCTGCGTCGCATTGAACGTGCTCCCGACCGGGCAGCCGCCCAGGACGACTCCGTCGCGGTAGTACACGAGGTACCAGCGGCTCTGACCCGCCAGGATCGTGTCGCCCAGAGCAGCCGAGCGAACAGAGACCTGGAGATCTCCCCCACCGAAGCTCGGCGCGGTGATGCTCCCCCCCGAAGCGGTCTTCGTGTAGAGGCGCTTGAGCGTCCCGGACGCGCAGCGCACACCCTGGCCGAAGACTGCGCCGGCGGGAACCTGGCCAGTCCATTGCGAGACGATGCTCAGTGCTGCCGGCCTCTCGCCGCTCGTTGAGAACACGAGGCTGTCGGAAGAGAGCGAGGCTCCACCAGCTGCCGTCAAGATCGCACCGCCCGTCGAGGCGGAGTTGTCGCAGCCGCGCCCCGGTCCGCTCGGCGGATTCGAGCAGGGGCACGCGATCACGCCTCCGAGCCCCGGATCGCACAGGCTCGTGAAGCCCGAAGGATCCTCCTGATCGATTCGCGCGGTGCGCCCGCCGGTGACGAAGACGCGGCCCTGATGACCGAGGGACAGGCCCTGGGAATAGCCGTAGGAAATCAGCGCCGTCCAGTCGGCCGTGCCGTCGCTGCGGACCTTCGCCACTCCCATCTGGGACATCGTGCCGCCTGCGACGTAGGCGCTGTCGTCGGAGTCGAGCAGCATCCGCGCGTGCGCGAGCAGTCCGACCGAAGGGCCATCCGCGTCGAGGTTCGCCCACATGAAGTTCCCGGCCGAGTCGAACTTCATGAAGGCCGCACCGGCCATGCCCGAGCTCGGGAAGCCGCTGACCACCGGCGCGCCGTCCGTGCCGACCTCGACCCGGAAGCCCGCCATCGGGTGCGTCCGCTCCCACACCGTGGCGCCGCTCGTCCCCAGCCTGCGCAGCACGCTTCCCATGCCCGTCGAGTAGTCGCCGTTGATCAGGTAGGTCCCGCCGGCCGCATCGCCAGCCGCGTCGCCGACGGTCAGGCTCATGATCCCGGGCAGGCTCCAGATCGTCTGGCCGTTGCTGTCGACCTTCGCGTAGCCGTTGACGCTGCCGTAGATCGCGCGCGCACTGATGAGCAGCGCTCCCTCCGGCGTCCACTTGAAGTTCACCGGCGCCCCGATTCCGGCGCCGTCGAACCAGGACCAGATCCGATCGCCGTTCGGGGCGAACTTCTTGACCGTCGTCACGAAGCCCGACGGCCCGGAGCCCAGACCGAGCACGTAGATGCTGCCCGCGCCGTCCACGAGGAGTTTCCGCGTGGACGAGCCGTCGAAGACGCCTTCGTACACGGACCTCCAGAGCAGCTGCCCGCCGGGGGCGAACTTCATCAGGATGCTGTTGGCGTTCACCGGGTTGGAGTAGCCCGAACGCACGGTGCCGCTGACCAGGACGTTTCCGGCACTGTCGGTATCGACCCAGGTCGCGACCTCGTGCTTGGTCGAATCCGTGTTGTCGTAGCGCACTTCCCACTGCAAGACGCCGGCGACGTCGCGCTTGGCGAGATAGATGTCGCCGCCGGGGTTGTAGTCCCAGCGCACCGTGTAGACGTTGTCGACCGCGTCGGTCGCGATAGCCACGCCACCTGGCTCGTTCACCCACGTGGTGGTCTGAGCGGAGGCGAGGCCGGCGAGGCAGAACGCGGCGGAGACGAAGTGGAGCTTCATGGAGGTGTGTGGAGGTTGGAGAGAACGGAATGGGTCTCTGGCTGGCGAAGGGCAACGTCAACCGTCGTGCCAGCCAGCGCGCTCCGGGCCGATCCAAGAACTTGCGCGACAGCCTTCCGCCTTCGGGCGATGGAGCGCAGGACCCGAGCTGCCCTGCGGTGAGAAACTCCCTCCCGCGTGGAAACTTCCGCAGTCGCTCTCCCCGCGCCCACGTTCCGCGAGACGCGCTGCCCCGCGTCCCGCCCTCCAGCAAGGCCCGTCTTCGCCGGATCAGATCCCCGGCAGCACGAAGCCGGGCGCCGACGGCGCTTGCAGCATCACCGAGGAGGAACCATTGAGCGGCCAGGTCGCGAAGGCCGCCGGTGAGGGAGGCGGCCCGATCGAGAAGACGAGCGAGCCTAGACCGCTGTAGCCGAAGCTCGGGCCGAACGCGGTGGGCGATCCCGGGAAGGACTGCATGCTCCCGGACAGCAGCTGGACCCGGCCGAGGCGCTCTCCGCTCGAGTCCAGCGTGACGTAGGAGATCCACCCGTCGCGCCGCGCCGCGGGACGAACGAACTGCGAGCCGTCCGGCACGGACGCGATCAGCGTGGGGGGCGATCCGAGGCTCGTCGAGACCCGATAGAGCTCCTCCGGTTCGGCTCCGCCGTCCCGGTGCACGGCGAAGAGGATCTTGCGAGTGACGATCTCCAGGAGGTCGAGCGACTTCACGCCCGAGAGGATCGTCTGCGACCCGCTCTGTCCGGGGCGGACCGCGAGCAGGTTCCCCGCGCTTCCGGCGTCGTCGAAGAGGACGACGGCGCTCTCGTCGGGCAGGAGGGTCGCCCGCTGGATCTTGAGCGTCGGCGGCGCGGCATCGAAGGGAACCGTCGCATCGCCCGAGGACATCGTCAGATTCAGGAAGCTCGCCGGTCCGCCCGTCGGCAGCGTGACCTCGAACAGATCGGCCTTCTCGACCCCCGTCTCGGGAGGCGTCGCGCGCTCTCCCACCGCGATGAGGAGCTTGCCCGTCGGCCGGAAATGGAACAGTCCGACCTCGTCGAGGGTGTCGAGGAAGTTCTGGTCGGAGCTGAGACGCTCGGGCATCTCCCCCGGGAGAGGCTGCGTGCGTCCGACGAAGCACTCGCGCGTCGCGCCGACGGGAGTCGGTTCCAGGACTCGCCAAGCGCACAGCGCGCCGTCGTCGGAGATGGCCAGGTTCGGCCCACTCGCTTCCTCGGGAAGGGTCCCGATCGACTGGACGGTTTGTGGGGTCGCGCTCGCGCGGCGGGCCGCGCCGGTCGATCCGACGGCGTAGACGTGGAGGGCCGTGTCGGAGGAGCCGGCGGTCGTCGCGACCCACTGTCCGTTGCGACTGGACACGACCTGGCCCGAGAACCACGCGGGGAGCGGATCGGGCGACGTCGAGACGGCCGTCGCTTCAGCGAGCGTCGCCCGGTCGAAGCGCAGGACCCCGCGGGAGTGGGCGGCGACCCCGAAGGTCGGCAGGAGCGCCAGGCCTGTGCCGGAGAAGCGCAAGGGAGTCGAGGTCGCGGTCCGATCGACGACGGACGGGGATCCCGCGAAGCGGATCTCGAGCAGATTGCCCCCTGCACCTGGCTTCGTGCTGCACAGGAACGCGTCGCCCAGCGGTGCGATAGCCACCCTCGGCACGAAGGGATCCGTCGTGCCGCCCGGCCCGATGCCCGGCTGCTCGAGGAGAGGCTGGACGACGCCGTCCGCTGCAACGCGGAAGAAACCGTAGACCTCTCCGCCCGACTGGAGTGGGCGGGCGTAGCGGTAGAGCGAGCCTCGGCTCTTGGGAAGAGCGATCCGCGACGCACCGGGGATGTCCTGGCGCAATCTGGGCCGGCCGGGCAGGAACTCCGTCAGCGTCGAACGATCGGAGAAGTCGATCTCGAGCAGGCGGATGCCGGCGAGTTGAGCCGGTCCGCCCAGGGGGGCGCCCGTCAACTCGTCGTAGACCTGAACCGTGCCGATGGAGCCCGACAGGTTCTCGAAGACCGCCACACCCCCGGGGGCCGCGCCGGACGCCGGGGAGAGGAGCAGGATTGCGATCGGAACGAGAGATCCGAGCCGGGTGAGCCTCATGATCTCCCTAGTTTGGCACACGCCGTGCCATTTGGGACCACGCCCGCAGACGAAGGACGACTTCAGACCGCCAGGCCCGCTGAATGAACCCCGGGACGATCAGCCTCGAGACCAGCTTCGATCCGCCGCAGGGCGCAGCCTGGCCCCTCATCCAAACTCTGGAATACGATCCTGATCTTGGACTGCCCTACCCCTTGACTCACCTCTCCCTTCCGCCGGGATACCTGCTCGTCCGGACGCTCGTCGACGCAGGCGAGTGCCGAGTCCATCTCGCCCGTCGCGGAGGACTCCCAACCGTCCTGAGGATTTTTCCCCACGGAGGCGGTTCAGCCGAACGCACTGCCGAGCTCGCGGTGCTGGCCGCCATCGATCATCCGAACCTGGCACGGCTGCTCGATCACGGGGTGCTGGCGGAGACGGGCGAGACCTTCGTGGCGCGCACCTGGATCGAGGGGCTGGACCTCGAGCAGCATTCCCGTGGCCTCCTCGGCGCGCGCGACTCGGAAGCGATCGGGCGGCTGGTGACCGGGATCTGCCCGGCCCTCGAGCACCTCCACCGACGCGGCTTCGTGCACGCCGACCTCAAGCCGGCCAACGTGATCATCACGCCGGACGGCAGGCCGGTCCTGACCGACTTCGGGTTGTCGCGTCGGAGCGGGACCGCGCGCTCCGAAGGAGGCGTCGCCGGGACGCTCTACTTCCTGGCCCCCGAGCAGTTGTTGGGTGGCGCGGTCGACGCCCGGACCGACCTCTTCGCCCTGGGGGCGATGCTCCACCGGCTCCTCCTGCCCGTGCGTGCGAGCGCGCGCGAGTTCTACGCTCGCTTCCCCGGCGAGGACTTCTTCGAGTCGAGCGGAACGAAGGTCGAGAGCCTTCCTGTCTGGGCGAGGGACGTCGTCGCTCGCCTCCTCGAACGCGATCCATCGAGACGCATCCAGTCGGCCGCGGAGGTCTTCCGGATCCTCGCGGGGCGACTCGCGATGGCCGGATCCGGACTCGACGTCGAGCCGAAGCTCACCTTGCCGCTCGTTCTCGGACGCGAGCGCTTCTGCGACGAGCAGAGGATCGCGCTGGGCTCCCGATCCGAGGATCGCTGGTGGGTGCTGCCCGCGGGCGAGGATCCGAGCCGCGTCCTCGAGGCTCTGCGCTTGCGCCTGGCGATCGCGGGCTGCCCTGGGCGGATCCTCGACGTGGCGAGCGAAGCCGGCGGGATCCGCGACGCGGCGGACCTCGATCGCTGGGCGCTCGATCTCGCCCAGGGAGGGGTGCGAACCCTCCTCTTCGCGGCCGTGTCGGACAGGGAGCCCTGGCCCCTGCGAGCGCTCGAGTGCGCCGCGCGGGCCTTCGCGCAGACACGGGCGAGCGGTGATCCCCACAAGTCTCCGCAACTGGTCGTCGTCGCGACGACGGACCCGCCCGAGAGCGACGTCCGATGGTCGCGCGCGGTCGTGCCCGCAGTCGGCGCCGGCGAGTTCCGCGATTGGCTCGCGGGCGAGCTCGAGGACCAGGACCGCGAGCGCGTCGGCTCCTTCGCGGAGATCCTGTCCGGAGCCGGCGCGGGCGCCGCGACGCGCCTCGACGCGCTGCTGCGCGGCGCGTCGTCGGCGGGCTGGATCCTCGCCGGCAGGACCAGACCGCGCCTGCGCCCCGGACCCCTGCCCACACCGTCCGAGATCGAGCCGGACTCGGCACGCCCCGAACGGCCCGACGCGCCAGGGATCGGGGAATCGGCCCGTCGACTGCTCGCCTCGGCCCTCGTCCTCGGCGCCGGCAGCGATCTGCGACGGGTCCGTGAGCTGGCCGAGATCGAGGAAGGCGACCTCGGAACCGCGCTCGAGCCCCTGGTCGCCGCGGGGCTCGCGGAGCTCTCGCGGACGGAAGACGGGATGCGCGTGCGGGCTTTCGCGCAGAAGGGTCCCGCCGCACGAGTCCTCGTTCCCGAAGCGACCTGGCGCGCGCTCCACGCCCGAGCGGCCGACCTGGCGTCCAAGAGCGGAGGGCGCGCCCAGGACGAGATCGCGCACCGCTGGCGCGCGGATCCCGGGCCTGCGGCGCACGAGGCCGTCGCGCGGGAGATGGAGTCCCTCCGCGAGCGCGGCCTGGCCGAACTCGCGGTCCAGCTCGGTGGGCGCGTCTCCCGCCTCGCGCGCGACGCGGGGCTGCCGTCGCCCCTGCGCGTCGAGGGCGAGACGGCGCTCGCGTGGGCGGCGCTGGGCGAACCCGAGCGCGCGCTCGAATTCCTGGTGACGCTCGAGGTCCCGGGAGCGGACGCCAGCGCGAGAGCGGTGGCCGAGCGCGTTCGCGGACAAGTCGCCAGCCTGCGCAACGATCTCTCCGGCGCGCTCGCCCACTTCGCGCGATCCGCGACGATCGACCCGGCCGGCCGCGGAGAAGCCCTGCTCTGCCGGGCCCGGATCCAATTCGAGGCCCGCGCCGACGGTGAACTCGAGACCCTCGAGCGCGAGATCGACGCCGGCGCGCACGGAGCGCTGCCGGAGCGCGTTCAGGGCAACCTCGCGATCCTGTTCGCGATGAGCGCGTTCCGTCTCGGGCGCGTCGAGGAAGCCCGCGATCGGCTCGCGCGGGCCCTCGAGGGAGCCCGGGCGGTCGGCGACGGGGCTCGCGAGGGAGCCGTGCGCGTGAACCTCGCCACGCTCGCGCGCAGGACGGGTGACCACGACGGCGCCGTGCGCCACCTCGAGGCTGCCATCGAGCTGCAGAAGCGCGAGGGGCTGCTGCCGGCGCTCGCCCAGGCCCAGGCGATGCTCGGAGGAACCCTGCGCGAGGCGGGCGAGCTCGAGCGCGCAGGCCAGCTCCTCTCCGCTTCGCTGTCGGTCCGCGAACGCCTGGGGGACCTGCCCGGCTCCGCGGCGGTGCGCGCCATGCTGGGACTGGTTCACGCGGACCGCGGGCACGTCCTGCCGGCGATCGAGGATCTCACACGCAGCGCGGAGGCGCTGCGTTCGACGGAGCGCGCGCCCGACCGGCCGCTGCTGCTCGCGCGCGCGGAAGAAGCTTGCGCGCGGCTGCAGCGGCCCGCGGATCCCTCGCGCACCGCCGAGCCCAGCGCCGATCCGCGGGTCGAGATCGCGCGCGCGCGCGCGCGCTGGATCCGGGGCCATGGGAAGGAAGCGCTGGCGCTCGCGCGCAGCGCGCTGGAACACGCCAGCGCCCTGCGGCTCGCGGCGGCACGCGAGGAGGCGCGCTGGCTCGTGCGGCGGATCCAGGACCAAAGGAGCGGCGAGACGGGAAGTGGATCGGGAATCCTGCCCTCGGAGGCCGCCCCCCCGCTGGTTCTCGAGGACGGAGCCGTGCTCGCCGCGCTCGGTTCCGATCTGCGCGAGCCCAAGGCTCGCGCATCGGCCCTCGCGCTCGCCGCCGGCCTCGAGCGGCGCGGCCGCGACGATCGTGCGGCACGCCTCTACCTCGCGATCGCTTCCCGCGACCCCGACGCGGAGGTGCGCGCGCAGGCCGAGGCTCGTGCTCGCGAGGCTCTAGCCCGCTGCGCGATCGGGCTCGACGCGCTCGAGCGCGAGGCCCTGCGGTCGAAGCTCCTTTCGATGCCGGACCCCGCGCCGGCCGATCTCTCGGAACGAAGTCGTGGCCCGGATGACGCTGAGGACAAGGAAATGGAAATCGTGAAGCTCCTGGAGATCAACCACCGCCTCGTGCAACAAGAGGATCCCAAGCAGCTGCTCGGGGTGATCGTCGAGAGCGCCTTGTCCGTGACGGGGGCCGAGCGCGGGTTCCTGGTGCTCGAGGAGGACGGCGAGTTCGTGTTCGACACGGCGCTCGACTCCGTGCGGGGAGACATCGGCCGGCCGGAGCTGGAGATCTCCCGGAGCATCGTGCGCGAGGCGCTGGCGCAGAAGGTCCCGCTGCGGCTCTCGAACGCCGCCGACGACCCTCTGCTCGGCGGCTCGCCCTCGGTGAACGCCCTCGACCTGCGTTCGATCCTGTGCGTGCCGTTCGCGATCCAGCCCGGACTGAATGGCGTCGTGTACGTCGATCACCGCCTGCGGGAGGGGGCCTTCGACCCTCGCGCCGAGCGCCTCCTCGGACTGCTCGCCGACCAGGCCGCACTCGCGATCCGCCAGGTCCGGCGCGTCGAGGAGATCCGGCGCCTGAACCGCGAGCTGAAACGCGAGGTGGCCGCCCAGCAGTCCGACCTGCGCACGGCGCGCGTGGCGCTCGTCGAGGCCGGCCTCCCGGACGCCCCGAGCGGGATCGTCGGTCATTCGACGGCCATCCGGAGAGTCCACGCGCTGCTGGAGCGCGCGGCGCCGAGCGCGATGCCCGTCCTCGTGACGGGCGCGAGCGGCACGGGGAAGGAGCTGGCGGCGCGGGCGCTGCACGCCCTCTCCGCGCGAGCGAGCCGCCCCTTCGTGACGGAGAACTGCGCGGCGCTGCCCCCCGCCCTGATCGAGGCGGAGCTCTTCGGCCATCGCAAGGGCGCCTACACGGGCGCGGAGGAGGATCGCGCGGGCATGTTCGAGCGCGCCGCGGGCGGGACGCTGTTCCTGGACGAGATCGGCGAGCTGCCGCTCGAGCTCC
>JBJXFB010000022.1:0-7246 GCA_046155895.1 Planctomycetota bacterium | reverse complement strand
GTTCCACCACAAGACCGTCCGCGGCACCAGGAAGCCCGCCACGTGCCCCGCCAGGACGAGCAAGATCCCGTAGTGAAAAGGCACCGAGCCCCAGAAGTGTTGCTGGTTCTCGAGGAACTGCGAGGAGAGGCTCGAGTAGGAGAACGCGCGCTGCCGGTAGCGCCGGATGGTCACGACCAGGAACAGGACCAGCGATACGTACGGAGCGACCGCGAACCAGAAGATGTCATGCACGGGGAGCCGCCTCCTCCTGCGCCGCGTGGCAGCGCTCCAGGAACCGCGCCAGGCTCTTCACGACGCCTCGGTAGGGGTTCGACTCCGCGCCGAAGCCCGCTTCCACTTTCGCCAGCGCCGGGAGCGCCACGGTCCGTGCGAGCGTGTCCGCGGTTCGCGGCGTCAGGCGGGCGACGACGCGCAGGACGTTCGAGACGTGGTCCGGCAGGTCGACGGTCTCGGCGAGGTCGCAGGAGCGCATCCACTGGCGCATGCGCACCAGGAACGCGCCGCGCGCGTAGCTCTCGCCGTGGAGGTGCCAGCCCAGCTCGAGCGCGCGCTCGGGCGAGTTGTCGAAGGTCCGCGTGAAGATCTCCTCGAGCTCGCCCAGGTCCCCGCCGCGCAGCGCGCCGAGCAGGGGCTGGAGCTCCTCGAAGGCCTCGGGGAACGCACCCAGGACGAGGTCCGCGCTCCGCTCGAGGCTCCGGGCGTCGGAAGCGCCCGGGTACTCGAGCAGTCCCGCCCACGCGTCGTAAACCGCCGGAACCGGCCGCATCTCAGCTCCTCCTCGGCGCGGCGCGGAAGCCGAAACCCGCGCTCGCCTTGTGCTCCAGCGGGTCTTCCATCATCTCGATGGCCATCTCGCGCTGGAACGGGGGGATGACGAAGCGGTCCTCGAAGGTCGCCAGCGAGGTGAGCTGGTAGATCGCCTCGGCCTGCTCGACGCTGCACTCGGCCTCGACGAGCGCGGTCTTGGCCGTGGCCTCGTCGACGTCGCCCACGGTGACGTGCCGGCGCCAGATGCGCACCGCGAGCTGCTTGCGGAGCGCGTAGCGCACTTTGCCCTCGTTGCCTGCGCCGAACAGCCGCGCCATGTAGCGGATCGGCGCACGCGCCTTCTCGATGTCCGCGAACAGGCCTTCGACGTCGTTCCGGAGCAGTCCGCCCTCCGACAGCGACATCACGGGCAGCAGCGGCGGCACGTAGAAGAGCATCGGGAAGGTGCGGAACTCGACGTGCAGGGGCAGGGCGATCTCCCAGTCCTTGACGAAGCGGTAGACCGGGGACTTTTGCGCCGACTCGACCACGCCTTCGGGCACGCCGGACTCCTTGGCGGCCGCGATGACCGCGGGGTCGTTGGGATCGAGAATGATCCCGCGCTGCGCGTCGACGAGCTCGTCGTCGGGCCGCAGCGCCGCCTCGCGGATCTTGTCCGCGTCGTACAGCACGTTGCCGAGGTAGCGGATGCGCCCGACGCAGGAGTGGAAGCAGGCGGGAGCCTGTCCGGACTCGAGCCGCGGGAAGCACAAGATGCACTTCTCCGACTTGCCGGTGGACCAGTTGTAGTAGGTCTTCTTGTACGGGCAGGCCGCGATGCACGAGCGCCACGCGCGGCAGCGGTTCTGGTTGACGAGCACGATGCCGTCCTCGCCGCGCTTGTAGAGGGCTCCCGACGGGCAGGCCGCCACGCACGAGGGGTTCAGGCAGTGGTTGCAGATGCGCGGCAGGTAGAAGAAGACGAGGCGCTCGATCGACAGCATCTGCGATTGCTGCTCGGGCGAGAGCCCTTCCATGTTCGGGTCGTTGCGCGCGTACAGCGGCGATCCGCCCAGGTCGTCGTCCCAGTTCGGGCCGGCCTTGATCTCCGTCGGCTCGCCCGTGACCATCGAGATGGGGATCGCGGTGGGCTGGTCGTCGCCCTCCGGCGCGTTGAAGAGCTCCTGGTACTTGTAGGTCCAGGGCTCGTAGTAGTCGTCCATGCTCGGCTGGGCCGGGTTGTGAAAGATGTTCGGGACGATGCGCGTCTTGCTGGTCGAGCGCAGCCAGAGATCCTTGCCGTCCGTCTGCCAGCCGCCCTTGTAGGCCTCCTGGTCCTCCCACTTCGTCGGATAGCCGGTGCCGGGCTTCGTCTCGACGTTGTTCCACCACATGTATTCGGTGCCTTCGCGATCGGTCCACACGTTCTTGCAGGCCAGGCTGCAGGTGTGGCACCCGATGCACTTGTCGAGGTGGAACACCATCGCGATCTGCGAGCGAACGTCCATCGGTCCTCCTACCAGCTCACTTTCGCGAGCTTGCGCACGAGCACGTTCGTGTCGCGGTTGCAGCCGATCGGGCCCCAGTAGTTGAAGTGGTAGGTGAACTGCCCGTAGCCACCGACCATCAGGTTGGGCTTCAGCCGCACGCGCGTCAGGCTGTTGTGCCCGCCGGCGCGGCGGTTGCCGCGCAGCGGCGATTTCGGCACGCCGTAGGTGCGCTCCGGCGAGTGGTAGATGATGCAGATGCCGGGCGGGATGCGTGCGCTCACCGCCGCGCGCGTCACCACGACCCCGTGGTCGTTGTGCACCTCGACCCAGTCGTTGTCCGCGCACCCGATCGCCCGCGCGTCGCTCTCGCTGATCCACAGCGGCTCGCAGCCGCGCGACAGCGTGGTCATGCGCTGGTTGTCGCCGTAGGTCGAGTGGATGTGCCACTTGCCGTGCGGCGTCAGGAAGTTCAGCTGCACCGTCGGGCCGACTTCCTCGCTGAAGACGAGATCGGCGTACGCGTCCGGCTTGGGCTTGGGCTTGTAGGTCGGCAGGTGTTCGCCGAACTGGATGTAGCCGGGGTGGTCCAGGTACAGGTGTTGGCGGCCGGTCAGCGTCCGCCACGGGACCTTGCGCTCGCGGTTGTAGGTGAAGGGCGCGTAGGTGCGTCCGTTCTCGACCAGGCCGGACCACATGGGGCTGTTCAGCAGCCTCCGCGGCTGCGCCTCGAGGTCCTTGAAGTTCATGCGCACCGAGCGCGACTTCTCGGCCAGGTCCGCCAGCGGCAGGCCGACCTTCTCCTCCATGTTCTTGTAGGCGCGGTAGGCGAGCTCGCCGTTGGTCACGGTCGCGCACTTGAGGACGACGTTGGCCGCGTCGACGGCGCTGGCGAGCGAGGGGTAGCTCGCATCGCCCCAGCGCTCGACCGGCGCGGTGGCGAGCATCTCGTCGTAGACGTCCTGGATCGCGTAGCTCGTCCCGTGCGCGCCGAGGCCGTTCTCGCGCGCGAGCCGCCCGAACGAGCAGTACTGCCGGTAGAGGTTGGGGTAGTCGCGATCGACCAGCTTGAACGAGGGCATGGTCTTGCCGGGAATCGCCTCGACGTCGCCCGAGATCCAGTCCTGGATCCGGGGCTGGGCGATCTCCGCGGGGGTGTCGTGCGCCAGCGGCAGCGCGACGATGTCCGGCGTCTTGCCCGGCAGGTGCTTCGCGGCCAGCTCGGAGAAGCGCTTCGTGAGCAGCTTGAAGATGTCCCAGTCGCTCTTCGACTCCCAGCACGGCGGCACCGCCGGCGCGAGCGGGTGGATGTACGCGTGCATGTCGGTCGAGTTGAGATCGGCCTTCTCGTACCAGGTGGCCGCCGGCAGCACGATGTCGGAGTACAGCGCCGACGTGTCCATGCGGAAGTTCAGGTCGACGACGAGGTCCATCTTCCCCTCGGGCGCCTTGGCCTCCCACTCGACCTCGCGCACCATCTCCTGCGCCATGTCCTGCGCGATGTCGTTGTGGTGCGTGCCGAGGTAGTGGTTCAGGAAGTACTCGTGCCCCTTGGCCGACGACATGAGCGCGTTTCCGCGCCAGATGAACCACACTCGAGGCCAGCACTCCGGCGAGTCCGGCTTCTCGATGGCGAACTTCAGCTTGCGGCTCTTCAGCCGCTCCACCAGCCAGGCCGCGACGGCCTTCTCGCCCTGCGCGCCGGCCGCCTCCGCCTCGCGCCGGAGCTCGATCGGATTGCGGTCGAACTGCGGGTAGAACGGCAGCCAGCCGTTGCGCACCGCGCGCACGTTCGTGTCGATCGTGTGGCCCTCGGCGAGCGATCCCGGGGGCTGGTCCGCGGGCACGGTGTGGTAGTCGCGGAAGCTCTTCTCGTAGCGCCACTGGTCCGAGTTCACGTAGTGCCAGCTGGGCGCGTTCTGCAGCCGCGAGGCGGGGTACCAGTCCTTGGCGAAGGCGATGCTCGACCAGGGCTCCATCGGCGCGAGCTTCTCCTGGCCGACGTAGTGCGCCAGGCCGCCGCCGTTCACCCCGACGCAGCCGCAGAAGAGCAGCGCGTGGATCGCGGCCCGGTACATGAGATTGGAGTGGTACCAGTGGTTGATCCCCGCGCCGATGATCACCGTGCACTTGCCGCCGGTGTGCTCCGCGGTCGAGGCCCATTCGCGTGCGAACCGGATCAGCGTCGCGCGGTCGATGCCGGTGTACTTCTCCGCCCAGGCCGGCGTGTACACCGTGTCGTCGTCGTAGCTCGCCGGATACTCGCCCGCGAGTCCCCGCGGGACGCCGTACTGCGCCATCAGCAGGTCGTAGGCCGTCGCGACCGTCACCGGGCCGTCGCGCGTCTCGACGCGCCGGACGGGAACGCCGCGCAGGAGCGTCTTGCCCGTGGCGAAGTCGTCGAGCTCGACCTGGACGACGCCGTCGTTCTGCTCGAGAAAGGTGAGCTCCGCATCGATCGGGCTGCCGTCGAGACCGTCCTTCGGCAGGAGGTTCCACTGGCCCTTCTTCGTGGCCCAGCGGTGCCCCGACGCGCCCATCGGCATCTTGGGGCGACCGTCGTTCTTGTCCCACTGCAGGAACTTCCACTCGCCGTGCTCCTCGCCCCGGTAGCGATCCAGTCGTCCGGCGCGCAGCAGCTGGCCAGCCTTCCAGGCCGCGCCGCCGCCTTCCTTGTGCGACAGCTCGACCAGGAACGGCGCGTCGGTGAACTCGCGCGTGTAGTCGAGGAAGGCCTGGACCTTCCGCTCGTGGTGGAACTCCTTCAGGATCACGTGGTTCACGGCCATCCACCACGCGCCGTCCTGGCCGGCGTTGATCGCGACCCACTCGTCGGCGTACTTGGCGACCTGGTTGAAGTCCGGCGCGAAGACCACCATCTTCGAGCCGTTGTGGCGCGCCTCGCAGGCGAAGTGCACGTCCGGCGTGCGCGTCATGTTCAGGTTCGCGCCCATGACCGCCAGGAGCTTGGCGTGGTACCAATCGGCCGACTCGTTGACGTCGGTCTGCTCGCCCCAGGTCTCCGGCGACGCGCTCGGCAGGTCGCAGTACCAGTCGTAGAACGACAGGTTCACGCCGCCCATCAGCTGCAGCATCCGCGCGCCCGACGCGTAGGACAGCATCGACATGGCCGGGATGGGGGAGAAACCGATGATGCGGTCCGGGCCGTGCTCGCGGATCGTGTAGACCTGCGCCGCCGCCATGATGTCGAGCACGGTGTCCCAGCTCGCGCGGCGCAGCCCGCCCTTGCCGCGCGCGCGCTGGAAGCGCGAGCGCTTGGCCGGGTCCTGCATCAGGGACCGCCAGGCGTCGACGGGATCCTCGTGCTCGCGGCGAGCCTGCTTCCACAGGTCGAGCAGCGCGCCGCGCACGTACGGGTATTTCACGCGCAGCGGGCTGTAGAGGTACCACGAGAACGAGATCCCGCGCTGGCAGCCGCGGGGCTCGTAGGGCGGGATGCCGGGCTCGAGCGCCGGGTAGTCGAGCGCCTGCATCTCCCAGGTCACGATCCCGTCCTTGACGTGGATGTTCCACGAGCACGAGCCGGTGCAGTTGACGCCGTGCGTGCTGCGCACGACCCGGTCGTACTGCCAGCGATTGCGGTAGAACTCCTCCCACGACCGCGTGCCGGGATCGACCGAGTCCTGGATCCAGGGGTTCTTGCCGTTTTCCATCGTCATTCCCTCGCCACGAGCGGCTGTCGGACCGCGCGGAACCGGTTGCGCCACAGGAAGTCGAACGCGACGAGCAGTGCCGCCGTGGCCGCGATGCCCGCGATCACGAAGGCGAACGAAGTGGACGGCGCCTCGGTCTCGCCCGTCTCGGCCGCGGCCTTGAGGTAGGCGACCAGCGCCAGGATCTCTTCGCCGTCCAGCGGGCGGCGCTGGAAGACCGGCTGCATGGTCAGGGACGGCGGCGAGCTGAGCCAGGCCGCGAGTGCCTTGCGTCCCTCGAGCCGCGCGTAGGCGCCGGTCAGGTCCGGCCCGAGCTGGCCGCCACCGAGCCCGCCGAACCCGGCGATCGAATGGCACGAGTAGCAGGCCGGCGCGCCGCTGGCGAAGGGCAGGCTGCCGCCGAACATGGCTTTTCCGCGCTCGAGATCGGCCGGCGTGAAGGGCCGCTCGCTGATCTGCACGCCCACGAAGCGCGACTTCTCGAGCGTCGACTCGTACTCGATCAGGCCGATCAGCTTGTCCGCCAGGTCGGCCGTCATCCCAGGAAGCGTCGGCATGTACACGGCGCGCGCCTCCTGGAAGATTTGCTGCGCGTAGGGGTCCCCGGCGTCGATCACGGCCTTGGGGTCCCGCACGAACGACACGAGCCAGGCGCGGTCACGTCGCTCGAGCACTCCCTTGAGATCCGGCCCGGTGAGCCGGCCGCCGCCGATCGTGTGGCAGCTGACGCAGTTCTGCTGGAAGTACTTGACCGTCTCTTCGGAGACGTTGCCCTGCGCGGATCCCGCTCGAGCCGCAGGCGAGAACGCCGCGAGCAGGGCTAGGGTTGCCGTGATCGTTCCTTCGCGGAAGGACGGATTGGCTCGCACGCGGTGGTTCTCCGGCTCGGGACGCGCGGGCTGAACAATTGGCGTGCCCGGGGCCAAAGGCGCGCGGCTCGCGGATCAGGCCCGCTTTCGCGCCGCAGCTGCGTACCGCGCTATGCGCCGCGCCGCGTCGAGTAGGCGGCCGGCGGGCGGGCGATCGAGGCCGGAGGCGGAGCGATGCGCGCGGCACACCGCGCGCGACCTCGTTTCCTCGCGGCCTGAGGAGTTACTCCATCAACACTGCCTGGCTTCCGTGTGGGTGCCTCGCTCCGGAATTCTCGGAATCACCTGCCACTGTAGCGCCGCGCGCGAGTCGTGAGGTCGAGCAGGCCCTCCTGGGCTTTGCTCGAGGAGAATTCTCATGTTCACGCCGCCGCGTTGTCCCTACTGGTCCTGCAGGGCTCACCTGCAGCCCGATCCCTCCCTCCTGCGCCCGCACGGGCACTACCGCGCCCTGTGCCGGCCCCAT
>JBJXFB010000020.1:0-16835 GCA_046155895.1 Planctomycetota bacterium | reverse complement strand
CTCGCTCCGGCGCGAGAACGTCTGGGGCGTCGTCCCCGAGGTGATCGAGATGCAGTCCGAAGCCGGCGCCGCGGGCGCGGTCCACGGCGCGCTGCAGGCGGGCGCCCTCGCGACGACGTTCACGGCGTCGCAGGGCCTCCTCCTCATGATCCCGAACATGTACAAGATCGCGGGCGAGCTGACGCCGTTCGCGATGCACGTCGCGGCGAGGACGATCGCGACCCACGCGCTCTCGATCTTCGGCGACCACTCCGACGTCATGGCCTGCCGGCAGACGGGGTTCGCCATGCTCTGCTCGGGTTCGGTGCAGGAGGCGCAGGACTTCGCCTGCATCGCGCACTCGGCCACGCTGCGCGCGCGCGTGCCCTTCCTGCACTTCTTCGACGGCTTCCGGACCTCGCACGAGGTGGCGCGCATCGAGGTGCTGCCCGACGAGACGCTGCGCGCGATGATCGACGAGGAAGCGGTCCTCGCGCACCGCGGGCGCGCGCTCACGCCCGATCGTCCCGTCCTGCGCGGAACGGCGCACAACCCGGACACGTACTTCCAGGCGCGCGAGGCTGCGAATGCGTACTACGACGCCTGTCCGGGCCTCGTGCGCGCCGCCATGGACCGCTTTGCCGAGCTGACCGGGCGGCGCTACTCGCTGTACGAGTACGCAGGGCATCCCGAGGCGCAGCGCGTGATCGTGATCATGGGCTCGGGCGCCGAGACCGCGCACGAGGCGGTCGCGTGGCTGGCGGCGCGCGGGGAGAAGGTCGGAGTGCTCAAGGTGCGCCTGTACCGGCCCTTCGTCGTGCGCGATTTCGCAGCCGCGCTGCCGAAGAGCGTGCGCGCCCTGGCCGTGCTCGACCGCACCAAGGAGCCCGGCTCGATCGGGGAGCCCATGTACCTGGACGTGCTGGCGGCCCTGCGCGAAGCGCGCGACGAGGGCTGGCTCGCGCCGGACTTCGATCCGAAGGTGGTGGGGGGCCGCTACGGCCTCTCGTCCAAGGAGTTCACGCCGGCCATGGTGAAGGCCGTCCTCGACGAGATCGGGAAGCCCCGTCCGCGCACGCACTTCACCGTCGGCATCGTCGACGACGTCACGCACCTGTCGCTGCCGTTCGATGCGGGCTTCGACATCGAGCCCGACAGCCTGGTGCGCGCCCTGTTCTACGGCCTGGGCTCCGACGGCACCGTGGGCGCCAACAAGAACTCGATCAAGATCATCGGCGAGGAGACGGAGAACCACGCGCAGGGCTACTTCGTCTACGACTCGAAGAAATCGGGCGCGGTCACGATCTCGCACCTGCGCTTCGGGCCCGAGCGGCTGCGCTCCGCGTACCTGGTCTCGCGCGCGAGCTTCGTCGCGTGCCACCAGTTCGGCCTGCTCGACCGGTTCGACGTGCTGGAGACGGCCGTCCCGGGCGCGACCTTCCTGCTCAACGCGCCGTACCCGAAGGAGCGCGTCTGGGACGAGCTGCCGCACGAGGTGCAGCAGTCGATCCTGGACAAGAAGCTGCGCTTCTGGGTCATCGATGCCGCGAGCGTGGCGCGCGAGCACGGCACGGGCGGCCGCATCAACACCATCATGCAGACCTGCTTCTTCGCCATCTCGGGAGTGCTCCCGCGCGAGGAGGCCATCGCCAGGATCAAGGACGCGATCCGCAAGACCTACGGGCGCAAGGGCGAGGAGCTGGTCGAGCGCAATTTCGCCGCCGTCGACGCCGCGCTGGCGAACCTGCACGAGGTCGCGGTGCCCGCGAGCGCGAGCGCCGTCCGCCGCCGGCCCCCGGCGGTCGATCCGGCCGCGCCCGACTTCGTGCAGCGCGTCACCGGCGCCATCCTGGCCGGAAAGGGCGACCTGCTCCCCGTGAGCGCGTTCCCGCCCGACGGCACCTGGCCGACCGGCACCGCGAAGTGGGAGAAGCGCAACATCGCGCTCGAGATCCCGATCTGGGACACGAGCCTGTGCATCCAGTGCAACAAATGCGCGCTGCTCTGCCCGCACGCGGCGATCCGCGCCAAGGTCTACGAGCCCGCGCACCTCGGCCAGGCGCCCGCCACCTACAAGTCGGCCGATTTCCGTGGCGCCGAGTTCAAGGGCTCCACCTACACGATCCAGGTCGCGCCCGAGGACTGCACCGGTTGCGGCTTGTGCGTGGCCGTCTGTCCGGCCAAGGACAAGTCGAATCCGCGCCACAAGGCCCTCGAGATGGCGCCGCAGGCGCCGCTGCGCGAGGCCGAGCGGCAGAACTACGCCTTCTTCCTGGACCTCCCCGAGCCCGACCGCTCGCGCGTGAAGCTCGACAACAAGGGCACGCAGTTCCTCGAGCCCCTCTTCGAGTACTCCGGAGCCTGCGCGGGGTGCGGCGAGACGCCCTACCTCAAGCTGCTCACGCAGCTCGTCGGCGACCGGCTCCTGATCGCCAACGCGACGGGGTGCTCCTCGATCTACGGCGGCAACCTGCCGACGACGCCCTACACCACCGACCGGAGCGGCCGCGGGCCGGCCTGGTCGAACTCGCTGTTCGAGGACAACGCCGAGTTCGGCCTGGGCATGCGCCTGGGTGTCGACGCGCACCGGCGGCAGGCCCAGGAGCTGCTGAAGCTCCTGGCCGCGCAGGTGGGCCCGGACCTCGCGGCCGCGATCCTCGCCTGCGACCCGCGCGACGAGGGCGTCGTCGCGGCGCAGCGCGAGCGCATCGCGCAGCTCCAGAAGCGCCTGGCCTCGCTGAAAACCGCGGAGGCTCGGCGCCTTTCGACGCTGGCCGACTACCTCGTGCGCAAGAGCGTGTGGCTCGTCGGCGGCGACGGCTGGGCCTACGACATCGGCTTCGGCGGCCTGGACCACGTGCTCGCGGTCGGGCGCGACGTGAAGATCCTCGTGCTCGACACGGAGGTGTACTCCAATACCGGCGGCCAGCAGTCCAAGTCCACGCCGCGCGGAGCGGCCGCCAAGTTCGCCGTGGCGGGCAAGAGCACCGGGAAGAAGGACCTGGGCCTGATGGCCTTGAGCTACGGCCACGTCTACGTGGCGCGCGTCGCCCTGGGCGCGAAGGACCACCAGGCCGTGCGCGCCATGCTCGAGGCCGAGTCCTACCCGGGTCCGGCGCTCGTCATCGCGTACAGCCACTGCATCGCGCACGGCTACGACATGGCGCTCGGGCCCGAGCAGCAGAAGCTGGCCGTCTCGTCGGGGGTGTGGCCGCTGTACCGCTACGACCCGCGCCGCGCCGCGCAGGGAGAGCCCGCGCTGGCGCTCGACAGCGGCGAGCCCTCGCTGCAGGTGGCGCAGTACATGCGCAACGAGGCCCGCTTCCGCATGGTCGAACGCGAGGATCCCGCGCGCTTCAAGGGACTGCTCGAGGAGACCCAGCGCGAGGTGCGCGACCGCTGGAAGGTGCTCCAGGGTCTGGCGGCGCGGCACGAGACGTCCCCGGCTGCCGCCGGCGAAAAGAAGTGAGGGTGGCCATGGATCTCTCCACCACGTATCTCGGCCTGCGCCTGGCCCATCCGCTGGTGTGCGGCGCTTCGCCGCTCGTCGACGATCTCGACATGGTGCGCCGGCTGGAGGATGCCGGGACCTCCGCGATCGTGATGCACTCGCTGTTCGAGGAGCAGATCGAGGGCGAGACGCTGGCGCACGTCCGTCACCGGGAGGCCCACTCCGACGCGCACGCTGAGGCGCGCTCCTACCTTCCCGAGGCCAGCGAATACCACCTGGGGCCGGAGGAGTACCTGGAGCAGATCCGCCGGATCCGCGCGGCCGTGAAGGTGCCCGTGATCGCCTCGCTCAACGGCACGACGCCGGGCGCCTGGCTCTCGTACGCCAAGCTGATGGAGCAGGCCGGCGCCTCGGCTCTCGAGCTCAACCTCTACGAGCTGGTCACCGACCCCGAGGTCGAGAGCGCCGGCGTGGAACGGCGCGCCGTGGAGGTGGTCGAGTCCGTGTGCGGCTCGCTGTCGATCCCCGTGGCCGTGAAGCTCTCGCCCTTCTACACGGCGCTGTCCAGCTTCGCCAAGATGCTGGAGCGGGCCGGAGCCGACGGCCTGGTGCTGTTCAACCGCTTCTACCAGCCGGACATCGACGTGGAGAACCTCGAGGTCCTGCGCACGCTGCGGCTGTCGGATCCCTCGGAGCTCAACCTGCGCCTGCGCTGGCTCGCGATCCTGCGCGGGAACGTCCGCTGCTCGTTGGCGGCCTCCGGCGGAATCCACGGCGGTCTCGATGCCGTCAAGGCGGTGATGGCCGGCGCGGACGCGGTGCAGATGGTCTCGGCCGTGCTGCGGCACGGCCCGCAGGCGCTGGGCCGCGCCCGGAACGAGATGCACGAGTGGATGTTGAGCCACGAGTACGTCTCGGTGACCCAGATGCGCGGCAGCATGAGCCTGGAGCGCTGCCCCGATCCGCGCGCGTTCGAGCGCGCCAACTACATCCACATCCTCCAGAGCTGGCGTGCGGGGTCGGTCTAGGCCGGGCGCACCTCGTACTCCGGAGACCTGTCCTGGGCCAGCTCCGCGCGCGCGAGCCCGCTGCCGCCGCTCTCCCGACCTCCCTGGCCGGCAAGGCTTGCGGGTAGACTCCCGCGGTGCGGCTGCGTGCCCTGTTCCTGACGGCGTCCTGCATTCTCTCCCCGGCCGCCGGCGCGCCCGCCCAGTCTCCGGGGCGCGCGGAGTTCCGCGCGGGCGACGTGATCGCGCTCGTCGGCAACGCGCTGGCCGAGCGCCTGCAGCACGACGGGCAGCTCGAGGCGCGGTTGCAGCTGCGCCTGCCCGAGCTCGGGCTTTCGCTCCGCAACCTGGGCTTCTCGGGCGACGAGGTGGCGATCCGCCAGCGGACGGCGGGTTTCGGCGAGCCGGACGAGCACCTGGCGCGCATCCAGGCCAGCGTCGTGTTCGCGTTCTTCGGCTACGTCGAATCGTTCGGCGGAACCGGGGAGCTGCGACGATTCCGCTCGGACCTGGAGCGCTACGTCGACCAAACGCTCGCGACGCGCCGGCTCGTGCTCTTCTCGCCCGTGCCCTGCGAGGATCTGGGTGATCCTCTCCTGCCGGCCTCGGCAGCCGAGAATGCGCGGATCGCGCCCTACGCGGCCGTGATCGCCGACGTGGCGCGCGCGAGGGGCGTCCCCTTCGTCGACCTGTTCGCGCGCATGCCGAGCGTGTACGAGGCCTCGACGGCGCCGCACACGATCGACGGCATCCACTTGAACGAGCGCGGCCACCGGGCCCTGACCGCCGTGATCGAGAGCGTGCTGCTGGGGGACAGGGCCGGCGTCGCGCCCGACACGCTGCGCGAGCAGGCGATCCTCGCGCTCGTGCGCGAGAAGGACCAACTGTGGTTCCAGCGCTACCAGGTCACCGACGGCTACAACGTCTACGGCGAGCGCTCGAAGCTCGCCTACGTCGACGGAGTCACGAACTTCGACGTGCTGCAGCGCGAGCTCGAGTCGATCGACGCGCGCTGCGCCAACCTCGACCGGCGCATCTGGGAGATCGCGCGCGGCGCGGCGGAAGGCAGCGTGCCGCGCGTGCCCGTCCCGCCGCTGATCCCGGTCGTCACGAACCGGCCGGGCGAGGGACCGGGAGGCGCGCACGTCTTCCTGTCGGGCCTCGAGGCGATCGGCCGCATGAGCCCGGCGCCCGGGCTCGACATCGGGCTCTTCGCCGACGAAGGGCGCTTCCCCGAGCTGGCCAAGCCGGTGCAGATGTCGTTCGACACGTGCGGTCGCCTGTGGGTCGCGGCCTGGCCCTCGTACCCGCACGCGCGGCCCGATCAGCCGGCGCACGACAAGCTGCTCGTGCTCGAGGACGTCGACGGCGACGGGCGTGCCGACAAGTGCCAGGCGTTCGCGTCCGATCTGCAGAACCCGACCGGTTTCGAGTTCTGGGACGGCGGCGTGATCGTCGCGAACGCGCCCGACCTGCTGTTCCTGCGCGACACGGACGGCGACGGCGTGGCCGACGAACGCGAGCGCATCCTGCACGGGCTGTCCTCGGCGGACACGCACCACTCGGCCAACAGCTTCGTCCTGGGGCCCGATGGAGCGCTCTACTTCCAGGAGGGCATCTTCCACCGCTCGCAGATCGAGACGATCCACGGCGTGGTGCGCCAGAAGGACGGTTGCGTGTGGCGCTTCGAGCCGCGCACGCTGCGCGTCGAGCGCTATGCGCCGTACGGATTCCTGAACCCGCACGGCCACGTGTTCGACCGCTGGGGCCAGGACTTCATCACCGACGGGACCGGCAACGAGAACTTCTTCGCGCTGCCGATCACGGGCTTCCTGCCCGCGCCCAGGCAGCACGCGCGGACGGAGCCGTTCTTCCAGCAGCGCAGCCGGCCGGCGGGCGGCACCGAGATCCTCTCGAGCACGCACTTCCCGGCCGAATTCCAGGGCGACTACCTGATCGCGAACGTGATCGGGTTCCAGGGCATCTTCCGCTACGGGCTTCGGGAGGAGGATTCGGGGTTCGGGGCCGTCGAACGCGACCCGATCGTGCACAGCTCGAACGCCAACTTCCGGCCGGTGGACCTGGAGGTCGGGCCCGACGGCGCGCTGTACTTCCTCGACTGGCACAACCCGCTGATCGGGCACATGCAGCACCACCTGCGCGACCCGAGCCGCGACCAGAAGCACGGCCGCGTGTACCGCGTCACCTGTCGCGGCCGCGCGCTCTCGAAACCGGCCGCGATCGCCGGACGGCCGATCCCCGAGCTGCTGGAGCTGCTGAAGTCGCCCGAGGACCGCGTGCGCTACCGCGTGCGCATCGAGCTCTCGTCGCGCCCCTCGGACGAGGTGGCCGCGGCCGCGCGCGCCTGGGTGAAGAGGCTCGACGACTCGGACGCCCAGCACGAACACGACCTTCTCGAGGCGCTGTGGGTGCTGCAGCAACACCAGGTCGTCGACCGGCCGCTGCTCGAGCGCGTCCTGCGCTCGCCCGAGCCGCGAGCGCGCGCCGCGGCGACCCGTGTCGCGCGCCACCTGCGCCGCGAGCTCGGTGATCCGCTGCCGCTGCTGCGCGCGCGCATCGAGGACGACCACGCCCGCGTACGCCTCGAGGCGCTCGTGGCGTTGAGCTTCGTCCCGCGCGCCGAAGCGGCCGAGGTCGCGCTGCGCGTGCTGCGCGAGCCGATGGACCGCTTCCTCGACTACGCGCTGGCCGAGACCATGGCCGCGCTCGAGTCGCAGTGGCGGACCGCGATCGCGTCGGGCGAATCGTTCGCCGCCCAGGATCCACTCGGGTTGGCGTGGGTGCTGTCGCGGACCGACACGGACGTGCTGGCCACGCTGCCGCCCAGCGAAGCAATCTTCGAGCAGCTCGTCGAGCGGTACGGACTCGAGACTTCCGAGTACGTGCGCGCCGCGCGCGGTCTGGCGGCGATGCGCGCCACGGATGCGGCGGGCGTGCTCGTCGCCGCGATCGAGCGAGCCGACACGCAGGACGGCGGGCACACGGACCACCTTCTCGGCGGACTCTTCCAGGCGCTGGCCGATGTCGCAGCCTCCGACGGCCGGCTCCCGGGGAGCACGGTGGGCTCCCCAAGGCCCTTGCTCGTGCCGTCCCTGTCGCGGCTGGCGCGGGAAGGTCGTCGCTCGTCGACGCGCCGCCTCGCCACCGCGGTGGGCATCGACCTGGGCGGCTCGGTGGAATCGGCCTGGAACGAGGCGGCGCGCTCGCCCACGGCGCTGTGCGAGCTGCTCGAGGCTCTTCCGCACGTCCACACGCCGGGCGCGGCGCAGGAGCTCTTCCCGCGCGTTGTCGCTCGGCTCGAGCGCGCTCCGGCGATGCCGGCCGACACGGACGGTGCCGTGCGGGGCCGCTACGTGCGCGTCGAGTTGCCCGGCGCGCAGCGCACGCTGACGCTGGCCGAGGTCGAAGTGCTTCACGGCGGCACGAACCACGCGCGCACCGGCACAGCGACACAGTCGACGACGAACTGGGGCGGAGGACCCGAGCGCGCGATCGACGGCAACACGAGCGGCGCGTGGACTGACGGGGGACAGACGCACACGATCGAGGACCGTCCCGACCCGTGGTGGGAGGTCGATCTGGGCGCGCTGCGATCGATCGATCGCCTCGTGCTGTGGAATCGTACGGACGACGAGTTCGAAAGCCGCCTCGACGGCGCGCTCCTGATCGTGCTCGACGGCGAGCGGCGCACGGTGTTCCAGGCACAGGCCGCGGAAGCCGGCGCATCGCTGTCTTTCGAGCTGACGAGTGCTGGCCTGCGAGTGAGGCGCGCCGCGGCACGCGCGACCGCGGCGCTGGCGACGTCGCCCGAGCGCGCCGCGGCAGCCGTGAGGGCCCTCGTGGCGCAATGCGCAGATCCCGACCTGCGCGGATCGGCCGTCGCCGCGCTCCGCTCGATCCCGGGGGACCGGTGGCCGGAGGAAACGGAGCGCGAGCTGGCGCAGTCCATCCTGGCTCTCCTCCAGGCACAGGCCGCCGGCGAAGTCGAGCGGGAGGTCCTGGCCTTCGCCGACGAGCTCGCGGATCCGCAGCGTGGTCTCGACGCCGCGCTGGCGCGTGAGCTGCGCGTCGCGCGCCGGCGAGCCGGCCCGCAAGTCGCGGTGATCCGGCCCGTGCCCGACAGCCTGCTGTACGACCGCACGCAAGTCGCCGTCGTCGCCGGACGCCGCGTCGAGCTCGTGTTCCAGAACGTCGACATCATGCCGCACAACCTGGTGGTCACGGCGCGCGGCGCCCTGGCGCGAGTCGGCATGGCGGCCGAGCGGATGTCGGCCTCGCCCGACGCGTGGTCGAAGGCGTTCGTCCCGGACTCCGACGAGGTGCTGCACGCGACGCGGCTCCTGCTGCCGGGCGAATCGCAGACGCTGGCGTTCACGGCACCGGCGGAGCCGGGCGACTACCCGTACGTGTGCACGTTCCCGGGACACTGGATGCGCATGAACGGGATCCTGCGCGTCGTCGCCAGCGACAGCGAGATCGACGAGGCGGCTCCACCCCAGGCGGCAGCAGCGGGCGCACCCTCGCGCGCGTTCGTCCGCAACTGGACCGTCGCCGAGCTCCTGCCCGATCTGGCCTCACTGCCGCAGCGAGACCCCGTCGCCGGTCGCCGGGTCCTCGAGACCGCGTCGTGCCTGCGCTGCCACGCGATCGGCACCGAGGGAGGCACGACCGGACCCGAGCTGCGAGCGGTCGTGCAGCGCTACCTTCCCGACGAGCTCCTCCAGCACGTGCTCGAACCGTCGCGACAGATCGCGCCCGAGTACCTGGCGCAGATCTTCTCGACGACGGACGGCCGAATCGTCGCCGGCCGCGTGGTATCGCAGGACGAGCGCGGCGTGCGCGTGCAGATCGACCCGTACGGCGGTCCTCCGGAGGACCTGCTGGTCGAGGACATCGAGGAGCGCGTCACGTCCTCGGTCTCGATCATGCCGAGCGGCCTGCTCTCGACCTTCCAGCGCGACGAGATCGGCGACCTGATCGCCTACCTCGTGTCGCTCAAGCCGTAGCGCGCGCCCCTCAACGCGGCTGACGCGGCTCGCCGGCCTCTTCCTCGGGCATCTTCACCGACCAAGCCAGGTCGGCGGGCCGCACGCCGCGGACGTGCGTGCCGAAGCCGAACGTCGTCGGCTCGAACTTCCCGACCACGTCGGCGCGCGAAGCCGGGCCGATCTTGTCCTCGAGGCCCATGCCCCAGTAGCAGGCGTTCACGAGCAGGCGGCGCAGGTCGTGCGAGCGCAGGTCGATCGAGGCTCCGATCGTGGTGCCGATCACCCGCTGCTTCCGGCCGCCCTCGAGCTCGCGCTCGCGCACCCACGTGATCGGCATGCGCGGAGCGTTGCGTCCGTCCTCGACGGGCTTGGACGCCGGCTCCATGCCGGAGAGGACCGAGCCTTCGAGCAGGACGACGGCGTCCTTGGGCAGCTCGCGGATGCCGTACACGTCGGTCGTGCCCCACACGTCCTCGACGCCGCGCAGGATCGGGTGCTCGCGCGCGGACTCCCTGATCACGCCGCGCGTGCTCTCGGAGCCGTGCTGGCCGTAGTGGCTGACCCAGGTCTCGCCCAGGACCTGCCGCCCGAAACCGCCCGGCCACTCGGTGCTGTCCCACGACCAGCGCGCGTACGGGCTCTTGGAGTCCTTGTCGTAGGCGAACGCGTGCGTCGCCGTGCGGATGCCGAGCACGGGCTTGCCCGATTCGACGTAGTCGACGATGTGACGCATGTCCTCGTCGGGCAACCGGCGGAAGCGCGTGAACAGCACGAGCAGGTCGGCCGAGTCGAGCGCCTCGAGCCCGGGGATGTGCTCCCGCTCTTCGGGATCGATCAGGCCGGTCTTCGGGTCCTGCGCGAACAGCACCGTGCTCCGGAACCCGTGGTGCTGCGCCAGGATCCGCCCGAGCTGCGGCAGCGCCTCCTCGGAGCGGTACTCCTCGTCGCCCGCGACGAGCACGACGTGCTTCCCTCGACCGGGGCCTGCCGCACCCTCGTAGACCACCCAGCGCGCGTCCACGGCGGCGGTCGTCGCGGCAGCCGGCGGCGGATCCTGCAGAGCCGACCCGGCGGCCAGAAGGCACGAAACCTGCGCGATCCAGGTGCTCTGCATGCGGGTCCTCGTCGAGTAACCTACCGCGCCCGCCGACCGGGCGGTAGCGCGTCCGCCGGGCGGACGCGAGAGGATCGCAGCGCGTCAGCGCGAAAGGAAGTCGCCCCGTGATCGTGCGCCGAACGTCCCGCGAAGAGATCCTGGCCAAGCTGAGGCTCAAGGTGGAGCGCAAGATCCCGATCTTCGTCGCCAGCGCCGGCAGCGGCCTCGTCGCGCGGCTGCTGGAGAAGTCCGGCGTCGACTGCGTGAACACCTTTTCCGGCGCGCGGCTGCGCGCGAACGGAATGGGCACGATGGCCATGATGTGGCCGATCCTCGACTCGAACGCGCAGACGCTGCAGTACACCGAGCAGGACATCCTGCCCGCGCTGAAGGGCGACGCGTTCGTGTGCGCCTGCCTCAACGCCAACGATCCGCTGCGCGACATGCGCTCGGTGCTCGACCGGCTTTTGTCGATGGGCGTGTGCTCGGTGTCGAACATCGGCCCTTCGCTCAGCTACATCGACAAGGACAGCACGATCTACCAGGTGCTCGTGAAGAGCGGCATCACCTTCGAGAACGAGGTCGAGATGCTGGCCTTGGCCAAGGAGATGGGCCACGTGACGGTCGGCCTCGCGTTCGACATGGAGGACAGCTTGAAGCTTGCCCGGGGCGCGCGGCCCGACGTCTTCTGCTTCCACGCCGGCACGACGAAGGGCGGGCTGACCGGCTACGACTCGGGCGAGACGATCGAAGGCACCGCGCGCCGAACCGAAGAGGTCTACCAGGCCGTGCGCAAGATCCAGCCCGACGTGATCCTCGTCGGCCACGGCGCCGCGATGGAGACGCCCGAGGACGCGCAGTACATGTTGAGCCACACGTCGGGCCACGGATTCTGGACCGGCTCGTCGACCGAACGCATCCCGATCGAGCGCGCCGTGTCGCAGACCGCGCGCGAGTTCGCCGCGCTGCGCTTCCCGGGGAAACCTCCGGCGAAGAGGTGAGGCCGTGACGAAGACCGTCGCCGTCCTGGCCACGCTGGACACGAAGGGCAAGGAAGCGGATTTCGTCCGCCAGAGCCTCGCGCGGCTCGGCAGCGACGCGCTGCTCGTCGACATGGGCGTCGTGGGCGCGCCGGCCACGAAGCCCGGAGTCACGCGCGAGGAGGTTGCGCAGGCCGGCGGCAAGCCGCTCGCGAAACTCCTCGAGAGCCCGACGCGCGCCGACGCGTCGCCGGTCATGGTCGCCGGCGCGACGCGCATCCTGCTCGAGCGGCTGAAGCAGGACCGCGTGCACGCCGTGCTCGGCCTGGGCGGTACGCAGGGCACGTCGAACTGCACGCGCGTGATGCAGGCACTGCCCTACGGCTTCCCCAAGGTCATGGTTTCGACCGTCGCGTCGGGCGACACGTCCGCCTTCGTCGGCATCAGGGACGTGACGATGATGTTCTCCGTCAGTGACCTGCTGGGCCTCAACCCGGTGACGCGGCGGATCCTGGCCAACGCGGCCGGGGCGGCGCATGGGATGGCGCAGGCCGGCGGGACGATCGAGGTTCCGCGCGGCGAGCGGCCTACGATCGGCATGTCCAACCTGGGCGTGCTGACGGACGGCGCGATGATCGCGCTCGAGCTGTTCCGCCAGGCCGGCTACGAGGTCATCGTCTTCCACGCCGTCGGCTCCGGAGGCCGCGCCATGGAGCAGATGATGCGCGAAGGCCTGATCGGCGCCGTCTTCGACTACGCCATGGGCGAGATCGCGGACGAGGTCTTCCACGGACTGCGCGCCGGCGGACCGGATCGGCTGACCGTGGCGGGCGATCTGGGCCTGCCGCAGGTGATCGTGCCCGGTGGCGCCGAGCACATCGGCCTCGTCGTCGAGGCCAACACGGTGCCCGATCGCTGGCGCGAGCACGCCTACGTGTTCCACAACCCGATCATCTTCGCGCCGCGGCTTTCGGGCCAAGAGCTCGTGACGGTCGCGCGCGAGGCGACGAAGCGCCTGTCCCACACGCGCGGCGACGCCTGCCTGATGATCCCGCTGCGCGGCGTCAGCCGCTACTCCGTGCCGGGCGGACCTCTGCGCGACGCCGAGGGCGACCGCGAGTTCTTCGCCGCGCTGAAGGCCGGCGCTCCGAAGTCGGTGACCGTCGTCGAGCTCGACGCCGGCGCCGAGGACCCGGCCTTCGTGAAGGCCGCGGTCGACCGGCTGATCGCGATGATCGAGGCTCGCCGCGCCGCGGCCCCGGCTTCGCGCAAGCGTTGAACGACCCGCGATCTCTCGGCGGAAGACCGGGCCTGCGGGCGGCCGCACGAGGGCGAGACTGCCCGCGGGACGCCGAATCCCGGAACTCCTGCCGCCTACCGGGCGGCGGCCGCGTTCATGGCCTGATTGCGAGCGTGGTCGGTGTAGTTCGCCGGGTTGCTCATCCCCGTCGTGTGGCACCAACCCAAGACGTGGCCCATCGAGTTCGCGCCGGGGAGCTGGCCGCGGAACTGTTCGACGGTGCCGTCCTCGGGGTTCGTCAGGAGGAAGTCCGTGAACCCGCTGCACGCCGATCCCGAGTTCGACGTCGTCCAGTAGGACACATTCGCTCGAGCCCAGCTCGGGATGCCCGAGAGCCAAGTCGCCGCGCCCGCCGGGGTCATGTTGTTGTTGACGCCGCATGCAAAGGCGCCGAGCGACGCCAGCGGCGTTCCCTGGTAAGGCGTCGCGACGCTCTGGATCCGCCGGCCGCCGGTCGCGAGGTCGAGCCCGCTCTCGTAATAGGTCAGGAGATGCAGCGCCGCGCAGCCCCCCTGGCTGTGCGCGACGACGCCGAACGACTTCAGGTCGGAATTCTGCGCGTGCTGCGCGAGGAGCAGCGCGAACTGGTCGTGCGTGCGGTTCTGGTTCGGATCGAGGAACACGGTCTTCGGCTGCGTGAAGTCGGCGGCCGGCCAAATCGATCCGCCGGAGCAGTAGCCGTGCACGAGCATGAGCGATTCATGGAGTCCCGCCGCCGTCTGCGCGCGGCGCGGGCCGGTCAGCATCTCGGGCGTGGTCTCGGGCCTGGTTCGAGCAGGCCGAACGGGCAGCGACTCGACTTCGAGCGCCATCCGCACGACCCGATCGATCACGATCTCCGTGTCGGGATCCTGCACGCGCACCTCGCGCAACTCGAGGAGCTCGTCGACGCCCGCGATGTCGAGCCAGCGCGCGTCCAGCGCCAGCGGCAGCGACCAGGATCCGCGCTGTTCCAGCGGCTCGAGCATGCGCGAGAGCCAGCACACCGGAACGATCGAGCCCTGCGCGCCGCGACCCCAGACTTCCGCCGACACGTGGAGCCGTGCCGGGGGTCCGAGGGGCAGTGCGCCGATCGAGAGGCCGACCTGCCCCTCGTCCTCCGCGCTCGCCCGGGCCGTTCCATCGAGGAAGAGCCGGCGCTCGAGCACCGGGAAGGACACCACGACGGTCCTCAGGAACGCGTCTCCGCTCGCCGTGCGGCCGCGGAGCTCGACGCGCGCGCGCACGTCGCCCCGGACTGATTCGGGCACGATCGCGCCGAAGAGTCCGTCGCCCGCGCGGCCGTCCTCGTGGAGTCCGTCGTCCTGCATGGCGAGCTCGAGCACGCCAGTCGCCGATTCGAGCAACACGCGGCCGCTCTCCACGCTCGGCCTCTCCTCGGCTGCCGCGCGCGCCGCGATGCCGATCACCTCGCCGCCCACGAGCTCGAAGGTCGTCGCATGAGCCTCGACGCGCAAGTCGCGGTCCGCCGACGCGAGGAGCCAGCCCTCGGCCGGGGTTCGCGTCGAATCCGCCTCCACGCGCAGGATCCATTCGCCGGGCGGCGCATCGCGCACTTCGTACCGATCGACGACCCATCCAGGCAGCTCCAGCCCGGCCGGTCCGATCGTGCGTGCGACGCTGCCCATGGAGCTCATCGAAGCGCCGGGGGCTTGCGCCAGGAGCCTCCAGCTCCCCGCGTCGGGAGAGAGGATGGCGATCGAGAAGTGGCCGCCCGCTTCGAGGCGCTCGACGGGAAGCGCGACTTCGGCCGACCATCCGCCACGGTCGCGGCGGAAATCGAGAGGCACGAGCGCGGCGCGCGAGACCGTCGCGGCGCTCGCCGGGTCGGGGAGGCGGACGATCCCGGACAGGATGTCGCTCGCGGGAGCGGCGACCTGACGCGGAGTCGCGCCCTGGGCCGACACGGAGTTCCCGGCGAGCGCGATGAAGAGGGGGAGAGCGAGAGCGCGTGTGCTTTGCATCGGACGCTCCAGGGTATCTTGAGTTCCCATGCCTGTCGCCGAGCTCGGATCGCGTCTCCTGCCGCTGACTGCCGCCTGCCTGCTCGGCGCCGCCGCGCCGGTCGGCGGGGAGATCCCGATCTCCTGGGCTGGACAGCGTTTCACTTCGGCGCAGCTCCCGGAGGCGTTCCCCGAACGCGCGCGAACAGCGATCGAGCTCTGGAAGCCCTGGGCCGCGCAAGCCGGCTTCCGCTTCGATCTCGACCCGGACGCGCGCCTCATGCTCGCGACGCGGCGCGCGGGCGGGAAGGGTGAAGCGCAACTCCGTCTCCTGTTGCGCGCCGAGAAGTGGTTCGACGACCTGTTCGACCCCGCCGGCGCCGACTCGGCACCTGCGGCCGCGATGATCGTGCTGAAGGACGCCCAAGCGCACGCCGACGCGCTCGCGTTCGTCGGGAAGCTCGAGCCCCATCTCGCGAGCTGGGCGGAGAAGGCCGGCGGCCAGGAGCTCGGCTTCGTGCTCGAGAAGCCCTTGTGCGGCGCCTTCGTCGAGAGCGCTCCCGGGCTGAAGGAATGGAAGCCCGACCACGAGCTCCTGAACCGCGCCGTGCAGGTCCTCCTCCTGCGCCGCGCGGGCTCGCTGCCGAATTGGCTCGCCCAAGGGCTCGCTTGGGAGGCGGAGAGGACGATTCTCGGCTCGATCTGGTGCTACCCGCACCGCGCGGGCTTCGTCGCGCGCAGCGAGCACGACGCGTGGCCTGGCGATCTCGTGAAGGACCTCGAGAACGGTGCGCTCGCCGTCTTCTCGATCGAAACCCTCGCGGCCTGGCCGCGCGGCACCTTCGACGCGGAGCACGCCCGGCACGCCTGGGGGCTCGCGCGCTACCTCGCGCGCGAGAAGAAGAGCGTGCTGGGGGAGGTCTTGGAGGATCTGCGGGCCTTCCGCGAGAAGCACGGGCGCACGACGCACGAGGATGGGTCGTGGGAGCTCGTTCCTGGCTACGAGATCCCGGCGCAGGCGCAGGCGGAGATCCTCGCGAAACGCTGCGGGGACAGGTGGATCAGCGAGGCGAAAGCGTGGAGCCGGAGGAACGCGGGCGTTCGCTAGGTCGCGGGAGCTATACTGGGTCCATCATGCAGAGTTCGACCCCGAATTGGATGCGGCTCGTCTACAAGTACCAGGATGCCAAGGACGATTCCGCGAGGATCGTGGCGCGCCTCCCCCAGTTCCTGACCAAGGGCGCTTCGGCGCTCGAGATCGCGCGCCACACCCAGAGCAAGCCGGAGGAGGTCGCTTCCGTGCTCAAGGATCTGGCGGTGTACGACCTGGTCAAGGCCCAGACTTCCGGGCTGAACGTCTCGTTCGGCGACACTCTGTACTCGATGACCGCCGAGGGGATGCAGTTCTTCAGGCAGATGCAGGGGGCGAGGCAGTCCTAGTTCCCATCACGCATTCGGAGAGGGAGAGGCATGAGCTCGTGGCTTCCGTACCTTCCAGTGCTGGCATTGGCGGTGTTCCTCAACACGGCCGACATCTACTTCATGCAGACCGACAGGTTCCCGCAGCTGCAGCGGGCGCCGAGCTACTGGCTCTACATGGTCGGTCACGCGCTCGTGGGAGTGGGAGCGGCCTACCTCCTGTATGAGAAGTCCGGGCTCGAGGACACGGACTGGCCCATCGTCACGATGGTCGCCACGCTCTCGGGATTCAGCCTGCTGCAGTCCTGGACGCTCAAGTTCGGCGACAAGGGGCTCGACGCCCGGGACCTCTTCGACGCCTGGAAGAGGCGCGTGATCGAGGATCTGACGCAGAGCAACACCTCGCGCAAGCGTGCGAGGCAGATGGCGATCGCGCAGATGCTCATGCACATGGAGAAGGCGAATGCTGGCCGGCTGGATTCGGTCATCCTGCTTCTGGCTCCGAGCGTGCAGGCGAACGGCCAGGATCTCCTCAAGGAGTTCGCCGCGAGCAAGTTCGACACGGCGATGCTGAAGGCCCAGTGGATCGCGAGCATCGACCTCGACTTCGCGGAGAGCCTGGCCAAACAGCAGTCGCGGCGGATCGGTGCT
>JBJXFB010000194.1:0-2764 GCA_046155895.1 Planctomycetota bacterium | reverse complement strand
TCGTCCTCGATCATCTTCCGCTGCTTCTCGAGGGCCTCCGACCCCGGGGGCCGCGGCCCGAGGGCCACGATCGCTTCCAGGTCGCGCCACGCGCGCGCCTCGTCGAAGGCGGCGGGTGTGTCCGCCGCGCTCCCGTGGCTACACGAGGTCGATAGCACCGTCAGGAAGAGAATCGTCAACACGCCGTTCGATGTCCGCATCACGAGGGTGGGCCAGGATAGCGGCGTCCCGCGGGGATCGAGAGTCGGCAGTCGGCGCGGATGGATGCCACGTCATGCGATTCCGCAATGCGTTCCGGGCGGCTTCCCCAGTCGCTTCCCCGGGCCCGGGACTGCTTCCAATCGCTCCCCCGCGGTTCTACGTGCTGGCCGGTTTCAGACCGCGCGAGGGTTCGGACGACAGGTTTCCGGAGCCCGGACGCGCCCAGTCCCCGGCTCCGGCCCCGCCATGACCGAACACACCCCGCCGATCCTCGACCTCATCCGAGAAAAAATCGCGCCCGAGCGCTTCGCCGCCCTGAACTGGCAGGGGACCTTCGAGGACTACCTCGCGGTCGTCGAGCGCAACCCGGCCGTCTCACGCAACGCGTGGCAGCGCCTGCTCGACATGATCGAGGACCACGGCTTCGTGCGCCCCGATGCAAACGGGGCGAGCGCGGCGAACACGCGCGCCGGCGGCGCGCGATCGAGCCTGAGAGGGGGGCGCTCCGGCCAGCGCCGCTGGAAGATCTTCGACGATCCGTTCAGCGGCGGCGACGACGCCGTCTACGGCCTCGACGAGCCGCTGGCGCGGCTCGTGCAGATCGTTCGCGCAGGTGCGCGAGGTCTCGGGCCCGAGCGGCGTGTCCTCCTGCTCCACGGCCCCGTCGGCTCGAGCAAGAGCACGATCGTGCGCCTCCTGAAACGCGGCCTCGAGGCCTACGCCAAGACCGAAGCCGGAGCGCTCTACACGTTCGACTGGCTCATCGACGGCGAGATCACCCCCTCGCCGATGAACCAAGACCCGCTCCTCCTCGTCCCCGAGGAGGCGCGACCCGCCGTCGACGAGCGGCTGAACCGCGGCAGCAAGCGCGAGTACCGGCTCTCGATCCAGGGCGAACTCGACCCGGTCAGCCGCCACTTCTTCCGCATCCTGATGGAGCGCCACCAGGGCGATTGGCGCAAGGTCGTCGAGCACGTCCGCGTGCGGCGCCTCCTGCTCTCCGAGAAGGATCGCGTCGGCATCGGCACGTTCCAGCCCAAAGACGAGAAGAACCAGGACTCGACCGAGCTCACCGGCGACCTGAACTACCGCCGCATCGCCGAGTACGGCTCCGACTCCGACCCGCGCGCGTTCAACTTCGACGGCGAGTTCAACGTCGCGAACCGCGGCATCCTCGAGTTCGTCGAGGTGCTGAAGCTCGACGTCGCGTTCCTCTACGACCTGCTCGGCGCGACGCAGGAGCACAGCATCAAGCCGCGCAAGTTCGCGCAGACGCACATCGACGAAGTGATCATCGGGCACACCAACGAGCCCGAGTACAAGAAGCTCGCGAGCAACGACCTCATGGAGGCGTTCCGCGACCGCACGATCAAGATCGACATCCCGTACAACCTGGCCGTCCAGGACGAAGTCGAGATCTACCGGCGGCAGTTCGGACGCCGAAAGACTCCGGGGCGCACGATGGCGCCGCACACGCTCGAGATCGCGTCGCTGTGGGCGGTGCTGACGCGCCTCGAGGACCCGACGCACCCGAACCTGACGCTGCTGCAGAAGGTGCGGCTCTACGACGGCCAGGACGTGCAGGGCTTCACGCGCGAGCAGGTGCGCGAGATGCGCGAGGCCTGCCCGCGCGAGGGGATGCTCGGGATCAGCCCGCGGTACGTGCAGGACCGCATCGCGACGTGCCTCGCCTCCGACCGCTCGAGCGTCACGGCGCTCGACGTGCTCGATGCACTCGAAGAGGGGCTGCGCCATCACAGCATGATCAGCAACGAGGAGACGCGGCGCCGCTACGTGCAGCATCTCGCGACGGCGCGCGAGGAGTACGAGGAGACGGTCAAGCGCGAGGTGCAGGCGGCGATCGTCGCCGACCGCGACGCCGTCGAGCGGCTGTGCGGGAAGTACGTCGACAATTTGAAGGCGTACGTGACGCGGGAGAAGGTTCTCGAACCGTCCGGGCGCGAGAGCGATCCCGACGAGCGGCTGATGCGCTCGATCGAGGAGAAGATCGACATCCCGGAGTCGCGCAAGGGGGACTTCCGGCACGAGCTCCTGAACTACATCGCGGCCGTGCAGGCGGAGGGGGGGACCTTCGACTTCCGCGAGAACGCACGGTTGTCGCGGGCGCTGGAGTTGAAGGTGTTCGAGGATCGGCGGGACACGATCCAGTTGACGAGCAGCGTCTCGACGGTCGTGGATCCGGATACGCAGGAGAAGATCGGCGTCATTCGGGATCGGTTGATGCGCGGGTTTGGGTACGACGAGGTCAGCGCGGACGAGGTGCTGCAGCACGTCGCGGGACTCTTCGCGCGTGGCGAGGCGAAGAGGTCGCCTTCGGAGGCGGCGTAGGGTGGACGCTACGGGGCGGTGCCGGGCAACTCGCCACCGATTCCGACGGCGCATTCGCGCCGTCGGTTCCACGGCCTTCGCCTTTTCGCGCAGACTTGAAAAGCCGAAGCCCGCGGCCAAGTGGAGGACATGCGACTCGGAGACCAAGGCTGCGTGCTGTGATCCTCGATTTCCGAGTCGCCTGTTCGTCAATTGGCCGAGGCCCTCGGCTCGG
>JBJXFB010000191.1:0-20852 GCA_046155895.1 Planctomycetota bacterium | reverse complement strand
CGCCGCACCACCCTCGCCGCATTCGACGTTTCCGCGCTCGGACCAGCGGTCGCCGTCCCGCAGCAGCGAGAGACGCGCTCCCCGCCAGGTGCCGCGCTGGCGCCTGGCCGCTCCGAGGTCGAACAGGATCGATCTTCCGGAGCCCGCGACGCGCGCGGACCTGTCATCCGGATCGTCGATCCAGATCGTCGGACCCTCGAGGTAGAGCGCGCGCTCGAGGTGCCCGTCGAACGCGATGCGCAGCATGCCGCCGGGATCGCCCTGCTCGCGCGCGCTCGTGTCGACGAGGAGCCCGCGCACGAGTCCGAGGCCCTCGACGGCAGCGTCCTCGCGGTGCCGCCGGGGGTTGCGCTCCGGGTCGGGGAGCGCCGAACGCTCGACCATGAACCACTTGGCGAGGTAGGGCGCGGCCGCGCCGCAGCCGACGATGGTCGCGCCGTCGCGATGGGCCGCTCGGATCGAATCGGAGAGGCGCGAGGTCCCTCCTCCGGGCGTCACGAGCTCGAACCAGTCGAGGGCTCCGCCGCCGGCGAGCACGATGCACGGCGCGGAGCGGATCCGCTCGGCGGTCTCGCGATCGTCGCCGGCGAAGGGACGCCTGGCGTCGAGGTCGACGCGTGCCTTCGGCGCTCCCGCGGCGGCGAGAGGATCGACGACGCCCGAGGGATCGCCGACGGCGAGGAGCAGCCTGTCGCGCCCCCCGAGCTCCGCGCACGACTTCTCGTCGATCGCAGCGCCAGCGCCGGCAAGCACGACGACGCCGGGGTGGGCCTGGGCTAGCGCGACGAGAAGGAGAGCGAGCACGGTCGTTCAGGGCCCCGCGGGAGCAGGGGCCGGAGGAGCGCTCGCGATCCAATCCGCGATCTCCTCGCGCAGGACGGCCAGCGTGACGGCGCCCTGCCCGAGGACGCGGTCGTGGAACTTGCGGATGTCGAAGCGATCGCCGAGAGCGGCCATCGCCTTCGCGCGCAGGTCGAAGATCTCGCGCTGTCCGATCTTGTAGCCGAGCGCCTGGCCTGGATTGCCGATGTAGCGGTCGACCTCGTTCTCGACGTTGTTCTCCGCGAGCAGCGTGTTCTCGATCATGTAGTCGATCGCGCGCTGGCGCGACCAGCCCAACGCGTGCAGTCCCGTGTCGACGACGAGGCGGCAAGCCCGCCAGGCATCGAAGGACAACATCCCGAGCCGGTCGAGGTCGGAGGTGTAGAGCCCCATCTCGTCGCAGAGGCGTTCCGTGTACAGCGCCCAGCCCTCCACGTACGCGTTGTTCCCGTCGTGGCGGCGGATCAGCGGGAGCCCCTCGAGCTCCTGCGCGATCGCGATCTGGAGATGGTGGCCCGGAATCGCCTCGTGGAAAGCGAGCGCCTCGGCCTCGTAGCGCGTGCGCGTCGCCGGCGCGAACGTGTTCACATAGTAGCGCCCGGGCCGGCTGCGGTCGGCGGAAGGCTGGCGGTAGTACGCGATCGTCGTCAGCGGCGCCTCGTGGGCCGGGATGACGGCGATCTCGCAGCGCGCCCGCGGGAGCAGGCCGAAGGTCCTCGGCATCGCCTCCTGCGCCCGAGCGAGCGTCGATTCGGCCTTGGCGACGATCTCCGCGGCCGAGCTGAAGTGCATCTCGGGCGAATCGCGCAGCTTCCTCTGGATCGCGGCCACGTCCGAGATCCCGAAAACCCTGGTCCCCAGCTCCGCGATCTCGGCCCGGATCTTCGCGACTTCGGCCAGTCCGAACTCGTGGATCTCCTCGGGCGAGAGCTCGAGCGAGGTCTCGCGGAGGATGCAGAGCCGGTAGTGCTCCGCGCCGCCGGGGAGCGCGAGCAGCCCAGGATGCTCGTCGTCGCGAGCGCGCGGCAGCACCTCGTCGCGCAGCAGGTCGCGGTAGCGCTCGAAGGCGGGACGGATGCTGTCCTGCACGACGCGCAGGACCGCGGCCGCGAACCGGCCGCGCTCGGCCGGAGGGAGGGGGTCGTCCTTGGCCGGCACGAGGATGCGCCCCTCGGTTCCGCGGCCCCGGCTGGCCATGAATTCGTTCAGGACGCGGATCGACTCGGCCCGCACGCCTTGGCGCGAGCTCAGGACGGCGAAGTCGCGATCCCCCGGGATCGGGGCCGCCCAGGTGCCGCCGCCGAGCGCGGGCTGCGCGAGCGGGCTCTCCTCCCCGGACGTCGCGAGAACCGAATCGAGCTGCGCGATCACCTGGAGCACGGCCTTCTTGGAGGCGACGCGGCCGACTGCGAGGCCGCGGCGCAGGTTGGCGGCGCTCCGGTCGATCGAGAGCGGCATGCGCTGCCAGCGCTCGAGGAGCTGTGCGCGCTCGGTCGTCGTCCCGACCGGCTGGTCCTCCGCGAGGCTCAGGAAGTCGACCTGCGGCCCGCCACGCGCGTCGAGGCTCCACGAGGCGACGTCGATACCGGAGTCGTGCTGCGCGAGATCGATTCTCCAGGCGTCCTGGAGGAGGCGCAACGTCACCCGGTCGCCGCCACCGAGCTCGTCGCTCCCGATCGCCTCGGCGCGGACGAGCAGATCGCGGATCAGTTCGGCGTGCGCCTCGGAACCCTCGAGGGAGTTGTCCGCGAGCTTTCCGTGGTAGCGCGGATCGCCCAGGCGCGTCGCGCCGACGGGATCGGCGCGCATGCGCAGCTCCCAGGCGTCCCGGCAGAGGTCGGCCAGATCCTCGTCGTCGACTCCCGCGGCCGTGTCCGGCCACGAGTACTCCGGAGGAGGGACCGAGGCGACGGTCTCGCAGGCGCAGGGGAGGACGAGGAGAGCGAGGGCGGGGATCGTGCGATGGATCAAGGGTTTCCTCCTAGCGGGCCTCGGGAATGTCGTTGCGCAGGTCGAGCAGGCGCGCGAGCGCGGTGACGACGAGGCTGTGGCGGATCTCGCCGCCCGCGATCTTGGCGCGGACCTCGCCGAGCCCGAGCTCGAGCACGTCGATGTCCTCGCCGGCGTCGAGCTCGAGCTCGTGCGTCTTCGAGGCCCCCTCCGCCAGCCAGTGGTGGCAGGTGTTGTCGAAGAAGGCCGGATTGGGCTCCACGCAGCCGAGGTAGGTCCAGCGCTCCGACGTGTACCCGGTCTCTTCGCGCAGCTCGCGCCGCGCGGCGTCCTGGTGGGCCTCGCCGCGCGAGATCACGCCGCCCGGGATCTCGAGGGTGACCGCGCCCGAGCCGAAGCGGAATTGGCGGACGCAGACGAGCTTCCGCGCGTCGGTCAGCGCGACGACGTTCACCCAGTCGGGCGTCTCGAGGACGAGGCGTTGCATCACCTCTTCCGTGCGCGGGTTCTTCAAGGTGTCCCAGCGCGGCCGGAAGAGGACCATCGAGTCGCCGCGGCGGCTGCCGAGCTTGGGCCAGGGTCGGATCGGATCGTCCATGCGGTCGCGCCAGTCTGTCGCACACCGTACTCTCTCGCCACTCCGATGCCGGCGCCGCCCAAGAGCCCGATTCCAGACGCAGCGGGCGGCCGGCGGCTCGCCGGGCACACGGCGCTCGTCTTCGTCCAGATCTTCTTCGCGCTGTTCCCGGTGTTCGGGAAGGTCTTGTTCCAGGACGGTGTGTTTTCGCCGTTCTCGATTGCCGTGTGGAGGATCGGGTTCGGAGCCTCGAGCCTCCTCGCGATTGCCTTCGCCCTGCACGGGCGGCGCGCACTTCCCCGGGCGCGCGACCTGCCGATGCTGCTCGTGCTCTCGATCCTCGGCGTCACGGCGAACATGACGCTGTACCTCGAGGGCCTCTCGCGGTCGACCGCGACGAACGCGGGGCTGATGATGTGCTTGATCCCGGTGTTCACCTTCGTGATCGCCGCGGCCGTGAAGCAGGAGGTATTCCAGGCCGTGCGCGCTCTCGGCGTGCTCGTCGCGCTGGCGGGGGCGGGGCTGCTCGTGTGGTCGGGGGAGCCTGAGCTCGGGAGCGAGCACGGGCTCGGCAACCTCCTGATGGCGATGAACACGCTCGGCTACGCGTTCTACCTCGTCCTCTCGCGGCCGCTGCTCGCGCGCTACCCGGCGATCGTGGTGATCGCGTGGGTCTTCGTGCTCGCCGTTCCGTTCGCGCCGTTTCTCGCGCGCGGCACGGAGCTCGTGCCGGAGGCCTCGCCCGGTGTCTGGTGGGCGCTCGCCTTCGTCCTGGTGTTCCCGACCTCGCTGGCGTACCTGCTGAACGCCTTCGCGCTGGCGCGCGTGCGGGCGTCGACGACGGCGATGTACATCTACGCGCAGCCGCTGATCACGGGCGTCGTCAGCCGCATCTGGCTCGGGGAGAAGCTCTCGCGCGGGACGATCCTCTCCAGCGTGTTCATCTTCCTCGGGATCTGGCTCGTCTCGCGGAAGCGCCCCGCGGCCGCTTCGGCGCCGGCGGAGGCGTGAGAGGCGCGATGGAGACACCGAAGATCCCGGCCAGCGAGTCGATGAGCTTCCGCGTGCTCCTGCGCACGCGCTGGTCCGACGAGGACACGCAGGGCGTCTTGAACAACGCCGTGTACCCCACGCTGTTCGAGGAGGCGCGCTTTGCGTTCTTCTCCGCTGCCGATCAGCTGAAGAAGAACCACTTCCCGTTCGTGCTGGCGCAGACCAACGTCGTCTACCTCGCTCCCGGCCGCGGCGGGCGCGAAGTCGAGGTCGAGTTGGCCACGACGCACGTCGGCACGAGCTCGTTCACGCAGGCCTACCGCATTCGCGAGGGGAAGGGCGGCCAGGTGCTGTGCGAGGGCGAGGCCCGCCTCGTCTGCGTCGATCCGGCGACCGGGCGCAAAACCCCGATGAGCGAGGCCTTCCGGCGCGCGCTCACTCCCCGAGGTTGAGGACGAGCGGCGGGATCCACTGCGTCGCCGGCCGCGTGTTCCAGCGCGCGCGCCAGGCCCGGTGCGCCGCGTCGTCGGGGAAACTCTCGGTGGCCGGATAGGGATACGCGCTCATCCCGTGGAAGGGGAGCGGCTCGACGGTCCCCGACGCGAGCGTGTGCGGGTCGGCGTCCTTGCACCAGCCGTCGAGGTGCAGGATCCAGTCGCGGACGAGTCCCTCGCGCGGCGGCGGGAACAGGGCCGCGTCGAAGCGCAGCGTGAGCGCGTCGCCCGCTCCGACCATCGCGTAGCGGTCGTCGACCGCCGTGCAGAGCTCGGTGCAGTCGCCGTAGCGCGTGTAGAGGCCCGGCGTCTGGTTCCAGCGCGCCTGCTTCGCGAGGACGTTCCAGTCGAAGCGCTCGGGGCGGGCTCCGCCGTCATCGTGGGGCGTCGCCTCGAGCGGCGCGCTGAATCCGCGCCCCCAGATGCGCGCGCTCGCGACACCCGCCTCCCGCGTCTCGCGCGTCGCATCGTCGGCGTCGAGGGCGAGCGCGATCTGGTCCCAGTAGAGACGCAGGTTCGTCGCGAGGCGGATGCGCGGGTCGTCGCGCCGGAGGATCGACCCGACGTCGACGACCATCGTCTTCGTCTTGCCCGAGGGGAACCCGACCGGCGGTCCCGCGACCTTCCAGCCGCCGTTCCCGTCGGGGATCTCGAGCGTCGGAGGGACGAACTCGAGGCCTTCGCCCGCGGAGGCCATGTTCGCCGTCGCGTCGCTCCAGTACACCCAGCCGGTCATGACGAGGCGGAGCTTCTGCGCGCGCGCGACGGCTGCGGGGTCGAACGCGAGCTCGACGTACCAGGGCTTGGCACGGCCTGCGAACTGCTTGGCTTCGAGCACGAACGGCGCCGCGTGGCGGTCGTCGACGTCCGCGAGCTCCTCGGCCCATTCCCTCCCGTCGCTGCCCGTCGCGCGCGCGGGCGCGATCGAGTCCGCAACGGCGTGAAGGCGGTGCTCGGGGAAGGGCGGGAAGCAGAACAGCTCGTTCGGATAGATCCGCGTGCCCGCGGGGTGGTCGACGGCGATCAAGCGCGCGGCGTCGAGGTAGGTGACCTCGCGCAGCTCCTCGGTGAGGTGCAGCTCGAGCACGCCGTCCTTCGGTGCGAGCTGGTCGCCGCGCACGAGCACGTACTCCTCGTGGCGGAAGGGGACCAGGACGCCGGGTTTCGCCGGAAGGCCGAGCGGCGTGCCGCCGAGGACGTCGGAGACGAAGACGACCTTTTCGCCGTCGTTGGAGTAGAGGAAGGGGCAGGAGCCGAACTGCGCCTCGTACTCCGTGATGCCCCTGAAGGCCGCATCGGGGTCGTCGACACCGCCGGGCGAGCCGAGATCGACGTCGAGATTCGTCTGGACCACGCCGTTCGGCCACGTGATGCGGAGAACGTCGATCCGGTCGGCGGGGCCGACACCGGCGAGAACGGGCTCTCCCCGCCAGTAGATGCGGCGGTAGATCGGTCCCGCGCGGTACTCGACGATCGAGCCCAGGGCGCGGCGGTTGTTGCGAAGCCCGCCGAAGACGAGCAGCGCAGCGCGATTCCCGGTCGGCTCGCCTCGCCGGAGCTCGACGCCGTCGGCGGCCGCGAACGCCAGGTCGATCGTGCGGTCGCCGTCGAGGTCCGCGCAGGCGGGCGCGCCCGAGCCGGCCAGCGTGATCTGCTTCTCCACGCCCGTTCGCGCCGCGAGCCGGGCCGCCGCGGAGCCCAGCTGGCCCTGCACCAGATCGAGCGAGCCGTCCAGGTCGAGGTCGATCTGGATCGGCCAGGACTCTCCGATCTCGGGCCGTCCGTCTCCATCGTAGTCGGCGACGGCGGGCGCGGAGACCCAGCCGCTGCGCTTCTCGATGGAACTCGATGCGTCGACGAATCTCCCCGCGCGCAGACTGTCAGCGAGGTAGACGTCCTTCTCGTCCCCGAGCAGGAAATCGACGTCGTTGTCGCCGTCGAAGTCCTCCGTGATGGCCCACGTGAACGCGCGGTCGCGCGGGAGCGTGGCCACGTCGCTCACGTCGGCGAAGCCGTGCGGCTTTCCCGGCTCCGGAGGCGTCCCCGCGCCGTCGTTGCTCCAGACGCGCGCGCCGAAGTCGCCGACGAGGAGCAGGTCGACGTCGCCCTCGTGGTCGTAATCGACGGGGACGATGTCCCGAGGACTGCCGGGCAGCTCGGGGAAGGTCGCCGTCGACGGCATCCAGCCTTGCGAGTCGTACAGATGGAGCGCGAGCTTCCCCCCCAGGAGCACCAGCACGTCGAGGTCGCCGTCGTTGTCGACGTCGAAGGCTCGCGCCAGGCTCACCGGTCCCTCCGCCACCGTCGAGACCCTCCAGGCGTCCTTGTCGCGGAGCGCGACCCGCACCCAGGAATCGCCGACGGCGAGGAGATCGGGCCGCTGGTCGCCGTCGATGTCCCTCGCCTCGAGCATGCGGGCGCCGGCGAGCTCGGGCAGGATCTTCTCCGGTGCGCGGAACTTCGGGGCGGACGGTTGCGGCACCGAGCTCCCGGTCGGCTTCGGCGCACGAACCTTGGCGAGCTCGCCCTGCGACATCTGCACGAAATCCGGCGCCAAGGCGCCGCGCTTCTCCAGGCTCGCCCAGATCTCGTTCAGCGGCTCGGCTTCCTCCTCGCGGCCTGCGATCGTGAGGAGCCGCGCCATCCGGAAGATGGCCGTCGCGTACCAGATCTGCCCGTTGGGGAGTCCGACATCGACCACCGACCGGTAGAGCGCCTCCGCGCGCTTCTCGTCTCCCGCCTCGAACAAGGCCTGCCCGAGCGAGAGGCGCGTCGGCAGATCGCCGGGCGCGAGCTGGTGCGCCTTCTCGAAGTGCGGCAGCGCCCCGGCGAAGTCCCCGTCCTGCATCGCGATCTGTCCGAGCACGTACGCGGCGCTCGCCGAGCGCGGATCGGCGCTCGAAGCGCGCGCGAGCAGCGCCTTGCACTCGGCCATCTTCCCGTCGAGGAGCTCGATCACCGCCGCGAGGACGAGGTCGCTCGCGAGGGCCTTCTTCCGGGCGACCAGCGGCGCGATCTCGGCACGCGCCAGGTCGTTCCGCACCCGGAAGTGCGCCGCGGCGCGCTCGCGGGCCAGCGCGTCCTGCACCGGATCAGGCTTCTCGCCTCCGCACGCGGCCGACGCCGCCATGAGAAGGAAAGCGGCCGCGCGGCGGTGGAACCGGGGGGTCATCGTGGGCCTCACGTCTACGTCCCCGCATCGTTCGATGCAAGGCGAACGAGGTGTTGGGTTTCGCGCGCGATCTCCCGATACTCTCTCGCCCATGGCGACCGCCACCGCGCCCCCGCCCGCCCCCGACTGCGGCGTCCCGCGCGAGAAACGCCGCGCGATCGTCGTCGGCGCGAGCTCGGGCATCGGCGCGGCGATCGCCCGCCAGCTCGTCCACGAGGGCTACCGCGTCGCCGCGCTCGCGCGGAGCGCCGAAAAGCTGCGGGAACTGGCCGTTTCGTGCGCGCCGCTGGCCCACTCGAGCGGCGGAGCCCTGGCCGTCCACGCGCACGACGTCCACGACGCGAGCGCTGTCCCCGCGCTCCTCGAGCGCATCGCGCGCGAGCAGGGCGGCGTCCACCTCCTCGTCTACGCGGCCGGGATCATGCCCGCGGTCGCGCCCGGAGAGTACGACACGGAGAAGGACCTCGAGCAGATCGCCGTGAACCTCTCGGGCTGCGTCGCGTGGGGCAACGCGGCCGCGCGGCTCTTCCAGACGCAGCGCTCGGGCACGATCGTCGGCGTCTCCTCGATCGCCGGAGACCGCGGGCGCAAGAAGAACCCCGTGTACAACACGACGAAGGCGGCGATGAACACCTACCTCGAGGCGCTCCGCAACCGCCTGGCGGAGTCGGGCGTCCACGTGTGCACCGTGAAGCCCGGCTTCGTCGACACGGACATGACGCGCGGGCTGGAGGGCCTCTTCTGGCTGATCTCCGCGGAGGAAGCCGCGCGGCTGATCCTCGCTGCCGCGCGCTCGCGCGCGAACGTGCGCTACGTTCCCAGGCGCTGGTGGTACGTCGGCGTCGTGATCCGGTCGATTCCATCGTTCATCTTCCGCCACCTGAACGTCTGATGGCCGCGACCGCCTCCTTCGAGTACGTCGAGGGCTGGGGCATGGCCGTAGGGGCGCACGGCCGCGTGCTCCGCCCGCGCACCGTGGAGGAGATCCTCGCTTGCTACGAGCTCGCGCGCCGCGAACGGACGACGCTCGGCCTGCGAGGGACGGGCTGCAGCTACGGCGACGCGAGCGTCAACGCCGGAGGGCATGCGCTCGACTTCACGGCGATGAACCGCGTGCTCTCGTTCGACCGCGAGACGGGCGTCGCCGTCGTCGAGCCGGGCGTCACGATCGAGGATCTCTGGCAGCGGATCCTGCCCGAGGGCTGGTGGCCCGCGGTCGTGTCCGGCACGGCCTTCCCGACCCTCGCCGGCGTCGCGGCGATGAACATCCACGGGAAGAACAACTTCAAGGCCGGCACGGTGGGGGACTGGATCGACGAGTTCGACCTCGCGCTGCCGACGGGCGAAGTGCGTACGTGCAGCCGGAAGGCGAACGCCGATCTCTTCCACGCGGCCATCGGCGGCTTCGGGATGCTCGGAGCGTTCACGCGCATCGTCCTGCGCTCGAAACGCGTCTACTCGGGCGATCTCGAGGTCACCGCCGCGCGCGGGCGCAACCTGCGCGAGATCATGGACTACTTCGAGGCGCGCAAGGGCGAGGTCGACTACCTCGTGGCGTGGATCGACTGCTTCGCGGGGGGCCGGGAAGTCGGCCGCGGGCAGGTCCACGAGGCGAGGCACCTGCGTCGCGGCGAGGACCCGGATCCGGCGAAGACGCTCGCCGTCGCGCACCAGCACCTTCCGACCGCGATCGCGGGCGTGCCGAAGTCCGAGGCCTGGCGCGTGCTCCAGCTCCTGAACAACGACCGCGGGATGCGGATCCTCAACGAGGCGAAGTTCCGGATGGGCCGCCTCGAGGTCATGAAGGGCCCGTTCCGGCAGGCGCACGCGGCGTTCGCGTTCCTGCTCGACTACGTGCCGAACTGGAAGTGGGCCTACGGGCGCACGGGAATGCGCGGGCTGATCCAGCACCAGCTCTTCCTCCCCGCCGCGACGGCTCACGACGCGTACGTCGAGGTGCTCGAGCGCAGCCAGAAGAGCGGCTTCGTGCCGTACCTCGGCGTCTTCAAGCGCCACCGGCCCGATCCGTTCTGGCTGACGCACGGATTGGACGGCTGGAGCCTCGCGCTCGACTTCAAGGTGACGCCGGAGAACCGCGAAGGGCTGTGGAGGCACTGCGCGGAGCTGACGGAGATCACGCTGGCGGCAGGAGGGAACTTCTACTTCGCCAAGGACCTCGTGCTGCGCCCGGGCGACGTGCGGCGCATGCTGCCCGCGGACAAGGTCGCTGCGTTCGAGGCGCTGAAGCGGCAGGTCGATCCGGAGTCGCTGCTCCAGACGAACCTCTACCGGCGCGCGTTCGGGCCGGATCAGCCTTTGTGAGGCGCGTACTGACGCTGCGCTTCGACCTGCACGATCCGGTCCTCCTCTGCGATCCACGCCGTGAGCTTCCCGCCCCAGACGCAGCCCGTGTCGATCCCGCGCACCTGCGGCCGTACGACGAGCCCCGCGCGCGCCCAGTGGCCGAACACGACGGTCCGCCGCTCCTGCTCGCGGCGCGGCCAGAACTCGTACCAGGGCCGGAAGTGCGGGGGAGGCTCGGGCCAGTCCTCCTGCGGCCGCGCGCCGCGCTCGTCGCAGTAGCGGGCCGCGATCGCGAACGCGAGGTCGGCGCCGTCGTGGAACGCGTCGAGCCGCGAGAGCGTCGCGACCGGGTCCTTCCAGGTCGGATTGATGCCCGCGTGCACGAGGAGCGCGTCGGGGAAGGCCCGCACGAAAGGGCGCTCCGCGAGCCACGCGAGCAGCTCGTCCCGGTCGCCCGCGCCCAGGACGTCCTGGAACGTGTCAGCGGGCTTCCTCGCACGGATGCCGGCCGACGTGCGCAGGAGGTGCACGTCGTGGTTCCCCAGGACTCCTCCGGCACCGAGGTCGCGGCACAGGCGCAGCACGCCGGCCGAGTCCGGCCCGCGATTCACGAAGTCTCCCACGGGGTGGAGCTCGTCCCCCGCGGGATCGTAGCGGAGCGCCTCGAGCAGCCGCTCGAGCTCCGTCCGGCAGCCCTGGACGTCGCCGACGAAGATGCGCCTCACGCGGGCCGAGCATACGCCTCGCTTCGCGGCCGTGAAGAGGCACAATGGCGGGATGAGCGCGTGGCGTCCGAGCGGAATCGTCGTGATCGGACTGCTCGTCGCCTCGGGGGTCGGCGTCACCGCGGGGTACATGCAGTGGAAGGCGCCGGAGGTCGGCGAGCTCATCGCGGGGCGCAGGCGCGAGATCGCGGCGGCGCCGAAAACCACGGAAGGCCGGCTGACCCAGTGGCTCGTCTACGGCGTGCCGCAGGTGCACCACCGCTTGACGCTGATGCGCTTCTCGGCGGAACAGCCCTGGCTCGTCACGCACGCGATCGGAAAGGACCCGGACAGCCTCGCCATCCACGGGATCGATCTGGCGGCGATGCCGAAGGAGATCGCCTGGGTCGAAGGCCAGGCCGTTCGCATGCGTTTCCCCCGGCCGGTGCTCCTCGCCCGCGGACCGCTCACGGGCCCGAACGCGATGTCAGTGCCCGTCGCCGCAGCGGAGGAGAGCGCCCCTGACGGGATCGAGCGCGCGCGCCACCTGATCCGGTTCGCCCTGGACGGACTGACGCAGGCGCTCGAGCGCGACATTCCCGGGACCCAGGTCTCGATCGGGATCGGCCCGGAGGAGTCCTGGGCGGAGATCGCGGCGGACCGGGCGCGGCGTTGAGCTCCTCGCGCTTGCCCCCGCGCGTCATCCCGAGTACAAGCTTTCCCCGCGATCTCCAGGGAATCATCGAAAGGACTCGGACCATGGCTCGTGCGAACAACAAGAGCGGCGGACCCACGCGCGGACGCAAGCTGATCCGCAAGCTCGGGATGAACTCCGGCAAGCGCCGGGGGAAGCTCCGTCAGGGCGGGCGCTAGAGCGGTAGGCGATCAGGAGAAGGGTCCGGGACGGATCGCGAGCGTGGTCACCCACAGGGTGCAACCGCAGACGAGCGCGACGAGGATCCATTCGAGCGAGCGACAGACTCCGTAGGCGATCGGATGGTTCATGGGGATCTCCGTGGGCTCCGGAGCGGGGGTCGGAGGCAATCGAGGTCCGGCGCGCATCCCCGCGCGAGGTCGGAAGATCGCGGCGGACGCGACCCCTCCCCGAAGCCTCGCTCGCAAGTCGTTCCGGGGAAACGCCTTCGACCCAGTGCCAGGGCCGGGAACGGGCCCTCTTGGGGCCGTTACCCGGCGCGCTTCTCGCCCTGGCGGACCGCGAGCAGCAGGAGGCCGCCTGCGGAGAGCCAGACGACCCAGTGGGAGTCGACGCCCACGACCAGGAGGGCGTTGTACGCGGCGTGCAGCAGGATCGCCGGGAGCACGCTCCCCGTTCGCACCACGACGACCGTCAGCACCATGCCGAGGATCGCCGTCGGGATGAAGCGGTAGATCGAGCTGTGCGCCGCGCCGAAGAGCAGCGCCTGCCATGCCACGCAGCTCACCAGGCCGAGGTCGCGGCGGAGTCCCGAGAGCACCGCGCCGCGGAAGAAGAGCTCTTCGCAGATCGCCGGCGAGATCGCGAGGAGGAAGAGCCGGACGGCCCAGGGGAGGTCCGTGAAATCCTGCAGGAGATCCGCCTGGCGGATGCTCGACGGAAGCGGCAGCACGGTCCGCTGCCAGTCGAAGACGATCTGCGCGAGGGCCGCGAGCGCGGGCGCGAGGAGCATGGCCCCGAGCGCATGCGTCGCGCGCGGCCAGGCGAGATGGAGGGCGCGCGCGAGCGGCTCCCTCGCGCGCCGCGCCGTTCCGCGCGCCGCGAATAGCGCGAGCGGCAGCAGGATCACCCACAGGGTCAGCGCGACGCCCCACACCATGTCCCAGGCCTGCAGCGTCCCGCCGACGACGTAGACCGCGAACACGGCCATCCATCCCCAGCGGAGGGCGTAGCGCGACTGGACGGATCGCTGCGACGACTCCTCCTCGCTGCCTTCGTTCTGCACGAGGCGCTCGGTATCGAGCGTCCGGGCGAGCTGCCCGAGAGCGAGGCCGGCCCAGACGGAGTTCGCGACGAGCATCCACGCGGTGACGGGCAGGTCGATCTGTCCGCGGAGCGCGTCGCGCACGGCCAGCGCGGGGCCGGCGAGGGGGATCATCGCCAGCAGCCAGTCGAGGTCCACGTCCTGCGAGGCGATGCCCGCGGGCACGAGGCAGACGAGCATCAGCGGCAGGAGCGTGAACTGCCCCTCGCGGAACGTCCGCGCGCGCCCGCAGACCAGACAGAGCAGCGCGCACAAGAGCACCGCGGCCGGGAAGAAGCAGAAACCGGCTTCGAGGATGCGCGCCAGGTCGACGACGAAAGGCGGCGACTCGAACGCTCGCCCCGGGCCGGCGGCGGGAACACCTCCCGGGAGCGTGACCAGGCCCGCGTGGAGGGAGAAGAGGACGCTGGCGGCATTCAGGAGGAGCGTCACGTTCCCGGCGATGAGCACGGCCGTGAACTTCGCCGCGACGACCGCGATCGCCGGCGCGGGCTGCACGAGCAGCGTCTCGAGGGTCCCGGCCTCGCGCTCCCCCGCGAAGGCCGAGAGGGCGACGTAGGAGCCGCCGGAGAGCAGCACGATCACCGCCAGGATCGGGAAGATGCGCCCCAGGCGCGAGCCGGCCGCGTCCGCGGGGCTCGAGACGTCGACGGCGGTCACGCCCAAGCCCTGCGCGGGATCGGAGCCGACTCGCCGCCGCACGATCTCCTCGCGGCGCTCGAGCTGGAACCGGTCGATCGCGCGGTCGACCCGCTGGCGCGCCTGGTTGGCCTCGTCGTTCGTGCCGTCGAAATAGAGGCGCAAGGCCATGGGCGGATCGCCCGGCACGGGCCGGGCGACGAGCACGACACCGGACGGTCCACCCGCGAGCGACTGGACCTGCGCGCGCTCGTCCTCCGCAGACTGGATCAGCGGGGAAGCGTCGGCGGAGACCAGCGTGATCGGCTGCTCCTCCCCGAGCAGCTCGACGAGACGCCCGGCGGCCTCCAGACCGCGCAGATCGTGCACGACGCGCACCGTCCGCTCCTCGAGGGCGCGGCGCGAGGTACTCTGGAGCCAGCGCTGGCCGAGGAAGATCAGCGGGTAGAGCGCCGTGGGCAGGACGACGGCGAGGATCAGCGCGCGGCGGTCGCGCAGGAGGAGCAGGAGCTCGGCCGCGAGGATCGCCCGGAAGGCGCTGAGGCCCGGCCTAGCGGACATCGGGCGCGACGCTCGCCTGGCGGACGAGCTCCAGGAAGATGTCGGACAGCCACTTCTTCCCGGTGCGCGCCGAGAGCTCGGCCAGCGTGCCCGCGGCGAGCAGCCTCCCCTGGAAGATCACGCCGATCCGGTCGCAGAGCCTCTCGGCCTCGGAGAGCACGTGCGTGCTGAAGAGGATGCACGTCCCGGCCGCGCGTCGCGAGTCGATGAACTCGATCATCGCCGAGCTCGCGAGCACGTCGAGCCCCGTCGTCGGCTCGTCGAGGATCAGGACCGGCGGATCGTGGAGCACCGCGCGCGCGATCGAGACCTTCTGGCGCTGGCCCGTGGAGAGTCCTTCGCAGCGCGCTTCCGCGTACTCGCGCATCCCGAAGCGGTCCAGCAGGGCCTCGACCTTCTCCTTCAGCTCGCGAGCCTCGATGCCGTGCAGCTTGCCGAAGTAGGTCAGCGTCTCGCGCGGCGTGAGGCGCGGGTAGAGGCCGGTCGTGCCGGAGAGGAACCCGATCCTGCGCCGGACCTCGAGCGGATCCGCCGCGACGTCGATGCCGTCGACGCGGGCCGTTCCGGATGTGGGAGCCAGCAGCGTCGCGAGCACGCGCAGCGTGGTCGTCTTCCCCGCCCCGTTGGGTCCGAGCAGGCCGTAGACCTCGCCCGCACGGCAGTCGAGGTCGAGACCGCCCAGCGCCTCGACCCGTCCGCGCCGCGGATCGACGTAGATCTTCCGCAGGCCCAGGGCCTCGATCGCGAGCCGTCCGTGCGGAGCGTGGCTGGCGCTCATTCCGATCCCTTCGGGGAGTGCAGGAGTCCGCGCAAGTTCGACCAGGTCGATCCCGTTCCCCCGAGGTGCAGGGATTCGCGCGAGAGCATCCACAGGGACATGCCGATCGCGGCGACCGAGAGCGCCGCCAGCGAGACGGCCGCCACGGCATACTCCAGCATCCCCATTTCGCCGCGCAGGAGGTTGCGGAAACAGAGCACGACGTTGACGACGGGGATGCTCGCGAGGAAAGGAGTGAGCGTCACGCCCGGCAGCGATCCGACGAGACCGGGGAGCACGAACAGGACCTGGACGGGGCCGAGGAGGGCCTGGCCTTCCTTGAAGGTGCGTGCGAGCGAGGAGATGCCCGTGAGGACCGAGCTCACGAAGAAGCCGAAGAGCAGGAGGAGCGGCGCGGCCCGCAGCATCGCGCCCACGGGGAGCTGGACCTCGATCTTCGACGCGGCCGGGAGCATGCGCAGGATGTGCTCCACGGAGAGCGCGACCGCCGCCAGGTTCAGTCCCGTGGCGATCAGCGCCGCGACGGAGACCGCGAGGATCTTCCCCAGGTGCACGGCCGAGCGCGGGACGGGGAGGAGCAGCGTGGTCTCCGCCGTCTTGCGCTCGCGCTCGCCGCAAGTCAGGTCGACCGCCGGGAAGAAGGCCCCCATGACCGTCATGAGGACGAAGAGGATCGGCAGGATGCTCGAGAGGAGGTAGGCGCCGATCGCCGGCTGCGGCGCGATGTTGCGCGCGGATTCGCGCAGGAAGGGCTCGAGCGAGCCGCCCTCGGGATCGGCTTCCTTCGCCGCCCGGGCGCGCAGCTCCGAGGCGAAGGCGGGGATGCGCCGCTGGGCGCGTCCGAGCGCGATGCGCGAGTCCGTCCGGGTGCTGTCGTAGAAGATGCGCAGGCCGTCGCGGCGGCCCTCGGCGTCCTCGTGGACGTAGACGACGGCGTCGGGGAGCTCGTCCTCGCCTTCCCCGCCGGCCTCGGCTCGTCCCTGGACCCAGTCGCGCGCGACTTCCTCGTCGAGCGGAGCGCGAGCCGGGAGCGCGTCGACGCGATTCAGGTCCTCGTCGGGTTCCTCGCCCGGCGCCCTCTCCAGGCCTTCGCCGAGCCCCTGCGGCAGGAGCGCTTCGTCCGGCGCGGCGATGCCGATCGCGACCGCCGTGACTTCGCTGCGGCCCTCGAGGAAGAGCGAGACCTGGATCATGCTCCAGAAGAGCGTCGGATAGAGCACGATCGGGAGCACGAGCGTGTACAGCGTCGTCTGTCGGTCCCGGAAGCTCGTCTTGAGCTCCTTCCAGCTCACCTGGAGCGTCGCCGTGACGAACGCGAGCGCGGAAAAGGGTCCCCCTCGGCCGCTCATTCGGGGGAGGACGGTCCGCGCTGCCACGTTCCGAAGTGGTCGGCGCCGTCCGTGGTGATCGCGACGATGTCCTCGATGCGCAGGCCGAAGCGGCCGGGGAAGTAGAGGCCGGGCTCGTTCGAGAGCGTCATGCCGGGTTCGAGCACCACGGTGCTTCCGCCGTCGAAATAGGGATCCTCGTGGCCCTCCATGCCGATGCCGTGCCCGAGCCGGTGCGTGAAGTCGTCGTAGCCGGCGCGGAATCCGAGCTCGACGATCGTCGCGCGCGCCGCGCGGTCGATGTCCCCGCACGTCTTCCCGGGCGCGATCGCCTCGAAGGCGGCCATCTGCGCGGAGCGGACCGCGTTCCACGCGCGCTCGACCGCGACGGTCGGATTCCCGTCGAAAACCCAGGTGCGCGTCTCGTCGCTCTGGTAGCCGTGGAAGTCGCCGCCCGCGTCGACGAGCACCACGTCTCCGCGTGCGAGCGGCCGCGCGTCGGGATCCCCGTGGGGGAGCGCCGCGGCCGGCCCGATCAGCGAGAGGTTCCAGGGGCTCGTGAAGCCGAGCTTGCGGTGCGCCCGGTCGACGATCGACGCGACCTCGCGCCCGCTCATGCCGGGGACGAGGCAGCGCGCGGCGGCCTGGATCGCGAGCTGGGTCAGCTCGTTGGCCCGGCGGAGGATCGCGAGCTCGTGCGCGTCCTTGCGGGCGCGCGAGGCGGCGAGGACGTCCGCGCCGGCGGCGCCGTCGATCCGTGGAGCTCCGGCCTGCGCCGCGAGTCGCACCGCGAATCCCTGCCGCAGCGAGGGCTCGATCGCGAGGCGCTCGACGCGCCGATCGGAGAGAGCCGCCGCGAGCGGGCGCGCGAAGTACTCGTCCTCCTGCCACGTGACGATGTCGCCTCCCGCCTCGTCGATCGAGAGGCGCGCGCGGCTCTCTTCGAAGGCCGGCGAGATCCAGAAGTGCGAGCCGTCGGCCAGCACGACCAGGCCGAAGAAGCGCTCCGAGCGCCCCCAGGAGAAGCCCGCGAGGTAGCGCATCGTCGCTCCGCCCTCGAGGAGGAACGCGTCGAGACCCCGGTCGGCGAGGATGCGGCCGAGGCGGCGGCGCCGCGCCGCGCGCTCCTCCGCGGAGATCGGCTCGACGTCCCCGCGCCGGTCGGTCAGGTCGCGCAGGCCGTCCTCGATCTCCTCGTCGTGCCCGCTCTCGTGCGTCGGGGGCGGGCTCGAGCAGCCGGGGAGCGCCGCGGCCGCGAGGATCCCCGACCCGGTCCCGAGGAGCGCGCGGCGGGTCGGAAAGGTCTTCGCTTCACGCTCCGGGGGCATCGTCGCAGAGCCTAGCCGTCGAGCGTCGGTGAAGAAAGGGAGCCGCGGGCGCTCGGCTCAATTCTGCGGTGTCGCGCGATCGATAAGCGAGATCGCGATGTCTCCCTGGTCGCCGCCTCCGAATCCCCGCTCGACTCCCGCTGCGCTCCTCGGCCGCGTGATCCGGTCGATCGGATCGGGGATCCAGATCCTCGGCCTGCTCGCGATCTCCTACGCGCTGCTTTTCCACGTCTCGGTCGTGCGCGGCAGCTCGATGACGCCCGGGATCGAGGACGGAGACCGCATCCTGGTCGACCACCTCTCCTACGTCCTCGGGGAAGTCCGGCGCGGCGACGTGGCCGTCCTGCGCTGCCCGGTCGACGAGCACCTCGACTACATCAAGCGTGTGATCGCCGTGCCGGGGGACCGCGTCCGCATCGACGGCGGCGTCGTCCAGGTTAACGGGGAAGTCATGCATGAGCCCTACGTGATCGAGCCGGACCGGAGCACGACCCTGGACCAGGTCGTCGCCCCCGACCACTTCTTCGTCCTGGGCGACAACCGGGAGCACTCGGCCGACAGCCGGGAGTTCGGACAGGTCCACAGGCGCCTTTTGCGCGGGCGCGTCGACTTGCGCGTGTGGCCGCCCGAACGCGCGGGAGCGGTGCGTTGATCGCGCCGGAAGGCCTCGAAGTCGCGCCGCACCATTCCTTACCACGATCCCATCTCACCCGTTGACAGCGCCTCTCGCCCCGGTTGGGGTGGGACGGACATCCATCGCCCCCTCGGGCGTGAAGGAACCTTCCTCCCTCGCTCCGCGTCTGCCTTCCTCATGCAGGAGTTCCCCAGCACTCGAGCCCAGTCCCCATCCGGGGGCCTGTTCTCCCCGCGCGAGATCGAGGGGCAGATGCGCGTCGAGTTCGAGCGAGCCCAGCGGCACAAGTTCCCGATCGTCTGCATGCTGATCGCGATCGACCGGCTTTCGCAGCTCCAGGACCTGTACGGCCGGGAATCGAAGACGGAGATCCTGCGGGGCGTGCAGGGGGTCCTGCGCTCGAACCTGCGCGACAGCGACCTCGTGGGGTGGCTCGCGGACGAGCGCCTGCTCGCGATCTTTCCCCAGACGCCTCCGCAAGTCGCGGCCGTGCTCGCGCGGCGCGTCCTGGGTGGCGCGCGCAAGCTGCGGTTCGAACGGGACGGACGGACGCTCGGGGTCAGCCTCTCGATCGGCGTCGCGCACAACCAGCATCCAGGCAGCCTGTCCTTCGAGACGCTCGTCCGCGTCGCCGAGGAGGGGCTCCTGGTCGCGCACGCCGCGGGGGGCGACCGATTCGTCGAGACGGAGCTCTACCAGCTCCTCGAGCAGCGCAAGAGGCAGGACGCGACGCGGCGGGCGCGCGAGGAGGCCCTGGTCGGCGCGACGCCCGCCCGGGAAGGACGCGACCCGGAGACGCGTGCCCCGGGAGCCCGCGCCGAGGCCGGCCCGAGCGCGGTCCCGGTCAGCCCGAAGTCGAAGGAGGACCGCGTGCGCGAGCTCCTCTCGACCACCGGTTTCGGCACCGAGGAGTTCAAGAACCTCGACCTCGACACGATCGTCCGGGCGATCCAGAGCCTGCGCGATTCGAACGGGCCGCACAGTGAAGAGGATCTCGGATCGGCGCGCCGGCGCATCGACGTCCTCGAGCGGCGGATCGCGAAGCTCACGAACACGCTCGGGATCACGGAGGAGGAGCTGCAGCGCGTCGCGAAGATGAAGGGGATCGACCTGGGTATCTCGTCCGTGTACCGCGGCGTGCAGGGCCTGGCGGACGACGCGAGCCAGCGCGAGCTCAAGATCGAGATGATGAAGGAGATCTTCCTGGCCAACATGAAGGTCCAGAAGCGGGGGAACCCCGCGCCGTAGCGCGAGTGCACCCTTGCGCTCGCGCGCGAGCCCTGGCTGGGCGACCGCCGGACGCTAGGATGTTCGGCCCCGTTCGCGCCCCCGGGCGGGGGGATTCCCGGCGGGACGCCTGGGGAAAACAGGATCGGGGAAGGCCGTCGGCCCACGCCGCGCAGCGAAAGACGAGAAGGTAGAGTGCCATGACGAAGAGCAGTCCGGGTTCGGATCCGAAGGGCCAGCGAGGGGAGGAAGAGGCACCCAGGAAGGATCACGGCGTCCTGTACCTCGGGATCGACCTCGGCACGTCGCGGACCTCGGTCTCGGCCAGCAACGGCGTGCGCGAATCGATCGCGAGCTACGTCGGCTACCCGAAAGACGTCGTCAGCAAGAAGCTCCTGAAGAAGGACGTGCTCTTCGGCGACGACGCGATCAACCACCGGCTGTCGCTGAACCTCCTGCGGCCCCTGGCCCATGGCGTGATCAATGCCGTCGACACGGCGCAGGGCGAGGCGAACCTCAAGGCGGCGCGCGACCTCATTGGCGAGATCATCCGCCGCGCGCAGCCCCGCAAGGACGAGCTGGTCTACGCCGTGATCGGGGCGCCCGCGCAGGCCTCGATCAAGAACAAGGAGGCGATCCTGAACGCCGCCCGGGAGTCGGTGGACTCGGTGATGCTCTGCAGCGAGCCCTTCAGCGTCGCCTACGGCCTCGACATGCTCGACGACGTCCTCGTGATCGACATCGGGGCGGGCACGACCGACTTGTGCCGGATGCACGGCACGATGCCGGAAGACTCCGACCAGATCACCAACACGTTCGCGGGCGACTTCGTCGACGACGAGATCATGAAGGCCTTGAAGCAGGCCTGCCCCGGCGCGCAGTTCACGAAGGAGATGGTCAAGTCGATCAAGGAGAAGCACTCGAGCGTCATGGACGACGGCGGGAAGATCACGGTCGAATTGCCGGTCCAGGGCAAGCCCACGACGTTCGACGTCACGGAGCCCGTCAAGGAGTCGTGCAAGAAGATCATCGGGCCGATCGTCGAGGGCCTGGGCCAGCTGATCTCGACCTTCGACCCGGAGTTCCAGCATCGCTTGAAGAACCGCGTGCTCCTCGCGGGCGGCGGCAGCCAGATCAAGGGCCTCGACCTCGCGATCGAGAAGGAGATGCGCAATCGCCTCGGCGAGGGCAAGGTCATCCGGATCGAGGAGCCGGTCTACGGCGGCGCGAACGGGGCGCTGAAGATCGCGCACGACATGCCGGAGGAGTATTGGGAGAAGTTGAAGTAGCGGAAAATACTGAACCAGGTTCGTTTTTTCGCACCGCGAGCCGAGTCGAAGCGCGCGCTTAGGCCCGGCTCGC
>JBJXFB010000190.1:0-2600 GCA_046155895.1 Planctomycetota bacterium | reverse complement strand
TCGAGCCGGTGTTCGGTCAGATCAAGCACGCTCGAGGATTTCGGCAATTCCTCCTGCGTGGCCTCACCAAAGTCCGCGGTGAATGGGCTCTGATCTGCCTCACCCACAACCTTCTCAAGCTCTATCGTTTCGCGCCGACGGCCTGACAAGTTGCGGCCACACCGAGGGGTCATCGACCGCGCGTGGATTTCGCTCATGCCCTTCCTCACCAGCAAGTCGAGCACCGATCCTGAAATCGGGACCGGGACCGGGAGCGCCGGGAGACCGGCAACGGAGAGCAAGTGAGCTCAGAGGAGGATACCAAGAGCAAGTCTTGCCCTGGTGTGGCCCACCGCCAGGAAGCCCAACCGATGCGTCTGCGCGAGCGATCGCGCAGTCGAAGCGTTCGGGGGCGAGCACGCAGGCCGGGCGATTCAGCCTCGAAACGGTCCTTCTTCGCTGGGGCACCGACAGCCTTGTCGGTGGCGTCGACGCGCTCTGGTTACGCGGAAGACGACGTGGGGTACGCATCCCAGCCGGGGTCCAACGAGCTCGGCATGCTTGCATATGATCGTTGCACGGGAACCGGGAGAGCTCGGAGTTGGCGCCGATTCGGAGTGAAGAGCTCCGCAGGCGAGCGGGTGGAAAGCTAGATGCCTAAGCGCCCGCAGGCCACCGAGCAGTCGGACGAGCTCGTAGTACCGAGGAAGTCGGGGAACGCGGTGGTAACGCCCGCGGACTCGGCGGAGGGAAGGAGCGAGGCCAACGGGAAGCTCGTTCAGGGAGACGCGGACCGCGCACAGAAGCGGGAATCCGTGTTCACGCGACTAGAACGAGTCGGAGAGAAAGCAAAGAGAGACAAGGAGACGAAGTTCACGAATCTGCTGACGCTGATCCGCGTCCCGCTGCTCGAAGAAGCGTACCACCGCCTGCGGAAGAACGCGGCGACGGGCGTCGACGGCGTGACGTGGCAGCAATACGGCGAAGGCCTTGAAACGCGGTTGCAAGATCTCGAGGGGAGGATCCATCGAGGCAGCTACCGCGCGCTTCCTGTGCGACGTGTGAAGATCCCAAAAGGGGACGGACGGACGAGAAACCTCGGCATTCCAGCGCTCGAAGACAAGATCGTGCAGCAGGCTGTGAAGATGATCCTGGAGCCGATCTACGAGCCGATGTTTCTCGGCTTCTCGTACGGTTTCCGCCCTGGAAGGAGCCAACACGACGCTTTGGACGCGCTGGCCGTCGCCCTCGGCAGAAGAGTGAGCTGGGTGCTCGACGCGGACATTCGTTCGTTTTTCGACACGATCGATCACGAACAAATGCGCCGTTTCATCGAGCACCGAATCGGGGATCGGCGCCTCGTGTGGCTGCTGATGAAGTGGCTTCACGCGGGCGTCATGACGGAAGAAGGGCTCGAGGCCGTGACGGAAGGGACGCCACAAGGAGGGGTCATCAGCCCTCTACTGGCGAACATCTACCTGCACTACGCGCTCGATCTGTGGGTCCAGCAATGGAGGACGAAGCACGCGCACGGGGAGGTCTACATCGTGCGCTACTGCGACGACTTCGTGATGTGCTTCCAGTTCGAAGGCGAGGCTCGAGCCATGAGGCGGCAGCTCGACGAGCGCTTGAAGAAGTTCTCGTTGGCGCTGCACGATGAAAAGACGCGCGTCATCCGCTTCGGGCGGTTCGCGCTCAACGACTGCAAGCGCGACGGGCGCACGCGACCGGAGACATTCGATTTCCTCGGGTTCACGCACATCGAGGGTCGAAGCCGCTCGGGCAAGGCGATGCTGCTGCGGCGAACGAGCCGAAAGAAGCGGATCGCGAAGCTGCGAGTCCTCCTGCCGGAGATCCGGCGAAGGCGACATCGCCCCGTGCACGAACAACAGCGATGGCTGTCGTCGGTCCTGCTGGGGCACTACCGGTACTACGGGGTGCCCGACAACCTGCGCGCTTTGCAGTCCTACTTTTCAAGGGTCGAATCGCAATGGCACCGAACGCTTCAGCGTCGGAGCCAGCGCGGGAGCTGGACGGCGGCACAGCGCGCCCAGTTCAAGAAGAAGCGACCACTTCCACTTCCCCGAATCTGTCATCCGCGACCTCTCGAGCGCTTTCATCTCCGTTGACCGAAGGTGGGAGCCGGATGCGGGAAATCTGCACGTCCGGTTCTGTTCGGGGGGCGGGCCGAAAGGCCCGTCCCTACCGAGACGACCGGGGTCGCCTGAGCGCTACGCGCTTCAGGCTCCTAGTCATCGGGCGCGCGAGCGACCTCATTGGCGGGGTCATCTCGACGTAGGTGCGCGCGTCGAACGAGACCTCGAGCGTGTGATCGCGCCAGTCGCCGGTCGTGCCGTAGACCATCCCGGTCGGCGCAGCGACGACGCCGGACGAGAGATCGATCCCGGTGCCGACGCCGACGTCGATGCCCGTGCTCGCGATCTCGGTGAACGAGAAGCGCTCCATGACGAGCGCTACGGGGCGGAGCTCGGATCGCGCGCGCAGGAGCACACCCATGCCCGAGCACTTCACGCTGGCGTTCCCGCACACGGGATCGGACGAGGGCACGCCGCTGATGCCGGTGAAGCGCAGATCGCTCGCGTCGATCCGCGCGGGGCCAT
>JBJXFB010000172.1:0-34864 GCA_046155895.1 Planctomycetota bacterium | reverse complement strand
TCGAGCGTGGGGTCGAAGCGGAGCATGGCGGGATGCGCGGTTCAGTCCCGGAGGCGGTCGATGCCGCCCGGCTCGATCGATTCGTAGAGGCGGAACACGTTGAGCACGATGGCGAGCGCGACCGCCGCCTCCGCGGCGGCCAGGATGATCACGAAGATCGCGAACATCTGGCCGTCGAGGCTGTTCCCGTTGTAGCGGGCGAACGCCACGAAATTGATGTTCGCGGCGTTCAGGATCATCTCGATGCCCATGAGGACGTACAGGACGTTCCTCCGGACGATGATGGCGACGATCCCGAGCGCGAAAAGGACGGCCGAGACCGCGACGTAGGCTCCGACGTCCATCAGGACCCTCCCATCTCGCCCTCGAGGTGAGATTCGCGCCGTCTCGCGATGTAGACCGCGGCGACCAGCGCAACGGTCAGGATGACCGCGGCGAGCTCGAAGGCCACGACGTACTGGTCCGCGGCGAGGAAGCCGACGCCGATGCGGCGCGGGTTGCTCTCGACGGGCGGAAGCGTCTTCACCGAAGCCCACGTGACGCTCTCCTGGACGCGGAATCCGATCCAGGCGACCGCGCCGCCCACGAGGACGAGGCCCGTCACGACGCGCGAGAGCTTGCGCTCCGTGAGGTCCGGCGGCGTCAGCATGACGCCGAAGAGGATCAGGACGAGGATCCCGCCGACGTAGATCAGGATCTGCGCCATCGCGAGGAAGTCGGCTCCGAGCAGGAGGAACAGGCCCGCGGTCCCCGAGAAGGTCGCCAGCAGCGCGAAGGCGCTGCGGACCACGGAACGCTCGAAGACGCACACCAGTCCTCCGCCGAGCGTCAGGAACGCGAACAGCCCGAAGGCGAGCCCTTCTCCGCCCGCGGCGCGCAGCCCTCCGCCGCACAAGGCGAGCGCGAGCAGCGCGAGCAGCGCGTAGAAGACCTTCGAGGCGCGCTCCATCTCAGGCCTTCTCCTCGGGCTTGGAAGCTGCGGAAGCGCCCTTCGCGGCTTCCTTCTCCTTCTTCTTCGCCTCCGCTTCCTTCATGCGGATGCGGGCCTCCTTGGCCATGCCCTTGAAGGAGAGCAGGTCGTGCTTCAGCTCGCTGCGGTCGTAGGTGACGAACGCGAACTCCGTCCCCATGTGGATGCAGTCCTTGGGGCAGGGGTAGACGCACAGCTCGCAGAACATGCACTTCTGGTAGTCGAGCGTGAACGAGATCCACTCGAGCTCCTTGCCGTGCCGCACCGCGTCCATCTCGATGCAGTCGATCGGGCACGCGCGCGCGCAGGCGAGGCAGTCGATGCACTTCTCCTGCTCGAGGTAGTGGATGCCGCGGTAGCGCTCGGGGATCGGCAGGCGCTCGTCGGGGTACTGGACGGTGATCGGCTTCTGCAGCAGGTACTTGCCCGTGATCCGCATGCCGACGAGCGTCGAGGAGAGCGAGTCCCAGACGTTCTTGAAGTAGGTCTTGGTGGAGTTCATCGCGTAGCGCAGATCGCAAGGATCACAGGATGACTTCCCAGATTCCGGCGCCGAGGACGCACACGAGCGCCAGCGGAGTGAGGTACTTGTATCCCATGCTCATCACCTGATCGATGCGGACGCGCGGAAGCGTCCAGCGCAGCCACATCATCAGGAAGATGCTGAACATCGCCTTGAGGAGCAGCGTGACGCCCGCGACGGCCTCGTGGACGATGCTGCCGGCGCCGAAACTCTCGCGCGCGAAGTGCGTCAGCGGGCTCTCGAAGCCGCCCATGAAGAAGATCGCGGCGACGACCGACATCAGGAACATCGCGGCGTACTCCTCGAGGAAGAAGAACGACCAGCGGATGCCGGAGTACTCGGTCATGAAGCCGGCGACGAGCTCGGATTCGGACTCGGGCAGGTCGAAGGGCGCGCGCTTCGTCTCCGCCAGCGCCGCGACGAAGAAGATGATGAAGGCCGGGAGCACGAAGGGGTTCTGGAAGATCACCCAGTGCATCCCGTACCAGCCCGACTGCAGCGCGCTCGCCTCGCCCAGGTTGAGGGTGCCGATCACCATGATCGGGACGAGCAGCGCGATGCCGAACGGGATCTCGTAGGCGACGACCTGCGCCGCCTCGCGCATCGAGCCGTACAGCGCCCACTTCGAATTCGACGCCCAGCCCGCCATGACGACGCCGATCGTCGTCATCGAGGACATCGCCAGGATCGCGAAGAGACCCAGGTTGAGATTCGTGAAGTACACGCTGGGCGAGAGCGGCATCGCCGCGAGTGCCCCGAAGATCGCCGCCAGCATCAGCGCGGGAGCGAGCACGAACAACGGCTTGTCGGCGCCGAGCGGGATCAGGTCCTCCTTGGCGAGGAGCTTCACGCCGTCGGCGATCGACTGGGCCCAGCCGTGCCATCCGCCCGCGTACATCGGGCCGTAGCGGCACTGGATGTGCCCGGAGACCTTTCGCTCGAGCCACACGGCGAACATGACGAGCACGGAGACGAAGCCGACGAGGATGCCGATGCCGACTCCCGCCGCGGTGAGCGCGAGCACCCAGCCCGGAACGCCTTCCGGCGCGAGCTTCTCGAGCAGCGTCAGGAAGATGTTCCCGCCGTCCATGCGCCTAGCGGTCCGTTTCCCCGATCACGACGTCCGTCGAGCCGATGATCGCGATCGCGTCGGCGATCAGCGCGCCGGGCAGGAGCTCCTCGAGCACGGCCACGTTCGTGAACGAGGGTCCACGCACGCGCACGCGCACGCCGACCTTGCCGCCGTCGGAGACCACGTAGTGGCCGAGCTCGCCGCGCGGATTCTCGATTCCGACGTAGGCTTCGCCGGGCGGGATGCGGAGGACCTTGGGGATATCGCCGAGCACCGGACCCGGTTCGATGCGCTCCAGGCACCAGCGGACGATCTTGATGCTCTCCATCATCTCGAAGACGCGGCACCAGGTGCGGTCCCAGCAGTCCCCGAGCGTTCCCTTCTCGCCCTTGCCGACGATCACGTCGAAGGCCTTGTCCTTCACCATCTCGCCGTAGAGCGAGTACGGGATGTCGCGGCGCAGGTCGAAGTCCACGCCCGAGCCCCGCAGCATCGGCCCCGTCAGGCCGAAATCGAGCGCCATTTCCTTCGGGATCACGCCGACGTTCGCCGTGCGCATCACGAAGATCTGGTTCATCACCAGGAGGTCGACGTACTCCTTCCACTTCTCCTCGAACACGTCGCAGAAGCGTTCGACCTCCTCGAGCCAGCCGGGAGGCGCGTCGTTGAAGACCCCGCCGATGCGGATGTAGCTGTACGTGAGCCGCGCGCCGCAGATCTTCTCGAAGAGCGCCATCATCCACTCGCGCTCGCGGAAGGCGTAGAAGAAGGGCGTGAACGCGCCGATGTCGAGGCCGTAGGTCCCGAAGGCGATCAGGTGGCTCCCGATGCGGTTGAGCTCCGCGCAAATCGTGCGGATCATCTCCGCGCGGCGCGGGATCACGAGCCCGGGCATCAGGGCCTCGACGGCCATGCTGTAGCCCAGGTTGTTGTTCATCGCCGCCAGGTAGTCGTAGCGGTCGGTGTAGGGCAGGTACTGGAGCCACTCGACGCTCTCGCCGATCTTCTCGGCGCAGCGGTGGAGGTAGCCGAGGTGCGGCTGGGCGCCCGTGATGATCTCCCCGTCGGCGCGCATCAGGATGCGCATCACGCCGTGCGTCGCGGGGTGCTGCGGGCCGAAGTTGATCTCAAGGTCGCTCGTGGCGACGTCGAGGAAGAACTCCTTCTCCCCGCTGGGGAGGATCCGGCTCTCCTCGTCGTGTGCCGGGCGGCTGTCGGTCTTCGTCGCCATGGGGGTTCCGCTTCGTCTCGCGCTACTCGCACGAGATGCCGTGGTACTCCTTGGGGAAGACGTAGTCCTTGCGCAGCGGGTGGCCGACCCAGTCGTCCGGCAGCAGGATGTTGCGCGGATCCGGATGGCCGACGAACGTGATGCCGAACATCTCGGCGCACTCGCGCTCGTGCCACTGCGCGGCGCGGTAGATCGGCGTCGAGGAGGGCATCGAGAGCGCGCTCTTCGGCAGCAGCGCCTTGATCGCGAGCCGCTGCCGCCGCTCGACGGAGAGCAGGTTCAGGTTGATCCAGAGGTTCGGATCCTCGGCCTTCGGATCCGTGGCCGTGAGATCCACGAGCAGCTCGAAGCGCAGGCGGTCCTCGTCCCGGCAGACGTGGAGGAACTCGACGATCCTCTGCGGGTCGATCAGCACGAAAGGATCGCCGCCGCGTCCGGCGTCCTTCGTCTCGCCGTGCTTCGCGCCGGGCACGGCCGCGCGCGGCTCGTCGACGCCGAGCAGCCCGGGCGCGCGCACCGCTCGCAGGCGATCGTGGATTCCTTGGAAGTCCATGCTCGAGGGGTCAGGGTCGCCGCTCAGGCCATCCGCGCGGGCTTGCGGATCACCGAAGAGCGGCGGATCTTCTCCTGGAGCTTCATGAGGCCTTCGAGCAGCGCCTCGGGGCGCGGCGGACACCCGGCGATGTACACGTCGACCGGGACGCAGCGGTCGACACCCTTCATCACCGTGTAGCCGAACTTGAAGTACGGTCCGCCGCCGGTCGCGCACGCGCCCATCGCGATCACGTACTTCGGCGAGGGCATCTGGTCGTAGAGGCGCTTGACGCGCTCGCCCATCTTGAAGTTGACGGTGCCCGCCACGATCATCAGGTCCGCCTGGCGCGGGCTCGCGCGGAAAGCCCCGGCGCCGAAGCGGTCGATGTCGTGGTGCGCCGCGCCGACCGCCATCATCTCGATGGCGCAGCAGGCCAGGCCGAAGGTCATCGGCCAGATGCTGTTCAGGCGGGCCCAGTTCAGGAGCCAGTCGACGCGCGTCGTGAGGACGTTCTCCTCGAAACGATGTTCGATCACGCCCATGGCTTCAGGCCGCCTCCCCGGACTTCGCCCCAGCGGCGGTTGCGGCCGCCGCGGGCGCGGCCTGGCTCACGGTGAGTTCCTCGACGCTCGGAATCGTGATGCGCCCTCGCGGCTGACGCGGCTGGTAGCGCGTCTTCTGCCAAGCCAGGACCCAGTCGAGGTCGCCCTTGGCCCAGACGTAGGCCAAGCCGAGGAACAGGATGACGATGAAGATCACTCCCTCGACCAGGGCGAACACGCCGATCCCGGCTCCCGAGGCCTCGCCCGTGTTCGCGAGGGCCTCCTGGAGCACGAGCGCCCACGGGAAGAGGAAGGCGATCTCGACGGCGAAGATCACGTAGACGAGCGCCACGGTGTAGTAGCGGATGTCGAACCGGATCCAGGCCTCGCCGATCGTGGGCTCGCCGCACTCGTAGACCTCGCGCCCTTGGGTCGTCGTCCGCTTCGGACGGAGGAGCGAGCCGGCGATCATGTTCGCGAAGACGAACACGAGGCCGACGCCGGAGAAGACGAGGACGTTGAGGTAGTCGAAGTACATCGCCGACGACCGGCCCGGGGTCTGGCGGGGCGCCCCGGGCACCGCCGAGAGTCCCGATTCCATGCTCGGGGGCATCTCGGCCGCATCCAGGCCGCCCGGCAGGGTCACCGAGCCCCGGAACACCCCGGAGGAGGGGCGCTCCGCAGATTGGGTCGCGGAGAGTCTAGGTAGGGCCGGAGAAGAGTGTCAAGGCAAGGAGGGCCCCCTCGCGGGCCGGATCCGGTCGAAGAATCCGGAGAAATGCGGCCATCGCGAGGCTCGTGTGGGGTCGGGAGGAGCGAGGAGGGGCCTGATCGACCTTGAGGGAGTCTCCGCAAGCCGAAACGAGCCGGCCCGCCATGAGCTTGGGAGTCGTCCTGGGGGCCCTGGCGTTCTCGGTCTCCGTATCGCTCCTCTGCGAATCGATCCGAGCCGAACCGGGGGAGCCGCTGTGGCTCCGTTGGCTGCGAGTGCTCGCCGACCATCCGGTGCGGGGGTTCCTCGCTGCGGCTCTCCTGCTGTACGCGTTCAGCCGGGGACGAGGTCCTGACGCTCCTTCTCGATCCTAGGATCCGCGCGCGCAGCACCATATCATGGCTGCGACCTCGGCCCTTTCCCCCCCGGTTCTCTCCACGCAAGTGCCCGAACACGCAACCCGCATCGAGAAGCCCCCGCTTCCTCCCGAGGCACCCTCGCCGATCTTCAACGGCCCGTCGAAGACCGCGCGCCTCGGAGCGGCGCTGGGGATCGACCTGGGCTTCGAGGAGACCGCGCTCTCCGTGAGCCGCGACAACCGCATGCCCCGGGCCTCGGTCGTCATCACGACGACCGCACGGAACGTGATCCGCCTGTCGAAGACCGGCGAGAAGGTCGAGAGCATCGCCGTCTACGGCTCGCAGATGGATCCGACGTTGCACCCCGATTTCCGGGAAATCACGGGGTACTTGAGGGACCTGCGGAACAAGTGGTTCCCCAAGGCCAAGCTCTGGATGCAGTCCGAGGACCCCCACTTCGACATCCCCAACACGCGCCTCGCCCTCGGGGTATTCGATCGGGTCCTCGTCCGCTTCGAATGGGGAACGGCCAAGGCGTTCACCGGCATGACCGGCCGCAAGGGGCCCGATCTCACCACGATCCAGACGAACCTGACCCACCTGGAGTCGCTCGTCGTCCAAGCGCGATTCGGCAAGTTCGAAGGTGTCGACAACAGCGCGCCGGCCGAGGTGAAGGCCTGGATCAAGCGCATGACCGAGATCCGGCCGCGCGAGATCCACATTCCCGCCGCGGACGCGAAGTCCGCCAAGGCGAAGTTCAAGTCCGCCCCGAAGTCTCGCCTAGCCGAGATCGCCGCCGAGGCGACGGAGAAGGCCGGGATGCCGGCCACGATCGTCGCGACGGAGTCGGTCCTGGGCTGATTGCCAGACCGGGTCCGGTCGTCCTGGTCCCGATGACCCTCGTCCAGTTCCTCGACGTCTCCCGGAGCTTCGGCGAACGCGAGGCGCTCTCGGGGGTGACGCTCGACGTCCGCCCCGGAGAGGTTTTCGGCCTCCTCGGGCCGAACGGCGCGGGCAAGACGACCGCGCTGCGGATCATCTGCGGCCTGCTGGAGCCGACGAGCGGGCACGTGCGGGTCGGCGGGCACGACGTGAGTGAGGAGCCGCTCGAGGCGCGCCGGCAGCTCGCCTTCGTCCCCGACGGCGCGCCGCTCTACGCGAATCTGAGCCCGAACCAGCACCTGGCGCTGGTCGGAAGGTTGCACGACCTCGACGAGGGCAGGATCGCCGAGGAGAGCGCGCGGCTCATGGCCGCACTCGACCTGGCCGAGCGCGCGCGCGATCCGGTCGGATCGTTCTCGCGCGGGATGCGGCAGAAGACGGCGCTCGCGTGCGCGATCCTCGCCCGGCCGAAGCTGCTCGTGCTCGACGAGCCGCTGAACGGGCTCGATGCGCCCACCACCGCCGTCTTCAAGGAGGTCTTGAAGAGCTGGGCGACGCGCGGCGGAGCCGTCCTCTACACCTCGCACCTGCTCGACGTCGCCGAGCGCGTGTGCGACCGCATCGCCGTGCTCGATCACGGACGGCTCGTGGGAATCGGGACGCTCGACGAGCTGCGCACGCTCGCAGGCCGCGACGGAACGCTCGAGCAGGTGTTCGGCGCGCTGACGCACAGCGAGGATCCGCGGCGGCAGGCGGAGCGGCTGCTCGGGTAGCGACTACGGCCGGCGGATCGGCGTCGGCTTGAACTCGTCGTCGACGGCGACCATCGTCACGTCGGCATCCGTCACGTGGACGAATTCGCCTCCGCCGAAGCGGCGCTGCGCCCACACCGAGACGTGCGCGGTGATCGAGGTCCGCCCGATACGCACCGTGTCCGTGAAGCACGACACGAGGTCGCCGACGAACACGGGCTGCTTGAAGACGACCTTGTCCATCGAGACGGTCACGATCCGGCTGGGGTGCGACTTGTGCGCCTCGATCGCGGCCGCCAGGTCGACCTGGGCCAGGATCACGCCGCCGAAGATGGTGCCCAGGGCGTTCGTGTCGCGCGGCATCATCACCTGGCGGATCGCGGGCACGCGGTCGGCCGGGTAGACGGAAGGACTCGGGTTCTCGGTCATGAGGGATCCTGGAGGGTCTTCGCGGCGTAGGCTCGGACGCGAGTCTGCAGCTCGCTCGTCGCGCCCTGGAAGTAGTGGTCGACGCCGGGGATCTCGTCGGTCTCGAGTCCCGGTTGCAAGTCGGGGAAGCTCCGCTTTAGGTCCGCGAGCGTCCCGAACTCGTCCTTCCCCGCCATCAGGATCAGCCCGGGCTGCTTGATCTCGCGGACGAACGAGCAGTCGTAGGCCTTCACGGGGAGCGCGACGAGGACGACGCGCGAGATCCGGGGGTCCTTGCGCGCGTAGGACGCGGCCGTCCGCGCCCCGAAGGAGAATCCGGCGGCCCACAGGTCGAGACCGGGGAACTCGCCCTCGAGGTGATCGAGCGCAGCGGCGAGATCCTCCTCCTCGCCCCCTTCGCCGTCGTGGACGCCTTCGCTGGCGCCGACGCCGCGGAAATCGAAGCGCAGGACAGCCAGGCCGGCCATCTCGAGCCCGCGCGCCGTGCGGAAGACGACCGTGTTGTTCATCGTTCCGCCGTGCAGCGGGTGCGGATGGCACACGGCGCAGGCAGCCCTCGCGGGCGCGCCGTCGCGCGGGACCCAGAGCTTCGCCGAGAGGAGGCCGACCGAACCCGGGATCAGGAGATCCATGCGAGCGCGTACTGTAATCTCGCGCCTCTCGTGTGGCATCGCGTGTCGACCGTCTTTCGCGCCGGCTTCGCGGCGCAATGGGGCGCCGGAGTCTGGCCCGCGGCTCCCATCGTCTCGCACGGAACGGTGGCGGCCGTGCTCTGCGGTCTCGCGAGCGGCGCCCTGCCTCCTTACGCCTACGCGCTCTTCGCCCTGGCTGTCACGGGCGCTCTGCTTGCGCTGCCCTTCCTCGGCGACTTCGGTGCGCTGCTGCGATCAGATCCGGCGGCGGAGTGGGTCGAGACGCTGCCGGTGTCGCGGTTCGAGCTGCGCCTGGCTCGCACGCTCCTGATCCTGTTCTCTGTCGCCGTGCTCTCGCTGGCGGCGCTCCTGCCCGCGGCGCTCTTCGCTCCCGATTCGGCGGGTTGGATGGGCCGGATCCTCCTCATCGCGGCCGGGCTCGCTCAAGGGCTCGCGATCGTCGCTCTCCTCGTCGGACTGCAATCCGCGCTCGGTGATCGCGCCGAAGCGCTGCTCGTCCTCCTGCAGACGCTCCTCTTCATGGGGATCGCGCTCGGACTCGTCGTGGGGCTGCGCTGGGTGCCGAAGATGACGCACCTCGAAGGGCCCGAAGGCGCCTGGGCCGGCTTGGCGTTCCTTCCCCCGGCCTGGTTCGCATCCTTCTTCGCGCCGCCGGAGCTCGCGCCCCTCTGGCCGTGGCGCGCGCTGCCGGTGCTCCTCGTCCTCGCTTCACTCGTCGTCTTGGCGGCCTGTCCCCTTCCTCACACGGCGCGCGCGCGGTCGACGGGCGGATGGACGAGCACGCTGCTCGCGCCGCTGCGCGGGCTCGCGACGCGCGTCTGGCTCAAGCCGGGTGAGCGCGCGAGCTTCGACCTCGTGTTCGACGCGCTGCCGCTCGAGAGGGAGTTCGTCCTGCGCACGTACCCGATGGTCGGGATCCCGCTCGCGTTCCTGCTGGCCGGCTCGGGCGCCGATCCGGGCCCGGCGCGCGAGGGATTGCTGGCGGTCCTCCTGTTCATGCCCGTCGCCTATCTGCCGATCCTTCTGGTCCACGTTCCCGCGTCGGCGAGCCACGAAGCCCGCTGGATCCTCGACACGGCACCGCACCCACGCGCCACGCACGCCGGTGGAGCGATCAAGGCCGTCGCCGTGCGCTTCCTCGCGCCCTTGTACGTCGCGCTCTTCCTCCTCGCGTGGTCGCAGGCGGGCCTCGGCTTCGCCCTACGCCTCGGAATACCGGCCGCGATCTTTGCCGTGATCCTCCTGCGGCAGCTCTACACGATGTTCGTGAACGAGAACCCGCTCTCCGTCGCCCCGGACGAGATCGAGGCCAAGATCGACTGGGCCGGCGTGCTGGCCGGGCTCGGCATCGGATCGACGCTCATCGCGATCCTCGCGTCGCAGTTCGTCACGAGCCTCGTCGCGGGACTCGTCGTGACGGCGGTCCTGCTCGGCGTCGAGCGCTTGCTCGATCGCCAACCGGCGTCGGCCCCGGAGTGACGGCGAAGTCGTTCGCCAGCTCCAACCGGACTCTAGGAGACGACTGCTCCTTCGCTCATCGTTCGTCGGTCTCCGGTGCTTTGGATGCCAGAGCCAGCTTCGGCATGTCGGCGGCCCGAATGAGGAGCCTTCCGTTGAACATGACCGGCTTTCCCTGGCGATGACCGCTGAGCGAGTAGTCGACGATTCGTTGTTGCGTCCCTTCCGGAACACCCTCGGCGCTGACGCTAATCGTCCCCTTCAGTTCTCCCGCCTCTCCCACGCCCATGGAAACCAGTTGGTTCTCCATGTGCCAGTAGGCACGAGCCTGGGCCTTGGGCGGGCGATGTCGCAGATCGAGGGTCAACCAAACGTGCTCAACTGTGTCCTCGGAAATCAGCTTGTGCACCGGAGCGTCGACAGATCCATCGTCACGAGGGGACAGTTCCCCCGCGAACGATTGACCTACTTGCCATGGCACGGGCATGTCTGTGATGGGGAGACTCTCGGCGGAGGAGAGGTTCGGATCCACGACGACCAAGATCTCCGCTGGCGGGAGTTTTCCTCTGGAGCACGCTCCAAGAGTGAGGATGAGGACCGCAGCGACAGCCAACAGGCGAGTAAGCGGAACCAGTAATGCTCCCATGGCAGATGAGATGATCCTACTAGCCTTCAGTCGCTGACGCTCGCGAGGAACGAAGCCATGTCCGGCGGCATCGGACTCCTCACCTCGACGCGCTCGCCGCTCGCGGGCGAGACGAACGCGACGCGATGGTTGTGGAGCGCGTGGCGGTCCATCCCGAGCGCGCGGCGGTCCTCGCGCGTCAGCAACCCGTCGAGATGCTTCTCGAAGAGGTCCTCGTCGGGCCCGTAGAGCTTGTCGCCGACGACCGGGTGCCCGATCGCGGCGAGGTGAACGCGGATCTGGTGCTGGCGGCCCGTGATCGGCGTGCAGGAGAGCACCGCGAACCGGCCGTGACGCTCGAGGACTCTCCAGTCCGTCCGCGAGGGCTGCCCGTCGGCGACGACGGCCATCTTGATCTCGACCTTGCTCGCGCGCGCGGTCGCGAGCGGGTAGTCGATGACGCCCGAGTCCGCCGCGGGCTCGCCGCGCACGATCGCGAGGTACTCCTTCTCGATCTCGCGCCGCTCGAACTGCCCCATCACGTGCGCGTGCGCGGCCGGTTGGAGGCCGACGAGCACGACGCCGCTCGTCTCGCGGTCGAGCCGGTGGCAGAGCCTCGGCGCGCCGCCGCGCTCGAGCTCGAATCCGGCTCCATAACGCGCGTGGACGCGCTGGATCAGCGTGTCGACGAGGTGCCTTCCTCCCGGGTGCACGGCGACGAAGGGCGGCTTGTCGACGGCCAGGATTCCCTCGTCCTCGTAGAGGACCAGGAGCTCCTCGGAGGACAGCCCGACGGACGCGAGCCTCAAGTGCTCCGGGATCAGCACGACGACGCGCGATCCGTGGTGCAGGCGCCGGCCCGGACGCGTCTCGACGACGGGCATGCCGCTCCCCTGCGGATGGTCGGGCGTGCTCGCGTCGAGAAGGATCTGGCCGCTGCGGATCAGGTCCTGGATCGAAGTGCGCGAGCGCCAGGTCAGGCGGAGGACGAGGAAGGCGTCGAGGCGGATCTCGACGGCCTCGGGCCGCAGGCGGAAATCACTCGCGTCGACGCGCAGCTCGACATGCGTGGGAGCTTGCGTGAGGTCGCGGTCCTTGGGGTAGATTCCCATGGCGGCGTCCCGGAAGGGACGCGAGGAAGCGATCTTATCTCCGCGTCAGGAACGCGGCTGGCCGAACGCTAGACCGGGCTCGGACGCGTGTCGCGAGTCGGGCGCGCGCGCATCGTGCGGCGACGGCCCAGGCGGCGCTTCGGATCGTTCTTGCGGGTCGCCTTCTGGATCGTCCGCAGACGCTCGCGGCGCTCCCGGCGGCGCTTGTCGGAGCGCTTCTCGTGCCAAGAGTTCGCCTTGGCCATGCGGAACACCCCGCCGTAGTTGCACTGACGCTTGAAGCGGCGCAGAGCGGCTTCGAGGGACTCGTTGGGGCGAACCAGGACTTTGATCAAGCGCGTGCTTTCCTCCGCAAGTGGGCCGAACAGGCTATCCCGCGCCTCGGCCACCGCCAAGGGCCATCTGGAATCGGCTGGCTGGACTCCAGCCTGAAGCGGAGCGATGCTCGCGCGCGTGGAAGCGGCGCCTCAGGGGTCCCCCGAGATCCTCCAGGGCACGGTCGAGCGGGTCACCTTCGCGGATCCAACGACGCTGTACTGCGTTCTAAGGATCGCGCCTGAAAAGGGTTACGAGCCGATTCGCGAGGCCTCGCCCTTCCTCGCGAGCCTGGCGACGGCTGTCGGGAGGACCACGGCGCCGGGCGAGGGAGCGCGGGTCCGACTCTCGGGACGCTGGGGCGACCACAAGACCCACGGGAAGCAGTTCGAGTTCGAGCTCCTCGAGCTGCTCGCGCCGGCGGATCGGGCCGGCCTCGTGAAGTACCTCGCGTCGGATCGGTTCCAGGGCATCGGACCCAAGCTCGCGGAACGGATCGTCGACGCGCTCGGAGAGAACGCGCTCGACGAGGTGCTCGAGCATCCCGAGAAGCTCGCGGGCGTGAAGGGGCTCCGTCCCGCCGTGCGCGACGGCCTCGTCGCCTCCGTGATGGCCGAGATGGGGAGCCACCGCGCGCAAGTCTTCCTGCGCGGGCTCGGCCTCGGACCCTGGCAGGCGAACGCCGTCGCGCGAGCGCTCGGGATCGACAGCGAGGAGCGCATCCGCGCCAATCCCTACGTCCTCGCGTCCGGGATCCCGGGCATCGGCTTCGGGACGGCGGACCGCATCGCCGCGGGACTCGGGATCGCGGGCGCGGATCCTCGGCGCGCCCGGGCGGGCCTCGTGCACGCGCTCAAGATCGCGGCCGACGAGGGGCACTCGCTGCTCACGCGCGGGCGGCTCGTCCAGGAGAGCGCCGAGATCCTGTCCGGATCGATGACGGAGTCGGTCTTGCGTGAAGCCGTCGCGGAGGCGGAGCGCGAGCGCGAGATCGTCGTCGAGGGCGAAGGCGGCGACTCGGATCGCGTCTATCTCCCGAACCTCGCGCGAAGCGAAGGAGAGCTCGCGAAGAACCTCACCACGCTCCTCCAATCGGGTCCCGTTCGCCACTGGGCGAGTCCGGAGAAACTGCGGCAAGTCGAGCTTCGCACGGGGATCGAACTGCACCAGCTGCAGCGTGAGGCGGTCCTCGGGCTCCTCTCGCATCCCGTCGCGCTGCTGACCGGCGGTCCGGGCGTCGGGAAGACGACGATCATCCGCCTCGTCGTCGAGCTCGCGACCGACGAGCGCGCGCGCGTGCTGCTCGCGTCCCCGACGGGTCGCGCGGCGAAACGCCTCTCCGAGGCGACCGGACGCGAGGCGCAGACGATCCACCGGCTTCTCGGCTGGGAACCGGGAACGGGCAGCTTCCTCCACGACCGGGTGAACCCGCTCGAGGCCGACCTCCTCGTCGTCGACGAGATCTCGATGCTCGACGTCGCGCTGGCGCACCACCTCGTCAAGGCGATCCAGCCGCCGACGCGCGTGGTCTTCGTCGGCGATCCGAACCAGCTGCCGTCGGTCGGGCCGGGGAACGTGCTGCACGACCTGATCGACTCGGGCGTCGTCCCGACGCATCGGCTGACGCAGATCTACCGCCAGGCGGAGGACAGCCTCATCGTGGCGAACGCGCACCGGATCCTGGAGGGGAAGCAGCTCGATCTCCCCGAGCGGGGGGACAAGCGCTCCGACTTCTACTTCTTCCAGGCGGAGGAGCCCGAGAAGTGCGCCGAGATGCTCGTCGACGTCGTGACGCGGCGGATCGGCGAGACGTTCGGGCTGAAGTGGATCGACGACGTGCAAGTGATCGCGCCGATGTACCGCGGGGAGTGCGGCGTCGACGCGCTGAACGAGCGATTGCGCGAGAAGCTCGGCCAGGGAGGGCGCGAGATCACCCAGGGATCACGGCGCTGGCGCGAGGGCGACCGCGTGATCCACACGCGGAACGACTACGAGAAGGAGGTCTTCAACGGCGACATGGGGCGGATCGAGCGCGTCGTCGACTCGCGGAGCCTGCTCGTGCGCTTCCCCGACCGCGAAGTCGCGTACACGGACGGGGAACTGTCGGACCTCCAGCCCGCGTTCGCGATCACCGTGCACCGCAGCCAGGGAGGCGAGTTCCCCGCCGTGGTCGTGCCGCTCGTGACGCAGCACTGGATGATGCTCCAACGCCAACTCCTCTACACGGCGGTCACCCGCGCCAAGCGCCTCGTCGTGCTCGTCGGATCTCCGCGCGCGCTGCGGATGGCGATCGAGAACGCGGAGCAGAGCCGGAGGGAGAGCGCTCTGGCGGAGAGGCTGAGAAAGGGCCTTCCCACCCGCTCCGGCGGGTGAGACGGGCCCCCGATCCACCTCCGTGTCCGCCGCGATCGTCCAGCACGATCGGGCCGGACACCTGCCACCTGGGCAAGGCGGAATACGACCGGATCAGGGCCGAGCGGCTCCACCTCCGAGCTCGGCGGAGGTCTAGGGATTCAGAGAGGAGCGCGAGAACGGCTCTACGGACAGATCCGCCAGTCGCCGAGGAATCGCCCGATCGTGCCGTCGCCGGGCAGATCGGCGAAGTTTCCGGTCACGAGACCGACGACGGCCCCGTCACTCGGGCGGAACACACGCAGCTGGAAACTGCCCGTGCCTTGCATGAACAACCCGAAGTAGTCGCCTCTCACGAGATAATCGGGAGAGGGCCCGATGCCGTCATCGAGTGTTCCTTCGATGTGTCCCTGGAGGCAGGAGAGGCACGGCGTTGGCACGTCCGTCAGAAGCGCGCGGAGGCGGTAGGCCGTCTGGTGTGTGGTCGAGTCGACCAGGCGACCGCTCATGATCCCGGTACCGAGGCTTCGAGTCGGCAGCCTCCACGGACCCGCGGCGGGTCCGCCGTCACAGGTGGCTCCGGTCGGATTGCCGGCCAGAGCAGGGGGAGCCGTACCGGTCGTCAGGCATGCCACCGCGGCGATCCCAACCAGAAGAGCTCGAGAGATGAACATGGGGATCCTCCTTTTCGATGGAGAGGAGAAGAGAAGGGACCTGAGAAGTCGCAATCCGAATGCCCGCCGCACCGCCCTGGGTGCAGTCGATCCTGGCGAGGCGGCCTCCAGAATATCGTGCGGTCTCGCACGCCGCGAGTCCGCAACCGACCGACCTCAGGGTGGAAGGTACTTGCGTCCCTCCAGGGCGGCCGGGAGGCAGGGCATCTCCTCCCGCGCCTGCGGGTCCTCGTGCGCGTAGCGGTAGCCCTTCCCGTATCCGACTTCCTTCATCAGCGACGTCGTCGCATTCCGCAGGTGCAACGGCACGGGATCGGCGGCCGTCTTGGCCACGTCCTCCTCCGCCTCGCCGAGCGCGACGTAGAGAGCGTTGCTCTTCGGCGCGCGCGCCAGGTACACGGCTGCCTGCGCGAGCATGAGTTTCCCCTCGGGGTATCCGAGCAGCTCGAAGGCTCGGCCGGCGTCCACGGCGATGCCCAGCGCAGCCGGATCGGCGAGCCCGATGTCCTCGCTCGCCATCCGCACGAGCCGCCGGGCGATGTACATCCCGTCCTCCCCCGCTTCCATCATCCGCGAGATCCAGTACAGCGCCGCGTCGGCGTCGCTGTTGCGGATGCTCTTGTGGAGCGCGGAGATCACGTTGTAGTGCTCCTCCCCCGACGTGTCGTAGAGCAGCACCTTCTTCTGCAGCGCCTCGCGGACGAGCGCCTCGTCGATCTCGCCCGGACCTTCCCGCGGCATCAGCCCGACAGCCGTCTCGAGCGCCGTCAGCGCCCGCCGCGCGTCGCCGTCGCTCGCGTGCGCGATCGATTCGAGCACAGCGTCGCTCGCGCGCGCGCGGCCTCCGAGACCGCGTTCGGGATCTCCCAGCGCCCGGCGGAGGATCCTCGTGATCTCCGCGACGCCCAGCGGCTTCAGCACGAGCGTCTTCATCCGCGACAGGAGCGCCCCGTTGATCTCGAACGAGGGGTTCTCCGTCGTCGCGCCGATCAGGAGGATGTCGCCACGCTCCACGTACGGCAGGAACGCGTCCTGCTGGGCCCGATTGAAGCGGTGGAACTCGTCGACGAAGAGCAGCGTGCGCTTTCCGGTCCGCGCGCGCTCGGCTTCCGCGGCCGCCATCACGCCCTTGATCTCCTTGATCCCCGAGAGCACCGCGGAGTAGGGCACGAACCGCATCGCGCTCCTCGCCGCGACGAGCCGCGCGAGCGTCGTCTTGCCCGTTCCCGGCGGGCCCCAGAGGATCAGGCTCTGCCGCGCGTCGCCGGCGAGCGCGCGCTCGAGCAGATGGCCGCTCCCGACGAGGTGCTCCTGTCCCACGAACTCCTCGACCGTGCGCGGGCGCATCCGCTCGGCGAGCGGCGCGTCGGGGCGCGGAGGGCGCGAGAGCTCGTCCGCGGCGGACTCCATCTCGGGGAACAGGCTCTCACCCACCGCGGTCACTCCGGGCGACTCGGCCGCTCGCGTGCAGCAGGAGCGACGCGGCCACGGCGACGTTCAGCGACTCGACCTGTCCGGCCATCGGGATCGTCACGCGCTCGAATCCGCGCGCGAGCTCCGGCAAGGAACCCGTCTCCGAGCCCATCCACAGCGCGATCGGTCCGCGCCAGTCGAACTTGGGCAACGGTGTCCCGCCTCTCGTCGCGGCGCAGGCCTGGCGAACTCCTCGGGTGGCGAGAGCGCGTGCGATCTCCTCGACGGCCACTCCGTGGCTCACCGGGAGGCGCAACAGGCTCCCCATCGATCCGCGCAGCGCTTTCGCGCTCCACGGACTCGCTCCGCCGCGCGCGACCAGCAGAGCTCGCGCTCCGAACGCTTCGGCCGACCGCGCGAGGGCCCCGAGGTTCCCCGGATCCGCGACGCCCGCGGCAACGAGGAAGAGCGTCCGCTCGTCGATGGGGAACCGTCCGAGGTCGATCGGGAGCGGCGCGACCGCGAGCGCGAGGATCCCCGGCGAGGTCGAAAGGCCGCTGACGCGCGCCAGGAGGCCCGCTTCGACCCTCCGGACCGGCTTCCCGCTCCGCTCGAGCGCCGCGGCGCGATCCTCCCGGTCTTCGGCGACGAGGATCGTCTCGAACGCCACTCCGGCCGCGAGCGCGTCGTCGACGAGGCGATCGCCCTCGAGCGCGAGGGTCCCGGTCTCCTGGCCGGCCAGGACGGAGCCCGCCCGCTTGAGGAGAGGGTTCGCGCGAGAGCGGATGGTTTCGTTCGCCGACATCGAGCCGCGCTCCAGCATACTGATCGGCCTCGTTTCCCCATGACCGCGCTCAAGACAGGCCGAGTCCTCCGCACCGACGCGAAGGTCTGCCACGTGGAGATCGAGGGCCGCGTGATCCAGGCCGCGCCGCGCGGGATCCTCTACGAGACGGGGGGAGAGGTCACGGAGGCCGCCCCGAAGAACCCGGTCGCGGTCGGGGACTTCGTCCAGGTCGACGACTCGACCTCCCCGGCCGGCCTCGAGAGCGTGCTGCCGCGCAAGAACGCGCTCTCGCGCATCGCCTCGTCGCACGATCCTCGCGAGCAGATCCTGGCCGCGAACGTCGACCAGCTCTTCGTCATCGGCTCGATCGTCGAGCCGCTGTTCAGCTCGAGCCGGACCGACCGGATCCTGGCGGCCTGCGTCTGGAACGAGATCCCGGCGGTCGTGGTCCTGAACAAGATCGACCTCGCGGAGGACGCGGACGTCGAGGCGATCCGCGGGACCTACGAGCGAGTTCCCTTTCCCGTGATCGCGACCTGCGCGAAAGACGGGCGCGGAGTTGACGAGCTGAGCGCGCGCCTCGCGGGAAAGACCAGCGTCCTCTACGGCAGCTCCGGCGCGGGCAAGTCGACGCTCCTGAATCGCATCCAGCCCGGCCTGAAGCTCAAGGAAGGCAAGATCAGCCGCTTCTGGGACACCGGGCGGCACACGACGAGCTTCTCGCAGCTCTACCGGCTCGACTCCGGTGCATGCGTGATCGACACGCCCGGCATCCGCGTGTTCCGCCTGCACGGCGTCACGCTCGCAAACCTCCCCGACCTCTTCCCCGACTTCGCGCCCTACCACGGGAAGTGCAAGTTCGACGGCTGCTCGCACGACCACGAGCCCGACTGCGCCGTCTTCGACGCGGTCGACAAGGGCGAGCTGGCGGCCTCGCGTTACGCGAGCTACGTGGAGATGCTCGACGAGATGCGGGGGACGCCCGCCCCCGACGCCGACCCCGAGGACGACTAGGCGGCCGCGCGCGCGCGGGATCGGCCTTCTCCGCGCGATTCCGCCGGTTCCCGCTCAAGACCCGGAGTTACGGGAGCCGAACACCGAGGGGTCCGGCATGCCCGAGGTGGTCGCGCAGCCCGGACGGAGATCCATCCATGCGCAATGGCTTCGCGAGTTCGTCACCCATTCACCTGGTCATGCTCTCCCTCCTCGCCGCCTGCGTGGGCACGACGGAGAAGGCGGCGAGCGTGCAGCGCGTCGACGACCTGTTGGCGCACGTCGAATCCGTCCAGGTGGACGCCGTCGTCTCGAAGGAGATGACCCACGGCGCCCTCGATCAGCTCGACGCGATCTGCTCCCCGAGCTTCGCGGGCGACGCGAAGGAGTCCTACGCGCAACTGCTCGACCGCATCGAGAGCTCCGAGAAGCAGGCGCGCCAGCTCCGCGCGAGCATCGAGCCCATGCGCCTGTCGGCCGAGTCCGTCTTCCGCCAGTGGACCGCCGACCTCGAGGCCTTCGGGAGCACCCGCATGCGCCAGCGCAGCCAGATGCGCCTCGACGAGACGCAGGCGCGCTACCGCACCGTGCAGGCGACGGCCCAGTCGGCCTTGATCAGCTACGACGCGTTCAACGGCGACCTGCGCGACCACGCGCTCTTCTTGAGCCACGACATGAACGTGTCGGCCGTCACGGAGCTGGCGGGCGACCTCAAGCTCATGCGCGACGTGCTCATCGAGCTCGACGCGCGCCTGGACGCCTGCGCCTCCGCGGCGCGTGCCTACGTCGAGTCGGCGGCGCTCTACGGGCAGATCGAGGCGCCAGGCGCCGAGGGCGCGACGGAGGAACCGACCCAGGAGATGCCGGCCCAGGAGCCGGCCTCCAACGGCGCGACGGGGACGAAGCGGCGTGCTTCCACGCTGAAGAAGAACACGGTCCATCCCGTCCAGCCGGCGCCGTCCACCGCGCCCCAAGGTCCGCCCGCGCCGGCCACCGAAGGCACGGAGCCGAGCGCGATCCCGCCGGTGCATCCCGGCCAGCGATCCCGCTGAACTAGCGAAAGCTCGGCCGCCGGCCGCGCCGCAGCGCGGGCCGGGGGAGAGCGCGCATGACCTGGTCGCTCCTCGTCGGGCTGGTTCTCGCGCTCGGCGTGGCGCTCCTCGCGGTGCTGTTGCGGCGCGGGGAGCTGCGGAGCATGCGCAAGAGACTCCTCGAGCGCGATCGCGCGCTCCGGGCCGGCAGCGCCAAAGCCCAGCTACAACATCCCGTCGTCGATCTCTCGCGCTGCCTCGGTTGCGGCGCGTGCGTGCGCGCCTGCCCCGAGAACGGCGTGCTCGAGCTCGTCCACGGACAGGCTGCGGTCGTCAACGGCGCGCACTGCAAGGGCCACTCGGCTTGTGAGCGCGAGTGCCCGACGGCGGCGATCACCGTGACGCTGACCGATCTCGCGGAGCGGCGTGACATCCCCGTCCTCACCGAGGATCTCGAGGTCGTCGGGTCGCCCGGGGTCTTCCTCGCCGGGGAGATCACGGCGCGCTCGCTGATCAAGTTCGCGATCGAGCAGGGCACGGCGGTCGCCGCCGAGGTCGGCCATCGCATCGCCGCCGCGACTCGAGCTCGGGAGGACCTCCTCGATCTCTGCATCGTCGGCGCGGGACCCGCGGGCCTCGCGTGCGCGCTCGAGGCGAAACGCCTGGGCCTGCGGTTCGTCGTGCTCGACCAGGCCAGCGGCCCCGGCGGCACCGTCGCCAAGTATCCGCGCCGCAAGCTCGTGCTGACGGCGCCTGTCGATCTGCCCCTCTTCGGACGCCTGTCGCAGTCGACGTACGAGAAGGAGGAGCTGATCTCGATCTGGGAGCGGATCGCGCGCGACGCGGAGCTCCCGCTGCGATACGGGGAAGTCTTCGAGGGCCTCGAGCCCGGCGAGGACGGCGTCCACCTCGTCCGAACAGCCGGAGGAGTCCACCCGGCGCGCCACGTGTGCCTCGCGCTCGGGCGTCGAGGGCTTCCGCGCAAGCTCGGCGTGCCCGGAGAGGAGCTCACCAAGGTTTCCTACGACCTCCTCGACGCCAACGCGTACCGGAACAGGCGCATCCTCGTCGTCGGCGGGGGCGAGACCGCCGTCGAGACCGCGGTCGGCCTCGCGGAGCAGCCGGGCAACGAGGTGACGCTCTCGTACCGGAAGGACACGCTCTTCCGGATCCGCGGGCCGAGCGCGCTGCGGCTCGAGACCGCGATGGAGCGCCGCAGCCTCCACGTGCTGCTGCGCAGCGAGGTTGTCTCGATCGAGTCCGACCGGGTCGATCTGGAGGTGATGAACGGGTCGGGTCCGAGCCGGACGACGCTCGCGAACGACGAAGTGTTCGTCATGGCGGGAGGAGTGCCGCCTTTCGAGCTCCTCGAGCGCTCCGGCGTGTCCTTCGATCCGAAGCTGCGTCCGCGCGTCGATCCCGTCGGCGAGCAGGGCAACGGCGTGCTGCGCGCGCTCGCGATCGGATTCCTGCTCGCGCTCCTCGCGCTCGGCTGGGCGCTCTTCCACTCCGACTACTACACCCTCCCCGCCCAAGCGCGGCCGGTGCACGAGAAGCACTTCTCGCTGCGCCCCGGACAGGGTCTGGGCCTCCTGCTCGGCATCGCCTCGACCGCGCTCATCGCCTTCAACCTCTCCTACCTCCTTCGGCGGAGCCGGCGCTGGGGCGTTGTGTTCGGGTCCCTGCGCGCCTGGATGACCGCGCACGTCGCCACGGGGATCCTCGCGCTCCTGTGCGCCGTGCTGCACTCCGGCATGGCGCCGCGCGACACGGTCGGAGGGCACGCGCTCTGGGCCCTCGTCGTGCTGCTCGTGACGGGAGCGATCGGCCGGTACTTCTACTCCTACGTCCCGCGCGCGGCGAACGGCCGGGAGCTCCAGCTCGATGAGGTGCGGCGCCATGTGGCCTCCCTCAGTCAGACCTGGGACACGAGCCAGCGCGCCTTCGTCGAGCGCGTGCAGGCGGAGATCGAGGGCGTGATCGAGCGCCGCCAATGGCGCAGCTCGTTCTTCGGCCGCGTCCTGGCGCTCGCATTCGGCCAGCAGGATCTGCGCAGGGTCCTCGGGCGGCTCGAGGAGGATGGTCTCTCCGCCGGCGTCTCCGGTGATCGAGTGCGCGAGACGCTGGCGCTTGCCCGGCGCGCGCACCGCACGGCCTTGGCGGCGGCGCACTACGAGGACCTGCGCGCGATCCTCGAGACCTGGCGCTACCTCCACCGCTGGGTCGCCGCGCTGATGATCCTGCTGCTCCTTCTGCACATCGGCTACGCGACGTTCTACGGATCGGCGCTCCGGCCTGGAGGCGCGCCTTGAAGCTCACCGGGATCCGGCTCTGGCTGACGGTGTTCTCGCTGCTCGCCGTGCTGCTGGTCGCCGTCGTCGACACCGACCGCACTTCGCCGGGCCCGATCTCCTCCGTCCACGGCCGGATCGAGGCGCTCCAGGGCCGCGGCGGCTGCGCCGACTGCCACGGCGGATGGTTCTCGGACATGAAGTCGTCCTGCCTCGAGTGCCACGAGCCGATCGCGGAGCAGCTGGAGGTCCGCAAAGGCCTGCACGGGATCCTCGAGCCGGCGCTCGCGAGCACCTGCGGTACCTGCCACGGCGAGCACCACGGCGAGACCTTCTCGATCGTGAACGAACGGAGCTTCGCGGCAGCCGGCGTCCCCGATCCGAAGGTGTTCGACCACCGCCTCATCGGCTTCGCGATGAGCGGTCGCCACGAGGAGATCGGCTGTGTCGAGTGCCACGAGAGCGCCAACGTGCCGGTCCTCTCGGAGGGCGAGCACCGCTTCCTCGGCCTCGACCAGGACTGCGAGTCCTGCCACGTCGACGTCCACGAAGGGCGGATGCAGGTCGCGTGCGCGAGCTGTCACGGCCAGAGCACATGGGACGAACTCCATTCCTTCGGGCACGAGCGGCAGCTCCCGCTCGTCGGCGGCCACGGGGACGTCGACTGCCGGACCTGCCACGCCGACGGCGACACGCACTCGCTCGAGATGCTCGGCGAGAGCCCGAATCCGCCCGCAGCGCGGCGCTGCGCCGACTGCCACGAGTCCCCGCACGCGGCCGAGTTCGCGCGCGGCGCGGCGGCGCTGGCGGGGTACTCGTCCGAGGCCGGTTGCGTGGCTTGCCACGTGGCCGAGCACACCGACTTCGGGGAGGGAGCGACCGCGATGACCGCGGCGGGACACTCGGCCTCGGGCTTCAAGCTCGATCCGCCGCACGACGAAGCCGACTGCCAGAGCTGCCACGACGCGAATCTCGCGGCCTTCCGGGCGCGCTACCCGGGCCGCTCGTCCGAGGGGTGCAGCGTCTGCCACGAGGATCCGCACGGCGGGCAGTTCGAGACGGGTCTCTTCGCTCACCAGGAATGCACCGCCTGCCACGACCGCGAGCGCTTCGAGCCGCACGCCTTCACGGTCGAGAAGCACGAACTCGTCGCGATGCGGCTGACGGGCGTGCACATCGACACCTCCTGCGAGGAGTGCCACACGCTCCCCGCTCCGGAGGCTCCGCGGACCTTCCACGGGACGCCGTCGCGCTGCGAGGAATGCCACGAAGATGCGCACGCGGGTTTCTTCCGCGAGGTCGCCGCGGCGATGCCGCCGGATCCGACCGGCGAATGCGGGCGGTGCCACACGACCTCGAGCTTCTCCGAGATCCCTCCGCCCGGGTTCGACCACGCGATGTGGACGAGCTTCGCCGTCGTCGGGGCTCACGCGGAGACCTCTTGTGCTTCGTGCCACGTCGTGCGGAAGGAGCCGGACGGAGCGGGGCGCACCTTCGGGCGCATCGAGGAGGAGCACGGGCCCTTCGAGGGCTGCCACACCTGCCACAGCGACCCCCACCAGGGCGCCTTCGACCTCGAGCACCTGCCCGCGGCCGTCGCGGGGCGCACGGACTGCGCGCGGTGCCACTCGGAGACCTCCTTCCGCTTCTTCCCCGACGGCTTCGATCACGGAGCGTGGACCGGCTTCGCGCTGGTCGAAGACCACGCCGCGGCCGCATGCTCGGCCTGCCACGCGCCGCTGGGGTCGCCCGACGACGCGGGGCGGACTTGGGAGCACGCCAACGGCGCGAATTGCTCCGACTGCCACATCGATCCGCACGCGGGGCAGTTCGATCGTCCGGACGGCGCCCTGAAGAGCGCGAAGACCGACTGCGCGCGCTGCCACGAGCCGGGAGCCGAGCGCTACCTCGAATTCGACCACGAGCGCGACGCGCGGTTCGCCCTGGGCGAGCAGCACGGATCCCTCGAGTGCTCCGCCTGCCACCAGTCCTACGCGGACCAGGACGGCTTCGGTGTCGTGCGCTACCGCCCTCTCGGCATCGAGTGCGTCGACTGCCACGGAGTTCAGGAAGACGTGCTCATGCGGCGAAAGAGAAGGGAGAAGTGATGATCCCGATCCCTCTCTCGATGCCGCCGCCGGTCCAGGAGGCCGCGGCGGAGACGTCGCAGGCCACGGAAGCCTCGGAGCTGGAAACGATCGAGATGCGCGTCCTGTCGATCGAGGGACCGCGCGCCCACGTCGACCGGGGGACCCGCGACGGCCTCGCCGTGCACGACCGCGTCGTGTTCCGGCCGCTCGATGGACGCCATCTCGAGGGATCCGTCGCGCGCGTCGGCGAGCGCGACGCATGGATCGAACTGGACGATCCGACGCGCCCCCCAGCCGCGGGGACGAGGGCGGAAGCTCGCATCCCCCGTTCTCGACGAGCGCTCCCCGCGGCGCCGGCGGACTTCATCGGACCGCAGCCCGAGCCGCCGGAGCGCGAGCACCCTCCTTGGCGGCGACCGGACGAAGAATGGACGCAGGGAGAGCCCCTCCTGGCCCGCGTGCGGCCCTTGCGCCCGAGCGAGCGCGATCCCCGCCTGACCGGACGCGCGTACTCGATCTTCGACTACTCGCACAGCACCGAGGGCAGCCGATCCGACCTGTTCGCGCGCGCGGGCACATCTGTCCTCTTCGAGAACTTCATGGGGAAGGGCGGCGACCTCCACTTCGACGCGGAGGGCAACTACCGGAAGACGCTCGTGCCGGACGACGACGACGAAGAGGACACGCGGCTGCGCCTCGACCGCCTCTCCTACGCCTGGGGAGGGAACCGCTTCGCCGCCGACCGGTACGAAGTCGGCCGGTTCCTCCAGCACGAGATGCCCGAGTTCGGCGTGCTCGATGGAGGCCAGTGGACGCGGCGCGCGGCGCGCGGCGACGTCTTCGGCGGGAGCGTCGGCTTCATCCCGCAGATCGACGATCTCGGGGAGACGGGAGACGACATCCAGATCGCCGCGTTCTACCGCTGGGTCGCGGACGAGAGCGAGCAGATGTCCATGGCCGCCGGGTACCAGAAGACCTTCCACGACCTCGACGCCGATCGCGACCTGTTCATCGGGAAGCTCTACTTCGCGCCCGTGGGGGGTTGGAGCGTCGCCGGAACGGCGTGGGTCGACCTGTACACCGGTGGAGACGACGCGAAGGGCTCCGGGCTCGGCCTGACGCAGGCCTACGTCAGCGCGGGAAAGGCCTGGAAGAACGGCAGCTCCTTCCGCGCCACGTACACGCACAGGGAGTTCCCCGAGAACGACCTCGACGCCTTCCTCCCGGTCACCGCCAACCAGCTCGCGGACGACCACTACGAGCGCATCTCCGCCTCCGTCCGCCAGAGGCTCGGGCGGCGCGCGGGCATGTTCGGATCCGCGGGAGCCTGGGTGGACGAGGACGACGATGGGTACGACGCGGAGGGCGGGCTCGAGCTCATGGACGTGCTCTTCGACGGCTCCTTCGTCGAAGCGGCCGCGTTCACGACGCAAGGGCAGTTCAGCAATACGCTCGGCTACCGCGCCGCTCTCGGCTCGACGGACGCCTGGGCGAACTGGCGTCTTGCTTACGATTTCACCCACGACGACATCGACGGCTTCGACGCCGACAACGACGACATCCCCCAGCACCGCGTGCGCGCCAGCGTCAATGTGAACACCGAGACGCGCTGGAACTTCTCGCTCTACGCCGAGGTGCTCTTGTTCGACGACGAGGAATCCGTCCTCGCCGGCCTCTTCCTCCAGAGGAGCTTCTGATGATCCCCTTCTCCTCCCTCAAGCGCGCGGCGCGATCGATGGCCCTGTTCTCCGCGGTGTCCTGCCTCGTCGTCGCGTGCACGCTCCACCGCCACGACATGGCGGCGCAGCGCCTGTGGTGGTCGGGCTTCGGTCCCGTCCTCCCGCACGACACCTTCCCGGCGGACTGCTCCCTGTGCCACGTCGGAGACGGCTGGCAGGAGCTCACGCCCGACTTCGAATTCGACCACGAGGCGAGGACGGGCGTGGCGCTCCCCGGCGCCCACGACCGCGCGAGCTGCCTGCGCTGCCACAACGACCGCGGCCCGGTCGCGATCTTCCAGGCCCGGGGCTGCGTGGGCTGCCACGAGGACGTCCACTGGGGACAGCTCGGCGCCGACTGCCTGTCCTGCCACACGCAAGACACCTGGCTCCCCGTCGGCCAGTACGAGATGCACCGGCACACGCGATTCCCGCTCGTCGGCGTGCACGCGGTCACGTCCTGCCACCGCTGCCACCCTGGCGCCGAAGCGGGGCAATTCGTCCCGACCGACACGGAATGCGTGACCTGCCACGCGAGCGATCTCGCGCGAGCGGTGAATCCGAATCACGTCGGGCTCGGCTGGGTCGATCGTTGCGACCGATGCCACTTGCCGCGAACTTGGGACCAGGCCGAGACCGACTAGCGAGCGTTCAAGTTCAGTTCACGCGCCGCCCGATAGTGGAGTAGCCAGGTTTCCGCGGCGAGGGCGCGGGGACGTGGATCGCGCCTTGGGGGGGGACGGTGCGAGCATGGTTGGACAAGGACGGAGCTTCATCGTTGCGCTCGCTGCCGCGCTGATCGCGGCCTGCGGAGGAGGGGACACGGGCTCGCTCACGTCGGCCACGGTCGAGTCGTGCATGCAGTGCCACAACGGCTCGCTGCGGGACGACTACAGCGGGCCCGGCATCGAGAACCCGCACCCGTTCGGCAACGCGGACGAGATCAAGTGCACGACGTGCCACGGCGGGAACGGCGACGGCACCGACCAGCTCTCGAGCCACGTTCCGCCGCCGCCGCAGATCGGCGACGAGGCGTTCCAGACGGGGAACGCGACGGCGTACTTCAACCGTCTCACGCTGACGGGCATCGACAAGTTCCCGAACTACCAGGTCGGCGGCCAGACCTACACGGCCCTCGACTATCTTCAGTTCGTCAATCCGGGCGACTTGCGCGTCGTCACGCAGGGGAGGAGCTGCGGGATCTGCCATGCGAACCACTCCGAAGCCGTGGCGAACAGCCCGCTCGCGACGCAGGTCGGCATCTTCTCGGGCGCTTCCTACGCCATCGGCATGGAGAACGTCGTCCCCGGGAACGCGGATCTCCACGGCGACACGGCGGGAGACATGGCCTTCCGCGCCGCGACGGGTCCGGCCTTCGCGCCGGGGCAGGAACCGGTCGGCGCGGTGACGAGCCTGATCGAGGCGCCCGTCTTCAGCGTGGCGGGCTCGAACCCGATCACGAACAACCCCAACTACAGCGCCGCCGGGATCGCGGACGACCGCGACGCCGAGAACCGGGTGATCCAGGACTCGGCGCTCGCGCACCTCTTCCAGGAGCAGGTCGCATTCACCTGCGGCGACTGCCACCTCGGGAGCGCCGGAGCGAACAACCGCGCCGGCGACTTCCGCTCGTCGGGATGCTCGGCGTGCCACCTGCCGTACAGCCTCGGCGGACGCAGCGGGAGCTCGGATCCGAACGTCGTGAAGACGGAGCCGGCCGATCCGGACGACATCGACGCGCCCGAGCGCGCGCACCCGAGGTCGCACCGCATCGCCAGCATTTCGAAGGCGCTGCCGGGCGGCGGAATGCTCCAGGGGATCGACGACCACACGTGCGCGGGATGCCACCAGGGATCGAACCGCACCGTGATGCAGTACTGGGGGATCCGCCTCGACCAGAACGCCGACGTGCGCAACGGGAGGCAGTACCCGGCCAATCCCGCGAGCCACCAGACGACCCAGAACGACCCGCGCCTCTTCGACCCGGTGGTCGCCAACAACACGTTCAACGGCCGGAACTTCAACCAGTACCTGCGCTTCGAGGACTACGACAACGACGGGCGCGACGACACGCCCGCGGACGTCCACTACGAGGCGGGGATGGGCTGCATCGACTGCCACGGCAGCCACGACCTCCACGGCGGCGACGTGAGCGATCCGAACCGCCCGTTGCTCTCTCGGATGGAGCAGAACGTCTCGATCCGCTGCGAGAGCTGTCACGGGACGATCGAGTCCTACGCGCAGACGACGTCGGGCACGACCTACGACGGAGTCGCCGCGACGCTCGGCGTCGACGCGGAGGGCAATGCCATGCGGCACGTCACGCGGGACACGAACGGCAGGTACTTCCTGAAGAGCCGCCTGGACGGCGCCGTGCACTTCATCCCGCAGACGAGGGACACGGTTGCCGACAACGGCGTCCGGCATCCGGTGACGAACCAGCCGGTCTACAGCGCCAAGGCGTCCTACGCGATGGGGCGCGTCGACGCGAACGGGGGGAACGGCATGGGCCCGTTGCAGGCCAGCGGCGCCCCGGCAGGCTTCAGCCACACCGACCGGATGGACTGCATCTCCTGCCACGCGTCCTGGACGAACACGTGCATGGGCTGCCACTTGAGCGGCGAGTACGACAACGGGAACAACTTCAGCAACGTCACCGGCGAGCGCATCGTCTACAAGCAGAGGACGGCCGACTTCACCTACCAGTCGCCGCTCTTCTTCCAGCTCGGCGTGAACTCGCGCGGGAAGATCACGCAGTTCAGCGCCAACACGAAGGTCTTCTACCGCTGGGAGGACCAGGCTGGAGCCCTCTCTCGCACGTTCGCGTTCACGGACCGCAACGGAAAGGGCAACAACCCGACCGCGCAGTTCCCGTCGTTGAGCCACAACTCGATCATGGCGCACTCGGTGCGCGGCAAGGTCACCCCGACGAACGAGGGTCCGCGCTACTGCGCGACCTGCCACCTGACCGACGCGGGCCTCACGCAGTACGGCGGCGCGTACGACGCGTTCCGGGCGGCGGTGGCGGGCCGCACCTACGGCGCGCTCAACTTCCCGGTGCTGCGGCAGCACTTCGGCACGAACACGGGAAACCAGATGAACTCGCCCTTCTTCGCGCACATGGCGGCCGGACTCGGCACGGGCCTGTTCCTGTTCGACGAGGACGGATGCCCGGTCAATCCGCTCGACAACGACCCGAATCGCCGGGGCTGCGACGGGACGGCCCCCGCGGCGGCATTCAACGTGAGCAACGTCTTCTTCGACCTCGACCGCATCGTCGAGGCGAACGGCGTCTCGAACGGCTCGAGCAACCACGTCTTCCTCGATCCGAATGTGGGCCCGAGCCTGAGAGACGGCGCTCTCGACCCGACCTTCGCAGGCCCGCTCGGCGCGACGCTGATCCGGATGCTCTCCGACCCGCAGAACGGCCGCGTCCTCGACTCGTGGCTCGACGCGAACGGGAATCCGCAGGGGAACGCGTCCGGGTACGTGGGTCCCTGACCCGAGTTTCGAGTCAGCGCGGGGACCAGGGGAACGCGCCGAAAACGAGCGCGAGCTTGTAGAGCCACGCCGCGGCGAGCGCCGACCCCAGACCGATCACCCAGGGCCTCGCCCGGATCGCGAGGAGGTCGCCGTAGAGGTCTCGTCCTCGGAAGTGACCGCGGATCGCCCAGACGGTCGCCACGAGGATCCCGAGCACGACGACGATCCCGAAGGGCTGGTTGCGGATCGATTCGAAGAAGCGACCGCGCGATGCCAGGGCGACCGACGTCGTGACCCCGCAGCCCGGACAAGGCACGCCGAACCAGTCCATCGTCTTGCAGGAGGGCAATCCGAACTTCTCGTGCGTCCCGTAGCCGCGTGGGTCGGGCTGGGTGACGAAGGCGAAGATCGCGATCAGCGCGAGGCCGGCCAGAGGCACGGCCAGGACGAGCCAGTGCTCGAAGGAGCGCCGGCGCGCAGGCGGCTGATTCATCGCTTGCCCGCCTCCGCCTTGGCCAGCGCCGCGAGCGCCTGCCGCGCGCGCTCGTTCGAGGGATCGATCGCCAGAGCGCGCTCGAAGGCTTCTCTCGCCCGCGCCGGTTCCCCCATTCTCGTGTGCGTCCAGCCGATCCCGCACCAGGCTTCGACGTCGCGCGGAGCCTCCGCCAGGACACGCTCGAACCGGGCCAGCGCCTCCGCGTGCCGGCCGAGGAGCGAGAGCGCCGTGCCGATGTTCTTCGCCGCGGCGGAATAGCCGGGATCGAGCCGCAGGGTTTCGGTCCATGCCGCGATCGCGGCCTCGTACTCGTCCTGCGACGCGAGCGCCTGGCCGAGATTGTAGTGGGCTTTCACGGCGCCGGGGTTCCTCGCGATGGTATCGCGGTACGCCGCGATGGCCTCATCGGTCCGCCGGAGCCCGAGCAGCGCGTTCCCGAGGTTGTAGCGCGCGTCCGCGTCGTCCGGATCGAGCTCTACGGCCCTGCGGCAGTGCACCAGGGCTTCGTCGTAGCGGCGGTATTCGTCCACGAGGGTCGTGCCGAGCGCCGTGCGGGCGACCCGGTTCTCCCCCGTGACTGCCAGGGCATGGTTGAAGAGCGCCAGCGTGTCGCTCCAGTATCCGACTTGAACCCGCGCCGCGAACGCGCAGGCCAGGACTGCGGCACAGACCGTCGCGACGACCCCGGCCCGCGGAAGAGCTCCTCGCTTCGCGAGGTCGCGCGCACCGAACGCGACGATGGCGAAGATTCCGACGAGCGGCAGGTAGGTGTAGCGATCGGCCCGCGCCTGATCCCCGACCTGCACGAGCCCGATCACGGGGACGAGCGTGCCGAGATACCAGAGCCATCCGGCGAGGAAGTAGGGTGCCGCTCGCCGCGCGCGGAACGCGACGAGGGTCAGCGAGGCGAGCACGAGCGTCGCGACGATCGGCTGCCAGGCCGGCAAAGTTCCGCGGGGATGCGGGTAGTAGACCGCGAGCCCCGACGGCCAGAACGTCGAGGCGAGATACTGCAGCGCGGCGACCGGCGCGTTCGCCAGGCGCTGGGCGACCGGGATCCCTTCGGAGGTGACGACCGCGCCGTAGCTCCGTTGCGCGAGGATCGTGACGACGCACGCGAGCGCCGCGAGGAGGATCAAGGGGAGCTTCTCGATCAGGCAACGCCTGGCCGTAGCCGCGGAATCCATGCGCCGGAGCGGCCAGAAGTCGAGAAGCAGGAGCGCGAAGGGCAGCGTGACGGCCATCGGCTTGGCGAGGAGCGCGAGCGCGACAGCCGCGAAGGTGAGCCAGCGCCAACGGCCCCCCGGCCGCTCGACCGACAAGGCGTGTCCGAGCATCGCAAGGAACCAGAAGAGCCCGCAGAGCACGTCCTTGCGCTCGGAGATCCACGCCACGCTCTCGACGTGCAGCGGGTGCAGCGCGAAGAGCGCCGCGACGAGCGCGCTGGGCCAGAGGGATGCCGTCATCCTGCGCAGCGCTGCGAAGAGGATCACCGCGCCGGCTGCATGGATCGCGAGGCTGACCGCATGGTGCGCGCCGGGGTCGGCGCCGAAGAGCTCGACGTCGAGCATCAGCGAGAGCCAGGTCAGCGGGTGCCAGTTCGCCGCGTGGAAGGTCGTGAAGGCCCAACGGACTCCCTCCGAGGTCCAGCCGGCCAGGACCTGCGCGTTCCCCGCGACGTAGTCGCTGTCGTCGTAATTGACGAAGGGGTAGCTCCGCACCGGCCAGAAGACGGCGCAGGTCGCGAGGACGAGGACGAGGACGACCGCGGCGTCCACACCGCCGAAGCCCGGCGCCCGAAGGTGCGAATGAGGTGGGCGCACCACCTTCCGAGGAGACCTCGACGTCACTACTCGACCGTGGCGCGGTGCTCGATGGTGCCGGCGAACTCGACCTTCTGGCGCAGCTCGTGCGATTCCTCGCCGAACTCGATCGAGCTCTTCGTATCCATCGAGAACTTCACCTCGCCCTGGAGCTCGAGTGAATGCAGGCGGCCCGCCTTGACGTTCCAGAGCATCTCGCCGGTGTAGGTGACCGCGTACTCGATGCTGTTCTCGCGGCCGTCCGCCTCGACCGTGCCGTGCGACTCGAGCTCCGCCGTGATCTCGATCACGCCGACCTCCACGCCGTCGACGTCGCGCGTGCCCTTGTAGGTGGCCTTGCCTTCGCCTCCGATGTTCTTCTCGAGCTCTTCCTGGATCGAGAGGTTCTCGTCGGCCTCATCCCGCTTCGGGGTGCGCAGGTGGAGACGACCGCCGGGCGAGCTGACCCCGTTGAAGGCTTTCGCCTCGAGATCCCAGGTGTCGCCTTTCGCGACTCCCTTCGACGGCAGGAAGCCGAGGAGGTCCATGTCGCCCTCGAGCTTCTCGAGGAGTTCGTCGTCGCCGCCCTTCTCCTCGTCGGCCCAGGCCGCCTTGTAGCCGTCGTCCTCCCACGTGAAGACGACGGTCTTGCCCTCGAGCGGGCTCTCCTTCTCGCCCTTTTCCTCGCGATCCTCCATGCCCGAGTCCTCGGGCATCACGCTCGTCTCGAGGCTGTCGCCGGCGAGATCGACGAAGTCGCGCACGAGCTTCGTCGGGCGTCCGTCCTCGACGGACAGGTACTCGTCCGTCACCTGGATCGTCTCGTTGTCCGTGATCTCGATCTTCGGGACTTCGACGCCGCCGTGCATGTCGTTCCCGTCGACGGTGATCGACATGCTCTCCGACGCGAGCTTGATCCTGGTCTCGAAGGTCTTCGTCAGCTTCGACTTCGCCTCGACGTGGAAGGTGAGGGAATCGGCGGGGGCGACGAACGCCGCGGTGAGGGCGGCGAGGGCCAGGACGGGCACGGAGACGTGGTTCGGGCGCTTCATGAGGGCCACGATAGCACCCGCAGCGACCGAAACGATCGCCGGAGCCGGCGGCTGCACCCAGGGATCCCCCGGCCTCCCGGGGGTCAATTGAAGTCGTAGATGTACGACAGGCGCAGCTTGTTCAGGATCGCGTAGGGCAGCTTCCCGACCAGCTTCAGATCGCTGTCGCCGCGCTCGTTCCACCCGCGCACGACCGGGTTGCGCATCGTGAAGAAGCGCCGCGTCGACCGATCGTCGGCCTCGTAGCACCCCGGGCGCACCTCGCCGGCGAACTCGACGTTCAGGGCGCCCGTGTAGAACACGCGGATCCGGTGGAGCTTCTGGTCCTTCGCCAGGTCGCGCAGATGCTGGTCGCCGCCGCTGTCGAGGAACTCGTGCGCGAGGAGGATCTCGTCGACGTTGACGTGGACGAGCGGCGTCTGGATCCGCTCGCACGAGTTCAGGTCGACGAGCGTCGCGTCATGGACCCGGACGAAGTACTTCCGGTGCTCGTCCAGGAGCTGCGAGAGGCGCGTGTACTTGCCCTCGACGTTGCCCTTGATGAGGAACGAGTCCGTCAGGAGCAGGTCCGAGACGATGGTCTGAGTGGACGATCCGGCGTTGCGGGTCATGCTGGGGGCTGGGGAAGCTTGGCGACGAGTTCGCGGCGGATGGCTCCGGCTAGGTAGAAGGACCCGATCACGAGCACCCACCGCCCGTCCTCCGCGATCTCCAGCGCCCTGGCGTAGGCCGTGCGTGGATCAGCTGCCGTTTCAGCCCCCAATCCCACGCACCGCGCCTCCTCCACCAAAGCCTCAGCTGCCAAGAGCGGACCGGACGGAACGGTAGTGCAGACCACCCTATCGGTCGTCTCGGCGAGGATCTTGAAGATCTCCCGCGCGTTCTTGTCGCGTCCCAGGGCCACGACCACGACGGGGCGGCCTGGGAGGTCGGGGTCTCCCGCCAGCTCCTGCAGGACCATCCGGACGCTCGAGGGCACGTGCGCCGCGTCGATGACGACCCGGACGTCACCGTGGAGGCGTTTCTCGAGGCGACCCGGCAGGCGCGCGGCCTGGATCGTCTCGGGATCGAGGAGGCCTGCTCCGACCGGCCAGCCGTCCCCGTCGCGGACCTCCCGCGCGCCGAGCTCGTCGAGCGCGAGCCGGGCGAGATCGATGTTGCGCTCCAGCATCGTCGGGGCGAGCGCTGGCGGCCGCAGCACGTGGCAGCGGAGCTCGCGCGCGATCCCGTCGAGGACATGGGCGGGGTCTTCCGCGGGAGAGAGGCGCGGATCCGGCAGGACGCCCGTCACGAGCGTCGAACCGCGCTTCAGGATCCCGCCTTTTTCCCGCGCGATCGCGGCGAGCGAGTTCCCGAGAACCGCCGTGTGCTCGAGGTCGATGTTCGTGACGATGCAGACCTCGCCGCGGACCACGTTCGTCGAGTCCAGGCGGCCTCCCAGGCCGCATTCGACGACTGCCCATTCGACCTCGGCCTCGGCGAAGACCAGGAATCCGGCGGCGGTCACCAGGTCGAACCAGGTCGCGGCGGCGCCGGGCGTGCCCTCGGCGACAGCGCTGGATCGCGCTTCGAGGGCGAGCTCGAGGGCTCGCGCGAGTGTCGAATCCCCGACATCCAGCCCGTCGACGCGGATGCGCTCGCAGATCCGATCGACGTGCGGCGAGGTGTAGAGCCCGACTCTCTTGCCCGCCTTCGCGAGCACCGCCGCGACGAGGGAGCTCGTCGTCCCCTTGCCCTTCGTCCCGGCGACGTGGACCGCGCGGAAGCGGGCCGTCGGGCCGCCCAGGCGCTCCAGGACGTCGGCGACGGGGTCGATCCCTCGGCGCATCGCCGCGTCGCGATCCCGGCGCTCCCAGTTCACGAGCGCATCGAGGCGGGCGAGCGCCTCCGCGAGTCGGTGTTCGGTCATCCCCTGGGTGCCGGGCCCGCGCACTCGTTTCCGGCCAGGAGGTAGGATAGGGAAAAGATTGAAGCGCACACCGTTCGCTGTTCGATGCGATACCGGCTGCCGCGCGGCAACGCCCCTACCCGTCGAATGGTCGAGCTCCTGCACCGCATCAAGGTCTTCGTCTTCCAGCAGGAAGGCTCACAGCCGAACTACCTGCTCCTGAAGGCCAACCAGGGCCTGGAGTCCGTCTGGGGACCGGTGCAGGGAGGGATCCGGTACGGCGAGAAGCTCGAGTCGGCCATCCGGCGCGAGGTCCTCGACGACATCGGGATCCTGCGTCCGCTCGATCTGATCGACCTCGAGATGCCCTGCCGCCAGGTCGTGGGTGACGAGGAAGTCATCGACTGGTGCTTCGGGTTCAAGACCCAACCCGTCCGCACGCCGCTGCGTCTCGACCCGCGCTGGGCGGAGTTCCGGTGGGCCGAGTTCTCCGAGGGCTATCCCCTCTTGGAGTTCGATGCCGACCGAGCGGCCTTCCTGCGGCTGCACGCGCTGCTGCGCTGACCGCGAAATACCGAACCAGGTTCGTTTTCTCGCACCGCGAGCCGGGTCGGGACGCGCGCC
>JBJXFB010000159.1:0-25031 GCA_046155895.1 Planctomycetota bacterium | reverse complement strand
GGCGCTCGACGCGCTCGCGCGCGCGGCGCTTCGACTCGGCCCCGAGGTCGGGCAGCGGATGATCGGCGCCGCACAGGCCGAGGAGCAGCGAGCTCCGGAGGCTCGCGAGCAGCCCCGTCAGGAGCTCCCGCTCGCTCCCTTCGATCGCCGGCAGCGCGGCCAGAGTCCCCGCACGGTCGCCCGCCTCCACGCGATCGAGCAGGACCTCGATTTCCTCGCGGCCCGTCCCCTCCGAGAGCTGGTCGAGATCGCGCAGCGCCGGCTCGTCCCCCACCAGGGAGATGACCTGGTCGGCGAGCGAGAGCGCGTCCCGGAGGCCTCCGCGCGAGCGCCGCGCGATCTCCTCCGCGACGCCCGCCTCGGCCCGGATCTCCTCCTTCGCGAAGACCGCCTGGAGCCGCGCCGCGATCTCGGCCTCGGGCAGGAGCTCGAGCTTCACGGTCTGGCAGCGCGAGAGGAAGGTCGGGAGGAGCTTCTCGGGCTCGGTCGTGGCGAAGAAGAGCTTGACGTGCGGCGGAGGCTCCTCGAGCGTCTTCAGGAAGGCGTTCACGGCCTCCTTCGTCAGCATGTGCGCCTCGTCGACGATGAAGATCTTGAAGCGCGCGCGCATCGGCCGGTAGCTGGCGGACTCGCGCAAGCTGCGGATGTCGTCGATCCCGCGGTTGCTAGCGGCGTCCATCTCGACGATGTCGACGTCGGAGCCGTCCTCCGCCGCGCTGCAGCGCTCGCAGGTCCCGCAGGGGTCCGCGGTCGGGCCCTTCTCGCAGTTCAGGGCCTTGGCGAAGATCCGGGCCGTGGTCGTCTTCCCGGTCCCGCGCGGCCCGCAGAAGAGGTAGGCGTGGCCGATGCGCTCGTCCTCGATCGCCCCGCGCAGCGTCGCGGTCGCGCTGCGCTGCCCGACGACCTCGGCGAAAGTCTTCGGACGGTACTTGCGCGCGAGGACGATGTAGCTCACGCGCCGAATATACACCAGGCATCCGCCGGGGCGCGCCCGCTGTCGGGCCCGCTCGCGCAGCGCATGAGACCCTGTCCTTAGGGCTGCTCCGTTCCCGGCCTGACCCGGTTCGAACCGATCTCATCGCCGGCGAGCGAACCCGAAACCGGGCGCGCCATCCGTCCTGGCCGCGAGCCGCGCGTGGCGGAGAGGGCGGGATTCGAACCCGCGATGCCGTTGCCGACACACACGCTTTCCCAGCGTGCTCCTTCAGCCACTCGGACACCTCTCCATGGATCGACGCGCGACGGCTCGCCGCCGTGCTGGCGGAGAGGGGGGGATTTGAACCCCCGGTGCACCGAAAGGTACACGCTGGTTTTCGAAACCAGTCCGATCAGCCGCTCTGGCACCTCTCCCTTGTCTGTGCGCGCAGGACGTCGGCGAGGGCGCTCTAGCCCGTCCGCCGCGCGTCCGCGCGCTTCTTCTGAAAGAACGAGACGAGCAGCTCGCGCGCGGCGTCCGCGCCCGGGCCCTCTTCGTGGTCGATCGCGTGGTTCAGCCCGGGCAGGTCGAGCACGGCCCCGAGCGACGCGCAGGCCCCGAACTTCGGGTCGCGGACAGCCCACACGACGCGCTGGACGCGCGCGTGGAGCAGCGCCCCGGCGCACATGAAGCACGGCTCGACGGTCGTGTAGACGGTCGCCCCGGGAATCCGCTGCGCTCCGAATCCTCGCTGCGCTGCGACCGCGCGCGACGCGGCCGAGACGGCCAGGAGCTCCGCGTGGGCGGTCGGGTCGTTCCGGGTCCGCGTCTGGTTGTGCGCGCGGGCGACCACACGGCCGTCGATCACCACGACGGCGCCGATCGGGACCTCGTCCTCCCCCGCCGCGAGCCGCGCCTCGCGCAGAGCCTCGTCCATGAAGGCGAGGTCGGTCGTGGTTCTCGAGAGGGTTCCCAACATGGTCGTGTCGCTCCCGCGATCCCGCCGGCCGCGGGAGCGTTTGCTGGTACACCCAGGAGGACTCGAACCTCCAACCTTCTGATCCGTAGTCAGATGCTCTATCCAATTGAGCTATGGGTGCGCGGGGCGGAGGTTCTAGCCGGGTCCCCGCGGGCTGTCAAGGTCGCGCGATACGTAGGGATGCGCTCCACGGCCTTGGAATGAATGTGGACGGGAGTAGGCTACGTCCATGGTGGAGAAACGGGCCCTCGCGCACCTGATCAGCCTCCAGGACCTCGACGAGCGCGAGATCGTGGCGCTCCTCGACCACTCGCTGGCGATCAAGAGCGGCGTGTCGACGCCGACCCTGACCAAGAAGAGCGTCGGCCTGTTGTTCTTCCGCGGCTCGCTGCGCACGCGCGCATCGTTCGAGGCGGCGATGAACCAGCTCGGAGGCCACACGATCAACCTGACGGCGTCCTCCGACTTCTGGGAGCTCGAGGCGCAGGAGGGAAGCCTGATGGACGGCCGCGCGCCGGAGCACGTCAAGGACGCCGCGCTCGTCCTCTCGCGCTACGTCGACGCGCTGGCGATCCGTCCCGCGCTCGGCGGCCAGTCGTGGGGCATCGACCGCCGCGACACCGTCATCCGCGCCTGGGCCGAGTGGGCGAGCGTCCCCGTGATCAACATGGAGAGCGCGATGGCCCACCCGCTGCAGGCCCTCGCCGATCTCATGACGCTGCGGGAAACGCTCGGGACCCTGTCCGGCAAGCGCCTGGCGGTCACGTGGACACACTCCTCGATGCCGGCGAGCTCGGCCGTCGTCCACTCGCTGATCCTCGCCTCGCTCCGAGCCGGCATGGAGGTCGCCGTCGCGCATCCCTCGGGCTACGAGCTCGACGACCAGGTGCTCAGCGAAGCGACGCGCCTCGCGGAGTCGCGCAAGCTCGGCTTCCGCGCCGGGCTCTCGGCCAAGGACGCCGTGAAGGGCGCCCACGTCGTGTACGCGCGCTCGTGGCATTCGCTCGCGGACTACGGCAACCCGACGCTCTCCGCCACGCGCCGCTCCCGCAATGCAGGCTGGACGATCGACGAAGCGCTGATGCGCCATACCGAGAACGGCAGGTTCATGCACGCCATGCCGGTGCGCCGCAACGTCGAGGTGACCGACGAGGTCCTCGACGGGCCGCGCAGCCTCGTGGTGCAACAGGCGGAGAACCGCCTGCACTCGCAGAAGGCCGTGCTGGCCAGGCTCCTCGCGCGGTAGTCCCATGTCCGCGCCGGACTTCGTCCACCTCCACGTCCACTCGGAGTACAGCCTCCTGGACGGCGCCAACCGGATCGGGGATCTCGTCGCCACGGCCAAGCGCGACGGCCAGCGGGCGATCGCGCTCACGGACCACGGCAATCTCTTCGGCTCGATCGAGATGTACCAGGCCTGCGCCGAGGCCGGCCTGCGCCCCATCCTAGGTTGCGAGGTCTACATCGCGCGCCGCTCCCGCTTCGAGCCCCACAGCAAGCAGCGCGGGAACGGCTACCACCACCTGACGCTGCTCGCGCGCGACGCGGTCGGCTGGAAGAACTTGATGCTGCTCGCTTCGTCGGCGTACCTCGACGGCCTGCACTTCCGCCCGCGCATCGACCGCGAGCTCCTGGCGCGGCACGCGCGGGGGATCACGTGCCTGTCGGGGTGCCTGGCCAGCGAGCTCTCGCAGCTCCTCGTCCAGGGCAAGGAGACCGAGGCGGAGGCGCTCGCCGCGACCTGGCGCGACCTCTTCGGGCCCGAGCACTTCTGGCTCGAGCTCCAGCGCAACGGGATCGAGATCCAGACGCGGGCCAACGAGGCCATGTGGCGCATCCACCAGCGCACGGGGATCCCGCTCGTCGCGACGAACGACATCCACTATCTGCGCAGCGAGGACTGCGAGGCGCACGACGTGCTCCTGTGCATCAACACGGGGGCGAAGAAGTCGGACGAGAAGCGCTTCCGGTTCGACACCGATTCGCTCTTCTTCAAGACGCGCGCGGAGATGGCGGACATGTTCCGCGACGTCGAGGGAGCGCTGCGCGCGACGGTGGACGTCGCCGAGCAGGTCGACCTGTCGATCGAGTTCGGCAAGGTCCGTCTGCCGGTCTTCCAGCCCGATCCCCCGCCGGGCGGCGGGCCGGCCGAGACCGCGGAGGCGCTCTTCGACCGGCTGCTCGAGGCCGGGTTCGCGCGCCTCTACGGCGCCGACCACGCGGCCGCCCGCCAGCGCCTCGCCTACGAGAAGGGCGTGATCGCCGAGCTCGGCTTCGTCTCCTACTTCCTCATCGTGTGGGACCTGATCCGCTGGGCGCGCGAGAACGGGATCCCGGTCGGCCCCGGGCGCGGATCGGCGGCCGGCTCGATCGTCGCGTACCTGCTCGGGATCACGAAGGTCGACCCGCTGCGCTACGACCTGCTCTTCGAGCGGTTCCTGAACCGCGCGCGCCTGTCGATGCCCGACATCGACATCGACTTCTGCAAGGAGGGGCGCCCGCGCGTCCTCGAGTACACGCGCAAGCGCTACGGGCAGGACCGCGTGGCCCAGATCATCACGTTCAACACGATGGCCTCGCGCGCGGTCGTGAGGGACGTCGGCCGGGTCCTCGACGTGCCGCTCAAGGAGGTCGACCGGATCACGAAGAAGATCCCGGCCGGGCCCAACGCGCCCGGGCTCGCGGAAGCGCTCGAGAAGGACGCGGATCTCAAGGCGATCCGCGCGGACCGTCCCGACCTCGAACCGGTCTTCCGCTTCTCGGTCCAGCTCGAGGGCCTGGCGCGCAACATCTCGACGCACGCCGCGGGCGTCGTCATCTCCGACGAGCCGGTGACCAGCTACGTCCCGCTGGCGAAGAACGGGGACGACATCGTCACGCAGTGGACGATGACCCAGCTCGAAGCCCTCGGTCTCCTCAAGATGGACTACCTGGGGCTGCGGACCCTGACGATCCTCGAGAAGACGCTGGCGAACATCGTGAAGGAGGGCGGGCAGGCTCCCGATCTCGATCGCCTCCCCGAGAGGGACCCGGCCACCTACGCCCTGCTCGGAGCGGGCGACACGCTGGGCGTCTTCCAGCTCGAATCGGACGGGATGAAGAAGCTCCTCGCCCGTGCCAAGCCCGACTGCTTCGAGGACCTGATCGCGATCCTCGCGCTCTACCGCCCCGGACCCCTCGAATCCGGCATGGTCGACGCCTTCGTGCGGCGGAAGCACAAGGAGGAGGCGATCTCCTACGCGCATCCTTCGCTCGAGCCGATCCTGGCCGACACCTACGGCACGATCGTCTACCAGGAGCAGGTGATGCTCATCGCCAACCGCCTCGGCGACCTGTCGCTCGTCGAAGCCGACAACCTCCGCAAGGCCATGGGCAAGAAGAAGCCCGAGATCATGCAGCGGTTCGCGGAGCAGTTCATCGCCGGCGCGCGGAAGAACGGGGCCTCGAACGAGGTCGCGCGGGAGATCTGGGATCACATGGTCAAGTTCGGCGGGTACGGCTTCAACAAGTCGCACTCGACCGCCTACGCCGTGATCACGTACCAGACCGCCTTCCTGAAGGCGAACCACCGCCCCGCGTTCCTGGCCGCGAACCTCTCGTGCGAGATGAGCGACTCGGACAAGGTGCGCGACTTCCTCGACGACGCGCGGCGCGCGGGCATCGGCATCGCGTCCCCGGACGTCGAGCGCTCCGCCTGGGAGTTCGAGACGGAGGCCGGCGCCATCCGCTACGGCTTCGGAGCGATCAAGGGCACGGGGGAGAAGGCGATCGAGGCCCTCTGCGCCGCGCGCGCCCGCCTCCGGGAGCGGAAGGCGCGGATCACGCTCCACGATCTCGCCGGCGAGCTCGGGCTGGCCGAGGTCGGCCGCGGGAACTGGGAAGCGCTCATCAAGGCCGGATGCTTCGACAGCTCCGGACACGACCGCGGTGCCGTGCTCGCGGCGCTCGACGGCGCTCTGTCCGACGGGACGCGGCGCGCGGAGGATCGCCGCGCGGGACAGGCGAGCCTGTTCGGCGAGGTCCAGGACTCCCCCGCCGCGGACACGAAGAGCCGCGCCTCGGACGGGATCGACGACTCCAAGGCCTGGAGCCGCGCCGATGCCTTGCGCGCGGAATTCGAGGTCCTGGGTTTCTACCTGACCGGACACCCGCTCGAGGAGCGCGCGGGGCTGATGTCGCTCCTCTCGAGCTCGAAGATCAGCGAGCTCGGGACGCTGCCCGGCCGCGCGGAGGTCACGGTCGCCGGTTTGGTGCTCGGCAAGAGCGAGATGATCGTCAAGACGGGCAAGCTGGCCGGCAAGCGCATGGCGCGGTTCCGCCTCGAGGATCTGTCGGGACACGTCGGCGTGACGTGCTTTCCGCGCACCTGGGAGGAGTGCGGAACCCGGATCGAGGACGGCGCCGTGCTGGTCTGCCGCGCGCGCCTCGAGGAAGGCGCCGAGGAACCGGCGCTGCTCCTCGAGGAGGCCTACACGGTCGACGAGGCGCTCGCGCGTTTCGTCGGATGCGTGGTCGTGCGGATCGGCACCGAGGACGCCCACCTCCTGCCAGGCCTGCGCTCGGCGGTCGAGCGGCACCGCGGGAAGAGCCCGCTCTACCTCCAGGTGACCGGCGAGGACGGCCGGAGCCGCCGCATCCGCGCCGGCGGCGAGCTCTCGATCGAGATCAGCGAACGCTTCGCCCGCGAGATCGACGGATTGCTCGGCCGCGGCCGGCTGCGCCTCGCGCGGATCTGACCGCGCGTGGGTGCTAGCCTTCGCCGCCTCCCCTCCTCCGCGCCGCTGCTGCGCATCGACCGGCGCGGCCCTGCTGCCGGTCCTGAGCTCCCGGCCAGAGGCGTTCTCCCCGGGCGACGGTAGACTCGATCTCTCGATCCGTCCTCAGCGGAGGGCGATTCCGCCGGAACCCCGCATCCCAGGAGTACACCATGCCGAAATCCACGTCCCTCCCCTGGCTGGCCGCGGTCGCCATCCCCGCGCTCCTCGTCGGATGCGCCACGACCGGATACCGCCAGGCCGAGACCACCGCCTCGGCGATGGACTCCCTCCGGGAGAACTTGAATCGGATCGAAGGCGATCTCGCCGGCGTGCAGGACTCGTTGAATCACACGCTCGAACCTTCCGGCGACGGGACCGTGGTCGCCTTCCGGGACTTCGAGAGTCGGCTCCAGGACTTGCGCATGCGCTTCTCCGCGGTCGAAGGGAACGTGCAGGACATCAAGAGCCGTGGTCGGGTGTATTTCGAATCCTGGCAGAGAGAGATCGCGCTCATCCAGGACGAGGAGATACGCAACGGAGCCATCGACCGCCGCGAAGCCCTGATGAGCGCCCAGGATGAGTTGGTGCGCGCGATGGAACTCACGCGCCCGGGGTCCGAGTCGCTCCTGCGCTCCCTCGAGGACCTGCGCGTCTATTTCTCCAACGACCTGAGCTCCGCGGGAATCGATGCGGTCCGAGGCTCGGTGCGCCGGATCGTCGACACCACGGTTTCCCTGCAATCCCGCCTGGAGGAAGTCAGGGCCCTGATCGAGAGCACCTCGCCGGGATTCACGCCGGCCGTCGCCGCGACACCGGTCGCGCCCTGACGGCCTGCCGCAACCCGCGCGTCAGCCGCGGAGGATCCGGAACCGTACCGGACGCGCGGGCGACGAGGTCGAGTACCCCGCGCATCCGGGAGAGTGGCCGGGAAGTGCCGAGGTCCGGCTTCCCCCGGAGGGAAGCCGAACTCGCACGCGGCGGATCAGGCCGGCTTCTTCGACTTCATGAACGTGCGGATCGCCATGAAGATGACGAAGGCGACGATGAGGAAATCGATGACGTTGTTGACGAACAGTCCATACCGCAGGGTCGGCGCGCCCGCGGCCTGCGCGGCATCGAGGGACTCGTAGGTCTTGTCGCCCAGGTTGATGTAGAGCTGCTTGAAGTCGACGCCGCCCAACAGGAGACCGATCGGCGGCATGATGATGTCGTTCACCATCGAAGCCACGATCTTCCCGAACGCGCCGCCGATGATGACGCCGACGGCCATGTCGACGACGTTTCCTTTGACGGCGAAATCCTTGAACTCGGAGATCATGCTCATGGGAATACCCTTGATTGCTGTGGACTCTGTCGTCCGGGACCGGGGAAGCCTTGGATAACGGGTGATGAATCCGGGAAATGCGGGATGCCCGCCGACTCCGATCCTCGGAAGCGGCCGGACCGAGTTCGGCGGAAGGCCGGATCAGGCCTTCGGAGCTTCGGGAGCCTTCTTGGGCGTGCGCTCGACGAACTCGAGGATCGCGCGCTGGCCGTTGTCGCCCAAGCGCGGCTTCGAGAGCTTGAGGATCCGGCAGTAGCCGCCCGGCCTCTTCTGGAAGCGCGGCCCGATCGTCTCGAAGAGCTTCGCCGTTGCGTGCTTGTCGCGCAGCCTGGCGAAGACGAGGCGCCGGTGGTGGACCGACTCCTCCTTCGCCATCGTCACGAGCTTCTCCACGAAGGCCTTCACGACCTTCGCCTTGGCAATGGTCGTCACGACCCGCTCGTGCTCGATGAGCGAAGCCGCCATGTTGCGGGTCATCGCGATCCTGTGGCTGCTCGTGCGCCCGAGGTGGTTTCCGGCTGAGCGGTGTCGCATGGTCCTTCCTTCCTTCGATTCGCGTGCTGCGGCTCTAGACCGCCATGTCGAGCGAGAGACCCCGCTCGGCGAGCTTCGTCTTAATCTCGGTGAGGCTCGTCTTCCCGAGGTTCTTGAGGTTCATGACCTCCGTCTCGGAGAGCCGCACGAGATCGGCCAGGGTCTTGAGGTTGGCGCTGTCCAGACAATTGCGGGCACGCACGGAGAGCTCGAGCTCCGCGATCGGCTGGTTCAGGATCTCGGCCAGCTCGGAAGCCTGGCGGTTGCGCTGGTTGAACTCCGAGGACGAGGGATCCTCGGCCACGGGGCGCTCGTCCCGGCTCGAGCCGTAGAGGACGAAGGGGTTCAGGTGCTTGCGGTAGATCTTGGCGGACTCGACGAGCGCCAGCTCGGGAGTCACGGTCCCGTCGGTCCAGATCTCGAGCACCAGCCGGTCGTAGTTCGTGAGCTTCCCGACGCGCGTGGCCTCGATCGAGTACCGCACGCGGTGCACGGGCGAGAAGATCGAGTCGACGGGAATGGTGCCGAGCGCCTGGTACTCGTTCTGGTTGTCCTCGGAGGGGACGTAGCCCCGTCCCTTGCGGACGATCATGTCGATGTTGAGCTGGCGATCCTTGGTGATCGTCGCGATGTGGAGGTCCTTGTTGGAGACCACGGCGTCCCCGTCGCACTCCACGTGCGCGCCGGTGACGGGCCCCTTGCCCGAGCGCCGGATGCGGCAGTTGATCTCGTTCTGCCCCTCGAACTGCACGCGCAGCTTCTTGAGGTTCAGGATGATGTCGGTGACGTCCTCGTAGATCCCTTCCAGCGAATCGAACTCGTGCGAGGCTCCGTCGATCTTGACGGTGGCGACCGCGGTGCCCTCGATCGACGAGAGCAGCACGCGCCGCAGGCCGTTGCCGATCGTGTGGCCGAAGCCGCGCTCGAAGGGCTCGATGATGAAGCGGCCGAACGTGTCGGTCAGCGTCTCCGCATCGGGCTGGACCTTGCTGGGAAGCTCGAAATTTCTCCAACGAATTCTCATGTGCGTTCTCCTCCGGATCTTGGCTCGAAGCTGCCTCCCGGGCTCTCTGCAGCACCGCCTCCTCGACCGACGATCGGACCGTCCGGATCGATCTATGAGCGCGCGCCGTGTTCAGCCCGTGCGAGGATCGCTACTTCGAGCAGAGTTCGATGATGAGCTGCTCCTGGATCGGGTGCGGGACGTCCGCACGCTTGGGAATGCCGACGACCTGGGACGTCAACGCATCCCCGGAAACCTGGATCCACGCCGGGATCGGCTGTGATTTGTTGACCTCGAGAGCCTCCGAGACGCGCTTGCGCGATCCCTCCGCCTCGCCGGGAGCGATCTTGTCGCCCGGCCGGACCTGGAAGCTGCAGATGTCCGTCTTCCTCCCGTTCACGCGGAAGTGGCCGTGGTTGATGAGCTGCCGCGCGTGGTTGCGCGAGAGGGCGAAGCCGCTCGCGAGCACGACGTTGTCGAGCCGGCGCTCGAGGAGCATCATGAGATTCTCCCCGGTGTTGCCCGGCAGGCGCACGGCCTCGCGGAAGTAGAGCTTGAACTGCTTCTCGGCCACGCCGTAGATGCGCTTCAGCTTCTGCTTCTCCCGCAGGCGCACGCCGTACTCGGTCACCTTGGCGCGCTTCTGGGCGTGGACGCCGGGAGGATAGTCGCGCCGCGAGACGGCGCACTTCTCGGTGAAGCAGCGCTGGCCCTTCAGGAAGAGCTTCATGCCCTCCCGGCGGCAGAGCTTGCACTTGTTGTCGATCAGACGGGACATCGTTTCGTTTCTCGGTTCCTTCCTGGATCCTCGTGCGTGCGGCCTAGACGCGCCGGCGCTTGCGCGCCCGGCAGCCGTTGTGCGGCAGCGGGGTCACGTCCTCGATCGAGAGGACCTTGAGCCCCGAGTTGGAGAGCGCGCGCACCGCCGATTCGCGGCCCGATCCCGCGCCCTTGACCTTGACCTCGACCTCGCGGAGGCCGAGACGCATCGCGAGCGCCGCGGCCTGCTCGGAGGCGCGCTGTGCGGCGAAGGGCGTGCTCTTGCGCGTGCCCTTGAAGCCCACGGTGCCGGCCGACCCGCGCGAAAGCACCTCGCCGCGCGAGGTCGTGATCGTGATCAAGGTGTTGTTGAAGGAGGCCTTGACGTGGACGACGCCCCGGGCGTCGACGCGGCGCAGCTTGCGCGCGCGCGCGGGAGCGGGCGCTCCGCCCTCCTTGGATTCGCCCTTCGATTCGGACTTCGCCTCCGACTTCGCGTCGGGCTTGCTCTTCTCGGGATTCTCGTCGGCGCTCATGTGCTACTTCATTCCCTTCACGGACTTCTTCCCGGCGACCGTCTTGCGCGGACCCTTGCGCGTGCGCGAGTTCGTCCGCGTCCGCTGGCCGCGAACCGGCAGTCCCCGGCGGTGCCGGGCTCCGCGGTAGCAGCCGATGTCGCGCAGGCGCGCGATGTTGGCCGACACCTGGCGGCGCAACTGGCCTTCGACCGCGTACTCCTTCTGGGCGTAGGTCGCGATCTTCGCGATCTGCTCGTCCGTCAGGTCGCGAGCCTTGAGGCCCGGATCGATCCCGAGCGCGGCGCAGATCTCCAATGCGGTCGCGCGGCCCACGCCGTAGACGTAGGTGAGCGCGATCTCGACGCGCTTGGCGGGGGGGATGTCGACTCCGATGACACGCGGCATGTTCTGGTTTCCTTCTTGGCTCCTGGATGATCTTCGTGTGCTGCGAGAGGCTCAGCCGCCTTGGCGCTGCTTGTGGCGCGGATCGCTGCAGATGACGCGGACGGTCCCGCGCCGGCGGATGATCTTGCACTTCTCGCACATGCGTCGGACGCTGCTGCGGACCTTCATCGAGTGTTCTCCTTGCGGCTGCGGCGGTCGCCGCGGCAGATGACGCGCCCCTTGGTCAGGTCGTAGGGCGACATCTCGACCGTGATCTTGTCCCCGGGCAGGATCCGGATGTAGTGCATGCGCATCTTGCCGCTGACGTGCGCCAGGATCTCGTGACCCGATTCCAAGCGGGCCCGGAAGCGCGCGTTGGGCAGCGCCTCGGTCACCATTGCCTCCACCGTGATCGGTTCTTCCTTGGGCATCATGCTCGTACTCCCTCGGAGACGGCCTGCCGGAGCGATTCGAAGACGGCGTCGGGCGTTCGATCGCCGTCGATCTCGACGAGCAGTCCGCGCGAGCGGTAGGCGGCCTCGACCGGCTGCGTCTGCCGACGGTACACCGCCAGGCGCTCCCGCAGGACGCCCTCGGTGTCGTCCACGCGCTGCTCGAGCTCCCCGCCGCAACGGTCGCAGCGTCCGGAGACTTTCGGAGGAGCGGTCTTCACGTGGTGGATGTTCTTGCACGAACGGCAGATCCTCCGGCCCGTGATCCGATCGACGAGCGATCGGTCGGACACGGCGATGTTGACGACCTGCACGGCCGCATCCTTCGGCAGCCGCCTCGCGAGCTCCTCGGCCTGCGGGAGCGTCCGGGGGAATCCATCGAGGAGGTAGCCGCGCGCGCAGTCCTTCTTCGTGACGCGGTCGAAGAGCATCTCCAGGACGAGGTCGTCGGGCACGAGCTTCCCCGCGTCCATGAACTCCTGCGCCCGGCGGCCCAGGGCCGTCCCCTGCTCGCGGTTCGCGCGCAGGATGTCCCCCGTCGAGATGTGCGGGAGCGAGAGCGCCGCGGCGAGCCGCGAGGCTTGCGTCCCCTTCCCCGCTCCCGGAGGCCCGAACAGGATCACGACGCGCGGCGGGCTCACGTGGCCTCCTTCTCTCCGCGGGTCCAGCCCGGTCCCGACTGCTTCATGAAGCCGTCGTAGTTCCGCATGACGAGCTGCGCGTTCAGCCGGTCGACGAGCTCGAGCGCGACGCCCACGACGATCAGCACCGAAGTGCCGCCGAGGAAGTAGCGCATGTCCTGCGGGATGGCCGTGCCCTGCGTGACGAAGGCCGGTGCGATCGCGATGACGGCCAGGAAGGCCGCGCCGGCGAGCGTGATCCGCGTCAGGCTGTTCTGGAGATACTCCGCCGTCCGCGCCCCGGGCCGGATGCCGGGGATGAAGGACCCGTGCTCGCGCAAGTTGTCCGCGATGTCGTTCGGCCGGAACATCAGCCGGTTCCAGAAGAAGCAGAAGAAGAAGACGAGGGCCATGTACAGCGTGACGTGCACGAACCCCGTCGGCGTGCTGAAGATCGTCTTGAGATCCGCGAACCCGAGCCACTCGAAGAGCACGGCCGGCACGATGAAGATCACGGAAGCGAACACGATCGGCATGACGCCGGCCATGTTCACCTTGAGCGGAAGGTAGTGCCTCTGGCCTCCGTAGACGCGCCGCCCGCGGGTCAGGCGCGCGTACTGGATCGGCACCCGGCGCGCTCCCTTGTGGATGTAGACGACCACCCACACGGTGACCGCCCAGATCGCGGAGAGGAAGAGGATCGTGGTCCAGAACTCTCCCGAGTCGGTGCTGATGAGCACGAGCAGGGACTGCGGGATCTGGGCGACGATGCCCGCCATGATGATCAGCGAGGCGCCGTTCCCGACACCGAACTCCGTGATCAGCTCCCCGAGCCACATGACCGCCACGGCGCCGGCGAGCAGCGAGAGCACGACGACGAGCCCGAGCACGAACGAGCTGCCGCGCATCTCCTCCGTGATCATCTCGGGGTGCCGGAGGAAGACGCCGGTGTAGATGAACAGGCCCTGGATGATCGCGATCGGCACGGTCGCGAGTCGCGTCCACTGGTTGATCTTCTTCTGGCCGGCGGCGCCTTCCTTCTGGATCGCCTCGATCGCCGGCGAGATCTTCGTGAGCATCGAGAAGATGATCGACGCCGAGATGTACGGCATGATCCCCAGCGCGAAGATCGTGGTCTGGCCGATCGCGCCTCCCGAGAACGCGCTCATCAAGCCGAAGAGCGAGCCCTGGTCGCGGTTCTGGCTCAGGAACTCCGGGCTCATGCCCGGGATCGGCACCTGGAACCCCAGGCGGTAGACGAGCAGGAGCCCGAGCGTCGTCAGGATCTTCTGACGCGTGTCCGGGATGCGGAAGAGCTGGAAGAAGGAGTTCTTCAAGTTCGCCTAGCTTCCCGCTCCTCCGGATTCTTCGCTGCCCTTCTTCTTCGCCTTCTTCTCTTTCTTCTCCACCGCGGGCTCTGCGGCCTCGCCCTTGGGGGCCTTGGGAGCCTTCGCCGCCTTCGGAGCAGGGGCGGGGGCCGCCGGAGCTTCGACCGGCGTCTCGACCACGCGACCCTGGGCGTCGAGATGAATCACCGTTCCGCCGGCGGCACGGATCTTCTCCGCGGCGCTCTTCGAGAACTTCTGGGCGCGGACGGTCAGGGCGTGCGACAGATCGCCGTTGCCGAGCACCTTGAAGAGCGGCGCTTCCTTGCGCGTGAGGCCACGCGCGAGGACCGCCTCGAGGTCGACGATCGAGCCGGCCTCGAACGACTCGAGGAGGTCGACGTTGATGACGGTGTAGTCCGTCCGGAATCGCGCGTTCGTGAACCCGCGCTTCGGAACGCGGCGGTAGAGCGGCATCTGGCCGCCCTCGTAGCCGGGCCGGCGGCTCGCGCCCGAGCGCTGGCCCCAGCCCTTGTGGCCGCGGCCGGCGGTCTTGCCCAGTCCGCTGCCGAGCCCGCGCGCGATGCGCTTGCGAACCTCGTGCTTGCGGCCTTTGAGCGTGACGGATTTCAGGTCCATAGTTTTGGGTCCAACGGGCGCGCTGGTTTTCTTGGGTCGGGGCCTAGTTCCGCACTCCGCGGAGTTCGGCGACCTGCTCGGGCGTGCGCAGCTGCGAGAGCGCGTGCAGCGTCGCCTTGACCAGGTTGACGGGGTTGGTCGAGCCGAAGGACTTCGTGAGCACGTCGCGGACGCCAGCCATCTCGGCGACGGCGCGCACGGACGGGCAGGCGATGATGCCGGTTCCCGGAGAGGCGGGGAGGATTCGCACCTTCGAGCCGCACCAGGATCCCTCGACCTCGTGCGGGATCGTCCCGCTCTTCGTGAGCGGCACGCGCATGAGGTGCTTGCGGCCGTCGCGGGCCGCCTTCTCGATCGCGCCCGGCACCTGCCGCGACTTGCCGAAGCCGTAGCCGACGATGCCGGACTTGTTCCCGCTGATCGACAGCGCGGAGAAGGAGAACCGGCGTCCGCCCTTCACCACGGCCGCGGAGCGGTTCACCTTGACCAGCGATTCGGCCAGGTTCTCGACGGTCTCGACTTCCATCCCGTCGAGGAAACGCATGCGTTGCTTCATGGATTCTTTCTCAAGTGCCTCGAACTAGAACTTCAGGCCGCCTTCGCGCGCCGCGTCCGCCAGGGCCTTGACCCGGCCGTGGTAGCGCGCGAACCCGCGGTCGAAAACGACGGCCTCGATGCCCTTTTCCTTCGCCTGCCGCGCGATCTCGGTGCCGATCACCGCCGCCCGCTGCGTCTTGGTCTTGCCCTTCATCTCCGCGGCGATCTCCTTGCCGGTGCTCGTCACGTGCGCGAGCGTACGGCCGCCCGTGTCGTCGATGATCTGGGCCGAGATGTGCTTCACCGAGCGGTGGACGGAGAGACGGGGAAGGTCCGAGACGCGGCGCAGCTGCGTGCGGATGCGCTTCGTGCGGCGCGCTCGGCGGACGTTCTTGATCTGGTTGGCTCTCATGGGATTCCTGGCCTGTAAGGGATCCGCGACTAGCTCGCCGTGGCTCCGAAGCTCTTGCCGGCCTTGCGCTTGACGATCTCGCCCTCGAAGCGGATGCCCTTGCCCTTGTAGGGCTCGGGAGGCCGGCGCTGCCGGATCGCGGCGGCGATGTGTCCGACCTTCTGCTTGTCGGGGCCGAAGATCACGATGCTGGTCGGGCTCGGAGTGCCGACCTGGACGCCCTCGGGCATCGGCACGGTCACCGGCTTGTTGAAGCCGATGTTCAACACGACCTTGTTGCCCTGCGCGGCGGCGTTCCAGCCGACGCCCTGGATCTCGAGTTTCCGCTCGTAGCCCTTCGTCACGCCGACGACCATGTTCTGGATCAGCGCGCGCGTCATGCCGTACCAGGCGCGGACGAACCGGTCGGTCTTGGCGGTTTCCGCGGAGACCTTCATCGTCGCGCCCTCGACGACGACGTCGATCTCGGGGCGGAGCTGCAGGGTGAGCTGGCCCTTGGGCCCTTTCACGACGACCTGACGGTCGGGCTTGCGCTCGACCTGGACGCCGGTGGGGATCGTGATGGGTTGTCGGCCGATTCGTGACATGGCTCAGGTCACCTTGCAGAGGATCTCGCCGCCGACGTTTTCCGCGCGCGCGGTCTTGTCGGAGAGGATGCCCTTCTGCGTCGAGAGGATCTGGATGCCCATCCCGCGCAGCACGGGCTTCAGCTCGTCGGCGCCCGCGTACACGCGGCAACCGGGCTTCGAGATGCGCTCGATGGTGCGCAGGACGAACTCGCCGTCGAGGCCGTACTTCATCGTGATCGAGAGCAGGCTCGAGGGCTTGGCGGGCTCGACCGCGTAGTCCGTGATGAAGCCCTCGTCCTTGAGGATCTGGGCGATCCCCACCTTGAGGCGGGACGCGGGCATCGTGATGCGCTTCTTGTGGATGCGGTTGGCGTTGCGCAGGCGCGTCAACATGTCGCTGATCGGGTCGGTCATCATGTCGTGAATTCCTACCAGGACGCCTTGCGCATGCCCGGGATCTCGCCGCGGTGGGCGGCGTTCCGCAGGCAGATGCGGCAGATGCCGAACTTGCGGTACACGGCGCGCTGGCGGCCGCACATCGTGCAGCGCGTGTACCCGCGCGTCTTGAACTTGGGCTTCTTGGCCTGCTTGATGACCCAGCACAGTTTCGCCATCGCTAGCTCTTCCTTCCCGTGGTGACGGGCTCGCGGGAGACGAAGGGCATGCCGAGCTCCTTGAGGAGCCAGTAGCCGCGCTCGTCGTCCTGGGCGGTCGTCACGAAGGTGATGTCCATGCCCTGGGTCGCCTCGAGCTTGTCGAAATCGATCTCGGGGAAAACGCTCTGCTCGGACAGCCCGAGCGAGTAGTTGCCCCGGCCGTCGAGCTTGTCGCGCACGCCGCGGAAGTCGCGGATACGCGGGAGCACGACCGAGATCAGCCGGTCGGCGAATTCCCACATGCGGTCGCCGCGCAGCGTGACCGAGCAGCCGATGGGCATGCCCTCGCGCAGCTTGAAGGTCGAGATGGCCTTCCTCGCCTTGCGGATCACCGGGCGCTGGCCGCTGATCTGCGCCAGGTCCTTCGCGGCCGATTCGACGCGGCCCTTGTTCTCGACGGCAGAGCCGACGCCCATGTTGATGACGATCTTCGAGAGCCGCGGGACGGCCATCTCGTTCTCGATCTTGAAGCGCTCCTTCAAGCGCCCCTTCACTTCGCTCCGGTAGCGGTCCTTGAGACGTGCCATGGGGATCTTCTCCGCCCTGCGGGCGAGCCTCGCGGCTCAGCGCGCGGACGAGGCCTCCTTCTTCTTGCTCTTGGGGCTAGCGCCCTTCTTCTTCTTCTCTTGGACCGCGGGTCGACGGCGGACCGGCTCGTCGCTCGAGGGATCGATCAGCATGACGTTGCTCGAATGGATGGAGCACTCGATCTGCGAGCGCTCGCCCTTCGGATTCTTCTGGCTGGGCTTCCTGTGCTTCCAGCGCAGGTTCACCCCTTCGACGATCACCCGATCCCGGTCGAGCAGGACCGACTGGACCGTCCCGCGCTTGCCCTTGTCGTTTCCGGCGAGCACGACGACGAGATCCCCCTTGCGGACGTGCATCAGACGACCTCCTGGGCGAGCGAGATGATCTTCATGAAGTTGCGCTCGCGCAGCTCGCGCGCGACGGCGCCGAAAATGCGCGTGCCGCGCGGGTTGCCGTCCGGATCGATCAGGACGAGCGCGTTGCGGTCGAAGCGCACGTAGGAGCCGTCGGACCGGCGTGTGTTGTGCTTCACGCGGACGATGACGCCCTTCGCGACGGTCCCCGGCTTGAACTCGGAGGTCGGGAGCGACTTCTTGACCGAGACGACGATGATGTCGCCGAGCCCCGCGGTGCGGCGGTGAGTGCCGCCGAGGACCTTGATGCACTGGACGAGGCGCGCGCCGGTGTTGTCGGCGACGTCCAGGAAAGTCTGCATCTGGATCACGAATCACCCCCAGCGTTCCCGGCGCTGGCCGATCGGGGCGCCTTGGCGACGTCGACGATGCCGCTCGTGACGTCGACGGCCTCGCCCACCTTGGCGCGGTCGATGATGCGCACGAGCGTCCAACGCTTCGTCTTCGAGAGCGGGCGGCAGGACATGATCTCGACGCGGTCGCCGGGCTTGGCCTCGCTCTTCTCGTCGTGCGCGTGGTACCGCGCCGTCTTGCGCACGTACTTCTTGTACTTGGCGTGCCTGTAGGTGCGCTCGACCTGGACGGTGATGGTCTTCGCGCACTCATCGCTCGTGACGGTCCCCTCGATCGTCCGGCGGGTGTTGCGTGTGGTGTTCATGGGGTGGGGCTAGCGCCTTTTCTGGCCGCGGAGACCGAGGTCGCGCTCGCGGATCACGGTGCTCATCCGCGCGATCGAACGGCGGAGCGCCCGGATGCGAGAGGGAGTGGGCAGGCTCTGGGAGGCGGACTTGAAGCGCAGGTCGAAGAGCTCCTTCTTCAACCCGTCGAGCGTGGAGTCGAGCTCCTGGTCGCCCTTGCCGCGGATTTCCTCGATCTTCATGGGGTTCGTGCCTGTTTTCGTCGGGGATCAGGAGGTCGGCAGGCGCCGGATCATCTTGACCTTGATGGGAAGCTTGTGCGCCACGCGCTTGAACGCGAGGCGGGCCTTGTCCTCGGTGAGCCCGCCGAGCTCCATGATGACGGTGCCCGGCTTGATCTCGGCGGCCCAGAACTCGACTTCGCCCTTGCCGGTGCCCATGCGGACCTCGGCCGGCTTCGACGTGATCGGCTTGTGCGGGAAGACTCGGATCCACACGCGCGCCTGGCCCTCGGTCGCGCGCGAAGCGGCGACGCGGCCGGCCTCGAGCTGCCGGCCGGAGAGCCAGCAGTAGTCGAGCGACTGGAGCCCGAAATCGCCGAAGGAGACGCGGTTGCCGCGCGAAGCGATGCCCTTGAGCCTTCCACGGTGGACTTTGCGGAACTTGGTCCGTTTAGGCATCAGCGCCATGACGCACCTCCTTCGACTGCGGACGCGGCCCGCGCGGGCGCTCGCTGCGCACCGGGGTCGTCTGCTGCTGCCGGAAATCGACCATCGATCCCCGCTCGATCTCGCCTTTGTAGACCCACACCTTGACGCCGATGATCCCGTACGTCGTGCGCGCGAGCGCGGTGCCGTAGTCGACGTTCGACTGCAGCGTCGACAGCGGCACGCGGCCCTCGCGCTCCTTCGCCTGGCGGGCCATCTCGCCGCCGCCGAGGCGGCCGTTCAGCTCGACCTTGATCCCCTTCGCCCCGGCCTGGATCGTGGTCTGGATCGCGCGCTTCATCGCGCGGCGGAAAGCCATGCGCTTCTCGAGCGCCTCGGCGATCACCTCGGCGACGAGCTTCGACTCGAGCTCGGGCCGCTTGATCTCGTGCAGGGTGAGGTGGCAGGTCGTTCCCGTGATCGCCTGGAGCTCCTTCTTGAGCTCGTCGACGCGGACGCCCTTGCGCCCGACCAGGACGCCCGGACGCGCCGTGTGGATGATCACGTTGACGGCCTCCGAGGTGCGCTCGATCTCGACGCGGGCGATGCCGGCCGAACCGAACTCCTTGGCGACGTGGTCGCGGATCTTCCGGTCCTGCAGCAGGAACCGCTTGAAGTCCTTCTTGCCGGCGTACCAGCGCGAGCGCCAGGGCTCGATGGTTCCGAGTCGGAACCCGGTGGGGTGGATCTTTTGTCCCATGAGCGCGGCCGTCAGGCCTTCTTCTCCTCGCTTCCCTTCCCGGACGACTTCTTCGCGGCCTTGGGCTGCTTCTTGGCCTTCGCGGCCGGCGCCTTCGCCTTCGGAGCGGCGACTTTCTTGCCGCCCTTCGACTTCGGCGCGGCTGCCTCGGCCTTCGGATCCGTGTCCGCGATCGAGCCGCGCTTGGGCGCTCCCGCGTCCTCGAGTTCGGCGACCTTCACGATCAGGTGCGAAAGGCGTTTCGCGAAGGGCATCGCGCGCCCCTGCGGGCCCGGCCGGTAGCGCATGCGGCCCTGCAGCAGCGGACCGTCGTCGGCGGTGCACTTGCTGATGTAGAGCCGGTTGATGTTGACGTCCTCGTCCTGGCTCGCGTTCGCGATCGCGGAACGCAGGACCTTGCCGTAGAACGTCGCGCCGCGGTTCGGCGTGAACTGCAGGAGCTCGAGCGCCTCGTTGACGCCCCTCCCGCGAATCAGGTCCGCCACGTAGCGCGCCTTGCGCGCGGTGATGTGCGCGAAGCGGTGCTTGGCGGTGAATTCCTTCACGGGGCTCATGCGGTTGCCTCGCCTTCCGTTCCCTTCACTTCTTCCTTGCGGTTCGTGTGGCCGCGGAAGACGCGCGTGTGGGCGAACTCGCCCAGCTTGTGCCCGACCATGTCCTCGGTGATCACCACCTTGAGGTGCTGGTGGCCGTTGTGGACGAGGAACGTGTGCCCGATGAAGTCGGGCGGGATCGTGCTCCGCCGCGACCAGGTCTTGATCGGGTTGCGCGTCCCCTTCTTGATCTCGGCCAGCACCTTCTTCATGAGGTGCTCGTCGATGAACGGTCCCTTCTTCGTGCTACGTGCCATGGTTCATGCGGCTCCTGTGCGCGCTCACGCGTAGTGCGGGCCGGGCTTGCGGCGACGCAGGATGAACTTGTTGGTCGGGTGGTTCCGGCGGCGCGTCTTGCCGCCCTTGGCCAGCACGCCGCTCGGCGAGCAGGGATGTCGTCCGCCGGCGGTCCGGCCTTCGCCGCCGCCCATCGGGTGGTCGACGGGGTTCTGCGCCGTGCCGCGCACGACCGGCCGATGCCCCATGTGGCGCTTCCGGCCGGCCTTGCCGAGGCTGACGTTCTGGTGGTCGGTGTTGCCGATGCGGCCGATCGTCGCGCGGCAGCGGATGTGGACCTTGCGGAGCTCGCCGGAGGAGAGCATCACGATCGCGTAGTCGCCCTCGCGGGCCTGCAGCTGCGCGACGGAGCCGGCGGAACGGCACATCTGTCCGCCGCGCCCGACCGACAGCTCGACGTTGTGGATCTCGAGGCCGACGGGGATGTCGGAGAGGGCGAGGCTGTTGCCGAGCAGGGGCTCGGATCCCGTGCCGGAGGTCAGCGTCTGCCCGACCGCGAGGCCGAGGGGCGCCAGGATGTAGCGCTTCTCGCCGTCCTTGTAGTGCAGGAGCGCGATGTTCGCCGAGCGGTTCGGGTCGTACTCGATCGAGGCGACGCGGGCCGGGATGCCGTCCTTGTCGCGCTTGAAGTCGATGATCCGGTACGAACGCTTGTTGCCGCCGCCCCGGTGACGGCGCGTCAGGTGTCCGTTGTTGTTGCGGCCCCCGGTCTTGCGAAGGCCCCGGAGGAGGCTCTTCTCCGGCGTCGTCGAGGTGATCTCGGCGTAGTCGAGCACGCTACCGGTGCGGCGGCCGGGCGAGGTGGGTTTGTATTGCTTGATGGGCATCGGGAATCGCCTTTCGGCTAGAGGATCTCGATCGTGTTCCCCTCGTGGAGGACCACCATCGCCTTCTTCCAATCCGGGGTCTTGCCGGCGACGTATCCGCGGCGGCGCGCCTTCCCGAGGACGCGCAGGGTGTTCACCTGCTTCACCTTCACGTTGAAGATGCGCTCGACGGCATCGCGGATCTCGATCTTGTTCGCGTCGAGGGGCACGCGGAAGTGGTAGGCGTTGCGGTCGGAGGTGTCGTCCGTGCCCTTCTCGGTGAGCACGGGCGCCTGGATCACGCGGTAGAGGCGTTCGATGCTGGTCACGCGTCACCTCCTGAAGAATCGTCCTTGGGCGCGGCGGCGCCGACGCGCTCGACGAGAGCGCTCATCGCGCCCTTCTCGGCGATGACGAGGCCGCCCGCGACCACGTCGTGCGCGCAGAGTTCCGCGGCCGTTTTCACCGTGACGCCCGGGAAGTTCCGCAGCGACTTCCACGCGATCGGATTCGCTTCCGCGAGGACGATCAGCGCGCGGCGGGGGGCGCCGACGTCCGCCAGGAGCTGGCGCGCCGTCTTCGAGGACGGCGCGTCGAACTTCGGCAGCTCGGCGATCACGACTTCGCCGTCGGCGAGCTTGCCCGCGATCGCCGTCCGCAGCGCGACGCGGCGCGCCTTGGCGGGCAGGGCGGTCGAGAAATCGCGCGGCTTGGGTCCGAAGACCGTGCCGCCTCCGCGCCAGATCGGCGACTTGCGGTCGCCGGCGCGCGCGCGGCCGGTGTGCTTCTGCTTCCAGGGCTTCTTGCCGGAGCCGGCGACTTCGCTGCGGCCCTTCGTGGAGAGCGTCCCCTGCCGCTGGTTGCGCTCGTGGACCACGAGGGCGTCCTTGAGCGTGCGGTAGAGCACCTTCTCGCCAAAGGGAGCGGCGTCGAACTCGGTCTGGCCGAGCTTGCCTGCTTTGAAGTTCTTGACCTTCACGATGGATCTCCCCGCGCCGACTAGGCGTGAGCCTTCGGCTTCCTGGTTCCGGTTCGGGCCGTGCGCACCTGGACGAACCCGTTCGGCGGACCCGCGACCGCGCCGCCCAGGAAGAGGAGATTGCGCTCCGCGTCGACGCGCATGATGCGCAGATTCTTCGTGGTGTGGCGGGAGTTGCCGTAGTGGCCTCCCAGGCGCTTGCCCTTGATCACCTTGCCGATGCGCTTGCTCGCCATCGAGCCGGGATCGCGAACGTTCATGCAGCCGTGCGTCTCGGGGCCGCGGCTGAAGCCGTGGCGCTTGATCGTGCCCGCGAATCCGCGGCCCTTCATCGTGCCGGTGACGTCGACGAGGTCGCCGGGCTTGAACTGGTCGACCTTGACGGTGTCGCCGACGGAGACGGTCGCGGGGGCGGCCAGGCGCTCCTCGCGCAGGAAGCGCTTCGGCGCCGTGTTCGCTTTTCGGAACGACCCGAGCTGCGGCTTCGCGGAGCGCTTGTCGGAGATGTCCTCGAAGCCGAGCTGGACCGCGTCGTAGCCGTCGGTGTCGCGCGTGCGCAGCTGCGTGACCACGCACGGACCCGCCTCGACCACGGTCACTCCCGTGACCGTGCCGTCTTCGGCGAACAGCTGTGTCATTCCGCGCTTGCGTCCCAGGATCAGCGTCATGATTCCTTGAACCCTTGGTTGCGCCGGTTCGACCAGGGACCGTCCGTCCCGCACCCTTTCGGACGCGGAGAACATCGGACGATCGGACGCCTGGCCACGCGGCGTGCCGGGAGCGAGATCGCCCCCGGACCGGTTTGCGCGACGGTCCGGATCGGTGCGCGCCTAGGCGCGACACGGATCGGAAGTCGCTTCAGGTGGTGAAAAGAAGTCTGCGGATCCGACACGGCGCGCGGATTCGTCCGCGCGACGCGCTCGAGGCCTGGGATCAGGCCTTGATGCGGATGTCCACGCCCGCAGGCATGTTGAGGCTGGAGAGGGCGTCCACCGTTTGGCTGGTGGGCTCCGAGATGTAGATGAGTCGCTTGTGCGTGCGGATCTCGAACTGCTCGCGCGACTTCTTGTCGATGAACGGGGAACGAAGGACGGTGTAGCGTTCGACCCGCGTGGGCAAGGGAATCGGGCCGGCGACGCGCGCCCCCGTCCTCTTGGCGGTCTCCACGATCTCGAGGCCGGATTGGTCCAGCGCCTCGTGGTCGTAGGCTTCCATGCGGATTTGGATCTTGTCCTTCATGCAACAGCGATGGCTTACGGGTACGTGCGGACGCGAAGGGGGCGGGAGAGGCTCCCGAGACCCTTCCAACAGCCCGACCGGGATGGTCCTGGCTCGGTCCGAGGGGCGAGGAGAGTACCCGCGAGGGTAGGGGGCGTCAATCTCGAAGGAGCCGCGATGGCTCTGCGCGCTCGGAAAGAGGCTCCGAGCCGTCGAAGCGACTCGAGGGCGCACCCGGGGACGTCCTGATCACGGCTTCAACATCTTGCCTGGCAATGGCTTGGAGAATGCGGCTTCAATGCCATACGAGCCCGCGCTCCTCGAGTTCCCCTTCCGGAACCTCCCGGAACCCCGCCGGCTCCATCGAGAATCCGGCGCGTCCCTGCGAGAGCGAACGCACGGCGGTCGAGTATCCGAACATCTTCGAGAGCGGCACGGTCCCGTGGATCGCGCGCAACGTGCCGTCGGATTGCACCTCGCGCACCTCGGCGCGCCGCGAGTTGAGATCCGCGATGATCCCGCTCGCGAACTCGGCCGGCGCCTGGATCTCGAAGGACATCAGCGGCTCGAACAGCGCCACCTGGCCGGCCGACATCGCCTCGCGCAGCGCGGCGTTCGCGGCCTGGACGAAGGCGATCTCCGAGTCGCGGCGCGGATCGCTCGCGCCGCCGACGATCCGGATCCGCGCGTGGATCAGCGGGAATCCGAAGCGCGGGCCCGCGTGGGCGTCGAGGTGCAGGGTCTCCGCAACGGCTTTGCGGAAATGCTCCGGGATGGGACAGCCGCTCGCCCACTCGACGACGGGGGCGAGCACGGAGCGGTCGGGCTCGACCTCGATCTCGACTTCGCCGAAGACTTCCTTGCCGCCGATCAAGCGCTCGACGCGCGTCGTCCCGCGGCCCTTCGCGAGCGGAGCCTCGCGGAAAGCGACGCGCGGCGCGCCGACCTTCTGCTTGACGTGGAATTCGGTCTGGAGACGGTGCTGGAGCACCTCCAGGTGCAGCTCCCCCATCCCCGCGATGAGCCACTGGCCCGTGTCGGGATCCTCGCTGACGTGGAAGGTCGGATCCTCGTGCTCGAGGCGGGCGAGCGAGGCGCGCAGCTTGTCGCGGTCGCCCGAGGATTGCGGCTCGATGGTGAGCGTGATCACCGGGACGGGGAAGACGAGGCTCTCGAGCGCGATCGGCGCCTCCTTCGCGCACAGCGTGTCGCCCGTGCCGGTCTGCTTGAGGCCCGTCAGCGCGACGATTTCGCCTGGAAAGGCCTTGGGGACGGCGACCCCGGATTCGGCGTGCATGCGCAGGACGCGCGCGACCTTCTCGAAGCGGCGGACGCGCGGGTTCCAGAGCGACGCCCCCGGCAGGATCGTCCCGGAGTAGACGCGGACGAAGGTGAGATCGCCGTGCGCCTGCGCCTGGAGCTTGAATGCGAGCGCGGTGGTCGGCTCCTCCTCCGTCGGTGCGCGCTCAACGACTTCTCCTGTCTCCGGGTGATGGCCGCGGACCGGCGGGAGGTCGAGCGGCGAAGGCAGCCAGTCGACGACGGCATCGAGGAGCGGCTGGATCCCGATGTTCTTGAGCGCGACGCCGCAGAGGACGGGGACGAGGCTCCCGGAGATGACGCGCGCGCGCAGGGCGCGGTGGAGCGTCTCGAGCTCGGGCTCGCGCTCCTCCAGGATCGCGGCGATCAGCGTCTCGTCCGACTCCGCCAGGACGTCGAGGAGCTCGGAGCGCAGGACGCCGACCTCGTCGGCGACCTGTGGAGGAAG
>JBJXFB010000158.1:0-27875 GCA_046155895.1 Planctomycetota bacterium | reverse complement strand
GACCAGTAGGGACAACGCGGCGGCGTGAACATGAGAATTCTCCTCGAGCAAGGCCAAGGAGGGCCTGCTCGACCTCACGACTCGCGCGCGGAGCTCTGGTGGCAGGTGATTCCGAGAATTCCGGAGCAAGGCGCCCACACGGAAGCCGGGCAGTATTAGAGGAGCTCGAGCAGCCCGGTCCCGTCTCCCGCGATGAGCGACTCGGTCGCCGCGCGGTAGTTCAGACCGGAGGAGATCGACGTGTGCCAGGGGAGCAGGCTCTCGTCCGCGATGCGGCCGAGCGCCGCCGCCGCGAGTCCGCGGGCGGAAGCGGAGAGGTCCTTGCGGGCGATCAGGGCGAGGAGCGGATCGACCGAGCGCGTGTCGCCGATGAAGCCGAGCGCGCCGGCGATCGCGGCCTGCGCGGCCGCGCCGCGCGCCTCGCCGATCTCGCGGGCGAGCGTGGGGGAGTTCTCCCGGTCGCCGAGCAGCGCGAGCGCCTCGGCCGCCTGCGCGAGGAGCGTGGGCTTGTAGCGGGCGCCCTGGACGACGCCGCGGAGCGCCGGCACGGAATCGACGTGCCCGATCATGCCCAGCGCGAGCGCGACGTAGCCCTGGCCCGTGTCGTCATTCGTGGCGGCGAGCTTGGAGGTCAGGATCCTCGCGGCGCGCGTCTCGCGGCAGAGGCCCAGGGCGATCGCGCCCGAACCGACTTCGTTCCGGCCGCGGGAGTTCCCGAGCCAGTCGAGGAGCACCTGACGGGCGTTCTCCGAAGCCAACCCCCCTCTGTCCGCGCGGCGGCGCTCGTGGAGACCGAGCGCGATCACGGCCCAAGACTTCGAGGTGCTCCTGCCGCGCAGGATCTCGTTCACGAGAGCGGAGCGGCACTCGATCTCCGCGGACTCGGTGCCGGTCGCGTCGGCGAGTCGCGCGCCGACCTCCGCCAGGGCGATCATCGCGAAGGCGCGCGCCTGCGGGTCCCCATCGTCCAGGGCGCGAATGAGCGCCGCGCGCGCCGCGCGGTCGGGCTCGGAGAGGCTCGTGTCGGCCAGGATCCCGAGCACTTGGATGCAGGAGTTCACGACCTCGTTCTCGAGCCGCGAGGGCCTCTTCAGGGCCGAGACGAAGAGCTCGAGGGCCGTGGATCGAAGCTCGGGCGGCGCGTCCTGCGCCAGGCGCCCGACGGCCGTCGCCGCGTGCGCGCGGACGAGGTGATCGCGGTCGCCGTCGGAGAAGACCTGGATCAGCTTCCGCAGCACCGTCTGGCGCGAGATCCAGGGCGCGCTCGAGCTCTCGACCGCTTCGGGGTCGATCCGGTCGAGGGAGAGCGCCAGCACGCACGCCACGTGGACCTCGCGCTTGGCCTTGCGGTCGTCCAGCACGGCGATCAGCGAGCGCGCGATCAGCTGCCGCGTGCGGTTCTGCGGCGCGCGCTCGGCCGCCAGGCCCAAGCCGAAGGCCGCGAACGCGCGCGTGCGCGCGTCGACGTCCTTGCCGCCGACGAGCTTCCTCCCGCGCTCGCCGCCCTCGAGAAGGTCGGTCAGCGTGCTGATCCCCGCCTCGGCCCGGAGGATTCCCAGGGAGAGCGCGGCGGTCTCGGCGACCTCCTGGTTGGGATCCGCGAGAGCGCGGACCATGCGCGGGATCGCCGAGGACGCTTCGGGCAGATCGGCGGGCTCGCCGATGCGCGCCAGCGCGATCAGCGCGCCGGTCGTCACGTCGTTCGCACGGTCGTCCTCGAGGAGCTGCAGCAGTGCCGGGACGATCCGGGTCCGCACGAGGTCGCGCCCGGGAATCCCGCTCGCCTCGTAGGGCACGAGGTCGTCGGCTCCCGCGGTGCGGACGTTGCGCGTGACGGCGCGCTTGAGTTCGAGGAAGGGGTCCTTGTTGAAGTGCCACCACGCTTCCCAGGTCGCGAAGCCGTAGGGATCGGACTCTCCCGTCGCGATGCCCCCGGTCCGGGGGCCGCCCGTCGCGGGACCTCCCGATCCACTCGGCCCGCTGGGACTCGCCGGCGCATTCGGCCCCGAGGGTGAGGATGGGCCCGAAGGGCCACTCGGAGAGGTCGGCAGCTCGCTGGGGCCTTTCCAACGCCCGGGGGCAGGAGGCCCGGGGTAGGGGGCGGGTCTGATGACGGCACCGTGCGCGAGCGCGCCGCCGCCGAGGAAAGACGTGGCAAGGAGCGCGGCCAGGAATCGAGGGAGACTGTTCGACATGGGGCCCTCCAGAAAAGCCAGCCTAACGCATCGAGCTGGCGGCCGAGGCTCCTAGCCCGCGGATCCGGAGAGGTTGCGCTCGGGAGGCGTCGCTCGACTGAATCAGCGGGAGCCCGCGTCCTCGGGCACGTAGATCGACGCCTGGCGGAGAAGCCGGACGGGTCGCAGTCCGATCTCAGGGCTCCGGATGTCCGGCGCGAATCCCGCGCGCGCCGCGCTGCGCAGGTCGACCGCGGGGCTGGAGTAGCTTCCGCCGCGTACGCACCTGAGTGGTTCGAGAGCGGGAGGTGCGTCGTGACGCGGCCTCCAAGGATCTCCGGTCCATTCTGCGACGTTCCCGTGGACGTGGTGCAGCCCGAACGGATTCCCGCGCAGCCGATCGACTCGCGACGGACCGTTCGAGGTTCGCAGGCCGGGCGGGGCCGCCTCGGGCGCTCGCGCACCGTTGGCGCAGCCGGCGAGCGATCCTGGCTGGTCTCCGCACCACCAGCGCGTGCGCGTGTCGGCGCGCGCGGCGTACTCCCATTGTTCCTCGCTCGGAAGGCGGAGCCCGAGTCGGGCCAGCACGGCGCGCGCATCGTCGAAGGACACGCCCGCGGCGGGAAGCAATGCATCGTCGCGCACGGGATCGCTCCGCCAGGGTCGGCCGGACGACGCGCGGTTCCACTGGGCGCGGGTGAGCTCGTGCTTGGCGAGGAAGTAGGGATCCATGCGGCACGGGGTCGGCGGACTCTCGTTCTCGCGCGCCCATGGATCGCCCGGGGGATCGCCGGTCAGCGATTCCGTTCGTGATCCCATCTCGAATTCGCCGGGAGGGAGGAGGACGAATACGATCGCGCTCTCCGGCCCGATCTCGAGCCCTCCATCGGCCCGCCGCGCGGGCGGCTCGCCCGTCGCGAGGTCGGCGAACTCCCACAGTCCCGACTCGCGGTCGCGTCCGATCGGGAGCAGCCCGACAACCGGCTCGAGGCGCAGTCCGCCGTAGCGCGGACACTCCCTCCGGTCCGTGATGGAATCCACGGCCTCCCGCCACGCGGACGCTCCGGCGACGAGCGTGCGACCTTCGATTCCGGATGCGAAGTCCATCCGTTCCCGGACCGATGCGATCAGGCCCTGGTTGGGGTCCGCCAGTCGACCGAGGTCCTCCACGAGCGACGCGAGCGCTTCGACGCGCCAGCGGCGTTCCGTGTCGGGGAACGGCTGGGCTCGCAAGCGCTCGAGGTCGGCGGCGTGCACCTCGCGCCGGAGAGCGAGACCCTCCGCTTCGAGTAGCCAGGCTCGCAAGCCGCCCACGTTGCCGGGCACGGCCGGCCACAGCGCGTCGGCGCGCCGTTCGAGCTCTGCCAACCGCCGCGAGTCCGCCAGCCTGAGGATCTCGGCCTTCCCCCGGGCTTCGAGGAGAGAGACGGCGCCCAGGCTTCCGAGGGCGCAGAGCAGGGCGGTCGCGAGGGCGGCGGCGAGAGCGCGATTGCGTCCGATCCACTTGCGCATCTCGACGAGAGCTCCCTTGGCATGCGCGCGCACCACGCGTCCCTCGAGGTAGGCCCGCAGATCGTCAGCCAGCTCGCTGGCGCTCGCGTAGCGCTCTCGCGGCTCGCGCCCCATCGCTTTTCGGCAGATGGCGAGGAGCTCGGGATCCGCGTGCCGCGCGAGTCCTTCGATGTCCACCGGCGGCCCGGCGCGCACGAGGGCGAGGATTGCGTCGAATCCTGCATGTGCCTGCCCTTCGTACGGGCGTCTGCCCCCGAGCAGCTCGTAGATCATCGCGCCGATCGAGTACACGTCCGCGCTAGGGCCTGCCGCCTCACCGGCCGCCTGCTCCGGTGCCATGTAGGCGGGCGTGCCGGCGACGCCTCGCCGCTCCGTGCTCGGATGCGGGGTCAGGGACCGGGCGAGCCCCCAGTCGAGCACGTACGCTTCCCCGTAGCGTCCGACCATGACGTTGGCCGGCTTGAGATCGCGGTGAATGATCCCGTTCGAATGGGCGAAAGCGACGGTGTCGCACACCTTGATCAGCACCTCGAGCGCGCGGACGCGCGTCCAGCCGCTCTCGCCGGCCCGCACGCGCCGCAGGACTGTGCGCAGGTCCTCCCCTTGGACGAGCCGCATCGTGAAGAACAGGCGTCCCTGTCCGTCGATCCCGACGTCGTGCACCGGGACGATCCCGGGATGGTCGAGGCGCGCGGCGAGGCGGGCTTCGGCCAGGAACCGCTCGGTCCTGGGTTGGCTGGAAGCCAGCGGAGTCTCGCATCGAGTTCGCCGGAGCACCTTGAGGGCCAGATCGCGGTCGAGGTCGCGGTCGTGGACCCGGAAGACGACTCCCATGCCCCCATGCCCGACTCGATCGCGGAATTCGTAACGTCCCGCGGAGTTGCCTCGCCTCGCGATGCGCTCGAGCACCTCGAGACTGGCCGGATCGGGCGGCGCGGACACGATCTCGCGCTCGAGCTCTTCGAGTACGCGGGATTGCCCGCTGAAGCCGGCGATCACCGCCTCGAGTCGCAGCCAGCGCGCATGGAGGTCCCGCATCTCGTGCTCGAGCTCGGGTCGCTCCGACAACGCGCGGTCGAGGTCCAAGCCTGGTTCGCGCTCCTGTCGCTCGAGTAGAGCCGCGAAGGCCTGACGGGCGTTCTCGGAGAACCCCTCTGCGACGCCCGTGGCCATGCAGCCCGAGAGTCTACCTCCGCCGGCGAGCCTTGCGCTCCGAGCCGAAGGGCCTTGGAATGCCAGACGAGGGCGGATGGATTCCCGGGAGAAGGAAGACGAATCGACGACGCCTCTCTCGCGGGAGCGCATCGGGGTGCTCGTCGAGCAGCACCACGCGATGCTGCGAACCTACGTCCGAGGGCGCGCGAGCCCGCTCGTCCGGTCGCGCGAATCGCTGTCGGACATCGTCCAGTCGACCCTGCGCGAGCTGTGCGAGGACGCGGGGGGGCTCGCGTTCTCGAGCGAGGCCGCGTTCCTGGGCTGGCTCTACACGGTCGCGGCTCACAAGATCGTCAGCAAGCACCGCTATCACTCCGCGGACCGGCGCGCCTCGCGCCTGGAAGTGCCGATTCCCGAGGACTCGGGCGAGCTCTCCCTGAACGACAGCCGTTCGCCGACGCGGTCTGCGGCACGCCGGGAGGACCTGGAACGGCTGGCCGCGGCCATTGGATGCCTCGGGGAGCGCGACCGGCAGATCTTCGTCATGCGCAAGCTCTATGACGTGCCCGCGAGCCGGATCGCGGTCGAGCTCGGGATCGCGGAATCCACGGTCCGGGGACGGCTGCGCGCCGTCATGATCGAGCTGGCTTCGCGCTTGCAGCCGTAGGGCCGCGCGATTTCCGCGGGATTCCCTCGTCGCCCGCGGAACCTGTCGCGCTTTGAGTCCATGTCGGCATGCCCGCCTTGGCCCCGTTGCTGCTCGTGCTCTCGCAGGATGTCCCTCGGGAGACGCTCGTCACCGCTCCGCGCGAGCAGCGGCCGGCGACTGATTCGCCGGGCCGAGTCGTCGCCCTCGACGCCGAGGACCTCGTGCGAACCGGGGAGAGATCTCTGCCGCGCGCGATCTCCAAGGCGGCCGGGATCGGGGTGTGGGCGCAGGAGACGAACCTCGGCGGGGGATCACCGATGCTGCGCGGCCTGATCGGCGAGAAGGTCCTGATCGTCGTCGATGGCGTGCGCCTGAACGACTCGACGACCCGGCTAGGGCCGAACCAGTCCCTGAACACGATCGATCCGGCCATCGTCGAGCAGGTCGAGGTCGTCCGTGGTCCGGCTTCGGTGCTCTACGGCTCCGACGCTGTCGGCGGCGCGATCCTGATCCGGACGAAGCGGCGCGACCCGGACTCGGTCACGCTCCGTGGAGAGATCAACGCGTTCGAGGCCACGGTGGACCTTCACCTCGAGAGCGCCACGGAAGGCGGACGCGCTTCGCTCGGCGCATCCGGATCCATGGAGCAGGACGCCTGGCTCCTCATCGGGAGCGGCGCGCGCTGGAACGAGCTGCGCACCGGCGACGGCGTGGTGGAGTTCACAGGCTACGACACCGGCGCGCTGTTCGGCTCGTTCGTGCACGACTTCGATGACGAGCGTTCCCTGCGGCTCACGGGTCGCGTCCACCGCGACTTCCACGTCCCGCGCACCGACCGGTTGATCCAGGGTTATGGGCAGACGCAGCCGTCGAACGAGGAGTTCGACTTCGTGCTCCAGGACAACTCGGCTCTCACGCTCGCGTACACCGACGAAGGGGAACACGCGCTTTGCGACCGCATGCAGGCCCGGACGTTCCTGCGCTACTACGAGGAGTGGCGCGACATCCGGGCCACGGGATCGTCGACTCTGCGCGACGAGCGCGACACGGTGGTCGGCTACGGCGTCGGGGTCGACTGGATGAAGGCTTTGAGCGAGGAAAACCTCCTCACCTACGGCCTCGACTTCGAGCGGGACGACGTGATCGAGTCCGAGAGGACAAACATCAACACGGGCACGGGTGTCGCGACGGACGGCGTGCCGACCTTCGCGCCGAATTCGCACTACGCCTCGGCCGGCGTATTCGTGCGGGACGAGATCGCGTCGTTCGCCCCGTTCGACGTCACACTGGGCGCACGTTATTCCTTCTTCGATTTCAGCTTCAACGAGTTCAGCTCCGGTCCGGGAGGTGGACCGGAGGAATCGGGCGACTTCGACGCCTTCACCGGGAGCCTTGCGGTCGCGCGCGACGTCGGGGAGGACTGGCGGGTCACGGGCACGGTCGCGCAGGGCTTTCGCGCACCCCACCTCGACGACCTGGCGAAGAACGGGTCGATCTTCGGAGGCACGGAGCTCGCCAACCCGGATCTCGATCCGGAGGAGAGCCTTACGGGCGAGATCGACCTCGACTACGCGCGGGCCGAATGGGCCGGCTCCCTGGCGATGTTCTACACCGACATCTACGACTTCATCGGCCGTCGATTGATCGATGTGGGGGATCCGGGAACGACGGGGGACGAGACCTACTTGCGGGACAACACCGGGAACCTGGCGATCTGGGGCGCGGAGCTCGAGGTGCGGCGAAAGCTCGGATCGGAGGACGCCGACTTCGCCGTGGGTGCGGGGATTGCCTGGACGGAGGGCCGACAATACGACGATACGATCGATCCGACCACGGGGGACGCCCCCTACGATGGCGTTCCGGCGCGACGGATCCCGCCCCTCCACGGGAAGCTCTCCCTGCTGTATGAGCCGGCTGTCGTCAAGCGTGGCATCCAGTGGGGCGAGCTGCAGTTGACGGTCGCCGACGAGCAGGACGATTTGAACCCCGAGGACCTCGCCGATCCGCGCATCAACCCCGACGGGACGGCGGGCTGGGCGGTGGTCGACCTCGATTTCGGCGGAAGCCTGGGGTCCCTTCGCTCGGGCTCGCGGTGGAGCCTCGGTTTCCACAACCTGCTCGACAGGGAGTATCGCATCCACGGATCGGGTTTCGACGCGCCGGGATTCAACGTGGTGGTCGAGCTCGCCTGGACGTTCTGACGGTCTGGGTGCGACGAACGGGTTCTAGTCCACCAGCTTGAACACGACGCGGTACCGGATCGCCTCGACGTCGCCGCCGCCGGTTCGCGGGTTGAAGCGCCAGGTGCGCGCGGCCGTGAGCGCAGCTTCGTCGAGCCGGCGATGGCCGCTCGAGCGGGCCAGGCCGAGATCCTGGACCCTGCCGTCGTCGAGCAATTCGAGTTTCAGCTCGACGATCCCCTCCTCCTGGAGTCGCCGCGACATCTCGGGGTAGACCGGCTGGTCTCCAGCGGCGAAGCGCGCCATCGCGATCGCGCGGGCACGAGACGAATCGCTCGAACCCACGGAGGGCTCTCCGGGCGCTCCCTGCGCCGCCGTGCCCGGCGGCCGGGCCGTCACGGTGGTCGTCGCCGAAGCGGCCGGGCTCGACGCGCGGCACGCGCCGAGCGCCGCGAGGGCGATTGCGAGGATGCCGATCGTCGGCTTGACCGCGGTGCTCACGCTTCGATCCTAGCTGGGCGGGGCCTCGCGGGCCGGGGCGGCGTCCGTCTGGAAGGACTGGTGCGCCCACTGCGACAGCACGCCGATCAAGGCTCCCAGCCCGACCTTGAGGCCGTCGACCAGCGTCTCGTAGAGCTGCCGGCCGTTCGCGCTCGCTCCTTGCGCATCGAGCGCCCAGACGATGATCGTCGCGGCGAGGAGCACGACGTAGAGGAGAGCGGATCCGACGACGACCGGCGGGACGTGAGGCTTGTGAGTGCTCAAGGCGATTCACCATTCCGGCAAGGGTTCGCTCGAGCGCTCGTCCCGGCCCGTCCGGATCGATGCGCGAGCGAGGCGCGCCCCTCGACGCTCCGGGCTGGATTGTAGCGGCGCGGCTACTGCGGACAGCCGCAACCCGCGTCGATCCAGGCTTTCATCGCCGCGACGAAAGCCGCGTGCGAGATGGGCACGGGCGTCCGTCCGACACCGGGATCCCAACCCCACAGGACGAGCTCGTCCTCGGCCACATAGTGGAGGATCTCGGCCATCTTCTTCCCGCCGTTGCGCGCGGGGTCCTTGAGCTGACGGCAGAGATCGCCGGGGCTCAGGCCCTCGAACACGAGCGGCACCTCCGGATGGGGGAGCTGCCAGCCCGGTGCACCGGGTGGTCCGTGGGCGTCGGGGCTGTTCTGCGCCGGATGGCAATCGGTGCAGCGCATCGCGAATCGCCCGCGGCCGTCGCGTCCGCGCTGGACGAGCTGCGCGTGGGGGCGTGAGTCGTCACCTTGGAGAGGCACGTCGCCCGCGGGGTGGCAGTTCAGGCAGCGCGGGTGCTGGAGGACCTCGTACACCAGACCCCACGCGGCGTGGGGGTTGCCCACGTCGGCCTTCTCCCCGGAGCTCGACCGGCACTGGGCGAGGAGCGCGAGTCCTCCGACGAGGATGCAGACCGCCCCGAGCGCGCGCGCGAGGCGGGATCGAATCGGAGTGTTCATGCGCCCAGGTCCTCCGCGCGGATCGGGAGGCGGCGGATGCGCTTCCCGGTCAGCGCAAACGCGGCATTGCAGAGCGCCGGCGCGACCGGCGGGACTCCGGGCTCGCCGATGCCGGTCGAGGGCTGATCGCTCGTGACGATGTGGACGTCGACTTCGGGCATCTCGTGGATGCGCAGCATGCGGTAGTCGTGGAAGTTCGACTGCTGCACACGGCCGTTCTTCAGCGTGATCGCGCCGTAGAGCGCGGCCGTCAGGCCGAACCCGACGGCCCCCTGGATCTGCGCGACCACGGTGTCGGGATTCACGACGCGTCCGCAGTCGACCGCGCAAGTGACCCGGTGGACGCGCAGCCGCCCCTTCTCGATCGAGATTTCCACGACCATGGCTGCGAAGCTCTGGAACGAGTGGTGCACGGCCACCCCGCGAGCTCGTCCCGGCGGGGGTTGCGTCCCCCAGCCCGCCTTCGCGGCGGCGAGCTCGAGCACGCCGAGGTGCCGCGGCTTGTCCGCCAGCAGCTTGCGCCGCATCTCGAGCGGATCCGCGCCCGCCGCGTGGGCGAGCTCGTCGAGGAAGCTCTCGACCACGAACGCCGTGTGCGAGTGCCCGACCGAGCGCCACCACAGTGTCGGCACCCCGACGCTCGTCGTGTGGAGGTCGACCCGCAGGTTCGGGATCGCGTACGGCAGGTCCACCGCGCCCTCCACGGACGTCCCGTCGATGCCGTCCTTCACGAAGAAGGGCTCGAATTGGGTCCCGGCGAGGATCGACTGGCCGACGATCGTGTGCGCCCAGGCCGAGACCGCCCCGGCGGCGTCGATCCCGGCGCGCACGCGGCTGTGCCACATCGGCCGGTAGTAGCCGCTGCGCGTGTCGTCCTCGCGGGTCCAGAGGAGCTTCACGGGCGCGCCGGCGGCCTTGGCGACCTTCACCGCTTCGACGATGTAGTCGGAGGCGGGATTCGCGCGCCGGCCGAAGCCGCCACCGAGGAAGGTCGTGTGCAGCTTCACCTTCTCGGGCGGCAGGTTGGCCGCCGCCGCGGCGGCCGCGTGATCGACGGTCTGGAACTGCGTCCCGGCCCAGATCTCCATCGCGCCCTCGCGCAGGTCGACGACGCAGTTCAGCGGCTCCATCGTCGCGTGAGCGAGGTAGGGGAGCTCGTATTCGGCCTCGAGGACGCGCGCGGCGGCCTGCAGGGCGGCTGCAGGCTCACCCGTCTCCCGCGCGACGAGTCCGGGCGCTCGCGCGAGCGACCGGTACTGCTCGCGCACGAGGTCGGTCGAGATCTCCGCGTTCGGGCCGAGATCCCAATCGATCTCGAGGAGGTCGCGGCCTTTCTTCGCGGCCCAGAAGCCGGTGGCGATCACCGCGACGCCCGATCCCACGTCGACGACCGACTTCACTCCGGACACCGCGCGCGCGGCGTCGGAGCGGACGGACCTCGCCTTGCCTCCGAAGGTCGGCGGGTGCGCGACGAGCGCCGTGAGCATGCCGGGGAGCTGCACGTCGATGGAGAAGGTCGCCTTCCCCTCGACCTTGTCGGGGGTGTCGAGGCGGTGCGTCGGCTTCCCGATCAGCTCGAAGTTCTTGGGTTCCTTGAGCTGCGGGTCGGCGGGTGCTTCGATCCCCGCCGCCGCGTCGATGAGGTCGCCGTAGCCGACACGCCGGCTGCTCGCGTCGTGGAGGACCACGCCGTTCTCGGTGCGGAGCTCGTCCGCGGGCACGCTCCATTTCTTCGCCGCCGCCTGGACGAGCACCGCGCGCGCGGCGGCCCCGGCCTTGCGCATCGGCGTGGACATGGCGGCCGTGCTGGTGCTCCCGCCCGTCATCTGGATGCCGAAGCCGGGGTGGGCGTAGACGGGATCGACGGGCGCGAATTCGAAACCGACCCTCTTCCAGTCCGCGTCGAGCTCCTCGGCGAGGAGCATCGCGAGCGAGGTGCACACGCCCTGGCCCATCTCGGCCTTGTTGATGATGACGGTGACGGCGCCGCCGTACGCGATGCGGACGAAGGCGTTGGGCGCGAGGTCGTTGCCGGCTGCGATAGAACTTGCGGGATCAGTGCGCGCGTGTCCGGGGACGCGGAAGGCGATCCAGAGGCCGCCGGCGGCGACGCTGGCGCGCAGGAAATCGCGGCGCTCGATCGCGCGGGCGCTCATCGCGCGCCTCCGGGCGAGGTCTTCGCCGCGGATTCGGCCGCCTGGTGGATCGCGCCGCGGATGCGGACGTAGGTCGCGCAGCGGCAGACGTTGCCCGCCATGCAGGCGTCGATGTCGGCGTCGGTGGGGGCGGGCTCCTCCGCGAGGAGAACCGCGGCGCTCATGATCTGGCCGGTCTGGCAGTAGCCGCACTGGGGAACCTCGAGGTCGATCCAGGCGTGCTTGAGAGCATCGCACACGGGACCGGAGAGGCCTTCGATCGTCGTGACGCGCTTCCCGGCGGCGGCGGAGACCGGCGTGACGCAGGAGCGCGCCGCGCGGCCGTCGAGGTGGACCGTGCACGCGCCGCACTGCGCGATGCCGCAGCCGTACTTCGTGCCGGGGAGCCCGAGGGTCTCGCGGATCACCCACAGGAGCGGCGTCGAGGGATCGACGTCGACGGAGACATGCTTGCGGTTCACTTCGAGGTCGATGGCCATCGGATTCTCCCCGGGGTTCGTCAGAGGGTACGCGGAGCCGGGCGGAAGTCGAGGCGGCCGAGCGGGCCTCGGGAACGATCGCGCCGCTAGACTGGGCGACCTCCGGACCACGGAGGGGACCGATGACGAAGCTCGCGGCGATCGCGCTCCTGCTCCTGGCGTTCGGCGGAGGGAATCGTCCGCCGGACCGCGTCGAGCTCGTCAGCGGCGAGAAGATCGAAGGCTACGTCCTCCTCGAGACGAAGGACGAGGTCGTCGTCCTCGTGAAGTCGAAGGAGCGCCGCATTCCCCGCAAGCAGGTCGCGAGCGTGCGGAGGGCGGCGACCACGCTCCAGGAGGTGCTCGACCGGCACGAGAAGCTCGAGAGGCTCGATGCGAAGGGGATGGTGGAGCTCGCACGGCACTGCCAGGACCTCTCGCTGCCCGGAGAAGCGGAGGTCCTCGCTCTCGCCGCGCTGGTCGCCGATCCCGCGAACGCGGAGGCGCACGCGCTGCTCGGCCACGTGAAGCGTCAAGCGGGCTGGATGGCCAAGCGCGGGAACCAGCAGGTGCTCTTCGAGAAGCTCACGCCGGCGCGCACCGACTTGCGCCAACCGTGGAAGCTCGAGACGTCGCACTACGCGCTGTTGACGAACCTGTCGCTGCACGACGCGACGTGCCTGGCGCTCGATCTCGAGCGGTACTACCGCGCGTTCTTCGAGCTTCTCGACGGGGGCGTCGACGTGATCGAGGTCGTGGAGCCGCTCGGCGTGGGTGTGTACGGCGACGATCGGACGTTCCCGGAGGGTCTGGAGGGGAGGGCGGCGTTCTACGACAAGACGACGCGGCAGGTGCTCATCAACGCCGCGAGGGTCGACCCGCAGTACGCGCTCGTGCACGAGGCGACGCACCAGCTGCTGTTCGCGACGGCATCCGGGACGCGCGCCGGCCTCGGCGTGGTTCCGGGGTGGATCGACGAGGGGCTCGCGGAGTACATGGCGTGGTCGAGGACGGGCCACGCGGGGCGGGCGACATTCGACCTCGGCGCGATCTCGGACGAGCATTTCACGACGCACCGGGACGCGCCGAAGCCCTACGACCTCTCGCGCGTGCTGCAGTTCGAGAGCGGCGACTTCCACGGCTCGTCGAAGCAGGACCTGAAGTACGCGCAGTCCTACACGCTCGTGCACTTCTTCCTGCACGCACAAGGCGGGAAGTACCGGTCGAAGTTCTTCGAATTCCTGCGCGGCGCGTACGCGGGGAGCTCGTCGTCGACGGACTTCAAGAAGGTGGTCGACGTGCCGGAGAAGGAGTTGAAGGCGGAATGGCTGGCGCACGTGCGCAATCCGGTGCGTTGAGGCTTGCGGGGCTGGCCCTCGCGCTCCTGGCGTGTGGCTGCGGGAATCGAGGCGCGAGGGCGGCGGTCGAGCGGCACTACGCGGAGAAGGCCGCGGATCCGGCCCGCGTGTCGTACGGGATCACCGAGGTCGACCCGTGGGCGGAGCACGCCGCGTTCGCCCACGTCCGCGAGGAATACGCCGACGGGCGCGTCGAGGATGTGCTGCTCGAGGTGGTCCGCGACGGGGGAACGTGGAAGGTCACCCCCGGTGACGGTTCCTGCCGGTAGCCGGAACCGCGACGCCCCTTGGGGGTTCCGTGGCGGTCCCCCGAGGAGAATTCGCCATGCCGCTCACGACGTTCGCGCTCCTTTCCCTTGCCGCCCAGGCTCCGACCCCGGGCCCGGCTCCCCGCAATCCGCGGACGGATGCGTTGAGGGTGAGCGACGCCGTCTACTCGATCCCCGAAGTCACCGGCGAGATCGTCCCGGTCCCCGATTGCGACGGTGACGGGCTCTCCGACCTGGCGATCGCGCGCGGGGGAAAGTGGTCGGAGTCGGAACGCGTGGACCTGATGTCGTCGAAGAACGGATCGCGCTTTCGGACCTTGGGCAAGCTCACCAGGACGGACGCGGGCACCTCTCCTTGGATCGCCGGCGGTGATCTCGATGGAGATCACTTCCCCGATCTGATCGTCGGTGAACCGAAGGCCGAAGACTCTCTGGGTCGAGTCACGATGATCTCGGGCAAGGAGGGTTCGACGATCGCCGTGATTCGGGGAAAGGCCCGCAGAGAACGCCTTGGTTCATCGCTGGCGTTCCTCGGAGACCTGAACGGGGACGAGTTCGACGATTTCGCGATCCTCGGAGGTGAGTCCGGCTCGGGCGGTTTCGTCACCGTTCGCTCGGGAAAGGACCAGTCCGAGCTGTGGCGAGTTTCAGGGCGAGAGCATGTGCGCGACTTCAATACCCACGTGAGGTCCACCGCGACCTCGACCAGGACGGCCGCGCCGATCTCCTGGTGGGAAGCGATCTGCGCTCTCCGAATCCGCTGCTGGTCTTCTCCGGCGTGAACGGCAAGGAGATCGCACGCGTCGCTCACAGCGGCGGCGGCGTCGGGCCTGCTGGAGATCTCGACGGGGACGGAATCATGGATCTGTTCCAGGACAAGGGCCAGGAACAGGGATGCCTCAGGCTTGGAGAGGCGAGCTTCTTGTCCGGAGCTAGCCGGAAGCTGTTATTCACTCTGCCCTATCCAGACATGTGCTCTGACCACGGAACCACCGTCGCGATGGGTGATCTGGATGGGGATGGCATGGGTGACATCGGGCTCGGGGATGGCAACCTCAACCTCATTGGACCGGGCAACCCCGGGTTCGCGGGCAACAAGATCAATCTCTCCAAGTTCTCTCTCGAGGACGCTCTTGCGCTCGGATCGGAACCTTGGAACGCCTTTTCATGGGAATCGGGCTGCGCGTTCGTGTACTCGGGTCGCACGCGCAGGGTGATCTTCGGCGTGTGGGGAGAGCCCGGAACCATGCAAGGTCTCGGCGTCGGCGTTTCACCGCTCCCCGACTTCACCGGAGATGGCTGGCCCGACGTGATGGTCGCGAAGGAAGATACGGCGTACGCCTTCCGAGGTCCTGGACCGGAACCGAAGTAGATCGCGTACCCCCAACTCGTAGGTCTTCAGGGACTTGCCGTGTCGCCGCTGCATTCGGGACTCCTGACCCGCAACCCATCGAGCCGGATGCAGTCACGCGGGTGGAGCCGCGTGTGTTCGAGCCCGACCTGCACCGCCTTCGCACCTCGATACGAGAGGAGGACTACGACCTGCGGTTGCATGCACTCGAGAAGTTGGAAGAGGCCGGCCTCTCGATCCTCGACGTGGAGTCCTGCGTGCTCACCGGATCCGTCGTCGAGCGGCAGCGAGATCGTACGACGAACGAGTGGAAGTACGTGATCGAGGGGCGGGCTCCCGACGGTCTCGCCGTGACCGTCGTGGCGAAGTGGGACGCTGCGGCTAGGATGGTGATCGTGACGGTCTTCAGGACCTGAAGCATGACTCGGAGCAGCACGATCTGCAGTTCCTGCGGTAAGAAGGGAACCCGTGTGAGGAAGATCTCGCGTGCCTACGGACGGGGCGCGAAGGAGTTCCTCGTACGGAACATCCCAACGATCAGCTGTCCGCATTGCGGCGATTCGTTCCTCACCGCGAAGACGCTCCACGAGCTCGAGCGCATCAAGACGGATCCGGGAAAGCTCGCCGAGAAGCGGAAAATTGCCGTGGTCGAGTTTCCAGGCGGGGGAGAGCGGCGGACGGGCTGACCTGCAGAGCGTGGAACTGGCCGCTTCGCCCTACTTCGCCCCCTCCACGATCTCGATCATCCGCTCGAGCGAGAGCCTCGCGTCGCGCACGAGCTCCTTCCTCTCCGCTTCTCCGAGCCGGTCGCGCGACGCCGTCAGCTCGTCCATCGCGTCACCGGCGAGCACGCGGTTGATCTCGGGCGGCTTGCCCCTGCGCAGCAGATCGAGCATCCCAGCGAGGTGCGGAGGATCGTTCCGGCTCATGGTCGCGCAGCCGCATCCCGCGCTCGCGAATTTCTCGTCCGGGATGTCCGCGAGGTGCATCACCTCGACGCCGCGCAGCTTCGCCTGCTCGCGCGCGTTGCGCACGAAGTGCCCCTCCGTCCCGATCGCGAGCTTCGTGCCCTTCGGCACGCTCATCACCTGCTTCCACAGGTAGTCGGTCGACCCCGCTCCGTCCGCCGCCTGCACCGCCTCGATCGGCGACTCGGGATGGATGATCACGCGCCAGCCGCGCGCCTTCCACCAGGCGACGTGCTCCTTCGTGAAGATGGTGTGCACGCCGCAGTAGCTGCCCCACAGGATCATCTCGGCGCGGTCGAGCGCGGCGAGTCCTCCCGGAACCGTCTTGTCGTCGATCTTGAGCCGCTGCTGCCACACCTGCGGATCCGGGAGCTGCACGAGCTTCGAGAGATCCATCCCGAGCTTCGCCGCCGTGTTCCGTCCGAGGTGGTGGTCCGGCACGAACAGGACCTTCTTGCCGCGCTTCCGGACCCAATCGACGACGAGGTGCGCGTTCGAGCTCGTGCACACCGCGCCGCCCGTGCGACCCGCGAGCGCCTTGAGCCGCCCGCCCGTGTTCATGTACGCGACGACGGCGAGATCGCCGCCGTAGCGCTCGAGCAGCTGCTCGGCGATCGGCAGGACCATCCAGTCCTTCGCCATCATCTCCATCGTGCAGCCGGCCTTGGGATTCGTGATCCACACCTGCTGGTCGTCGTTGGCGAGGATGGCGATGCACTCGGCCATGAAGTGCACGGCCGACTCGACGATCACCTTCTTCTCGGGATTCCGCGCGGCCTGGAGGGCGAGCTGGTAGCTGTCGGCGACGCGCCCGCCGTAGCGCTCCACCAGCTTCACGATCTCGCCGCCCATGTAAAAGTGGGCCAGCAGCAGCAGCGAATCGCCGAAGTGGTCGAGCGCGGGGATCGCGTACTGGTCGAGCCAAGGCAGCACCGACTCCGGCGTGCGGTCCTTGAGCGCGAGGTACTCCTCCGCGTAGGGCTTGAACTCCGCCTGGTACCAGTCGAGCGGCAGATCCGTTTGGCAGATCGGGATCTGCGGGACGAGTTGGATGCCCGACGACGCGATCGGGCCGGTCTTGTGGGCGTGCTTGGGGATCGATGCGGGCGCGGGAGACATGAGGGTGGGGAAGGATAGCCCGCGCGGACGATCGAGGGAACGAATCGGAGCCTCTCCGACGTCCCGATCCGCATCCGAAGGGCGTTCAGGGCTCGCCGACCTGCAGATGGCCCGGAGGGAGGTCGAGCGCGACAGGGCAGAGCTCCAGCTTGCGCCGCTCCCGTGTTCCGAGCCGCCTACCCCCTTTTGCGAATGGCCGCGGACGCGCGGACCGCCGAGAATTCGGAGCGGAGGCATGCCATGGATGTCACGAGCGCATTCGCCGTCATCGTCGGACTGTCCGTCTTCTTCGCCGTGGTCTACGCCCTGGGGTTCAACGAGCGGGTCAAGAAGAGGCTCGTCTGTCCGAACACGGGCCTCTCGGCCGACGTCGAGATCGCCCGGCGCTACGACGAGCCGCACCGCGAGGTGCGCGTCGAATCCTGCAGCCTCCTTCCGCGGCCGAACCATGTCGACTGCGGACAGGCCTGCCTGAAGCGCGACTCCTAGCCCCGGGATCGGGTACCAGGCCGATTCCCGCCGCGATCCGCGCCGCGCGCGCACCCGGCCACGGCTCGGCCCGTCCGCGGGAGCGCGAACGGCGCCGGTCCCGGGCCGGATGGATCTCCGGCGGAAACAGCCTGGTACCGTATTCCGATGTTCGCTGCGGTTCTGCTCGCGTTCGCTCCCCGAATGGCGGACGTCCGGATACCCGAGGCGGCGCCGCTCGTCGTCTCCGAGGCCACGCGTGTCGCTCCGGGCAGCTATCTCCGGCCGCCACTCGGCGCGGACGGACGCGGCGGAGTCATCGTCCTCGACAAGGCGAAGAAGCTCACCCTCGACCTCACCGGCGTCTCGCTGCGCGGCACGCCCGCGGGTATCGATCTCGACCAGAACGCCGGCTGGGGGATCGTCCTGCGCGACTGCGAGGACGTCACGATCCGAGGCGGGACGATCGGCGGCTACAAGGGCTGCCTCGTCGCCGAGCGCTGCAAGAACCTCGTGCTCGACGGCCTCTCCTTCGACGGCTGGTACGGACAGCGCCTTCTCTCCACCGTCGCCGCCGAGGACGCGGCCGACTGGCTCTACCCGCACGAGAACGACGCGAACGAGTGGATCCTGGACCACGGCGCCGCGATCAGCCTCACCGACTGCTCGAAGGTCACCGTCGCCGCCTGCCGCGGGCGCCACGGGCAGAACGGCATCCTCCTCACGCGCACGAGCTCCGCGCGCGTCTACGACTGCGACTTCTCCTTCCTCTCCGGCTGGGGACTCGCGCTGTTCCGCTCGTCCTCCAACGTCGTCAGCCGCAACCGCTTCGACTACTGCGTCCGCGGCTACAGCCACGACGTCTACTGGCGCGGGCAGGATTCGGCCGGGATCCTCCTGTTCGAGCGCTGCTGCGACAACCTCTTCGCCTGGAACTCCGCGACCCACGGCGGCGACGGCGTCTTCCTCTTCGCGGGCAACGACACGGTCGCCGGACGCGCCTTCGAGAAGGGCGAGATGGACGCCGGCGGCTCCGACCGGAACATCTGGTACCGCAACGACTTCTCCTGCGCCGTCGCCAATGCGATCGAAGCGACCTTCTCGAAGGACAACTGGGCGATCGAGAACCGCCTGTCGGGCTCGCACCAGCACGGCGTCTGGGGCGGATACTCCTCCCGCATGGTCGTCCTGGGAAACGAGATCGAGGACACGCTCGGCGGCGCCGTCTCGATCGAGCACGGGCAGGAGTGCGCCATCGTCGGGAACACGATCCGCCGGAACCAGATCGGCGTCGAGCTGTGGTGGGACGAGGATCCCGAGCTCTTCAACGGGCCGTTCGGGAAGCACCGCGACACGTCGTCGCGCGACCACTACGTCCTCGGGAACGAGTTCGAGGAGAACCGCCGCGACCTCGTCCTCACGAACACCGAGCACGTGTTCCTCTCCGGGAGCCGCTGGGGGAAGCCCGCGGGTCCGATCGAGGGAGAGGGGATCCGCCTCGACCTGCTGATCGGCCAGGGAGGCAACCGCGCGAGCGCGACGATCCACGCTTCGAGCTTCGCCGACCTCCACGGCGATCCGCCCGAGTGGCTCGAGCGCGCGGTGGCCTGGAAGTGCCCGGAGGTTCCCGGCACGCAGCAGGCGATCGCCGCTCCCGAGGGGCGGCGCGGTCTCGACTCGATCGTGATGGGGGAGTGGGGCCCGTGGGACTACCGCTCGGGCGATCCGCGCCCCGCGCAGCGCCAGCCCGGCGGGCTGCTGGCCGGGAATGAGTGGGATGCGACCTGGTTCTCGTGGAAGGACGGTCCCGATCCGCGGGAGGACCTCGAGGCTTGGCGCGCGCTCGGGGCGAGACCAACGGCGCGAGCGAAGGTCGGCGTGTGGACGGATCCCTGGGGCGGAGATGCCCAGGTGAGGAAGTCCGTCGGGAACGACCGCTTCGGCCTCGTCGCGAGTGCGCGCGTCGCCCTCGCCGAGGGCGGGAAGCACCGCCTCGCCGTCACGAGCGACGACGGCGTGCGCGTGAGAGTCGACGGGAAGATCGCGTTCGAGGACTGGACCTGGCACGCGCCGAAGCGCGGCGAGGCCGAACTCTCGCTCGCGCAGGGCGAGCACGGCCTCGAGATCGAGTACTTCCAGATCGACGGGGCCGTGGCGCTGTCGATCGAGCTCGTGCGCGCGCCGTAGGCGCCGTCCCCGTCAGTGCAGGGGGAGATCGGCGAACGAGGTCTCGCCCGCTACGACTTCGATGGACTCGCGCACCCTCCCGCCGCCGGCGGTGCCCAGCACGACATCCCACTCTCCCGGCAGCAGCCCTTCGAGCACCTCGACGCTTCCGGAGAATGTCCGCCTGGGGGCGATCCACAGGTACGAGCGCGATTCCCTCGCGTTCGCCGCGAGCACGCACGGAACGATCGAGGAATCCTCCCCGAGACGCACCTCGATCGCGCCCGCCGGCAGGAGTTCGAGGTCCGCCCGCGCCTCCGTGATGTCGGCCCCGAGCCGAGCCGGGATCGTGCCCCGCCTCCAGAAGGCTCCCGACCGGGCGCTCACGAAAAAGCGCGCGCTCGTGGGCACGCCCAGGATCCGGAACGACCCCGTCTCGTCCGAGCTCGTCGCCTGGATCTCGAATCCGAGGCCGAAGGACTCGAAACCAGCGAGGTACCCGAGCTGCTGGAGCCGGTAGGTGTTCCCGCTCCGATCGAGCGGAGCCAGGAAGATGTCGGCGCCGCCCACAGGCCCCGACTCGGCGTGCGAGACCGTTCCGACGATCGAGCGGCGGGCGAGATCGATCTCGACCCGGCTTCCTCCCTCGGCGAGGTTCGCTTCCGCGAACGCTCGCACGCCCTGGCCGGGGACGCGGACGAGCAGGACGAAGCGCCCCGGCTGGAGATTCGCGAAGCTCGCTATGCCCCGATCGTTCAGGCGCGCGTGCAGACACGGAGGCAGCGGGGCGCGGGGGTCGAGGAGAGCGATCGGATCGCTGCCCTCCTCGTTCCGCAGGAGCGCCGCGTCGGTTCCGGCCAGCACCAGGCCGTTGTCGTGGACTCGCACCTCGAGCGTCGAAGGCGCCTGGCTGACGAGCACGATCTCGAGGGCATCGCCCACCGCCAGCTCCCGCTGCGTCCACTCGCTGTCCTGGTAGGCGCCGTACCGCCGCAGGCGGAACGCGTGACGTCCCGGTGCGAGGTGGCGGAACTCGACGGCGCCGCGCTCGTCGGCGATCTTCGACACCCGCGGATCGGGACGCTCGCCGATCCCGGGCGCTTCGCCGTCCCGCCACGATTCGTTCGGCGACCAATTGCCCTCGACGTGCTCGATCCGCGCGGCGGAGACGGGGTCGCCCGCCGAATCGACGACCAGGATGCGCGCGGTCGCGCCGCGGACGAGGCCGATCTCGAGGTGCGGCTCCCCGAAGCCCGCCCCGAAGGGTCCGGTGCGGCGCGCGGGAGCGTAGCCGGGCGCGCGGACCTCGATCCCCGATCCCGAGCCAGCGAAGGAGGGGATCCGCGCCTCCCCGTCGTCGTCGGTCGCGGCGCCCGACGCGGACTCGCGATCTTCGAGCTCGATCGGGGTCTCGATCGCGGCGACCCAGGCACCCTCGATCGGCCGCCGCGTGAGCTCGTCGACGACGCGGACGAGCATGGCTGGAAGCGGCGTGAGCTCGATGTCGCCGATGGCGAGCGCGCGGCCCGGACGCAGGTCCGCCAGGTTCCGGTCGCAGGCGAGATAGCCCGGCTTCTCCAGCTGGAGTCCCCGGAAGGAAGTCAGCCGGCGCGGGCGGAGTCCTTCGATCGTCGAGAGACCGAGCGTCGCTTCCGAGAGAGCCGCGACGAGCACGCTCTCGGGGTCGAAGCCCGTGATCGTCGCTCGACACTCGCCGAGGGGAACGCGGCTTCCCGACGCGACGATTTTGAACGTGACGCTCGCGTCGGGATCCCAGAGGAGCTCGGCGCGCTGTTCGCCCGCGACCGCGAGGAGCGGGGGAGACCACGCGCTGTCGACCTCCCAGGCGCGCTCTCTCTGGCTCGCTCGCAGTTCGTACACGACGCCCGGCTCGAGGCCGCCGAACTCGAATTCGGAATTGGCGCGCACCTCGGCCCACCGCGCGTCGCTCCTGCACTCGAAGGGGATGCTCGCGGCGCCCGCCCCGGCCGGAGCCGCCGGGAGAGCCCGCACGACCATCGGCTGCGTGAATCGCGACGAGCTCCGCACCCGTCCGCGTATCGTCTCGTCGTCGCCGAGCATCGCCTCGATCTCCCCTCCGTCGCGTTCCGAGTCGCCCGCGACCAGGAGGTCGGGGAACCTGGAACCGCCGGAGACCACGTAGGACCACGCGCCGCGCGCGACGGGGGCGCTCATGAAGCTTCCGCGAGCGTTCGTCGTCGCGAGGAGGACGCCCGCTCCGGCGGACAGCGGAGGCAGACCGGCCTGGGCGAAGTCGTCGACGCGCACGATCGGAGCGCCGGCGACGGGGAAGCCCTCGGGGTCGAGGATGCGCCCTCCGAGGGTCGTCGCGCGCTCCACGCGGATCTTCGCCAGCTCGAGCGTGCCGCCGGCGGGAAGCCAGAGGTCGTCGCGGTCGACGGGCTCGTGGTTCTGCGAGCGGATGGCGAACCGCAGGCGGCCCGGTTCGAATCCCTCGAACACGAAAGCGCCGGTCTCGTCCGTCGTCGCGCTCGCCGGCGTCTCCATGCCGAGGGCGACGGGATCCGCGACGTCGAGCGGAAGGTGCGTGATCCACCAGAACCGCTCGTCGATGGGCCTCCCGAAGTCGGGCGCATGCAGCGCGAGCACCGTGCAGCCCGCGATGCCGTGTCCGGCCGCGTCGACGACTTGTCCGAGGATCCGGCCCGGCGCAGCGACGACCTCCGCGGCTCCGGCCGGATCGCTCGTGTCGGACCGAGCCTGCGAGGCCTCGGTCTCCTGGGTCGAATCGCTCTCGCCGGAGGGGCTGCCCGCCGGCGGGCCGGACCCGTTTTCGGCTCCTCCCGAGAGCCCTCCGTCCCGCTCGGTCGCCTCCCCGGCTTGCGCGATGTTCGACTCGGGAGACGGGGGAGGCTGCAGGAGCCGCGGCAGCAGCCACAGCACGCCGATCGCGAGCAGGATCAGCGCGAGGATCAGGAGCCAGGTCGAGGGCCTTCGGATCGCGTTGCGCATCGGGGGGAGCTCTTCGACCGCGGCTCGGACCTCCCCGACGGCTCCGCGGCCTCCTTATTCCTCCCGGAGGAATGGATAGCGCCAATCGCGCGGCGGGACGAGCGTTTCCTTGATCGTCCGCGGCGACACCCAGCGCATGAGATTCAGGATCGACCCGGCCTTGTCGTTCGTGCCCGACGCGCGCGAGCCGCCGAAAGGCTGCTGGCCCACGATCGCGCCGGTCGGCTTGTCGTTGACGTAGAAGTTGCCCGCGGCGAAGCGCAGGCGCTCCGTCGCCTTTTCGATCGCGGCCCGGTCGGTCGCGAAAATGGCCCCCGTGAGCGCGTACTCGGACGTCGTGTCGCAGAGGTCGAGCGTCTCCTCGTAGCGCGCGTCCTCGTAGACGTGGATCGTCAGAACCGGACCGAAGAGCTCCGTGCACATCGTGTCGTAGCGCGGTGCCTTGGCCTCGATCACGGTCGGCTGCACGAACCATCCGATCGAGTCGTCGCACTCGCCGCCGAAGATCACCTCGGCGTCCTTCGACTTCTTCGCGGCCTCGATCGCGGCTTTCAGCTTGGCGAACGAGCGCGCGTCGATCACCGCGCCGACGAAGTTGCGGAAGTCCTGGACGTCGCCCATCCGCACCTCGGCCAGCATCGCGCCCATCGTCTCGCGCAGGCGCTTCCAGAGGCTCTTGGGCACGTAGGCGCGGCTCGCGGCGGAGCACTTCTGCCCCTGGTACTCGAACGCGCCCCGCACGAGCCCGACGGCGAGCGCGGCGATGTCGGCGGAGGCGTGCGCGAAGATGAAATCCTTGCCGCCGGTCTCGCCGACCAGGCGCGGGTACTGCTTGTAGCGCGCGATGTTCTTCCCGACGCCGGCCCAGATGCCCTGGAAGACGCCGGTCGATCCCGTGAAGTGCACGCCGCCGAGGCGCGCGTCCGCGAGGACGGGATCGCCGACCGTCGCTCCGGACCCGGGAACGAAGTTGATCACGCCTGGAGGCAGTCCCGCTTCCTCCAGGATCTTCAGCAAGTGCCAGTTCGAGTAGACCGAGGTCGACGCGGGCTTCCACACGACCGTGTTGCCGAGCATCGCGGGCGCGGTCGGCAGGTTGCCGGCGATCGAGGTGAAGTTGAAGGGCGTGACGGCGAAGACGAACCCGTCGAGCGGGCGGTGCTCGAGGCGGTTCCAGGCGCCGGGTGCCGACAGCGGCTGCTCCGCGTAGATCCGCTCCACGAACCACGGGTTGAAGCGCCAGAAGTCCGCGAGCTCGCAGGCGGAGTCGATCTCCGCCTGGTGGGCCGTCTTGCTCTGCCCGAGCATCGTCGAGCCGTTGGCGAGGTCGCGGTGCGTCGTCGCGAGCATCTCGGCGGCGCGCAGGAACACCGCGGCGCGTTCCTCCCACGGCATCGCGGCCCAAGCCGGTCGCGCGCGCTCCGCGGATTCGATCGCGGCCGCGACCTCGTCCGCGCCGGCCTGGTGGAACGTCCCCAGACGGTGCTGGTGATCGTGCGGCGCGACGATCGGCTCCTTCTTGCCCGTGCGAACCTCGCGTCCGCCGATCACGAGGGGGATCTCGATCTCCTCGGAAGCGAGCGCGGACAAGCGATTCTTGAGCGACGCCTTCTCCGGGCTGCCGGGCGCGTAGCAGCGCACGGGCTCGTTCAAGGGTGTGGGTACGCGGAAAGCGCCTGAAGTCATGGTGGCCGAGGGTGGCGGCGAGAAGGATCGCCGGGGATGATGAGCGGTCGGAGTATCCCACCGGGCACCTCAATTGTCGAACCCCCGAATGCCCTACGGAGTCGAAGCCACGTCATGAGAGAGCAACCAATCCTTAGGCGGGCACCTCACGTGATCAGCATCATGAGACTCTTCTTGATGCTCATCCTCCTGCAGAGCCAGGCTCAAGCCCAACTCGCTGAATGGAGTCGCGGCTTCGAGAACCCTGGAGTCGACGGCGTCGTCTACTCCATGGCTGAGTTCGATGACGGAACTGGCATGGCACTCTATGTGGGAGGGGTGTTCGAGACAGCCGGAACGATCCCCGCAAAGAACATCGCGCGCTGGGATGGCCACGCGTGGTCAGCGGTCGGACCCGGAGTTGAAGGTGTCGTGACCGCGATGACGGTCTTCGACGACGGATCCGGAGCACAGTTGTACGCGGCTGGGTTCTTTCCGGTTCCCACCTATCCTTACCACACCTATCTCGGGCGTTGGAACGGAGTGACCTGGTCTCCACTTCCCAACACCGACGGCGAGATCGATGCGATGGCCGTGTTCGACGACGGATCAGGTCCGGCCCTGTATGTGGGAGGAGAGTTCGTCACGCCAGGACTTCAAGGAGCCATCAACATCGCGCGGTTGAACGGCGCGAGTTGGGCGCCGCTGGGTGCGGGGCTCGGGGGAACCTCCAGCGGCGACAGGGTCCGCACGTTGATCGCTCATGACGACGGTGCTGGTGGTGGGCTCGCCCTCTACGCGGGGGGACAATTCAGTGTGTCCGGGTCCACGGCGATCCAGGGCCTTGCCAGGTGGGATGGCGCTTCTTGGTCCGCGGTAGGGCCCGGGCTGGATCCGCCCTCCGCAACCGTGTTCTCCCTCGCTGAATTCTCCGATGGGTCTGGAGTCGGACCCGCCCTGTATGCCGGCGGCAGCATCTACAGCGTCGGGGGTGTCGCCTTGCACAGCTTGATCCGCTGGGACGGTGCGAACTGGAGCGCCCCAGGCGGAGGCGTCGTCGGCACCGTCCGATCGATCGAAGTGTTCGATGACGGTTCGAGTGCGCCGGCTCTCTTCGTGGGCGGGAACCTCTACCAGGCGGGAGGTCAACCCGCGAATACCGTAGCTCGTTGGGATGGGTCCACCTGGAGCGTCTCGGGTTGGGAAATCGACTTCTCGGAGAAGATCCATGTTCTCGCCGGTTGCACGGTGGGCGGCGTGGCGCGCCTGTTCGCCGCCGGCTATTTCATCTCCGCAGAGGAGGTCAACGCGGACTGCATCGCCCAACTCGTGAACGGAAAATGGATCGGCCTCGGACGCGCGAAAGGAATGAACAGCAAGGTCTCGGCCCTCTGCGTGCGCGAAGAAGGAGGCAGGCACGGACAGCAGCTCTTCGCCGCTGGCCAGTTCACGATCGCCGGCACGACCGCGGCCGAGGGTGTCGCGAGATGGGATGGATCCACCTGGTATCCCCTCGGCGAAGGCATCGACGTCAGCTCCTTCTCTTCCTACGACGTGAAAGCTCTCGCGAACTTCGACGACGGCACTGGGAACAACCTCTTCGCGACTGGCTACTTCGCCTTTGCCGGAGGCTCTCTGGCTCTCCATATCGCTTCGTGGGATGGAGCAAGCTGGTCGCCACTGGGGACGGGGCTCAATCCGGGGCACGGGAGAGCACTGGCCGTCTGGAACGACGGCGCCGGACGAGATCTCTATGTCGGAGGGGACTTCATCACTGCCGGGAGCGTCACGGTCAACAACATCGCGCGATGGGATGGTGCGGCGTGGTCTGCGCTTGCCGGCGGTGTGAATGGTGCCGTCAACGCCCTTCTCGCCCATGAGTCTTCTTCGGGTTCAGCTCTGTACGCAGCTGGCGTATTCACTACCGCGGGAGCGGTTCCCGTCGTCAATGTCGCCAAGTGGGACGGAGCGAATTGGACGGCGATGGGCAATCCCGGGGTGGCCGTGAATTCTCTTGCGATGTTCGACGACGGGATCGAAGGCGATCCAGCTCTGTTCGCGGCGGGCGTCGCTCTCACGGGGGTGGGAGCGAATGTGGCCCGATGGAATGGAACGACCTGGACCCCCGTCGGTTTCAACGTCCCCTTCGAGTCTGCCACTGTATTCAAGATCTTCGTCCACGACGACGGGACGGGAGGTGGTCCGGCGCTCTACGCAGGCGGGTTGTTCGACCGCGCGGGAACTACCAGCGCCCACTATCTCGCGCGATGGAACGGTCAGTGGTGGCAAGAGGTTGCGGGCAATCTGGATGGTCCCGTCCACGCCATGGCGGAACTCCGAGGAGCCGGCGGGGGGCAGGATCTGATCGTGGGGGGATACTTCGAGACGGCCGGTGGCAAGCCGTCGAAGCACGTCGCCAGACTCAGCAAGGATGCCGTGCTCGGGAAGGGCTACTGCTACGGCGACGGACTCGACCCGTCCGTGTCGATACCATGCCCGTGCCTGAATCAGGGACTCGCCCTTCACGGCTGCGCGAATTCCAACTTCCAGGGCTCCCGCCTCGGCGCCTCGGGGAAGATTCCCGGGGACATCACGCTGACAGCGACCAATGTCCCGCACGCTCTGTTCGCCATTCTGCTTTCGGCCTCGTCTTCGGTGCCCAGCGGGGTCCCTTTTGGTGATGGCATCCGATGCATCGCTGGAAGAACGCGCAGGGCTGGCATCCAGTTTCCGACGCGGGGCACGGTGACGTTTCGGGTAGCTCCAGGAGTTCCGGGATCCGTGACGCACTATGAGCTTCTCTATCGCGCAGTGATGCCCAACCACTGTCCACCCGCACTGTTCAACGTCTCGAATGCCGTCGAGATCAGCTGGTGATCCATGCCCCTCCTCTCCTTCTCCCGCGCCCGATCCGCCTGGTCGGATCCCGAGCGCAAGCTCAAGACGCTCGAGAGCTTCGCGCGCACCGAGGCCGACGGCGGGCGCGACATCGTCGCCGCGCAGCGGATCGTCCGCGATGCCGAGCTCAAGGCTCACCTCGAGCGGCACGCCCAGGACGAGCTGCGCCACGCCGAGCTCTTCCATCGGCGCGCGGCCGAGCTGCGCGCCCAGGGAGTCGCGGCGACGCGCGAGGAGGAATCGGACAAGCCCTACGACCTCTCGCTGTCGCGCGGGAAGCTCGCGGCCTCGACGGACGGGCACGGGTTCTTGAAGTTCGCGCTGGCCGACGAGCTCGGCGAAGTGGGCTACGTCGCGATGCTCCACGTCGCGGAGAAGCGCGCCGCGAAGCTCTTCCGCGACCACGAGCGATATCTGACGGACGACCCGGAGACGCGCGCGATCTTCGCGTCGATCCTGAAGGACGAGCACTACCACGTCGCCTACACGGGGACCCTGCTCCGGAAGTGGAAGAAGGAGGGCCGCGGAATGGAGGTGAAGCGCGCGCTCTCGCTGGCGCGCGGCTCGCGCTTCCTGGGGGCCTGGAAGCGCTTCGGAGCTCGATCGGCCGCGGGTCTGACGCGAGCGATCCTCCTGGTCATGTACTTCACCGTGCTCGCGCCCTTCGGATTCCTCGCGCGAGGCCGAACCGCGAAAGCCGGCTGGAAGAAGCCCCTCGCCGAACGAGCCGTCCTCGAGCGCCTGCGCTCGCAGTACGGATGAGGGTCCTCGGCCTCGGCGCCTTCCACCGCGACGCGGCCGCGGCGATCGTCGTGGACGGCGTGACGGTCGCCGCAGCCGCGGAAGAGCGCTTCTCG